>NZ_PISD01000035.1 GCF_002835735.1 Cytobacillus horneckiae | reverse complement strand
GAAGTTAAGCTTCTCAGCGCCAATGGTAGTTAGGGGCTGTCCCCTTGTGAGAGTAGGACGTTGCCGGGCAAATAAAAGAGAGTACCTGGAAAGGTGCTCTCTTTTTGTTTTAGTTAAAAAATGGGGAGAAGGTAAAGATTATTGAACAAAACTTAATTCTTTAACAGTAAGGTTTAAATATTATCACCTATATACATAGAGAGAATTCCTCCTCTTAGATATTGCAAAGGGTTATTGTCACCTTTACTAGTCTATTATTGGTTTTTAAGAAAATAAAAAGAGTTCATCAATTGTTTTCTTCCCTAAAAAATAGAGTTATAGACAGTAAAAAAGTGAAAGTTTCTGTACCATCACTCCTCCATAAAATGAACCCTATTTTTATTCCTTCCATTTATTATTGGAAACTAATCCTGAATGGCCTTTCTGTCTTTAAAACATGAATTTAGTGCCTTCTTTAAGTGCGTTAACCATCTATCTTTCAATATATTTATATTAAAACAGGAGTAAGAGCAAGTTCTGTATTGTAGCAATTCCTGCTCTCAAGCTTAATAAAAGCACTTACCTATGCTTGCATACCTCTCCTAATTATAAAAATATATTTTATCCATATATTATTTTCTCTTCCCTGTTAAATTTAAGTAATGTACCTCTCTCTGTAGGGTGAGATTTTCCTGCTGGAGTGAAGTTGTCACCCTCATTAAACTATTCATATCTTTTTGGAGAATATTAATTTGCATTTGCATTTCTTTGATGGTTCGATTTAATTCCTGCTCTTTTACTTTCTCTTCTTGTTCAATTTTAATTGATTCATCGATTCCTTTAACAATCGCATAAGTTCCTAATGATTCCCCAAATGCTACAATAATGGCACCTAACAAAGTAAGATTAAATGCATTTTGCTCGGAACTTAGTGTGTTTTCTAATGGCGCAGAATTACTGTTATTCGTTTCACTTCCCTCAATATCTTCAACATCGGCCAGAATGCCAAATACAGCGATAATGCTACCTACGGCGGCTAATGCAGAGGCCAGTAAGTCAATGCTTTCACTTTCTCTAATTTCAGGGGAGGATAAAACTTCTCGAGGCAGCCATAAGGGGTACATATTATATCACCTACAATTTTGAATTGAGGCATTTGCCCACATATGACAGGATATTCGCAAAGCCTCAGATTGTTAATCAATGTTTAAATAATACACAAAAGGGAATGCAACAAAGAAAAAAACAAATTCCGCTTTTTCACTTTTGTTTTTGAATGGTAACAATTAGGATATCATATATAATAATAACGGGCTGTGGGGAGGTCATTTAATTGTTAGAGAACAGTATAATGATGGTCGCAATTATTTTAATTATTAATGTCGTGTACGTTTCTTTTTTTACGATCCGAATGATATTGACTTTAAAAGGGCAGAGATATCAGGCCGCTTTTATAAGTATGATTGAGGTTGTTATTTATGTCATCGGGCTTGGGTTAGTACTGGATAATTTAAATCAGATTCAAAATCTTATTGCGTATGCAGTTGGTTATGGGCTTGGTGTCATTGTAGGGATGAAAATTGAAGAAAAGCTTGCACTTGGCTACATAACTGTTAATGTAATAACGAAGGAATACGATAAGGATTTACCGAAGAACCTGCGTGGATTGGGTTATGGTGTAACTTCTTGGGCCGCCAACGGTTTGGAAGGCGATCGGATGGCTTTGCAGATTTTAACGCCGAGAAAATATGAACTAAAGCTTTATGCCACAATTAAGGAGCTAGATCCGAAGGCTTTTATCATTGCTTATGAGCCGAAGACCATTCATGGCGGATTTTGGGTGAAATCAGTAAAGAAAGGTAAGTTATTTAAGTGAAAAAAAAGAAAATGTTATTTGAAGTGCAAGAAAATGAAAGTATTGATCAATGTTTGGGTCGGATAAAGGAGGCTGGCTATTTTCCTGTTCGGAGAACGGAAAAGCCGTACTTTAAAGAGGTGACGAAAAATGGGAAGGTCGAATATGAGCCAGCAGGAAGGCAAATCGTATTTGAAGCGAAAATTTTAGAGTAAAACACGAACATTAATTTTCTGACTTCTTATATTGTTCGAGATTATCATTGACGGACAATTCGGAAGTTGTTAAGATGAAATTGAAAGAAAATCTAACAAATAATCACCCTCGTATAATAATGGGAATATGGCCCATAAGTCTCTACCCGGTAACCGTAAATCTCCGGACTATGAGGGAAAGTTTCGTGACCGGCAAAAGAGGAGCAATCATGCTTCTTTCTAATAAACCTCGGTTTATTTATTGCTCGGACAGAATCTTTCCTCTCGTAAAGTAGAGCAAAGATTCCGTCTGGGCTTTTTCATTTTTAGCTAGATATAAAGGATTGGGAGGAGAAGGATGAATACAGAAGTAGCAGTGATCATGGGAAGCAAGTCTGATTGGGAAACAATGAAGCATGCGTGTGACATCCTTGAGGAGCTAGAAATCGGATTTGAAAAAAAGGTCGTTTCTGCTCATCGTACACCGGATCTCATGTTTGAATATGCAGTAGCGGCTCGGAAAAAAGGAATTAAAGTAATTATTGCTGGTGCAGGTGGCGCTGCCCATTTGCCTGGGATGGTTGCTGCGAAGACAACTTTGCCAGTTATCGGTGTTCCGGTGCAATCTAGAGCATTAAATGGTTTAGATTCATTGCTATCGATTGTTCAAATGCCAGGAGGCGTACCAGTCGCTACTGTTGCGATTGGCAAAGCTGGAGCGACAAATGCCGGTCTGCTGGCTGCACAAATGCTCAGTGCTTTTAATGAGGAGCTGGCTCATCGTCTTGAGGATAGAAGAGAAAGAACAAAACAGCAAGTGCTAGAAAGTAGTGATGAGCTTGTTTAAGAAAACCATATTGCCAGGTCAAACAATCGGAATCATAGGTGGCGGACAGCTAGGGCGCATGATGGCGCTTGCGGCAAAAGCGCAAGGATTTAGAGTTGCAGTGCTTGACCCTGTTGAAGACTCACCATGCGGACAAGTGGCAGACATCAAAGTCATTGGTGCCTACGATAGCATGGATGCGATAAAACAGCTGGCAGAAGCAAGTGATGTCATAACGTATGAATTTGAGAATATCAGTGCTGAAAGCTTGAACTGGTTATGTGAGAATGCTTATGTGCCACAAGGTTCATCTGTACTTTCTATCACACAGGACCGCGTGTCTGAAAAAGAAGCAATCGTAAAAGCCGGTGCAGCTGTTGCGCCATACAGTGTAATACAGTCGGCTGAAGATATTTATGATAATATAGAAACGCTTGGCTTTCCTTCTGTACTGAAAACAGCTAGAGGCGGTTATGATGGAAAAGGTCAATTTGTCATTAGAAATCAAAATGATATTGAAGAGGCAAAGGCCTTATTGGTGCACGGAACTTGCGTGCTGGAGCAATTTATTTCGTTTTCAAAGGAAATTTCGGTGATTATTTTTAGAAACCCGAATGGTGAAACAGCGGTTTTGCCAGTTGGTGAAAATATTCATCAAGAAAATATCCTTCATCAAACAATTGTACCTGCAAGAATCTCAACACAAGCTGAAGAAAAAGCACTGGAAGCAGCAAAACAAATTGCAGAGGCATTTGGACTCGTTGGTACATTGGCAGTAGAAATGTTTTTGGGACAGGATGATGAGATATACATCAATGAACTTGCTCCCCGTCCGCACAACTCAGGCCACTATTCCATTGAAGCGTGTGAGACTTCTCAATTTGAGCAGCATGTCAGGGCGGTTTGCAACTGGCCACTCGGCAGCACAGAGCTATTAAAACCGGCGATAATGGTCAATATATTAGGAGAGCATGTTGCGCCATTATTAGAGGAAATCCCCTCTTTAGCTGATTGGAAGGTTCATCTATATGGAAAAACAGAAGCAAAAACTAAACGTAAAATGGGCCATGTGACACTGCTCCACAGCAATGTAGAAGATGCATTGGCTGAGATAGAGAAAAGTGATATATGGGCGAAAGCGCAAGAAAAGATCGGAGGATAAATCATGATTGATCGTTATACCCGTCCCGAAATGGGCGCCATCTGGACAGAACAGAATCGTTTTCAAGCTTGGCTTGAAGTAGAAATTTTAGCTTGTGAAGCTTGGGCAGAGCTAGGTGATATTCCTAAAGAAGATGTGGCAAAGATTCGCGAGAATGCTTCTTTTAATATTGACCGCATTCAAGAAATTGAAGCAGAAACTAGACATGATGTTGTAGCCTTCACACGTGCCGTTTCTGAAACGCTAGGAGAAGAGCGCAAATGGGTCCATTATGGCCTAACTTCAACCGATGTGGTAGACACAGCGCTTTCTTACTTAATCAAACAAGCGAATGATATTCTTTTAAAGGATCTTGAGCGGTTTGTAGAAATTTTAAAAGTAAAAGCTCAGGAACATAAAAATACAGTCATGATGGGGCGTACGCATGGTGTACATGCCGAGCCGACAACTTTTGGCTTGAAGCTTGCTCTATGGTATGAAGAAATGAAACGCAATCTTGCCCGCTTTAAAGAAGCAGCAGCGGGTGTAGAATTCGGGAAAATTTCCGGAGCAGTTGGAACGTATGCAAACATTGACCCGTTTGTAGAACAATATGTATGTGAAAAGCTAGGAATCAAGCCAGCTCCAATTTCAACGCAAACTTTGCAGCGTGACCGCCATGCTCACTATATGAGTGCAATTGCTCTTATTGCAACGTCTATTGAGAAGTTTGCTACTGAAATCCGCGGGCTTCAGAAGAGTGAAACAAGAGAAGTGGAAGAGTTTTTCGCAAAAGGTCAAAAAGGATCTTCTGCCATGCCGCATAAACGCAACCCAATTGGTTCTGAGAATATGACAGGAATGGCAAGAGTCATTCGCGGATATATGATGACTGCGTATGAAAATGTATCATTATGGCATGAGCGCGATATCTCACACTCATCAGCGGAGAGAATCATCATCCCAGATGCAACGATTGCATTAAATTATATGCTCAATCGTTTCGCAAATATCGTTAAAAATTTAACGGTTTATCCTGAAAACATGAAGCGCAATATGGACCGTACACTTGGTTTAATTTATTCACAGCGTGTTCTGCTTGCATTGATTGATAAAGGGCTTGTACGCGAGGAAGCCTATGATACTGTACAGCCTCGTGCAATGGAAGCTTGGGAAAAGCAAGTGCCTTTCCGCAGCTTAATTGATCAGGATGAGAAGATTACATCATTGCTTTCAAAAGAAGAAATTGATGATTGCTTTGATTATAATCACCATTTGAAACATGTTGATACAATTTTTGACAGATTAGGTTTGTAAAATGGCAAAGAGGTAGGGTGGAAATACTTTACCTCTTGCTAAACCAAAAAACTTGCAGATAGAAAATTGCTAATTTTTCATAATTGAGGAGGCGCTTGGCATGGAGAAAGGTGCACTGCTGTATGAAGGCAAGGCGAAAATGGTTTACACAACAGATGAGGCGTCAATTGTCTGGATTGAATATAAGGATGCTGCAACTGCTTATAATGGTGAAAAGAAAGCGAGCATTATTGGCAAAGGCAGATTAAACAACGAGATTACTAGTTTACTATTCACCAAACTAAAAGAAATGGGAATTGATTCTCACTTCATTAAACGCATTTCAGAGAATGAACAGCTTGTGAAAAAGGTGGATATCATTCCGCTTGAAACCGTTGTCCGCAATTATGCTGCTGGCAGTTTTTCAAAAAGGCTTGGCATGGAAGAAGGCAAGGTGCTGAAAAGGCCGATTGTAGAATTTTATTACAAGGATGATGCCTTAGGCGATCCAATTTTAACTGAAGACCATATTGAAGTGATGGCGCTCGCTTCTAAAGAAGAGGTAGCGATTTTAAAGGAAAAAGCACTGCAAGTAAATGAAGTGTTATCGGAATTTTTTAAAGAGTTGGGCATCCGCCTCGTCGATTTCAAGCTTGAATTTGGCAAAGATGAAACAGGAGCGATACTGCTTGCTGATGAAATCTCACCAGATACTTGCCGTTTCTGGGATATGGAAACGAATGAAAAACTTGATAAAGATGTATTTCGACGTGACCTTGGTAGTTTAACAGATGCATATGAAAATATTTTAGCGAGACTGGGAGGAAAACTTCATGTATAAAGTAAAAGTATTTGTCACATTAAGAGAAAGCGTACTAGATCCTCAAGGAACAGCCGTAAAGGATTCACTTCATTCCTTGAATTACAGCGAAGTGTCAGATGTCCGCATCGGAAAATATATGGAGCTTTCCATTGAAAAGTCTGAGCGTCCTGTTGAAGAAGTCGTAAAAGAAATGTGTGAAAGGCTGCTAGCCAATGTGGTCATTGAAGATTATCGTTTTGAAATCGAGGAGGCTGTTGCTCAGTGAAGTTTGCCGTCATTGTTTTCCCTGGATCGAATTGCGACATTGACATGTACCATGCAGTCAAGGATGAACTTGGCTGTGAAGTGGAATATGTTTGGCATGATGCAGGGAGTTTAGAAGGTTTTGATGGAATTCTTTTACCAGGCGGTTTCTCATATGGAGATTACTTGCGCTCAGGTGCTATTGCACGTTTCAGCAACGTGATGAAGGAAGTTGTAAAAGCTGCCGAAGCTGGCAAGCCTGTCCTTGGTGTGTGCAATGGATTCCAAATTTTATTAGAAGCAGGTCTTCTTCCGGGCGCTATGAGACGAAATGAAAGCCTGAAATTTATTTGCCGCCCAGTTGAATTAAAGGTAGAGAATAACGGAACGTTATTTTCGGCTGAGTATAATGAGGGTGAAGTGATTACGATTCCAGTCGCTCATGGAGAAGGCAACTATTATTGTGATGATGAAACACTTGCACGCTTGAAGGGAAATAATCAAATCGTTTTTACTTACCATGGAGAAAACCCAAATGGAAGTTTAGAAAATATAGCAGGGATTACAAATGAAAAGGGCAATGTCCTTGGCATGATGCCGCACCCTGAAAGAGCAGTAGATGAACTTTTAGGCGGCGCAGATGGTCTGAAACTTTTTCAATCGATCGTAAAACAATGGAGGGAAGCACATGTCGTTAATGCTTGAACCAAGTCCGGAGCAGCTAAAGTCACAGAAGGTATACAAAGAAATGGGTTTGTCGGATGAAGAATTTGCGATGGTTGAAAAGATTCTCGGACGTCTCCCGAACTATACAGAAATTGGATTGTTTTCAGTTATGTGGTCAGAGCACTGCAGCTATAAAAATTCAAAGCCTGTATTAAAAAAATTCCCTACGACTGGAGATAAAGTCCTTCAAGGGCCGGGCGAAGGAGCAGGAATTGTTGATATCGGAGATGAGCAAGCGGTTGTATTTAAAATCGAAAGCCATAATCATCCATCTGCAATCGAGCCTTATCAAGGAGCAGCAACGGGTGTCGGCGGAATTATCCGCGATGTATTTTCGATGGGGGCGAGACCTGTTGCACTCCTCAACTCTTTACGCTTTGGAGAACTGGATACTCCTCGCGTTCGGTACCTTTTTGAAGAGGTAGTAGCAGGTATTGCTGGCTACGGAAATTGTATCGGAATTCCAACAGTTGGCGGAGAGATTCAATTTGATGCTTCATATGAAGGTAATCCGCTTGTTAATGCGATGTGTGTCGGCTTGATTGATCATAAGGATATTAAGAAGGGGCAGGCACATGGCGTAGGCAACACAGTAATGTATGTAGGCGCTAAAACTGGGCGAGACGGGATCCACGGAGCCACTTTTGCATCAGAGGAATTAACAGATCAATCAGAGGAAAATCGTCCGGCTGTTCAGGTGGGCGACCCATTTATGGAAAAGCTTCTGCTTGAGGCATGCCTAGAACTTGTTCAATCAGATGCACTAGTTGGCATTCAAGATATGGGAGCAGCGGGTCTTACAAGCTCTTCAGCAGAAATGGCAAGTAAAGCAGGTTCAGGAATTGAAATGAATCTTGATCTTGTACCGCAGCGTGAAAAAGGGATGACAGCATATGAAATGATGCTTTCTGAATCTCAGGAAAGAATGCTGATTGTTGTTAAGAAAGGCAGAGAACAAGAAATTGTTGATCTTTTCTCTAAATATGATCTGGAGGCAGTGTCAATTGGACATGTAACGGATGATAAACAGCTTCGGTTGATTCATCAGAGTGAAGTAGTAGCCGATGTGCCAGCCGATGCGCTCGCTGAAGAAGCACCTGTTTACCATAAGCCATCAGCTGAGCCAGCTTATTATCGTGAATTCCAGACGATGGAAAATGATATTCCGGCAGTAGAAAATTATAAAGAAACGCTTATGTCCTTACTGCAGCAGCCAACGATTGCAAGTAAGGAATGGGTTTATAATCAATATGATTATATGGTAAGAACCAATACAGTTGTTGCGCCGGGATCAGATGCAGCCGTTATTAGAATTCGCGGCACGCGCAAAGGCCTTGCAATGACAACAGATTGCAATTCCCGCTACATGTACTTAGATCCGGAAACAGGCGGAAAAATTGCTGTAGCAGAAGCAGCAAGAAACATTATTTGTTCAGGTGGAGAGCCGCTTGCTATCACAGATAATTTAAATTTCGGCAATCCCGAAAAACCAGAGATTTTCTGGCAAATTGAAAAGTCTGCAGATGGAATTAGCGAGGCATGTAAAACATTGAATACGCCTGTAATCGGCGGAAATGTTTCGCTTTACAATGAAACAAATGGTACGGCGATTTATCCGACTCCGGTTATTGGCATGGTTGGCTTAGTCCAGGATATAGATGATGTAACGACTCAGTCCTTTAAAGAAGCTGGAGATTTAATCTATTTGTTGGGTGAGACAAAACCTGAATTTGGCGGAAGTGAACTGCAAAAGCTGACCTATAAGAAAATTTTCGGCAAAGCCCCTGAATTGGATTTAGCTACAGAAGCTGAATATCAGGAAAAGGTATTGGCTGCCATTCGCTCTGGACTTGTTGCTTCAGCACATGATATTGCCGAAGGAGGTCTTGCGGTAGCTGTAGCAGAAAGCTTATTCGGTAAAACCCAGCTTGGCGCAGACATTCATTTAACTGGCGAAGCAACAACACAACTATTCAGTGAATCTCAATCAAGATTTCTCATAAGTGTGAAAAAGGAAAATCAACATGAGTTTGAAAAACTAACGAATGCAGTGTTAATCGGAGAAGTCACTGCTGGGAACAAGCTCCAAGCTTTCGTAAATAATGAACTTGTTCTGGAAGAGCAAACGGATGTGCTTGAAAAAGCCTGGAAGGGAGCGATACCAACATGCTTGCTGAAATAAAGGGACTCAATGAAGAATGCGGAGTTTTCGGTGTTTGGGGTCATCCAGAAGCAGCACAAATCACGTATTACGGACTTCATAGTCTTCAACATCGTGGGCAAGAGGGAACTGGTATCGTTGTAACGGATGGCAAGAAATTGAAAGGTGTGAAGGGAGAGGGCCTTGTAACTGAGGTTTTCTCCGCAGATGCCATTCAGGAATTAGAAGGTACATCAGCCATTGGCCATGTGCGCTATGCAACTGCTGGCGGAGGGGGATATGATAATGTTCAGCCATTATTATTCCAATCACAAAGCGGCGGATTGGCTCTTTGCCATAATGGCAATTTGACGAATGCTACAGCTTTAAAGTATCAGCTGGAAGCGCAAGGCAGCATTTTTCAAACGAGCTCAGATACAGAAGTATTAGCTCACCTGATTAAGCGCGGCGGAGTTTCTTCTCATAAAGAGCGCGTAAAAAACGCCTTATCAATGGTGAAAGGTGCGTATGCTTTTTTAATCATGACAGAGAACGAGATGATGGTCGCTCTTGATCCTAACGGGATGAGACCTTTATCATTAGGCAAATTAGGTGATGCTTATGTTGTCACTTCAGAAACATGCGCCTTTGATATCGTTGGTGCTGAATTCATACGTGATGTTTTACCCGGTGAACTCTTGATTATTGACGACAACGGCTTCCGCTCAGAAATGTTTGCAATGGCATCAAATATCGCTATGTGCACAATGGAATATGTATATTTTTCCCGTCCGGACAGCAATATTAATGGGATCAATGTTCATACGGCGAGAAAAAATCTAGGAAAGCAGCTAGCTGTTGAAGTGCCAATTGAAGCCGATGTGGTAACCGGTGTGCCGGATTCAAGTATTTCCGTTGCTATCGGCTATGCAGAAGCAACAGGCATTCCATATGAAATGGGCTTAATAAAAAATAAATATGTAGGCCGTACATTCATCCAGCCTTCGCAATCTTTAAGAGAGCAAGGTGTTAAGATGAAGCTTTCCCCTGTTCGCGGTGTTGTTGAAGGCAAGCGTGTCGTTATGGTTGACGATTCCATCGTGCGCGGAACAACGAGCAGAAGAATCGTTTCCATGTTAAAAGAAGCCGGCGCCACAGAAGTGCATGTAATCATCAGTTCGCCGCCAATTAAAAATCCATGCTTCTACGGGATTGATACTTCTACGAAGGAAGAGTTAATTGCATCAGACCGTTCAGTGGAAGAAATTCGTGAAATTATCGGTGCAGATACACTAACTTTTCTAAGTGTGGAAGGTATGGTGGAAGCCATTGGCAGGAAGGAAGACGGTGAACATCGCGGACAATGTCTGGCATGCTTCACAGGTAAGTATCCAACTGAAATTTATCCAAGCACTGTACATCCTTACGAGAAAGTATAAAGCGGCAGGTGCATATGCCGCTTGTTGATTGATAAGAGCGTTTAGAAGCGTTGTCGCTGCCAAAAAGAGAATGAGACCAATCCTTTATGATGAGTGTGGAAAAGTGGTCGCAAAAAGAAAAACGAGCTTCTAATACCATGCTTAAAAAACAATGACATCAAAAAAGAGAAAAGCTGCTTGATTCTTTTAGAAAAAAACTTGCAAGGTGGGATACAGTATGGCGAATGCATATAAACAGGCTGGTGTTGATATTGAGGCTGGCTATGAAGCGGTTACGCGCATGAAAAAGCATGTAGAAAGAACAATCCGTCCGGGCGTTATGGGTGGACTCGGCGGTTTTGGCGGGATGTTTGATCTTTCCTCCCTCCAGCTAAAAGAGCCGGTTCTCGTTTCAGGAACAGATGGAGTTGGAACGAAATTAATGCTTGCTTTTATGATGAATCAGCATGACACTATTGGCATAGACGCGGTTGCGATGTGTGTGAATGATATTGTTGTGCAAGGAGCAGAGCCGATTTATTTCTTGGATTACATTGCGTGCGGAAAAGCGGAGCCTGGGAAAATTGAGGCAATTGTAAAAGGGATTTCTGACGGCTGCGAACAAGCGGGCTGTGCGCTTGTAGGCGGAGAGACTGCTGAAATGCCGGGGATGTACAGTGATGAAGAGTATGATCTTGCCGGCTTTGCAGTAGGTGCCTGCGAAAAGAGCGCTTTAATAAATGGATCTAATATTAAAGAAGGCGATGTACTTATTGGTCTTGCTTCAAGCGGAATCCACAGCAATGGCTATTCTCTTGTTAGAAAGCTATTTTTAGAGGAAGCAAAAATGTCCTTAAATGACTACGTAGAAGAGTTTGGCTCTACTTTAGGCGAGGAATTGTTACGTCCTACTCGAATCTATGTGAAATCTGTACTATCAGTGTTAAAGGAATTTGAAGTAAAAGGCTTTGCACATATTACAGGCGGAGGCTTTATCGAAAATATACCGCGTATGTTGCCAGTAGGATTAGGCGCAGAGCTCAAAGAAGGAAGCTGGGAGATTCCGTCCGTATTTACGTTCATGGAATCCATCGGCAAGATTGAGCGAAATGATATGTACAATATTTTTAATATGGGAATTGGAATGGTGGCAGCAGTTGACTCCGGTGCGGCAGAAGCCGTTGTAAATCACTTCAGTGCTCAAGGTGAAACAGCAAGCATCATTGGCAAAGTAACGAATAAAGAAGGAATCGTGATTCTGTAAACAGCGGAGGTTGCTATGAAAAAAATCGCAGTATTTGCTTCCGGGAGCGGAACGAATTTTCAGGCCATAGTTGATGCGAATAAAGGCGGCTCACTAGAAGCTGAGATTAAGCTGCTTGTTTGCGATAAGCCACAAGCCTATTGTATTAAGAGAGCAGTAAACGAAGGGATTCCGTCCTTTGTTTTTAATGTAAAAGAGTTTGCCAGTAAAGAAGAATATGAAAAGAAAATCCTGCAGGAATTACAAGCTGCAGAAGTGGAATTCATTGTACTCGCAGGTTATATGAGATTAATAGGGTCGGTGCTGCTTCAGGCGTTTGCCGGAAGAATCGTCAATATCCATCCATCTCTGCTCCCTGCTTTCCCCGGTAAAGATGCGATTGGACAGGCGCTGCAGGCTGGAGTGGAGGAAACTGGAGTGACCATTCACTTCGTTGATGAGGGAATGGATACAGGGCCAATCATTGACCAGCAGGAAGTAACCGTAAGCGATGGGGAAACAATGGAATCGCTGCAAATGAAAATTCATGAAGTTGAGCATGTGTTTTATCCACAAGTCCTGAATAAAATACTTAATTAATAACGTCATAGAGCGGTTATCCACAAGGAGGAAATTTGAAAATGAAAAAGCGTGCACTCATTAGTGTATCTGATAAGAGCGGAGTCGCAGAATTTGCACAAAAATTAGCCGAGCTTGGTTTTGAAATTTTATCTACTGGCGGTACAAAAAAAGCATTGCAAGCAGCCGGTGTTCCTGTGATCGGGGTAAGTGATGTGACTGGTTTTCCTGAAATTTTAGAAGGCCGTGTAAAAACATTGAACCCGATGATACATGGAGGCTTGCTTGCAAAATTTGATGACCCAACACATAAGGTACAGCTGGATGAGCATCAAATACAACCTATACAAGTGGTTTGCGTCAATTTATATCCTTTCCAGCAAACAATTGCAAAACCGGATGTGACCGTTGAAGACGCAATTGAAAACATTGATATTGGCGGACCTGCCATGCTGCGAGCATCTGCGAAAAACCATGAGTATGTGACTGTTGTTGTTGATCCAACTGATTATGAAACAGTGCTTGCGCAAATAGAAGAGACAGGTGCAGTGGAAAATGAAACAAAGAGAAAATTAGCTGCAAAGGTTTTCCGCCATACGGCTGCCTATGATGCAATGATTGCTGAATATATGACTCAGTTAGCTGGCGAGGACACGCCTGAGAAGCTGACTGTCACATATGAATTAAAGCAATCTTTAAGATACGGAGAAAACCCGCATCAAAAAGCTGCTTTTTATCGCAAACCGCTCGGTTCAGAATTTTCGATTGCCAATGGATCGCAATTGCATGGCAAAGAGCTGTCTTACAACAACATTAATGATGCGGATGCTGCGCTGCAAATTGTAAAGGAATTTTCCAAGCCGGCAGCTGTGGCAGTAAAGCATATGAATCCTTGTGGAGTAGGCACTGGTAAAAATGTATACGATGCATTTTCTAAAGCATTTGCTGCTGATCCAGTTTCTATTTTTGGTGGCATCATTGCGCTGAATAGAGAGGTAGATGCTGATACAGCGAAGAAGCTATATGAGATTTTCCTTGAAATCATTATTGCGCCTTCATTTTCAGAAGAAGCATTAACGATTTTAACAGGGAAGAAAAACCTTCGTTTATTAACGATTCCATTTGATACAGAGAATAAGGCGGAAAAGCGCCTGACTTCAATAGAAGGCGGCTTGCTCGTTCAAGATTATGACGGCTATCGTTTAGCGGATGCGGACGTTAAAGTGGCTACGAAAAGAGAGCCGACCGAAGCAGAGTGGAAATCGCTTGAACTTGGCTGGAAAGTCGTTAAGCATGTGAAATCTAATGCGATTGTTGTCAACAACGCTGATATGACATTAGGCGTAGGTGCTGGACAGATGAACCGTGTTGGCTCGGCTCAGCTTGCGATTGATCAAGCAGGAGAAGCAGTTAATGGCGCGACAATGGCATCTGATGCATTTTTCCCTATGAATGATACAGTTGAAGCAGCTGCGAAAGCGGGTATCACAGCCATTATTCAACCGGGTGGCTCAATTAAGGATGCGGATTCGATTAAAAAAGCAGATGAATATGGGATAGCAATGGTATTTACCGGAGTAAGACATTTTAAACATTAATGATTTTACTGATCGGGGGAGAAAAGAGATGAATGTTCTAGTAATTGGCAGAGGCGGACGAGAGCATGCGATTTGCCGGAAACTAAGTGAAGGCAAGAAAGTCGAGCAAGTTTTTGTTGCACCGGGAAATCCTGGAATGGAGGATGTCGCCCAACTTGTCCCTATTTCAGAAAATGAGCAGGATCGATTAGTCCAATTTGCTGCTGAAAACAATGTCGGCTTGACTGTCATCGGACCCGAAGTCCCTTTGCTTGAAGGATTAGCTGACCGGTTCATCGCAGCAGGATTAAAGGTATTCGGGCCGCAAAAACGAGCCGCTGAAATAGAAGGCAGTAAAGCTTTTGCAAAAGAGCTTATGCAGAAGTATGAAATTCCAACTGGGGATTATCAAGTATTTTCCGAATATGAGCAAGCCGCTGCCTATGTTAAGGAAAAAGGTGCTCCAATCGTTATTAAAGCTGACGGTCTTGCAGCAGGCAAAGGCGTTACAGTAGCATTGACGCTGGATGAAGCATTAACAAGTCTGAAAAATATGCTCGTGGAAGCAAAGTTCGGCGAGGCTTCTTCAACTGTTGTAATAGAAGAATTTCTGGATGGTGAAGAGTTTTCTTTAATGGCATTTGTGAACGGAGAGATCGTCATTCCGCTTGAGATAGCTCAAGATCATAAGCGTGCTTTTGATGGAGACAAAGGACCGAATACCGGTGGCATGGGTGCTTATTCACCTGTTCCGCATATTGCGGATGAGATAGTTCAGACAGCGATAGAAACCATTCTGCATCCGGCTGCACGCGCACTTGTTCAAGAAGGCAGAGATTTTTGCGGGGTTCTTTACGCTGGGTTGATTGCAACTGAAAAAGGACCTAAAGTAATTGAATTCAACGCCCGCTTCGGCGATCCGGAAACACAGGTTATCTTGCCGAGGATGAAATCTGATTTGGCAGAGATCATGATGAATGTGATTGAAGGCGGACAGCCGATGATAGAGTGGGATGCTCAGCCTATGGTTGGTGTTGTAGTTGCTGCAGACGGCTATCCTGAATCTTACGCCAAAGGAGCCGAATTAACTGGCATTGAGAAAGTAGCAGAAGAAGTGCTAGTCTTCCATGCAGGCACTGATAAAAACGAATCTGGGCAATACGTTACTAACGGAGGGCGCGTATTGCTTGCAGGTGCGAAAGCCGAAACGATCAAAGAAGCGCAAGAAAAAGTATATAAAGGGTTGGCACAGCTCCAAACAAATGAGGTATTTTATCGGAAAGATATTGGCTACAAAGCAATTGGCTATGCAGATATAAAATAAAAATGGAAAGTCCCCATTTTTAGGGGACTCAGAGTGCCTTTGAAAGTGATAATAAGAATTATTTAGGGATTTGTAGAGGCTTACCGCTCGACGCTCGCGAGCGGTAAGCCTCGGAAAACCCCAAACCATTCTTCTTTATTTTGATATGATTTTCTCTACAGCTTAAGCCCTCATTTTTAGGGGGGCTTTTAACATGTTTAGAGAATGTCGCTGCCATTTAATAATTCAAGCGGCTTTTTATCGGTATTATTGGATTCCTTTGCTGCTTCTTTTCCTTTTTCAAATAGGGCAACGATTGGACAATAGCGAACGATGCCTTCTGCTACCTTCATTGCACCCATCATAATAAAGAATAGAAAGCGGTCATTCCATGGCTGTTTGACAAGCTTCGAAGTACTCCAAGCAACCAAAGTTAGCCCGCAAGTGATACGAATGAGCGCTTGTAAAATCCCTATATTTGGCTTTATATTCATATGATTCCCTCCTTCACAAAAAATTAACAAATTTTTGTTATTCTTTAATGCGTTAAAAAGTGATATATGATATGATAAAAAGCAAACAAATGAATGGTGCTTCAGTAGCCTAGATGACGCCAATGAATAATGATATAAAAGGTTCATTTTACACATATATTAAAAACATAAAGGAGGAGCTATAGTGCTGGAACAGCGATACCGATGGAAAAATAAACATTTGCGTGAACATGTTTCTGTATTGAACGGAAAGCTTTCGCCAACCTTATTGCTAAAAAATGCTCGTTATTTAAATCAAGCATTTAAAAAATGGATGACAGCTAATATTTGGATCTTCGGCGATCGCATTGTCTATGTCGGTGATAAACTGCCGGATAAGACAGATGGCTGTGAAATTGTCGACTGTGAAGGCTTAACTCTCGTTCCTGGTTATATCGAGCCTCATGCACACCCATTTCAATTATATAATCCCCATTCTTTTGCAAGCTATGCAGCCCAATTTGGAACAACAACCTTAATAAATGATAATATGGTGCTGGCGTTGCAGTTGGAGAAAAAGAAAGCGTTTTCATTCTTGAAGGAAATGAGGAATATCCCATCAACAATGTATTGGTGGTGCAGATTCGACGCGCAAACGGAAATTCAAAACGAGGAAACAACGTTTTCTCATGGAAATATTAAGTCATGGCTCGAACATGATGCAGTTCTGCAAGGAGGCGAATTAACCGGCTGGCCAAAATTGTTGGACGGCGATGATATGATGCTTCACTGGATGCAGGAAACGAAGCGGATGAGAAAGCAAATCGAAGGCCACTTTCCAGGGGCATCAGAAAAAACATTGGCGAAGCTTATGCTGTTAGGTGCGGACTGCGATCATGAGGCTATCAACGGACAAGAAATATATAACCGTTTAATGCAGGGCTATACAGTTTCCTTGCGATATTCATCCATACGTCCTGATTTGCCATTGCTGTTAGATGAAATGCATGAGTTGGGCATCGACCATTATGATCAGTTTATTTTTACGACGGATGGTTCTTCTTCTTCTTTCTCTGAGCAAGGAATTATTGATCATATGATCAGAATAGCCATCGAAAAGGGTGTTCCTATTATTGATGCTTATAATATGGGAACGATTAATGTAGCGAAATATTATAATGTCCAATACTTGCACGGAAATATTGCCACTGGACGCATTGCAAATATCAACCTATTAGAAGATGAAAAAAATCCAACACCTGTAAGTGTAATTGCAAAGGGCAAATGGGTAAAAAAAGACGGCGTTAATCTTAATAATTATGATGAGCTGGCATGGGAGAACTTTGGCTTTGAACCTTTAGATATTCAATGGGATTTAACTTCTCATGATATGCAATTTTCAATGCCATTCGGTATTAAAATGGAGAATTCAGTTATTACAAAGCCTTATTCTATTGCCATAGATGTCTCAAACGACGAGCTGGGACGCGAGCATGATGAATGCTTTTTCATGCTGATTGACCGCAAAGGAAAATGGCGTGTAAATACAGTTCTAAAGGGATTTGCCGATGATCTTGATGGATTGGCAAGCTCTTATTCCAACACAGGTGATATTATTCTGATTGGGAAAAGCAAAGAGGACATGCAAAATGCTTTCCGCAGAATGAAGGAGCTTGGCGGTGGGATTGTTGTATCTGAGAAAGGGAAAGTAGTAAATGAGATTCCGCTAAAGCTAAAAGGGATTATGTCGAACAAGAAAGTAGAAGACTTGATTAAAGACGAGAAATCACTACTCCATTATTTGAAGGACAAAGGGTACAAATTTGCCGACCCTATTTATACTTTGCTGTTCTTTTCATCTACGCACCTTCCTTATATTAGGGTGACACAGCGCGGAATGTATGATGTAATGAATAAAACTGTACTCTTTCCGACGATGATGCGTTAAAATGTAAAAGAAGGAGTCACTTAATTTTACTGAGGGGTGCATCATGCTAAAAAAATGGATGGCTGTTTCAGCGATTACACTACTTTTAGTTTCTGGATGCAGCAAGAATGAAACAGATGAGGATGTACTTGAAAAAAATGATGGAACGGGTGTGGCAGATCAATCTGAAGACAACAAAGCGGCAGATCGTTATCCTTTCACTGGAATCGGCAGTGATAAAGAAGTGATGGGTCGATCAGTGGCAGTCATGGTTAATAATCATCCAGCTGCACGGCCGCAGTCAGGTCTGGGTCAGGCTGATATCGTTTTCGAGCTGCTTGCTGAAGGTGAAGTCACAAGGTTTTTGGCGATATATCAAAGTGAGCAGCCTGAGATTGTTGGTCCCGTAAGAAGTGCAAGAGATTACTATATTGAATTGGCCAAGGCTTATGATAGTTTATTTATTGCTCATGGCAACAGCCCTGAAGCGAAGAAAATGCTAGATCAAGGCTATATAGATAATCTAAACGGACTATACTATGATGGTACACTTTTTGAAAGAGTGAATTACCGCCAAGCCCCACATAACTCTTATATTACCTTCGATCATATTAAAGAAGGAGCAATTGAACAGGGGTACGATTTGGATCAACCTCCAGCTTCCATGACATTTATGTCTGAAGAAGAAGCAGAGAAAATTGACGGAGAGCAGGCAAATGAACTATCCATTGCCTATTCCACAAAAAACCCAGCGTTTAATGTGTCTTATGAATATGACGAATCAACTAGACAATACAAAAGAGCTTCTAATGATGAGTGGACAGTAGATTATGATTCTGGCGCTCCTGTTTTGCTAAGTAATATTTTAATTATTGAAGCCCCGCACGAAACGTTAGATGCAGATGGACGGCGGGACATTGATTTAACTTCTGGCGGCAAAGGCTACCTTATTCAAAGAGGTAGGATGTCTGAAGTGAACTGGACAAATAAGGAAGGAAGAATACTTCCGGTCGTTGATGGAAAAGAACAGGGGTTAGTCAGCGGGAAAACATGGATTAACGTCATCCCTGCTGATCCTGGATTAGAATCATCAGTTGTCATTAACTAATTAAAAGGGGTTATATATACATGCAAATTAATAAACTAAGAGGACAAGAACTAGACCAATTATTTCAAGCGGTTTTATCCTTAAAAGACCTAGATGAATGCTATCGATTTTTTGATGATCTTTGCACTGTAAATGAAATACAATCACTTGCACAGAGACTAGAAGTTGCCCGCATGCTTCGCGAAGGCAAAACCTATCATAAAATCGAAACAGAAACAGGTGCAAGCACAGCGACAATCTCCCGTGTAAAGCGCTGCCTTAACTATGGGAACGATGCCTATGAAATGGCATTAGAGCGCATTAAAGAAGACAAACAAGAAACAGAGAAATAATCATAAATGAACGTATGAACCGATGGGTCCTATCCCGCGGTTTTTTTATTTTGATGAGATAGGGGATGGTCTTTATAAATGGATTTAAAACCAAGCACTTGGGAGAGTAAAGCCGCGCTGTATTGAGAGCGTAAAACGAAAAAGGCAATCTGCAAAACACCCAAAACTTTGTTAACCTTTTTTCCGTCTACTATATACGAGAGTCTCCCCCCTTATCAGGACTGGAGCATCTATTTTCTTGCATGAAAACTGGGTCTATAAAGTACAGCTTTTTTCCTCTTAATCGTTTAAATTTTTCCATTTATCGCTTTCCTTTTTGATTGCTTTCACAAGTGATATAATGGTGGAATGGAATGATAGAATGGAGGAAGTTTGCATGTACGATGTTCGCGAGTGGAGCCATGTGTTTAAGCTCGATCCTAATAAAGCGATATCAGATGAAGATTTGGAGAAGGTGTGCGAATCTGGCACCGATGCGGTTATAATCGGTGGTACGGATGGTATTACACTGGAAAAGGTACTGGATTTAATGGCTCGTGTCCGCAGATATACGGTACCATGCGTACTTGAGGTTTCGACGATAGATTCAATTACCCCTGGCTATGATTTGTTTTTTATCCCGACTGTTTTAAATAGTAATGATACAAAATGGGTGAAGGGATTGCATCATGAAGCGGTAAGAGAATTCGGCGAAATTATGAATTGGGATGAGATTCTCGTTCAAGGATATTGTATTCTGAATGAAGACTGTAAAGTTGCACAATTAACGAATGCAAATACGGACATCACAGCAGAGGATGTAAAAGCATACGCGATGATGGCGGAAAAAATGTTCCACCTGCCGATTTTTTACATTGAATACAGTGGGAAATATGGAGAAGCAGAAGTTGTTAAGCAAGCTAAATCTGTATTGAGCGAAACCGTTCTTTTCTATGGGGGCGGGATTACAAATGTGGAGCAGGCAAGAGAAATGAGCGCGCATGCTGATGTCGTTGTCGTCGGGAATGTTATATATGATGATATAAAAATGGCATTGAAAACAGTACAAGCTGTTAAACAATAAAACCTTGTAACTTTGATGATATAAAGCTAAACTAAAAATAAGAACGTATGTTTGTATGGTGGTGAGGAAGGAATGCAATATTTATCAGATAAATTATTAAATGGATTAAATCCGCAGCAGCAAAATGCGGTAAAAGCAACTGACGGCCCGCTTCTCATTATGGCAGGAGCAGGAAGCGGAAAAACAAGAGTGCTGACACATCGAATCGCATATTTGATGGTTGAAAAGGGTGTGAACCCGTACAATATTCTTGCCATTACCTTTACAAATAAGGCAGCAAGAGAAATGAGAGAGAGAATCCAAAACATGATGGGCGGAGCTGCCGATCAAATTTGGATTTCGACCTTCCACTCTATGTGCGTAAGAATTTTGAGAAGAGATATTGATCGGATAGGTTTCAATCGCAACTTTACTATTTTAGATTCTACAGACCAGCAATCGGTCATTAAAAACATATTGAAAGAAAAAAATCTTGATCCGAAGAAATTCGACCCAAGAGCGATTTTAGGCTCGATTAGCTCATCAAAAAATGAATTAATTACTCCTGAGGAATATGCAAAAACAGCCGGCGATTATTTTCAGCAAGTGATTAGCGATGTGTACACAGATTATCAAAAAAGGTTAAGAAAGAACCATGCACTTGATTTCGATGATTTGATTATGCTGACGATTCAGCTGTTTAACCGTGTGCCTGAAGTGCTTGAATATTACCAGCGCAAATTCCAATACATTCATGTAGATGAGTATCAGGATACGAACAGAGCGCAATATATGCTCGTAAAATTGCTGGCGAATCGCTTTAGAAACTTATGCGTTGTCGGTGACTCTGATCAATCTATCTATAGATGGCGCGGAGCGGATATCGCCAATATCCTTTCCTTTGAAAAAGATTACTCAAATGCAAAGGTCATTCTTCTCGAGCAAAATTACCGTTCGACACAAAGAATATTGAACGCTGCAAATGGCGTCATTGCTAAAAATATGAATCGCAAAGCAAAGAATCTTTGGACAGAAAATCCCGAAGGAAGTAAAATCAATTATTTCCGTGCTGATAGTGAGCAAGGCGAGGGACAATTCGTAGTCAGCAAGATTAAAGAAATAAAGAATGCCGAAAATAGAAACCTATCTGATTTTGCCATTCTTTACCGAACGAATGCACAATCCCGTGTAATGGAGGAAATGCTCCTAAAATCAAATATAGAGTATTCCATTGTCGGAGGAATAAAGTTCTACGATCGTAAAGAGATTAAAGATATTCTCGCTTATTTACGTTTGATTGCCAATCCGGATGATGATATTAGCCTTCAGCGTGTCATTAATGTTCCAAAAAGAGGAATCGGGTCTGGATCAATTGACAAAATCGCCAATTTTGCTGCAATGCATGATATGACGATGTTTGAAGCGCTTGAGTCGATTGAGTTAATCGGGCTAAGCCCAAAAATTACAAAATCAGCGAGTGAGTTTCGCGATTTAGTAAAGAATTATACTCAAATGCAAGAATATCTCTCTGTAACAGAATTAGTTGAAGAAATTCTAGATAAATCAGGTTATAGAGAAATGTTGAAAGCAGAAAAGTCAATTGAAGCACAAAGCCGCTTGGAAAACTTGGATGAGTTTCTCTCAGTTACGAAAAATTTTGAGGATGGCTCAGAGGATAAGTCGCTTGTTGCGTTTTTAACAGATTTAGCGCTTGTAGCAGACATTGATAAATTAGATGATGATGGCGAGAAAGCAGATGCAGTTGTGCTGATGACATTGCATTCTGCTAAAGGGCTGGAATTTCCAATCGTATTTTTGATGGGTATGGAGGAAGGTGTCTTTCCGCATAGCCGCTCATTAATGGAAGAAGCGGAGATGGAAGAAGAGCGCCGCCTTGCCTATGTAGGCATAACAAGAGCGGAGAAAGAGCTTTATATTACAAATGCGCAAATGCGCACGCTATTTGGCCGCACAAATATGAATCCGCCATCCCGTTTTATTAAAGAAATTCCCGAGGATTTAATTGAGGGTGTTGAACCAGCCTCAAGCGGAAGAGGGAATTCACCATTTGGGTCTTCATCGCATTCTCGTATGCAAAATCGCCGAAAAGCCGTTGTGCGTCCTTCTATAGAAAGTACAGGCGGAGACGATGTTTCATGGGCTGTAGGAGACAAAGCGGTTCATGGAAAATGGGGTACGGGTACGGTTGTAAGTGTGAAAGGGTCAGGTGAAGGAACGGAGCTTGATATTGCCTTTCCTAAGCCTGTCGGCATTAAACGATTGTTAGCTAAGTTTGCTCCAATAACTAAAGGATAATTAAATAACATTGTTATTGTTGAAAGGGTTGGAAAAAGTGGATCTTAATAAAGTTGAACAAAGGGTGAAAGATTTACAAAATCTGCTTAACCAATACAATTATGAATATCATGTGCTTGATCAGCCGTCTGTGCCGGATGCTGAATATGACAAGCTGCTGCACGAGCTAATCGATTTGGAAGAAAAGCATCCCCAATTAAAAACCGAAGATTCACCTACTCTTCGTGTTGGCGGGGAGATTTTGGAGATGTTCGAAAAAATCGAGCATCGTTCACAAATGCTCAGCCTTGGCAATGCATTTAATGAACAGGATTTAAGAGATTTTGATCGTCGCGTTCGCCAGGCAGTAGGCGATGACTTTTCCTATGTTTGTGAATTAAAAATTGATGGATTGGCCGTATCGCTTCGTTATGAAGATGGCTTATTCATGGTGGGGGCAACCCGTGGCGATGGTTCAATCGGTGAGAATATTACTGCAAATCTCCGGACCATCCGCTCGATTCCTCTTCGTATTAAGGAATCGTTAACTTTCGAAGTCCGCGGAGAAGCTTTTATGCCGCGGAAATCATTCCTTGCCTTAAATAAAGCTAAGGAAGAGAGAGGTGAAGAGGCATTTGCAAATCCAAGAAATGCAGCTGCTGGATCATTAAGGCAGCTTGACCCTCGTATAGCTGCATCAAGAAATCTAGATATTTTTGTCTATGCGATGGCCGAGGTGGGTGATACAGGCATTGAGTCTCACAGTGAAGGGCTTGATTTCTTAGAATCGCTCGGCTTTAAAACAAACAAAGAAAGGCAGCGCTGCGCCAATATTGAAGAGGTTCTCGCTTTCATTGACAAATGGACAGGAGAGCGTCCAACTTTGCAATATGATATTGATGGGATTGTTATTAAGGTTGATTCTTTGGGACAGCAAAGGCAGCTTGGTACGACAGCAAAAAGTCCAAGATGGGCGATTGCATATAAGTTTCCTGCTGAAGAGGTTGTCACGACGTTAAAAAGCATAGAGTTAAGTGTCGGGCGCACTGGTGTTGTAACCCCTACAGCGCTGCTTGAGCCGGTGAAGGTGGCGGGAACTACCGTACAAAGAGCTTCTTTGCATAATGAGGATCTCATTCGTGAAAAAGACATCAAAATTGGCGATTATGTAGTGATAAAAAAAGCAGGAGATATCATTCCTGAAGTCGTTAATGTTCTTTTAGAGAGAAGAACGGGTGATGAAGTGGAGTTTAATATGCCAACCCATTGCCCTGAATGTGAAAGCGAACTTGTCAGACTGGAGGAAGAAGTTGCATTAAGGTGTATTAATCCGAAATGCCCTGCACAAATTCGCGAAGGACTGATTCACTTTGTTTCAAGAAATGCGATGAATATTGACGGCCTTGGTGAAAAAGTAATCAGCCAGCTTTTTTCAGAAAAACTGATTGAGGATGTTGCTGATTTATATAAGCTTACCTATGAACAGCTGATTCAATTAGAGCGTATGGGCGAAAAATCAGTTAATAACTTATTATCAGCTATTGAAGCTTCTAAGCAGAATTCATTGGAGAGGCTGCTCTTTGGGTTAGGCATACGCCATGTAGGTGCGAAAGCGGCCAAAACATTGGCGCAAACGTTCGAGAATATGGAAGCATTGCAAAATGCCACTCTTGAGGATTTAATAGCCATTAATGAGATTGGTGAAAAAATGGCCGATTCTGTTGTGACTTATTTTGATCAGGAAGAAGCAGATGAACTGATTGCAGAATTAAAGGAATATGGCGTCAACCTTGAGTATAAAGGACCAAAACCAGTAATTGCCGAGGAATCTGATTCTGTGTTTGCTGGTAAAACAGTTGTCTTAACGGGTAAGCTCGAAAAGCTTTCACGTAATGAAGCAAAAGAAAAAATAGAAGCTTTAGGCGGTAAAGTATCGGGTAGCGTCAGCAAGAAAACCGATTATGTGATTGCAGGTGAAGATGCCGGATCGAAATTAACAAAGGCCGGGGAACTAGGTGTTACTGTATGGGACGAGGAGAAATTGATTGAGGAATTAAACTTGTAAGAGGTGGAAATCCGTGAAAAAAATAATGATGATATTATTTGCTCTAACCCTTTTACTCGCTGGCTGTGCACCAAATTTCAATAAACAAGAGGAAGTTATAGAGGAGAATGAGAACGCAGATGAACAAGCGATTATCCCGAATTATAATATTTCGGATTCTTATTATCGCACAATCCTTCCTTTTAAACCGAGCGAGGCAAGAGGCTTAGTCGTTAATAATATCAATACAAAGTATGATTTAACTGAATTTGAAACAGGCTTAATGCGGGTCGCGCAAAACAACTTTGATACGGAAAAATTTTTCTTTCAAGAGGGCCAACATCTTGATAGAGATACGATTCGTTCTTGGCTGAACCGTGAATACACCGCAGGTCAGCTCAAAAAACACAAGCTTGAAGAAAATGAAAACCTTGGTTTAAACCCGATTGATGATGAAAAAGGTGATATCGAAGAGCGCAATGAAAAAGCGCCGATCTATCTTGCACATATTTTGGAACATAATTACTTAGTAAAAGATGGCGATGAAAAGGTGAAATTAGGCGGAGTGGTCATTGGACTCGCAATGAACTCCGTGCACTATTATCAAAAAGAGCAGTATGGCGCCACTTTTGAAACGCCAATAGGCCATAAAAAAATTGAAGAAGAAGGAAAGAAAATGGCTGAGGAAATTCTCACTCGCCTGCGCGGGATGGAAGGTTTGGAAAATGTCCCAATTACGATTGCCTTGTTTGAACAGCAAAGCAGAACCTCTGTAGTACCGGGCAACTTCTTTGCTTATGCACATGCAGGAGAAGGCAGCAATAAGCTTGGCGGCTGGGAAAAAGTAGATGAAAAGTATGTTCTGTTCCCATCAGGTGAAGCAGAAAAGAACCACCGAGAAGATTTAACGTCATTTCTAAACTTTAAGCAAGATGTTGAAAAATACTTTCCTAATTTCAACGGTGTCATTGGCAATGGATTTTATATTGGAGATCAGCTTAATCAATTGAATATTGAGATTCCAATTCAATTTTATGGCAAAGCTGAGGCCGTTGGATTTACGCAATATGTAACAAGCCGAATTATGAATATGTTTCCAGAGTATATTTCTGTTCAAGTAAATATTACTTCTGTTAATGGGCCGGAAGCGCTAATTGTTCGAGAATCGAACGCATCTGAGCCATTTGTTCATATTTATCAGTAATTTTTATACCAAGTTCGGGAAAAGTAAAAAAGAAAAGAATCGTTGATGATTTTTGCCGAATTATGATAGAATAACTGTTGTAAATGGGTATTAAGAATAACACAGCCAATCAAACTAGTTACAACACTTCTTGAACTATTGCGATCATTCGCTGTAGTTTTTAGTATGGTTGCTGTTAATACACAGGAGGATGAATAATGGTACAACCTTACAAACATGAGCCATTCACAGATTTTACTGTTGAGGCAAATCGTGAAGCTTATTTAAAAGGATTAGAAACAGTTAAAGGTTATTTAGGACAAGATTATGACCTTTTAATCGGTGGAGAACGCATCACTACAGACGATAAAATTGTATCTGTGAATCCTGCTAATAAAGAAGAAGTTATTGGCCGAGTGTCTAAAGCAACTCGTGACCACGCTGAACAAGCGATGCAAGCAGCTGTTGAAGCGTTTAAAACTTGGAGAAAAGTAAAGCCTGAAACTCGTGCGGATGTGCTTTTCAAAGCGGCTGCCATTATCCGCCGCCGCAAGCATGAATTCTCTGCATTGCTAACGAAAGAAGCGGGTAAACCATGGAACGAAGCAGATGCTGATACAGCAGAAGCAATTGACTTCCTAGAATACTATGCTCGTCAAATCCTAGAAATCAAAGACGGTGTAAAAGTAAACAGCCGTCCAAATGAATATAACCGTTATGACTATATTCCATTAGGCGTTGGAATCATCATCTCTCCTTGGAATTTCCCGCTTGCAATCATGGCTGGTACAACTGTAGCAGCGATCGTTGCAGGTAATACAGTTCTATTAAAGCCAGCTTCTACAACGCCAATCGTTGCAGCGAAATTCGTTGAAGTAATGGAAGAA
>NZ_PISD01000034.1 GCF_002835735.1 Cytobacillus horneckiae | reverse complement strand
CATCATGCTTCACATGCAAGCTAAAACAACTTCAGAAATGTATTAAGCGCACCAGTCATTGTCAGCTGCCACACCCGGCAGCTGACATTCTAGAACGGGCGAAAACATGGGGAGGAATTATAATGAACGAAACTTTGCAAACAAAAAACCTGATTGAACAAACGGAAAAATTTGGAGCGAATAACTATCATCCGCTGCCAATCGTTATTGCGAAAGCAGAAGGTGTGTGGGTTGAAGATCCAGAAGGCAATAAATATATGGATATGCTTAGTGCATACTCAGCGGTGAACCAGGGGCATCGCCATCCAAAAATCATTCAGGCATTAAAGGATCAAGCTGATCGCGTGACATTAACATCACGTGCCTTCCATAACGATCAGCTTGGGCCATGGTATGAAATGATTTGCGAATTAACGAATAAAGAAATGGCTTTGCCAATGAACACAGGTGCAGAAGCGGTAGAAACAGCGATTAAAGCCGCTCGTCGCTGGGCATATGATGTGAAAGGCGTTGCGGAAAACCAAGCAGAAATCATTGCATGCGTTGGAAATTTCCACGGCCGTACAATGACAGCGGTTTCTCTTTCTTCTGAAGAAGAGTATCAAAGAGGATTTGGGCCAATGCTGCCGGGCATTAAATTGATTCCCTACGGAGATATTGATGCATTAAAAGCAGCAATCACAGAAAATACAGCAGCATTCCTTATTGAGCCGATTCAAGGTGAAGCAGGAATTGTCATCCCGCCCGAAGGCTTCTTAAAACAAGCACAAGAAGCGTGTAAAGAAAACAATGTGCTGTTTATTGCTGATGAAATTCAAGCAGGTCTTGCACGTTCTGGAAAAATGTTTGCATGTGAATGGGATGACGTTGATCCTGATATGTACATTTTAGGTAAAGCGCTTGGCGGAGGAGTTTTCCCAATTTCTTGTGTCGTTTCAAGCAAGGAGATTCTAGGTGTATTTAATCCCGGCTCCCATGGTTCAACATTTGGCGGAAACCCAATGGCATGTGCAGTTTCCATCGCTTCAATGGAAGTGTTAAAAGAAGAGAAGCTTGTAGACCGTTCTCTTGAACTTGGAAACTATTTTGCAGAAAAATTAAAAGAAATTAAAAACCCGAAAATTAAAGAAGTGCGTGGCCGCGGTCTATTTATTGGCGTCGAGCTTACAGAACCGGCGCGTAAATATTGCGAAGAATTAAAAGAAGCAGGTCTTCTTTGTAAAGAAACACATGATACGGTGATTCGCTTTGCTCCGCCGCTAGTCATCTCTAAAGAGGATCTTGATTGGGCAATTGAAAAAATCGTAAAAGTTTTAGGATAATCATTACTTAAATATAAGAGGTGCAAGAATGGTTGCAGAAATGCTTGAGACACAAGCGGAACAGCAGGAAGAAACTTTGAATCTATTGACTTCAACACAGGTTGTCATAAAAGAAGCGCTCGAAAAGCTGGGCTATACCGAAGAAATGTTTGAGCTGCTCAAGGAGCCATTAAGGCTGCTGACAGTGAAAATTCCAGTCAGAATGGATGACGACACAGTAAGCGTTTTTACTGGCTATCGCGCGCAGCATAACGATGCAGTTGGCCCGACAAAGGGAGGCGTTCGATTTCATCCGGAAGTAAACGAAGATGAAGTAAAAGCGTTATCAATGTGGATGAGTTTGAAGTGCGGTATTGCTGATTTGCCTTATGGCGGCGGAAAGGGAGGCATCATTTGCGATCCGCGAAAAATGTCAATGGGTGAGTTAGAAAGATTAAGTCGGGGATATGTAAGAGCAATCAGCCAAATTGTTGGTCCTACAAAAGATATCCCGGCACCGGATGTTTTTACAAATTCACAAATTATGGCATGGATGATGGATGAATATAGCCGTCTGCGTGAATACGATTCTCCTGGATTCATCACAGGAAAACCGCTTGTTCTTGGCGGATCTCAAGGGCGTGAAAAAGCAACTGCCCAAGGCGTAGTCATATGCATTGAAGAAGCAGCGAAACGAAGAGGCATCACTATTGAAGGAGCAAGAGTCATTGTACAAGGGTTTGGTAATGCCGGCAGTTTTCTTGCGAAATTCATGCATGATGCTGGAGCGAAGGTTGTAGGTATTTCTGATGCCCATGGTGCACTGTATGACACAAATGGTTTGGATATTGACTATTTGCTCGATCGTAGAGATAGCTTCGGTTCAGTGACAAACTTGTTTAATACGACTATCTCAAATCAAGAGCTACTAGAAAAAGAATGCGATATTTTGGTGCCGGCAGCGATTTCAAATCAAATAACTGCAGCAAATGCTCATAAAATCAAGGCGTCGATCGTCGTTGAAGCGGCGAACGGCCCTACGACTCTGGAAGCAACTAGAATTCTATCAGACCGAGGCGTGCTGCTAGTGCCAGACGTCCTTGCGAGTGCAGGCGGAGTGACAGTATCCTATTTTGAATGGGTGCAGAATAATCAGGGCTATTATTGGAGTGAGGATGAAGTGCTAGAAAAACTGCAAAAAGTCCTCGTTCATTCATTTGAAAATGTATACGAAATCGCAGAACAGCGAAAAGTGAACATGCGTTTAGCTGCCTATATTGTCGGCGTTCGAAAAATGTCTGAAGCTTCAAGATTTAGAGGCTGGGTTTAATTTTTATCATAACTGGCAGACTTACATCTTAGATTTCTCACCAATGTTTCAAAATTGGCGAAAGACTGCCAGCCATAGTGGAGAGAAATCCTTGTACAGTTGATGTACAAGGATTTTTACTGCAAGGAAAATACAAGGTGAATTTTTGTAAAATTTACTAAAGTCGAAAAGGATTGATTTTTTCATGAACTATGAAAAACAGATTTTATCATGGTTTGACTATTTCCATCATCATCCTGAAACAAGTTTTAAAGAATTAAAGACTACTCAAAAAATTACTGAAATATTGGATGATTTACAGGTGAACTATTGCAGGTTTAACGATGTGACAGGTGTGATTGCGGAACTAGGCGAAGGAAGTGAAGCAGTTGCTGTTCGGGCGGATATTGATGCCTTATGGCAGGAAGTGGACGGCGTATACCAAGCGAACCACTCCTGTGGACATGATGCGCATATTTCAATCGTTCTCGGCGCGTTGCTATATTTGCAGCATCAGCCATTGAGGAAAAAAATCCGCTTTATTTTTCAGCCTGCTGAAGAAAAAGGCAATGGGTCATTGGCGATGATTGAAAAGGGTGCAATGAATCATGTCAGCCACCTATTTGGTGTTCATCTCCGTCCAGCAGAAGAACTTCCTTTTGGACAAGCTGCACCTTCTATTCACCACGGAGCCTGTGTCACATTGGAAGGTAGAATCATAGGGGTAGATGCACATGGTGCGAGGCCACATCAAGGAAGCAACAGCATTGATGTCATTGCAGCTATTCATCAATTTATAAAAAACATTTATATGTCTCCATTTGAATCCTATTCTTTGAAATTGACGAAAATCCACGCCGGCGGCGAGAGCCTGAATATCATACCCGGAACAGCTTCGTTCGGAATGGATGTGCGTGCACAAAAAAATGAAATATTAATAGGCTTACAAGAAAAAGTAGCAGAAGGATTGATGCATATAGAGAGCTTATATGGTGTGTCTATTAAGTTTGATTGGAAGGATTTTACACCGGGGGCCGAAGTATCAAACGACTCTGAAAAGCTTGCAGCAGCGGCAATTGAAGCAGTGCTTGGGCCAAAAAGCTTGGCACAGCCAGTCGTAACCTCCGGCAGTGATGATTTTCATTTTTACACAATCAAACATCCAGAAGTAAAGGCCACGATGATTGGCCTTGGCGCAGATTTACGATCTGGTCTGCATCATCCTAAGATGACATTCAATCATTCAGTACTTGATCAAGGCGCAAGGGTGTTAGCTGAAGTATTAAGCAAAATTTAATTTTTTTCACCATGGGAGGAATACGATGAAAAAGGAGAAACAAATATCGTTTGGATTGGCAATTATTCCATTATTAGTGATGATTACTATGATGTTTATTGCAGTAATATTTTTAGAACAAGGTCCTCATATTCCGCTTATTATTGGAACGATTACGGCGGCTCTAGTTGCCTGGAAAGCAGGCTATGAGTGGAAGGATATTGAAGAAGCAATGTACAAAGGAATTAAGCTCGCATTGCCGGCGGTCATCATCATTATGTTAGTTGGGCTAGTAATTGGCTCATGGCTAGGCGGCGGCATTGTTGCCACGATGATTTATTACGGATTGAAGATTTTGACACCGTCATTATTTTTAGTTTCCATTACTGTTATTTGCGCGGTAGTCTCTCTTTCGATTGGTAGCTCATGGTCGACAATGGGAACAATTGGTGTTGCAGGTATGGGGATTGGTGCGAGTATGGGGATTCCAATGCCGATGATTGCAGGTGCGATTATTTCCGGGGCTTATTTCGGCGATAAAATGTCACCGCTTTCAGACACGACAAACTTAGCAGCAGGGCTGACAGGAACAAGTTTGTTCGATCATATTAAGCATATGTTTTATACTACGATTCCTGGTTTAGCGATTGCGCTTGCGGTTTACTGGTATTTAGGGAAAGACTTTGGGAAAGATGGAGCCAATTCTGCAGATATTCAACAAACGATTTTAACATTACAAGATTCATTTGTTATTTCTCCATTTTTATTGATTGTTCCATTAATCGTCATCATTATGGTAGCGTTAAAGGTACCGGCTATTCCGGCATTAGTCACAGGTGTCATTCTCGGCTTTGCTTGCCAAGTGTTTGTACAAGGCGGATCAGTTTCCGCAGCTGTTACAGCTTTGCAGAGTGGATTCGTTATAGATACTGGAAATAAAATGGTCGATGGCTTATTCAATGGCGGCGGGCTTGATTCGATGATGTACACTGTATCAATGACTATAGTTGCCATGACATTTGGCGGAATTTTAGAAAATACTGGCATGCTTTCAGCGCTAGTAAATCAAATTTTGAAGCTGGCAAAGTCAGCGAAGAGTCTGATCATTACCACTGTTGCGTCAGCGTTTGCAACCAATGCTTCCTGCTCAGAGCAGTATATTTCAATTGTAGTGCCGGCAAGGATGTTTTCAAAGGCATACAAGGACAAAGGCTTGCATTCTAAAAACCTTTCAAGGGCTCTGGAGGATGGCGGAACGTTAACGTCTGTCTTTATTCCATGGAATACTTGTGGGGTATTTATACTTGCTACATTAGGCGTTCATGCCTTTGAGTATGCTCCATATGCTATTTTAAACTTTATCGTACCGATAATTTCTATTATTTACGCATTAATTGGCTTTACGGTTGTGAAGCTGACAGATGAAGAAATCATTGCTATGCGCAAAGAGGAAGAAGAAGCTTCATTAAATGGATAAATGCGATTGGAAAGTCTGTCCTATGCAGACTTTCTTATTCTTTTTAAATAAGGAGATGGAAAAAATGAAAATAACATCTATGTCACTGTACGCAATTCGTTTGCCTCTAAAACAGCCGTTTGTTATTAGTTATCATACATACAATGATATGCCATCAATTATTGTGAAACTAGAAACTGATGAAGGTTTCATCGGTTATGGGGAAGCGGTGCCTGATGAACATGTAACAGGAGAAACTTGGGAAAGCACCTTTCATCTTTTGAAAAATACATTAGGACCTAGCATCATTGGAGAAAATCCGCTCCAAATTGAGCGAATTCATGAAAGGATGAATAAAGTAGCCTATGGCGTGCCAGCTGCAAAGGCAGCCATTGATATTGCCTGTTTTGATTTAATAGGCAAAAAGCTGGGGCAGCCAATCTATCAATTAATTGGGGGCCGTTATCATGATGAGTTCCCAATTACGCATGTGCTAAGCATTGGCGAGCCGGAAAAAATGGCGAGAGAAGCAGCAGAACGGGTGCAAATGGGCTATACTTCTTTTAAAATTAAAGTCGGCACAGACGTGATGGAGGATGTTAACCGAATTAAAGCTGTTTATGAAAGTGTAAAAAATGACGCTGTCATTCGCGTCGATGTAAATCAAGGATGGAAAACAAGTGCAGCTGCGCTGAAGGGCATACGTGCTTTGCAATCCATTGATATTGACTGGCTTGAGCAGCCTGTCATGGCAGATGATATTGATGGCATGGCTTTTATTAGAAGCAAAACAGATCTATCATTAATGATTGATGAAGGCTTAAAAGGACAGCGCGAAATGAAGGAAATCATCAGCAAGAATGCTGCAGACCGGGTCAATATTAAGCTAATGAAATGCGGCGGCATCCAGCCGGCTGTGAAGCTTGCCTACCAAGCCGAGCTGGCAGGAATTGAATGCCAGGTAGGGTCGATGGTTGAATCGTCTATCGCTTCATCCGCAGGTTTCCATGTCGCTTTTTCAAAAAAGAATATTACTAGTGTGGAGCTGACAGGGCCGTTGAAGTTTTCGAAGGATGTAGGTGATTTGAAATACGATATTCCTTTTATCCGTCTAAATGGACAACCGGGATTGGGCATTGTCGTGGATGAATCTACATTGGAGGAGCTGACCGTATTTAAAGATTGCATTAGTTAGGAGAATAGTAGATGAGTATCTTAAATGAGGGTGTATTAAAACAGGGGCCATCCTATGTGGTAACTTATTTGCAGGAAAAAGATATAAAAGCCATTATGGCATTGCAAGAAGAGGTGATTGCAGCTTTAGATAATAAAAGCGTATTGCAGCCATTATTAGAAGAAGAGTTTAAATATATTTTAAAGGGAAAAGGGTTATTGATTGGTGCATGGATTGGCGAAAAGCTCATTGCCTTCAGGGCGCTGCTTGTACCGACGATAGATGAGGAGCATTTAGGCTTGGATGTGGGGATAGAAGATTTATCAAAGGTCATTTACCAGGAAATCTCCAATGTTCATCCTGATTATCGGGGAAATCACCTTCAGCAAAAGCTTGCGGCCATTTTAATGGACGAACTCAAAAAGGATGAACACTCTTTCGAATATGTGTGCAGTACCGTGGCGCCTTTTAATTTTCCAAGCTTAAAGGATAAGCTGTCACAAGGGATGGAGATTGCGGCGCTAAAAGAAAAGTATGGCGGCCGTTTAAGATATGTATTTGTGATGGAGATTCATCGCAAGGAAGCTGTAGAGTGGAAGAAATCACAGCAAGTGTCGATGAAGAATACTGCTCTTCAGCAGGCTTTATTGGCTGAAGGCTGGCGTGGAGTAGGAATGATTGTCGATGGTGAGAACAGCTTAATTGATTTTAGGAAAAGTTAAAATATTTTTAAAATAACATTGACAATACGAAATATGCGCGTTATTCTATTACTTAATATTCCAGCATGTTGATTTGGAAGAGTAGTTTGAAGCACTAGTCTACAGAGAGCGGCCTTGTTGCTGAAAGGGCTATGGCTAAGATCAAATGAACGACACCAATGAGTGCCGCCTGAACGAGTAATCCATTAGGAGCGGCCGGGTCCCACCGTTAACGGGAATGAAGTGATTGCAAAGGCTTGCCTTTGTGATAATCAGGGTGGCACCGCGAGTAGAATGAAGCCTCGTCCCTATACAGGGATGGGGCTTTTTTGTTTTTTTGATGGATAATAGGGCTGGGGCAATGGTAATCAGCTGTAACTAGATGCAAAACTGATTTAAGGAGGTGATCACATATGGATGACGATGATGATGATGATAACAACAACATAAAGCGAAAGAGGAGCGGATACAATGGAAAATCATCAGCAAAAAAGCGCATCCCGTGTGATGTGCTCCGAGGCCAGTCAATTTCTTGACCAGGAAATCATTATAAAAGGGTGGGTACAAAGAATTCGTCATTTAGGGAAAATTGCATTTCTGCAAGTTCGCGACCGGACGGGATACATTCAATGCGTTTTGGAAGGGCAGTGGGCGAAGAAATCTTTAAGCTTGGAATCTGTTATTTCCTTAAAGGGAAAAGCAGTAGCCGCTGAAAAAAGCCCGTCTGGAGTTGAACTTGTAGTCGTATCACTGGAGGTTATAAACATAGCGGCGAATCCATTGCCATTTGAGGTGAATAAAGAGAACTTAAATGTAAACTTGGATACGATGCTAGACCAGCGTGTACTGTCCTTGAGAAATCAAAAGGAACAGCTCACTTTTAAAATACAGTCAACTCTTGCAGGAGCGTTTAGAGATTTCTTAGTGAAGCATGGGTTTACACAAATTTTCACACCGAAAATTGTGGCTGCAGGGGCTGAAGGCGGAGCAAATGTATTTGCAGTAAATTACTTTGAACAGCAAGCATATTTGGCGCAATCTCCACAATTTTATAAGCAGATGATGGTCGGGGCAGGATATGAACGGGTATTTGAAGTTGGTCCAGTTTATCGGGCTGAGGAGCACAATACTTCCCGGCATCTTAATGAGTATATCTCATTGGACTTGGAAATCGGATTTGTTCAGTCCGAAGAGGAACTGATGGATTTAGAGGAAGCGCTGCTAAGTTTCATGTTCGGAAAGGTGAAATCAGCATTTGAATTAGAGTTGAATAAATATCATATTGAAGTGCCGGAAGTGGAAAAGATACCGCGAATAACTGTTATGGAGGCACAGCGAATTTTAGAGGAGACATATGGAAAGTCATCGCCAGCAGGTGATTTAGATCCTGAAGGGGAGCGGCTCATTTGTCAATATTTCATGGAAAAGCAAGGCTCGGCCTTTGTGTTCCTTACAAGTTATCCTAGAGATGTTCGCCCGATGTATGCTCTACCTGCTGCATGCAATCCAGACGAAACAGCGTCATTTGACCTTTTATTTAAAGGCATTGAGGTGACAACAGGCGGGCTTAGAATTCATGATTACGCACAATTAATCGCGTCTATCCAATCTCGCGGAATGAATCCGGCAAACTTCGAAAGCTATACAGAAGCTTTCAAATATGGCATGCCACCACATGGCGGGCTGGCAATAGGACTAGAGCGGCTCACATCCAAGCTGCTAAACCACCCCAACATCCGCTACGCCTCCACCTTCCCAAGAGACCGCCACAGAATCACCCCATAACCGTGGCAATGTCGAATTTTGTAGGTGACAGGTACCGACATGGACATGTCGAAAGCTGTAGGTGACAGGTACCTACAGCTTTCGGGTTTTTATTTGGTGTTGGTTGTGTAGTCGGCCATTTCGGCTAGGTTTTGGGCGTTTCTGCTGATTTCTTGGATTGTGGCCGAGAATTCTTGGATGGACGCCGCTTGCGTTTCTGTTAGCTGGTGAATGCCCGAGAAGGCAGTGTTCAATTCAGTTAGCAGACTAGAGATTGTTTTGGTGATTTCGTCGATTTGGGAAACATTGTCTTTAGAGTTAGTTGCCAGCTTGCGGATTTCTTCCGCAACAACTGAGAAGCCTCTTCCTGATTCACCTGCACGAGCTGCTTCTATTGCTGCGTTTAATCCAAGTAAATTACTTTGGTCGGAAATACTTTTGACAACACTTGAGATTTTTCCGATTTGATCTGCACTTGTGCTGACAGCATCCATTTGTCCAGTCATTTCGGTTACTTTATCAGCCAGTCTTGTAACCGATTTGCTGATTTCCTCAATGGTTGCAGCAGTTTGCTCTGAAACGGCTGATAAGCTTTCAGCTACATCAAAGAGCTGGTTCGCTTTTTCAAGGCTTGTTCCCAGCCCGATTCCACCAATGACATTGCCGTTATCATCATGCAAAGGAATAGCACGAGCAATCAGCGGGAATCCAAATAATTCTTTCGGTACGATGGCTGCTTTTTCAGAATTTGTACGAATCGCTTCGGTAATGATATCACCTTCTGCGAGCGGGTCCCCTGGATTCACATTCAATGAGAAAGTTTCCCCAGGATAATTGATAATTAATTTTTCAGTATCATAAATACCAATTGTTATATCATCTTGAATTAAACGATTCAAATAGGGAGCCACTTTAATGAAGGCTTCCATGATATCCAGTGTTTTTTCCTCTGCATCAATCATTTACTCTGCACCCCTTAATTTTTAATATGGAAAGTTTCTCTGACCATAATTTACAGAAATCCATTTCATTGTTGTGAATTCGTCCAGGCTCCAATCACCATTTAATCTGCCAAGTCCGGATTGGTTCTCTCCGCCAAATGCTACAATTGGTTCGTCATTTATTGACACATCATTCACGTGAATCATGCCTGTGTGAATTTTTTTAGATATTTCAACACCGCGTTCAAGATTAGCTGTATGAATGGCGCCGCTTAAGCCAAACTTAGTATTGTTTGCGATTGAAATGGCTTCTTCCTCTGTCTCGAACTGCATCACACAAACAACTGGTCCGAATAGCTCTTCTTGTGAAACGCTCATTTCTGTTGTGACATCAGCAAGAATTGTTGGCTCAACCATTCTTCCGGAGATATTGCCCTTTAATACCGGATTCGCACCATCCTTAATTCCACTTTCAATCGAAGTACGAAGCGTCTCAGCTTGACGGTGGTTAATAACAGGTCCAATAATTGTTTCTGGATCACGAGGGTCACCAACCTTCAAAGTTGAAACCTTTGCTTTATATTTTTCAAGAAATTCATTATAAATGGATTTTTGCACTAATATGCGGTTCGCTGACATGCAAATTTGACCTTGATGTGTAAAGCGGCTAAATGTAGCAGCATTGACTGCATAATCTAAATCGGCATCTTCCATAACGATAAATGCGCTGTTTCCTCCAAGCTCTAAAAGTGGCTTTTTAAAGTTTTTAACAGCTAGTTGACCAATATGACTGCCGACCTTCGTTGAACCCGTAAATGAAATGATTCTTGGAATTGAATGTTCAACAAACGTATCGCCAATTTCTTTAATATCCGTTAAAACGACGTTCAATAAGCCTTTAGGAACTCCGGCTTCTTCGAAGATTTTTCCAATCAGTGTGCCGCCTGTTACTAGTGAATCTTCATGTGGTTTTAAGACGACGCCATTCCCCGCTCCAAGTGCTGGTGCCACAGACTTCATTGAAAGGAAGAAAGGAAAGTTAAATGGGCTGATTACACCGACAACGCCAGCTGGAATTCGATATAAGCGGTTTTCTTTATTGTCTTCAGTTGACGGCAGAATTTTCCCTTCCATGCGAAGCGGGAAAGTAGCAGCTTCTTTAACCATATTTTTAACTAGGCCGATTTCAAAAGCAGCCTTAAGGCGCGTTCCACCTAGCTCGTCCATAATAAGTTCAGTGATTTCTTCTTCATGTGCTTCGATATAGTGTGCCGCTTTTTCAAGAATGTCTCGCTTTTTATAAGCATTTACTTTATCCCATTCAAGCTTTGCCTTTGCTGCAGCTTGATAAGCAAGGTCTATATCAGCAGTTGTTGCAATATTAACTTCGGCAAGTACTTCCTCATTATATGGATTGATATTCTTTAGCGTATTGCTACTTTGGCCATCTCTCCACTCACCAGCAATAAACTGTTTGCATAAAACCTCAAAATTTAAAGTCAAATCAAAAACCTCCCATATTTAAAAATTAAAAATAAACATATTCTCTCAAGCTATCTATCGACTAAAAACAAGCAAACTTCATATTAACTTAAGTAAAATTTAATGGGTAAATATACCTAATTGTCGAAATTTGGCGGTGACAGGTACTAATTAATTTAAATCCGGTAGTTTTGCAGGAATGTCATGAATTCTTGTTGTTTGGAGTGGTTGTGTTTGATGATGGCATAGGTGTGTGCTTTAGGGAGGGGGATGGTGGTGGAGACTTCGAGCAGCCAGCCCTCGAGCAGTTCTCTTCTAACCGTTGATAATGGCAGGAAAGAGACACCTAAGCCTTCAATTATAAATCGTTTTGTTATATGAATCTGGGAAACTTTCATCATTTTTATGTTCGGATACTTATGTTTAACCTCTCTTGTCAGTGACTCCCAATAAACTGGATGGTTCTCTGTTAATAAATAGTTGCTCGTTAAAATTTCTTCCTCATCTAATGGAGGTGCAGATTCTGCGTCAGCTCCGTCATGGGGAACAATTAGTTTAACTTCATCTGTAAATAATATCTGGTAATGAAGCTCACGGTCAGTTGTTTCAAGACACGATAAGCCCAAGTCAATTTCCTCGCTTAATACAGCTTTTTCGATTTCCTCTGATTCCAACACTTTCACTGAAACTTCAACAGTCGGATGTTTATTCATATATTTTTTTAAAACGAATGGGAGAATCGTATCTGCTATTAAAGGGGAAATCGCTAATGATAACGAAGCGGTAAATCCTTGACTGAACGATTGCAGATCCTCCTTCCCCTTTTGATAGACTGCGAGCAGTTCTTCTGCATGAGGAATATATCGCCGGCCTTCCTCTGTCAGCCTGATTCGTCTGCCAACACGTGTGAATAGTTCGACCCCAAGCTCCTTCTCAAGATTGTGAATATGAACAGTAACAGAAGGCTGTGAGATATATAATAACTCTGCCGTTCTGCGGAAATTCCCATACTTCGCAGCAGTTAAAAATGTATGTAACCAACTAAATTCTATAGAAATCTCCTCCTAATCAATTAATATTATTAATTGATTTATTTAAAAACATTTAATTTTTTAAATAATTTCTCTCCTATATAATAAAGGAAAATATAGAAAGGGGAAAGATAAACATGTTACAAAGAGGATTAAAAGGTGTGATCGCAGCCGAAACAGCTATCGCCCATGTTGATGGAGAAAAAGGGAAATTAATTTATAGAGGCTATGAAATTAGTGAGATAACGAGCAAATATAATTTTGAAGAAACCGCTTACTTATTATGGTACGGAAAACTGCCGACAGCTGAACAAGCAACCAAGCTGAAGGAGCAGCTCGTTCACAATAGGACACTATCTGACTATCAAATGGAAGTACTAAAACTTCTCCCGAAAGATATGAATATGATGAGTGTGCTGCGAACAATCATTTCAGCTGAAGGCAATCAATCCTACCAATGGCCCCCGACAATAGACGAAGCAATAAGACTTACCTCCATTACACCGCTTATTATCGCCTTTCGAAAAAGGCTAATGGAAAACCTTGATATCGTGCAGCCTAACAAACATTTAAATCATGTCGCGAATTATCTATATATGCTAACAGGCAAAAAACCGGCGGAGGCTCATGTCAATGCGCTTGAAACATATATGATTTTAACGATGGAGCATGGGATGAATGCTTCCACATTTGCAGCAAGGGTAGCAGCGTCCACTGAGTCAGAAATCATTTCTGCGATTACATCTGCAATTGGCACGATGAAAGGGCCGCTTCATGGAGGCGCTCCGGCAGAGGTTATACATCTTTTGGATGAAATAAAGGCGGATGGAAATACACAAAGAGTTTTAAAAGAAAAAATAACACGGGGAGAAAAACTGATGGGCTTTGGACATCGAATCTATAAAACAGTCGATCCCCGTTCAGTTGCTCTAAAGGAAAAATTAATAGCATTTGCCGGCAGTGATGAATGGCTTGATCTTTCGATTGAAGTAGAGGAAATAGGCATACAGTTATTAGAAGAGTTAAAGCCAGGCAGATCACTTTATACGAATGTAGAATTTTATGCTGCTGCTATTATGAAAGCAATAGAGATGGATAAGCAGTTATTTACGCCAACATTTACGGCGAGCAGAATGGTAGGATGGACCGCTCATGTACTAGAGCAAGCTGAAAACAATGTCATTTTTCGACCTCAATCAGCATATATTGGACAGTACAATATGAATATATGATAGAATATTCAAAAAAGGGTGATGCAAATGGAGGCGCTTTTCCATTATAATTGGATGGTCAGACATGAGTGGTACAAATGGTGCGAGGACCTTTCAGAAGATGAATTATTAGCAAGAAGAACAGGCGGAGTCGGCAGTATTCTAGAGACATTATTTCATATAATAGATGTTGAATGGAGATGGCTTAAAGAAATTCATGGACACTCCTGTCCGCCGGAGGAATTTGAAAAGTACAATTCACTAGAAAAAATCCGCCAACTTGATACTAAATACCATGAAGAGGTTGCACCCTTTGTAAAGCAATGGAATAGTACGATGGAAAATAAAGTTTTCAATGATATAGAGGCAGGAGAAATCTTCACATGGGGAGAAGTCATGAGGCATGTAATTGCACATGAAATTCACCATATCGGACAGCTGTCAGTATGGTCAAGGGAGCTTGACAGAAAGCCGGTCACTGCCAATTTTATTAGAAGAGGACTTACCGAACATATTAATTAAAGCAAAACAGCTGCCGGCATATAAGGCAGCTGTTTTTATTAGGTAGAAAATATATTGAATTTATATCGTACTATAAGATATAATCTCTTTATAAGACATAAAAAGGAGATTTATATGAAATATAATACAGTCTTGCTCAACCAATATTGGACAGATATTTACTTTCATTTACGTTACAATCATCACGATAAAATCTCTCATCAAGCGGTGCGTATTTTGCAATTAATAGAGAAACGGGACAGCATAGGTGTAGGTGAAGTAGCAGAGAACCTTGAAGTCTCTCACAACACAGCCTCTGAACATATAAAAAGATTAATAGAGAAAGGCTGGGTGCTTAAAGAAAGATCATCTCATGATGAAAGAAAGGTGCATTTGCGCTTAACAAAAGAAGGCGAGAAAGTCCTTCATCGAAACTCAAGCCTCGACGAAGTAAAGCTGAAACAAATTTTAGAAAGTCTCCCAATCGAGGATGCAGAAAATATTTTCCAATCATTACAGCTTTTAAGCGAGTGTGCCAGAAGATGAATGTGATTGGAAAAATAATCGCTTCTGCATTTGTCATTGCAGCTGTTACTGAACTTGCACGCAGGTTTCCTGCATATGGAGGAATCATTGCAGCGCTCCCGCTCGTGAGCTTATTAAGTATGATATGGCTATATGTCCAGGGGGAAACAGCTACAGTGTTGAGCAAATTTGCGTTGGGCGTATTATGGGGGCTGCCAGGGACAATTGTGTTATTATTCATAGTCTATTTTGCCTTAAAGCATTCCTTGCACTTGTATTTTTCAATTAGCTTAGGTATTGCTGGTTGGCTAATCTTTATGTTCCTCCAAGATGTAATTGTAAAATCATTCAAACTTTATTAAATGGATGTCTGTGCTTTTTTCTCTTGAAAGATTGCGTTATAATATACATGGAATAAATAGGGCATCCACAGATGCTAGTAGATATAAAAGTTGAAAGAGAGTGGGACATATGGGCCGTAAATGGAATAATATTAAGGATAAGAAAGCGGCAAAGGACGCAAATAATAGTCGTATCTATACTAAGTTTGCACTTGAAATTTACGTTGTTGCCAGACAGGGAGAACCTGACCCGGAATTGAACCAGGCGCTTAAATTTGTTCTCGAACGTGCAAAAACGTATAATGTTCCGAGAAATATTATTGATCGTGCAATTGATAAAGCGAAGGGAAGCACCGGCGAAAGCTATGATGAACTCCGCTACGAAGGATTCGGTCCAGGCGGATCGATGCTGATTGTTGATGCACTTACTAATAACGTTAATCGCACAGCATCTAATGTACGTGCTGCATTTGGTAAAAATGGCGGTAATATGGGTGTCAGCGGATCTGTATCTTATATGTTCGATGCAACAGCTGTATTTGGAATTGAAGGAAAAACTGCTGATGAAGTGTTGGAAATTCTGATGGAAGCTGATATTGATGTGCGTGATATTCTGGAAGAGGATGAATCAGTAATTGTATATGCTGAGCCAGGCCAGTTTCATGTAGTACAAGAAGCCTTAAAGGGTGCTGGGATAGAGGAATTCTCCATCGCTGAACAAACGATGCTTCCACAAACAGAAGTACAATTAGATGAAGAACAAGTTGCCCAATTTGAAAAATTAATCGATGCGCTAGAAGATTTAGAAGATGTTCAGCGTGTTTATCATAATGTAGATTTCGGAGAATAATATCATGGATGCACGCTTTTTAAGCGCTGCATCTTTTCTTTAGATACTGGAAATTCAGTAGTCAGATGTAGAATTTAGTTTATGTAAAAGTAAAATATATTTAGAGTAAAATGGTAACCTTGAAAAGAGAAAACCGCTATATAATGTATGTAGGAGGTGATGGTAATGGTATCGCAGTTCATGCCGGATACTGCAGCGTCTCATGCAAAGCCTATAATGGAAAGGCGATTCTTTGCATGAGGTAGAATAGAGTAAATCGCCATATCTTGTCTAGGCTTTGCCCTTATTGATATTAAAAATAAGGAGCGAGCATGATGAAATATGTAAATGCGACGGCTAAGTTGCCAGCATCATTACTGACAGAAATCCAAAAATATGTTCAAGGCGAAACGATCTATATTCCTAAACAAGAGCAAAATCAGAAAAAATGGGGCAGCGATTCTGGTGCCAGAAAACGATTAGATGAGAGAAACGCAAACATCAAATCACAATTTCAAACTGGATCAACGATTGATCAATTAGCAGCAGATTATTATTTGTCAGTTGAAACGATAAAGAAAATTATATATAAGAAATGATGATATATGCCGACTTTGTTTCTCAAGCAAAGTCGGCATTTTTTTTATTTTATTTTCGCTTTAATATAAATAATAACAAGGAAAATGATGTGTAGGAGTGAATGTAGTGGAGGCTTTTATAAGAAATGACCAATACAATATGTTGAAAGAACAGGCGCAAAAGCTTATAAATGCTCACGCATCTGTAAATGATGCGACAGTATTAGCAGCGGTAAGATCACTTACAATAGAGAAGGCTTACAGTGTATTTTCTGAATTAGGAGATGAACAAAAAGAGTTGATTGGCTCTCTTGTTACTATAAAGGATACCGCAGGTGCAGAAAAATTCTTAGCTGCAATCAAGCCGCTTGTGATTCCGTTTCAGAAACTAACGGAGCAATCGTTAAAAAAGCTCTTTCCGAAGGCAAAAAAATTAAAATTCCCATATGCTGATGCTTCAGATTTCGATGAGATGACCTATTTAGCTTGGGATGATAAGGGCAGTAATCGCAAGTTTATTATTGCTCCCTATAAGCAAAAATTAATCGGTTTAAACGGCAGCTTTGAACCTTTAAATCAAAAGAGCTTATGTGTATTTTGCCAAAAATTCACCGATGCTGGAATGTTTATTATAGAAATGAAAGGAGCAGCGGTTGGTACATATATTAAAAGGGGAAATTATATATGCAGGGACGCAAAGGCTTGCAATGAAAATATTTCATCTTTACAGCATCTTGATGATTTTATTTATCATGTAACAGGAAAATGACATCAAAACGGAGAAATATATAAGTGGATATTGATTTGAATTTAGCAGCGATTCTTCTTCAGGGGGGATCGCTTTTCTTTTTTTGCCAGATAGCGAATCGCTAATGAAAAGTTATTTATAGGGGAGAGGAAATGATGGAGGAAACCATTAATAATTATGACGATATTTTACTGATGCTTGATTCGTTCATCCGTGAGCCTGCTGGTTTTTGGAATGAGTTTTACAGAAATCGTGAGAAGGCTATACCGTTCTTTGTCAATAAACCTGATGAAAATTTAGCAGCCTATTTTGAACAAGAGTGGATCAGACCAGGGAAAGTGCTTGAGCTCGGCTGCGGACCAGGAAGGAATGCCGTTTATTTTGCGAAAAATGGTTGCAGTGTTGATGCAGTCGACCTTTCAGAAGTCTCACTGCAATGGGCGGCTGAAAGGGCAGAACAGGAAAAGGTGGCGGTGAACTTTATCCAAAGCAATCTTTTTGAGCTGGTGGTGGATAGGGGGAAATACGATATTATTTACGATTCAGGCTGCTTCCATCATATAGCCCCTCATCGGAAAATAACCTATTTAAATCTTGTTCATCATGCACTGAAGCCGGGCGGACACTTTGCCCTTTCCTGTTTCGAAGCTGGCGGCCCTCTCGGTGGAGTTGAAATGTCAGATTGGGAGGTATACCGAGAACGCAGCATAAAAGGCGGTTTAGGTTATACGGATGAAAAACTGCGGACAATATTCAAGGATTTTGAGGTAGTTGAGATTCGAAAGATGAAAGAGGAAACGGAAGATTCAACTCTATTTGGTGTAAATGGTCTATTAACATCATTATTTCAGAAAAATAAATAAAACCTATCGTATACCATAATTTTAATCGTATTTTTTAATTTTTTCATTCAGGATATGATAAACCTGAAAGGAAGGTGTTCTGGCATGTCAATAGATTTCCATAGTCAGGAAAATCAGTCATCCTATATAGGGAGGACGGCTTCATTATCATGGGTGAACGAAGTAAAAAAGGTGGTGGATTTCAAAGGCAAAGCGGTAGCAGATATCGGCTGCGGCGGAGGAATTTATACGCTCGCGATGGCAATGCTGGGGGCGGAGTCAGTGACGGCAGTGGATTATTCGCGGCAGCAGCTTCAGGCTGCAAAAGAAAACTGCCAGCAGGTTGAAAAAATAAAATTTCTATTAGGGAATGCTTTAGATACAAAACTAGACGATGCAACCTTTGATATCGTTTTAGAGAGAGCAGTCATTCACCATATTACCAAATTAGAAACATGCTTTAATGAGATTTACAGAATATTAAACGAAAATGGGACTGCGATTATTCAAGACCGAACACCAGAAGACTGCCTTCAAAAAAGCAGCAAGACACATATTAGAGGCTATTTTTTTGAAAAATTCTCCGCTTTAATCAACATTGAAACCTCACGCAGATATTCAAGCGAGCAAGTAATAGAAACAATGCGATCAACTGGATTTGCAGAAATTGAAGAAATAAAACTTTGGGAACAAAGAAAGGTATATCAAAATATTAATGAGCTTAAAAAAGACTTATTGGAAAGAAAAGGTCGCTCCATATTACACGAACTTAATGATCAAGAACTATTTCAATTAGTAAATGATATTGAAAAAGAGTTTGTACATCATAGAGGAGAGATTATAGAGGAGGATAGATGGACGATATGGATTGCTCGAAAGAAAAGAAGCTAGGGGAGAAATTCTTCCTAGCTTCTTTTTTTGGCTGCTGATTATCATATAAGACCGGTGAACTATTTTCAGAATATGTATTGTAATTTATCTCCACATACTCTATTATTTATAAATGATAACGATTATCATTATCACTTCAAGTGATGAATTTTAATAAAAAGGAGAAAGAAAATGAAATTTAAATGGATCGGATTTAGTGCTGCGGCAATTTTAAGTTTAGGTCTTGCAGGTTGTGGGGGAGAAGAAACATCAGGAAATACAAAACAAGCGGAGAAGTCTGCCCAAACAGAGACAAAAACAGACGAAGCAAAATCAGAAAACCAAACGATTACATACTTAAATGAACAATACGAGATACCGGCCAATCCGGAAAAAATTGTTGCAGCAAGCCTTGAAGCAATGGAGGATGCAGCTATCCTTGGAGTAAAGCCTATAGGGGCAGTGACAATCGGTGGAGAGCTGCCATCTTATTTGGCGGAAGATTTGGCTGGTGCTGAATCCATAGGTGAAAAAACGCAACCCAATTATGAAACAATGCTGCAAATGAAACCAGATGTGATACTTGGAACTTCAAAATATAAACCGGAAGTGGCAGAGCAGCTGAACAAAGTGGCAACAATGGTGCCTGTATCGCATATTTCTACAGACTGGCAGGATAATCTTCGTTTAATGGCAGAATTGACAGGAAAACAAGATGATGCTGAAGATATTATTTCTAAATATGAAAATGATGTTACAGCTGCGAAGGAAGAAATTGGAGATTTATTGAATGATAAAAAGGTAGTAATTATTAGAGTCCGTGCAGGCAACATGTATTTATATCCGAGTAATGTCTATTTAAATCCAGTTCTTTATGAAGATTTAGGTATCGGGGTGCCGGCAGAAGTTGAGGCGGCTCAAGCACAGGAAGCCCTTTCGCTAGAGCAGTTCGCAGAGATGAATCCAGATTATGTATTTTTACAGTTTGAAGAAAGTGAAAATGCAGATAAGCCTAAAGCGTTGGATGAGCTGCAAGAAAATGCGATTTTCAAAAGTGTGAATGCAGTAAAAAACGGTCATGTTTTCGTAAATGCTGTTGACCCATTGGCTCAAGGCGGAACTGCCTGGAGCAAGACGAAATTTCTAGAGGCAGCGACTGAGTCTCTTGCAAACTAATGTAAAGTGTGTTGAGTAACGTGAAAACAACGAATGGTTTGGCTCGAATCATCTTATTTACCGCTCCAATCATCATTGTCTCTGTGATTTTCCTTTCAATTGCCTATGGGGCTAAAGGGATTACATTGGCAACTATTTGGGAGGCATTTACTGCATACAATGAAGAAGACGTGAACCATGCCATCATTATGACTTCGAGACTGCCAAGAGTGTTAAGCGCATTGCTAGTCGGTGCATTTTTAGCGATATCCGGTGCAATTATGCAGGGGATGACAAGGAACTATCTTGCATCCCCTTCGATTATGGGAGTCACAGATGGATCAGCTTTTGTGATTACTATCTGTATGGTATTTATGCCTGAGCTGCCGTCCATTTCTATGATTCTATTTTCTATGCTTGGCTCTGCAATAGGCGCAGGGATTGTCTATGGTTTCGGTTCATTAATTAAGGGCGGATTATCGCCTGTTCGGTTAGCAATTATCGGCACGGTAATTGGGACGTTCTTAAGCAGTATGTCTGCTGCGATTGCTTCCTATTTTCAAGTGTCGCAAAATGTGAGCTTTTGGTACAATGCCAAGCTTCACCAGGCGGACCCTGATGTATTTTTAATGGCGCTGCCCTTTGGTTTAGTTGGGTTGATTCTTGCCATTATCGTAGCGAACGGTATCACGATATTATCATTAGGTGAAGAGGTGTCAGTGACTTTAGGCCAGCGGACAAGGATGGTTAAGGTGCTTTCTATGTTATCCGTCATTTGCTTGACTGGTACGGCCGTTGCCCTCGTGGGGAAAATAGGATTTGTTGGCTTGATAGTTCCCCATATTACTAGGTTTCTAGTTGGTGTAGATTATAAAGTGCTTATTCCATGTGCGGGAATCATCGGCGGCGTCTTTCTTGCCTTATGTGATATACTTAGCCGTTTTGTGAATGCACCATTCGAAACACCAATCGGCGTGATCACTTCTTTAATTGGTGTTCCTTTCTTCCTTTATTTGATAAGAACGAGAGGAGGAGGAAGGCATGCATAAAGAAGGCAAAAAAACGGTTATTACAATGTTGGTCTTAACCGTTCTTATTTTAATTAGCATGTATATAAGCCTTACATATGGTGTATTTGAATTAACGATAAGAGACGTATTCCGTACGATTTTTCGGATTGAAACAAATGCTGATTTTGAGTTAGTTATTTTTGACTTTAGATTACCGAGAATTGTCATCGCGGCACTTGTAGGGTTAGGTTTGGGGATTGCCGGGGCAGTCATCCAAGGGATAACAAGAAATGGATTGGCTGACTCAGGAATATTAGGCATTAACGCTGGAGCTGGAGCTGCCATCGTTATCTTTATGTTCTTTTTCCAGGATCAGGTCCAAGGTTCAGGGTGGCTATCCGTAATGATCATGCCTATTTTCGGATTAATCGGCGGATTAATTGCATCGCTGTTCATATTCTTTTTTTCATGGAAAAATGGAACATTTGATACCGGCAGGCTGATTTTAACAGGAATCGCTATTGGTTCAGGATTCGGTGCGCTTTCAATGTATATCTCTTTAAAGATGAAAGCCTCTGATTTTGAAATGGCAACGGTTTGGGTGTCGGGCAGCATCTATAATGCGAACTGGATTTATATTGCATCAATGCTACCTTGGTTATTAATTTTAATTCCCATTATATATAAGAAGGCATATTTGCTTGATTTATTTCAATTAGAAGATATTAGTACGAAAAGTTTAGGAATTGCTGTAGAAAAAGAAAAATCGATTTTACTATTAGCGAGTATTGGGCTGGTGAGCGCCTGTGTGTCTGTTTCAGGTAGTATTGGGTTTATCGGTTTGATGGCACCGCATATTGCCAGGCAGCTTGTTGGCATCAATCACCGTCATGTACTTCCTGTGTGCGGAGCGATTGGAATGCTGCTGGTGGTTGTTTCTGATTTTATCGCAAAAAATGTCTTTGCACCGGCTGAACTCCCTGTTGGAATTGTGATTTCGATACTTGGTGTTCCTTACTTTTTATTTTTATTAGTGAAATCGAGAGCATAGGAGGATTCAGATGCATATTTTACGTGGAGAAAGTCTGGAGACAAGCTATGAGAAATTGACCGTTTTTAGCAACCTGAATGTAAATATACAGGAAGGAAAGGTCACGACAATCATTGGACCCAATGGCTGCGGAAAGTCTACATTACTCAAAACAATAGGTAGAATCATTAAGCAAAAAAATGGAAAGGTTTTTTTGCAGGAAGAAGATATGAATACTTTACCTACTAAGGAAATTGCTAAAAGACTAGCTATGCTCTCTCAAAATCCAAGCGGTCCTGCACAGCTAAAGGTAGAAGAGCTTATATCTTATGGCAGATATCCGCATCGGAAAAATTTAAGCAAACTGACAGCTGAGGATGAGGAAGCGATTGAATGGGCGATGAATATTACAGGTGTAATCGATTTTCGCAGAAGAGAGATTGATCATCTATCGGGTGGTCAAAGGCAGAAAGTTTGGCTTGCAATGGCATTGGCGCAAAAAACGGAAATACTCTTATTGGATGAACCAACGACTTATTTAGATATGGCACATCAGCTTGATGTTTTAGAGATTGTGGAGGAATTAAACCGCGTTCATGCTTGTACAGTTGTTATGGTGCTGCATGATATAAATCATGCGGCAAGATTTTCAGATAATATCATCGCAATGAAGTCGGGAGAAATTATGAAAAAAGGCAGTCCAAAAGAAATTATGACTCGTGATGTGTTAAGAGAGGTTTTTAATATAGAAGCGAGAATTATCGTGGACCCTTATAACGGCGTACCGGTTTGCTTAGGCTATGAGAGTGCTCATTCCACTGAGAAGGTTCAAGAATTTGCAGTGAAATAACCAAAAAGGGCTGGTGTTGATGAAAGTGACCTTACATAAAGATTTCATATTTGGAAAAGCAGAACAATGGACGATGACTTCAAAGGATGAGCGGGTTTATCAAATAACTGTTTCACTTCCGAAGCATGCTCGACATTTAAGTGATGTACCTGTCTTGTATGTTCTTGACGGGGATGCCTATTTTACGATGTTTAGAGAAATGATTCAGCTGCAGTCGCGCCGTTCTGACAAAACGGGAATAAAAGACATGGCCATAGTAGGAATTGGGTATGGTGCGGACCGTTCTTTCCACTCAAACCGCGTATATGATTTTACACCGCCATCTCACTCTTTATCGCTGCCGATAAAACCAGACGGCAGTCCGTGGCCTGACTCAGGCGGAGCTGATAAATTCCTCGCATTTATTGAAGAAGAATTAAAGCCTGAGCTTGAAGCATGCTATTCATTTAATAAACATCAGCAAATGATTTTTGGACATTCATTGGGCGGTTTATTTACCTTATACACTTTGTTTAGAAAGCCGACAGCATTTCAAAGGTATTTTGCCTGCAGTCCATCCATCTGGTGGAATGAAAAGATGATTGTCGAACATGTTACACAGCTTATGTTTGAAAGGGAGGATGTTCGTCAAAATATAAAACTATTCATGGCAGCTGGGACAGAAGAAAAACCTTTTTTATTGAACGATGCTAAAGAAATGCGTAATCTCTTAACCGATGCAGGTATGGAGACCTTATTCGTCGAAGGGCAAGGAGAAAATCACGCTTCAATTGTGCCTTCTATATTTAGTACAGGAATGAGATATTTGCAAGCAGAGTGATGAATCGATTTCATCACTCTTTATTTATATTCTCATTCTCATTAATAAAGAGGTGGATATTGGACAATAAATGGTGAACAGCAGGCGTAAGCGTTCTATCTTTTAAAGTTGCTAAGTAGACAGTTCTAGACAGATATGGTGAATCGATTGGAATACCTACAGTATTTGGCGAGTGGGCATATTTTAAATAGCTTTCCGGCAATATTGTTACTCCTAAGCCTTCTTCAACGATTCTGCATGCAGTCTCGAGCCTTTCAATTTCAAAGAAAATATTTGGCTGAATGTTTTCTTTTTCAAAGGCAGTTAAAATATCTGACCGTGTTTGAAAACCAGTTGTACTAATAATAAGATCTCTGTTCTTGATTTCTTTTAACGAGACATTTTCTCTGGCGGCTAAAAAGTCCTGTTTATTTACCGCCAATATAAACGGCTCATGGTAAATGGGGATTAACTTAATTTCTTCATTATTTATCGGCTGATTTGTAATTGTAAAATGAACATTGCAATTTATTAAAGCTTCTATCACTTTTTGATGGCCGAGCACCTCCTTGAATTGAAAGTGCACATTAGGATAAATTTTCTTAAATTCCTTTATCACTTTAAACAGCCAGAATTTTGAAGATTCTATTAGCCCAATTGCGATGGTTCCATTGCCTACTGTCTTCATCTCATCCAATTCAATTTTCATATGATCAAAATTCTGTAGTAATTTAACTGCTCTTCTATAAAATAATTCTCCTGCTTCGGTTAAATGAAGACCTCTAGTATTTCTTTCAAAAAGAACGAGCTCAGTTTCTTTTTCAAGTTTCATTATGGCGTTGCTTAATGATGGCTGTGATACATGCAGTGATTTTGCGGCTTTGGAAAAACTCTCTTCTTCAGCAATAGCAACAAAATAAGCAAGCTGTCTAATATCCATAAATTCCTCCCTATAGCTTTAAGCTATAAATATATACATTTTTAGTATTTGTTATTATATATTACTATATTTTATACTTCTTTTATATTAAATCAGAATTTTTAATGAAGGGAGACTACTATGTATATTCAACCATCTTTGCATTTCTGGACAGGAAGAGTTGATTCAGAAACGGATGAACGTAGCTTCAGATATCATCAAGTAATTAACACTTCTGATCCTTGCTCAGCTAACCAAAAGAGCGAAAAATCTATTCGTTTCATTGGATTCAAGAGTGATGAAGGTGTAAGACGCAATAAGGGAAGAGTTGGCGCGGGCAAAGCACCGGATGAAATTAGAAAATCCTTGGCCAAGCTTCCTTGGCACTTGTCGGCAAGTACTTCTATATGTGATTGCGGCGATGTTGTTTGCGATAATGGGAAGTTGGAAGAAGCACAGGCAGAATTAGGTCAGGCTGTCAGCGGAATTATTCAAGGCAAGGGCTATCCAATTATACTTGGAGGAGGCCATGAAACATTTTATGGACATTATTTAGGTGTACGATCTGCCATTGGTGAACATGTCAAGTTGGGAATGATAAATATTGACGCTCATTTTGATTTGCGGTCTTATGACAAAGAACCAACTTCAGGTACAATGTTTAAACAAATATTAGATCACGATAAAAACAGTTCTTATTTTTGCGCAGGGATTCAAAAGCAGGGGAATACTCTGGCATTATTTGATGAAGCAAAAAGGCATAGCGTCGAATTTATTCTAGAAGAACAGCTGACAAATAAGTCACTAGAAAACTCTTTGGAGAAAATGGACGATTTTATTGATAAGAATGATGTGATAATCCTTACCTTATGCATGGATTCCATTAGCTCAGCATATGCGCCGGGAGTGAGTGCGCCGTCACCGTTTGGATTAGCTCCAGATGTCGTAAGGGAAATCATTAGGAAGGTTGTATCGCATCCAAAAACGATATCATTTGATGTGTCTGAGGTTAATCCTTCTCTTGATCACAGCGGTCAAACAGTACTGCTGGCTGCACATTTAATTAACGAAGCTATTATTAACTTCCACGAATAATCAAAATTGAGGGGGATTTAAATGAACATTTCGCTCGATCAAATAGCCACTTTGTTTCTTGCAGTAGCTTTGCTGTTATTAGGCGGATTCATTATTAAACGGGTGGGATTATTAAATAAGTTTTGTATCCCCGCCCCGGTAGTAGGAGGGCTGCTCTTTGCCATTCTCGTTTTAATCTTAAGGCAGACTGGTGCAGTAAACCTGGAATTGGATACGTCGCTTCAAAGTATATTTATGCTTACTTTTTTTACTACTGTAGGATTGGGGGCAAGCTTTCAGCTAGTTAAGCTAGGTGGAAAGCTGTTAGTGATTTATTGGCTAGCATGTGGCGCGCTTGCATTATTTCAAAGTGCCATCGGTATATCACTTGCAACAGCACTCGGACTGGAGCCGTTACTAGGAGTCATGATGGGAGCTGTTTCCATGGAAGGCGGCCATGGAGCGGCAACTGCGTTTGGCGGTACGATTGAAGAACTGGGGATTGATTCTGCTTTATCAGTTGGACTCGCTGCAGCAACATTTGGACTTATCGCCGGCGGTCTTGTTGGAGGTCCCACAGTAAAATATTTAATAACAAAACATAATTTGAAGCCTAAAGATACAAATCAGCATGATGAAATCGCAGCTGCAAAAGAAACAGATGAAAGTAAGAGCTCATTCCAATCTAATAACTTTTTAACACAAATATTAATTATCACATTCTGCATGACAGCAGGGACATTTTTAGGAAGCGGATTTTCTAATTTGACAGGGTTTGTTTTACCTAGCTATGTCGGAGCCATGTTCGTTGCAGTGATTGTCAGGAATATATTGGATAAAGCGAATGCGAATATTGTAGATATGAAGGCGGTTAATTTTATTGGTGATATCACATTAGGAATTTTCCTAGCCATGGCGTTAATGAGCATTAAATTATGGGAAGTAGCAGAACTTGCATTGCCAATGCTTGTCATTGTGTTTGCTCAAGTAGTATTTATCGTATTGCTAAGTATCTTTGTACTGTTTAGATTATTTGGCAAAGATTATGATGCAGCAGTTATGGTCGGCGGATTTACTGGCCACGGTTTAGGGGCAACGCCAAATGCAATGGCCAATATGTCAGCGATTACAGCCAAGTATGGGGCATCGCCAAAAGCATTCTTAATAGTCCCGATCGTTGGAGCATTTTTAATTGATGTCTTTGCAATGCCGATTATTATTACAAGCATTAACCTTTTAAAATAGAAAGTTTAGGCGAGAAATTGTTTCTCGCTTTTTTTATTTTAAGGTTCAACAAAGAACTGACACAAGTCAAAACGATGTTAATGTTGAAGGCTGAGTTTAAGCAGGGTAAAGTAAAAAGCATCACTAGGAGGATCATTTGCAGCTACCTTTATCTCATATTAGGCAGGACTCTATAAGAGTGGTGAAACATAATTTTTTGCTGAAGAAGAGCTTAATAGGGCTTATGAAAAAGTTCGCCTGCTCGTCGCTGCCTTGGTTATTTTTTATGCTTAAACTAAAAATATAAGGTAATTAAACCGTCCTTCATGAATTCTTAAAGAGTTTATGAAGGACGGTTATTTATTTTTCACGCAAAATAAAAAGTGAATGATTCCTTTAAATGAGAATAAAAACCAGCAACCTCACTCATATTAAGAACATTAATGAGAGGAGGATGAAAATGGTAAGAAGCATTACCGCTTCTCAGGCAACAATTGTGATGATTTTATCTATGGGGCTGATGAATCATGTCATCGTACTGCCCTCGGTACTGACTGCAGCTGGTCGTGATTCATGGGTGAGCCTGCTTGGAGTGGGAATTCTCTTCATCCTATGGGTTCCGTTAATATATTGGATTATCAAAAAAACGAATCGGCAGCACTTAATTAGCTGGCTGAAAACCAATAGCCATCCAGCAGCAGCTTGGTTAGTGAAATTGATTTTAGCCTTTTTGCTTGTATTGAATCTTTACATTACTTTATATACGACATTTTCTTGGGTTAATAGCACATATATGATTCAGACCCCACGGTTTGTTTTGTTTTTTCCGTTTATACTCCTTTGTCTTTATGCAGCAGTTTCAGGCATTAAGACGATTGCTATCGCAGGCGGGGTTGTTTTGCCTTTAGTTGTTCTTCTTGGATTTTTTATTATGTTTTCAAATATGCATTATAAAGATTATTCGCTTTTGCTTCCTGTTTTTGAGAATGGAATTACACCTGTCATGGCTGGAGCCGTTATTTTAGGTGGTGGCTTAGTAGAATTTTTTTATTTTGCTATCATTCAGCAGCATATAAGAACAGAGGTAAAATTATTTAGGCTGTTTTTGTTGTCAATTTTTATTCTTTTAATCAACCTTGGACCAATCATAGGTGCAATTACTGAATTCGGGCCGAAACAGGCTTCAAATATAAGCAATCCTGCATATGCGCAGTGGCGGTTATTAACGATTGGCAAGTATTTAAATAGATTGGATTTTCTTTCTGTTTACCAATGGCTTTCAGGCGCTTTTGTCCGCATTTCTTTGTCACTATTTATGTTTGCTGAACTTTTTCACCCGAAAACGAAAAAAAAGCATAATATCATACTCATCATTCTGACGGCTGTGTTGATCTTATTGCTTTGCATACCAGTAGATAGTCCAGCCATGAAACAAATGATAGATCATTACTATTTTAGCATTAGTGTAATTGGCATTTTATTTGTGACTTTTTTTATCACCATTATTATCTTTTTCAGAGGAAGAGTGAAGAAAAATGAAGCGCCAATCGAGCAGTCCAGATAAAGGGATTTCCTCAAAGGGAATCGAATTAACAGCGGAATATTATAGGGATTTATTTAAAAACAGTGCTGATATTCAAATTAAAAAACATAAAATTCATGATGAACATAAAAATAAAGAATATGATTGCCTGCTGATTTTTTCTGAGGTCATGGTAGATGACGGGAATCTAAATGGTTCAATTGCTCAGCATAAGGAACTTTTAGTGTCAAATATAAATAAAAAAGAGGTAGAAACCGTAGAATACGGTAATGATGAGCTGCAACTAAGCATTATTTCACCAGAGACAACGACTGCAGAGGAAATTGCAGAGGAAATTTTTTCTGGAATGGTTCTCGTATTATTTGAAGAACAGCAGCTTTTATTTATGTATCCTCTTCCAAATATCCCGCAAAGATCACCTGAGGAACCAACATCTGAAATTTCTTTTTTAGGACCTCGTGACGGATTTACCGAAGATATTTCAATTAACATTGCGCTGGTCAGGAAGAGGTATAAAACAGCTTCGCTCGTTAATGAATCATTTGAAATAGGCAGGAGGGGAAAAACGAAAATAAGTCTATTGTATGTAAGTGATATTACGAATGAAGAAATAATTCATGAGGTGAAAAAACAGCTTAACTCAATCCAAACGGACATGATAATAAGTACATCTGACTTGGAACAAATCCTTGCCGGGAAAAAGTACAAATTAGTTCCGCTGTTCAATTATACAGGCCGTCCGGATTATGTGGTAGCGAGCATCGATAATGGCCGCTTTGCGATTCTAATAGATGGCTCGCCTTTAGCATTAATAGGGCCTGCCAATCTCACATATCTTCTGAAAACAGCTGAAGACCGGTACAACCCATATTACTATACTAACTTTGAAATGCTGTTTCGTTTTGTCGGACTATTAGTTGCCATCTTTTTGCCTGCCTTTTTTATTGCCATTACTTCGTTTCATTTAGACCAGCTGCCTTTTCCTTTTTTAGCAACGATTACGGTATCGAGGATGGGGCTGCCGCTCTCTCCGCAATTAGAAGCGTTCTTTGTCTTGCTGCTTTTTGAGGTTTTTAAGGGAGCCGGTGTAACCTTGCCTAAGGCTGTCGGCCAAACATTAACAGTTGTTGGCGGTCTTATTATCGGAGATGCAGCTATCAGAGGAGGACTTACATCCCCAACAATGCTTGTCGTAGCCGGCATTACCTCTGTATCTGCTTACGTATTAATTAATCAATCACTTGCCACCTCTGTCAGTATTGTCAGGCTAATTGTCCTTTTTCTTTCATCTATCTTGGGTTTATTTGGATTCTTCCTCGGAGTGTTTTCTGTTGTCTTATATTTATCAAGAATACAAGTATTGGGTGTACCTTATTTAGCCCCAGTATCTCCCTTCTCAATAAAAGATTTCATTGGGGGATTATTTTCGAAGCCATATGTATTAGATAAGAAACGGTCATCTATATTAAAAACAAAGGATCGAACAAAATGAAAACGCCTCTAACATGGATTAGAAACGTTATAATTATTACATGCACAGTTTTTTTCCTTGGCGGGTGCTGGGATGCAAGGGATATTCAGGATATTCACTATATTACTGCTATGGGCATTGATTATAAGGACGATCATTTTGTCGTCTATTCTCAAGTGGTTTCGTTCGCAGGTGTGGCAAAAACAGAGAATCGCCAGACAGAACCTACGCCGGTATGGGTTGCAACAGGAACAGGAAAGACATTAAGCGAGGCTATAATTAACTTGTACGAAAAGGCCAATCAACAGATTTATTGGGCACATATTAGCTTGATTGTTTTCTCTGAAAACACTTTAAAAGAAGGCTTAGGTAAGGTAAATGATACTTTACTAAGATTTCAGCAAATTAGGGAGACGACTTGGCTATATGGAACAAGTGATTCGATTGAAAAAATATTTATGGTTACTAATTTATTTGGATCATCTGTTCAAACTTCGCTCTTTAATCCAATGGATATATATGAGCTCCATTCATTAGTGCCTCCTATTCGAATACAGCGTTTTTTTTCTGAATATCATGAGCCTGGAATGACGATAAAATTACCGAAGCTTTCAATTATTAAAGCAGTCTGGAAAGAAGAAAAATCGAAAGAGGATACGGCTAAGTTAACTGGTGCCTTTTTAATGAAAAATCAGGATTTAAAAGGGGAGCTTGCGAAAGATCAGCTTAATGGCTTCAGGTGGATGTCCAATACAACTAGGCGTGCACCGCTGACTGTAAATGCAAATGATGACAACAAAATTGTGTTAATGATCAATCGTCCAAAGGTGAAAATTAAACCAGTATATAAAAGCAGTATTATGTTTGATGTCAATGTGAAAATAAAAGCGGCTGTATCTGATATGGAAGCGAACATTCCTTTGGCAGAATTAATAGATGAAGCCGAAAAGGAAGTAAAAAAAGAAATAATGGAAACGTATGAAGCTGCATTAGAAAAAAATACCGATATTTATAATCTTGAAGAAGTAGTTTATAGAAAAAACCTACAGAAATGGCGTGAACATTTTGAAGGGCAATTCGTGCTTAATGAGGATTCAATTAGGAATATAGATGTGGAGGTAACTATTCAGCAAACAGGGGACTTTGACTTCAAACATCTTAAATGATTGTTTTAGGTTTGCTCTTATCATGCTAAAATCAAAATAATAGCATTGTATCGGAGAGGTGAGTGCACATTTGGAATACTATAAAGAAATTAGAAAATATGTAGGTCATAAACCGCTGATTTTACCTGGAGCGGTTGTTTGCATAATCAATGAAAAAAACGATATTTTGCTGCAGCAGAGACCAAACGGTACATGGGGGTTGCCGGGCGGATTAATGGATTTAGGGGAAAGCATGGAGGAAACAGCAAGGCGTGAAGTTAAGGAGGAAACAGGTCTTAACATAGGAGAGTTAACATTATTAGGTGTTTTTTCTGGCGAAGAATTTTTTGTGCGCATTGAAAACGGTGACGAATTTTATGCACTGACTGTTGTGTATATGACAAGAGACTATGATGGAACGATAACGATTGATGAGAAAGAGTCGATGGATATGAACTTTTTTTCATTAAAGAATCTGCCAAAAGGGCTAAAGAAAGAATATAAAAGTTTTATTGAACCGTACATAGAAAGTCTGCAAAAATAAGACCTCCTTTTTAAAAGGAGGCTCTTACCTAAATTTGAGGGGAAAGCTGTTTTCCTTTAATCTCTTGAATGAGCGCTTCAGCTGCTTTTTGGCTTAAAATTACTTTACCTTCAGCAAGAATTAAGTTATCGTTTTGTATTTCTCCAGTAATTTGACAGGCTTTGTTTGCATTATATTTTTGCAAAATAATGCGGTCATTTTCGACAAAAATCTCTAGCGGATCTTTCTCAAAAATCTCGAGTGTGTTTCGCAATTCTTTCGGGATAACGATTCTCCCGAGTTCATCTACTTTCCTAACAATTCCAGTGCTTTTCATTTTCCTACCTCCTATCAAATTTGAAATACAACATTTTTACCATTTTTAAAAAGGCTGTTTTCTTATCAATTAACTAAGCAGCACGAATACACCTAGACTCACCTGGAAATGTGACAGTGGCGAGCCTCCTATGATACGTAAATGATTGAGGAGGTTTACCGTTGCCCAGCGTAAAGAGAGAAGTATATTCATGATGCAAAACGAAAAGAGCCTTATGAAAAAAATAATTGTTAGTTAAAAATTACACAAATTTACGGTAATTCCTCTTTATTTTCGTTTTACAATTATATTACCGTTTTAACGCTTTTTGTCATAAAAGGAGATTGTGAGAAAAGAATGGAGCCGCTACTAACATTGCAAAAAGTCATAGATTTTATTGAAAAAAATATAAAAAATGACATGAATCCAGAGGAGCTGGCAAAGCTGGCTGGATACTCTCCCTTTCATTTCAGTCGGCTGTTTAAAAAATATACCGGCTTTTCAACAAAAGAATACGTGATTAAGAGAAAGCTGCAGCATGCTTTATATGACCTTGCTTGCGGAAAAAAAATTATTGATATTAGCACTGATTACGGTTTCCATACACATGCCGGCTTCACTAAAGCATTTAAAAATAGCTTTGGATCTTCACCGAGGCTATATAAAATGCATTGTCCGATCGGAAAGCCACAGAAACCTGATCTGCAAACATTATTTAATAAGCAGGTCGGCGGAATTGTCCTGCAGCCAAAAATCGTCGCAAGAAGTGCTTTTACTGTTGTCGGACAAACCTTTGAATCAAATAGAAATAATGTGTCCTTTACGAGAGATGAACCTGCATTTTGGGATATGCGCGGATTAACAGATGGAACAGTTGAACGCGATCTTTATAAATATTTTCAGCCGCAAAAGCATGGAGAATACTGTATGAACATTCAAAGGGAGGAAGGTCACTTTACTTATCTTTTTGCCGTAGATTATGACGGGAGCGCGAATCTTCCCGCAGGTTTTACGATCCATAGGATGCCTTCTGCAGATTATGCCGTGTTTAAAACACCTGCTGTTGCAGTGTCCCATTTTGTCTCAACAATTAAAGGCACTTGGCGTTATATTCTTGAAGAATGGCTGCCTTCCAGCTCATATGAAGTAAATGAAGAAGTAAGCGACTTTGAATATTACGACGAATTTTGCCATTACTGGGATTTTGAAAAAATCTATATGGAAATTCATCTTCCGATAAAAAAGAGAGCTGCCACGTCATAAAATAAACCACTTAGGTCCAGGCTTCTTTTTCTGTCTAATGCAAAAAAATGATATCATCTTCGAAGCCTGTCAAGGAGGCGGACGTCTTGCGTATCATCCGAAAATGATGACCAAGATTATCTTATTTGGCTGTACTCAAAAATGGTTTTCCTGCCGGGATATCGCAAATGCCCTTATAGAAAACCTGCCGATGATGTAGTTCCTGACTTTCGTTCTGTGCCTCTTCAACCATTGTTGGAAGGGCTCGTCACTTTTAATGGCAAATAATGTGACGAACGCATGAATGAAAGAAAGAGAACGTCACTATAAACAGCAAATAAAGTGACGAACACATGAAACAAAGAAGTCACCGTCACTCCAAAGAGATATATTCGTCTAAATTATGCAAAAAGCACGAGATGCTTCATCACATCTCGTGCAAGGCCACTTTTGAGACTGCCTCGGAGTAATTTGTATCGTCAAACTGCAAGGCGCGTACCTCAGATAATGTTTATTTATGCTCTTAATAATTTTTTATAGAAATATAATGCAGGAGCCAATAAAACAGCACTTGCGATAAGCGCCGTCCTTACGGCAAAGCTTGAGCCAATCCATCCGACAATAGGTCCACCGCTAATTTGTCCAATTGCATCGACCTGTCCTTTGACGGAAAAGAAGGTAGCGCGCGCTGATGAATCTGGAATGATCTGATTTAGCCAAATATCCTCTAGAGGATACATGATTTGTCTCACACCAACAATGATCATATAAAAAATTAGCAAGCTAGTGAGTTCAGTAGAAAAGGCAAAGCCAATAATAGAAAGAAAAATAAGGATTGCACTAATGTATAAGGTGATATAAATTTTTCTCATCTGTGAATGAATGGAGAACTTATTTATAAAGTACAACACGGCAAAAGAAAATAACATAATCGTCAACTGCAAGCCGCCTGTAAATAAAACTAACTGCTGATTGGATAAAGCAAACAATAGAGGGGCTTCCAACATATGAGGGAGCCAAAGCCTGTCAAACCCTTCACTGTATAATCCAAAAAATAAGGCGATGAATAATAGCAGCCTAATCGTTCCATTTATTTTCGCAGAGGTGATGATTAGTTTAAAGTTGTTTTTCATGCTAGCGATGGCTGTCACTCTTCCTTGTTTTTTCATCGGACTAAATCGTTCCTCTTTTATGAAAAAGATTAAGAAGAATGAGAGCAGAATCATTGCTATGCCGCCAATAATTATGGGCAGATTAATTAAATAGAAGCCTAAAAGAATACTAATTGGAATAGATAGTATTTGTCCGAGATTACCAGCCCGTGCGCCTTTTAAGATGGCAGCGGCTGCTTTTTTCTCGCCAATTTCATCCGCAATCCATGCCTGCTGTGACCCGCTTATGAATGTATAGCCAATCCCCCAAAAAACCTGTGAAAGTATGATTGCTGAAAATACCGGAATCACTCCTTCAATCAGAAAACCAAATCCAATGAGAAAATAACCAATAATAATTGATAGCTTTCTGCTCTTTAAATCTGAAACAACGCCAGTAGGAATTTCAAACAAAAAAACGGTGAGTTCTAATACCGTACCAACTAATACAAGCTGCATCGGCGACAATTGAACCGTTTGGACATGGTAAAGCAAATTGACAGTAAACACTAGAGTAAAGAAAAACTGAGATAAAAAGCAAATAAAAATATAAACATGATAAGGACTTTTAAATTGTAATTGCTGCATTTCATTCCCCCCTATAACTATAGTAAAAAGAAAAGCCCATCACTTCTTTTCCAAATTTGCTATAATTAATTATAGGTTGGTACTAATACCAGATAATAAAAATGGATGGGGGAAGACATATGTACAAAATGCTTAGTACAATCATATACAGTGGGATAAAACTATTCCGGCTTTTAAAGATAGAAGGCAAGGAAAATATTCCATATAATCATAGATTTGTTGTCACATGCTCTCATAAAGGCTGGGTGGATGTCATTATTCTGGCAATTGCCTTATATCCGACTCCAGTTCACTATATGGCAAAGCAAGAATTATTTGCAGGAAAGTGGGGGAATAGATTTTTCCGTTCAGTTAAAGCTTTTCCAGTCAATCGTGAAAATCCAGGTCCGAGTGCATTAAAAATCCCTATAAAATTATTGAAAGAAAACAAATGTGTCGGTATTTTTCCAAGCGGTACGCGAACAAGTGAAGATGTTCCGCTTAAGAGAGGTGCGGTGACAATCGCACTCAAAGCGAATGCGCCACTATTGCCAGCAAGCTTCCAAGGACCAGCCACATTATCTGATCTTTTTAAAGGAACAAAGTCATCAGTAGTGTTCGGCAAGCCGATGATGTTCGATGACATCAAGAAGATGGATAAAAATGAACAAATCAATGAGGCTGTTCGTTTGCTTGAGCAGGAAATGAGAGAACTTGAGGCGAAACATTAGGGAGGGGGGTGATAATAATTTGGATAAAGTTCTTAGTCATTTTGGTAGTTTTAACTATTATCATTTACTTTGCGGAAAAATGGATAAAGAAAAAATACCAAATACCTAAAAAGAGACAGTACCAGAACCGAATGACAACTGGGCAAAAGTATGTTGAACTCATTATTATTATCCTATTTTTTATCGGCGCTATTTTAAGCAGTATTACAGAGAATGAGAGATCCCTTTTGCCAATTCCACTATATTTATGGATGGGATTATTTTTCTCAGTCCTATTTTTTTATCGTGGACACATGGTAAAAAAGCATGGGAAAGATACAAAGGAATATTATTTGGATTATTTTTACGCAGCAATCACGCCGGTTGCCATCATAATAGCTGTACAAATGATGAAGCTTTAGAAACGCCATGAATGTTGGTGTTTCTTTTTAAATTAAGAGGGTGGGTTACTTGACGTTTCAAATATCTTACCAATATGTTTTTGGCAGCCTCTTAATAAAAGGTTGTCTTTGTCCCAAGATGAATGAAATATTATAATAACCTTATTAAAGGAATGAAGGGGAGAAATACTGGCATAGTTGACTGAAATGCTTATCAACTGATGTAATCGGCCTGTATAATCTTTCTTATCAATATCATCCTGCATATTTCCAAGTAGATTTCATCTGTATATTTGAAGGAGCCATTATCGCTTTTGAAGTGAAGAATGATGAAGGTGATGTCTATGTCGATAAGGATGAAAGATGGCTAAGTGCCTCAGGAAATGAAATGAGTAATCCCCTTTTGCAGCTAAAGCGCAATGCATCTTTGTTAGCTCCTTTTCTTAAAAACCTCAATATTCAACTCCCTCTTAACTATTACCTCATATTTGTTCATCCGGACTTCAAAAAAAAGAATGAGTTGTTCCTCCTGTGATGGATTTATGATTACTATAAATCGAATCCTCTATTGTAAAAATAAAAGCGAAATATCTCTGTGAGGCCCCTAAAAAAACTCCCCTTGACATAATGAATTTATCGTGATAAATTTATTTTTAATTAAAGATATTTTAATTCGAGATAATTGATATTATTGATTAATAATGAAATAATATAAATATTTACGACTCGGGGGGGATTTTTAATGAACGGATTAAAAGGTATTCATCATGTAACAGCAATTACAAGCAGTGCGGAGAAAAATTATGAGTTTTTTACTTTCGTATTAGGAATGCGCTTAGTAAAAAAGACAGTCAATCAGGATGATATCCAAACATATCATCTATTTTTTGCAGATGATACAGGAAGTCCCGGTACAGATATGACTTTCTTTGATTTCCCGAATATTCCTAAGGGTGTTCATGGAACAAATGAAATTTACAAAACGTCTTTCCGGGTGCCAAATGATGAGTCATTGCAGTATTGGGTTAAGCGATTTGACCGCATGGAAGTAAAGCATGAGGGAATAAAAGAACAGTTTGGAAGAAAGGTATTGCCATTTGTTGATTTTGATGATCAAAACTATCAATTAATCTCGGATGAAAAAGATGAAGGTGTTGCGGCGGGAACACCTTGGAAAAAAGGGCCGATACCGCTAGAGCATGCGATTGTTGGGTTAGGGCCGATTTTTGTCAGAGTGGCCAATATCGAATATTTTAGAGAAATGATGAAACAAGTGCTGCAATTTAATGAAATAGATAAAGATGGTTCTTTCTATTTGTTTGAAGTTGGAGAAGGGGGAAATGGGGCAAGAGTAATCGTCGAGCATAATAATGTTCTTCCAAATGCACATCAAGGCTTTGGTACAGTTCATCATGCTGCATTTCGGGTTGAAGATAAATCAGTGATAGATGAATGGATCAAAAGATTGGATGGCTTTGGTTTCCAAACCTCAGGATTCGTAGATCGCTTTTTCTTTGGCTCACTTTATGCACGAATGGCTCCGCAGATTCTGTTTGAATTCGCTACAGATGGACCGGGCTTCATGGGTGATGAACCGTATGAAACTTTAGGAGAATCCCTCTCATTGCCGCCATTCTTTGAATCAAAAAGAGAAGAGATAGAACAGCTGGTGCGTCCAATTGATACTGTTAGAAGCACAATTGATTTTGTAAAAGAATAGAGGTACGATAACCGATATGTCGAACTAATGACATATCGGTTTTTTGTTTTTATTTAGTTACCTGGGAAATGACGTAAACTTCTAATAAAAATAATGTTCGCAAGAGAAATCAATTTTCATTTTCTTCATTCTAGTTTACTATTGTACTATACAGTGGCACGGCAAACGATTTCTGACAACATTGGCAGATTGACTAAGAAAAGGGGAAGATAAGAAGCATGTCGGAGGAAAATATAACGAGGCTCCATTTAAATGGAAAGGAATACATATTAATCGGCACTGCTCATGTTTCAAAAAATAGTGCAGAGCAAGTAAAGGAAGTTATTGAAGCAGAACAGCCTGATTCTGTTTGTATAGAACTGGATAAGGGCAGATATCAGTCCATAACTGAAGGAAACAAATGGAAGGATATGGACATCTTTAAAGTGATAAAGGAAAAGAAAGCAACGCTATTGTTAATGAACTTAGCTATTTCTTCTTTTCAAAATAGGATGGCAAAGCAATTTAATATTAAAGCTGGACAAGAGATGATTCAAGGGATTGAATCAGCAAAAGAGACAGGTGCAAAGCTCGTGTTAGCGGATAGAAATATTCAAATTACTTTTTCACGAATTTGGAGAAATCTGGGGTTTAAAGGGAAAACAATGCTGCTTTCCCAAGTGTTTGCTGGAATATTTAGCAATGAAACGATTACAGAGGAAGAACTTGAAAAAATGAAAAATCAGGACTCAATTGATGCCATCTTAAATGATTTTACTGAAGTTTTTCCACAGCTAAAGGTCCCTTTAATAGATGAACGCGATCAATATTTAGCACAAAATATTAAAAAGGCGCCAGGTGAAAAAATTGTTGCGGTTCTAGGTGCAGCACATATCCCGGGGATAAAAGAAGAGATTCATAAAGAGCATGATCTAAAGAAGCTGACTGAGCTTCCGCCAAAATCGAAAGCGCCTAAAGTCATTGGCTGGATGATACCAATAATCATTTTAGGTATTATTGCGTTTACATTTTTTTCTAATCCATCGGCAGGGATGCAGCAAACAGTTAGCTGGGCACTTTGGAACGGCGGCTTAGCTGCATTGGGTGCAGCCCTGGCTTTTGGTCATCCATTAGCCATTTTAGCTGCTGGATTGTCGGCACCGTTTACCTCGCTTAATCCATTGTTAGCAGCAGGCTGGTTTGCAGGAATCGTACAGGCTTATTTCCGCAGGCCGAGTGTTCGTGACTTTGAGAATCTTTCAGAAGATGTTTTTACCTTAAAAGGGTTTTGGCATAATAAGGTAACAAGGATATTGTTAATCATTGTTTTAACCAATATTGGAAGTTCAATTGGAACTTTTATAGGCGGGGCAGACGTTATTCGTTTATTTATCGATCATTTTTAGGTAATAATAAAGTAAAGATTTTTTAGATTGAAGGGAAGTATTGTTTTGAAAAAAGCTCCAATTATTATTGCAGTAGGTTTATTCGTCGCAGTTATCGCGTTTTGGATGCTGGATAAAGATTATGCAACTGAGATTGCTGTAAGGGATCGTACATTAATTTCAGCAGGTGCAGGTGTTTTGTCTGGTACAATCATGTGGTTATTCTTCATGCTGGATAAGAAGAAAGAGTAGAGAATGCAAAAGTCAGCCATTTGGCTGGCTTTTTTATATTGGGCATTTCTAACAGTTGTTAGCATATATAGAGAGGTTGGTCAATAAAATGAACTATCAATAGTAGAAAGAGGGGACATCATGAATGCAGATAACGAGCGATATGATTGTAAAGTATGCTGAATTAGTTAACAAGAAAAAAGAAGTGGATGATGCATTAGAGGAATTTAAAAAAGTGTTTAATGATTACTTTGATTTATCAGTAGGCAGAAATGAAAAAGGTGAAATCGCATTAAATGGATTAAAACTGCAGCGGCAAATTCGCAAGATTGATAAGTATGATCGCGAAAAGACTGTAAAAAGATTAGAAGAACTCAATCAGCATCAACTCATTCAAAAAACTCCTGATGAAAAGAAAATTAAATCCGCACTTGACTTAGAAATTCTTGATGAAAAGGACTTATCTGATTGCAAATTAACTAATTATACAAAAGCAATTTATGTAAAGCCGGTATAAATCAATATAATGAAACCCCCGGTCCCAATTATACCGGGGGTTTCCATAATAACAATTAGAAAATATCTGAAATGGCCTTAATGTCTTTAGCAGTTAATTCAACTTGAAGCGTTTTTAAGTTATTAAGTACTTGCTCGGCTCTTTTTGCGCCGGGAATGACAGCGTCGATACTGTCTTGCGCCAAGTACCAAGCGAGAACTACATGTGCTGTTTCGACTCCTTTAGCCTCTGCAATTGCACGGACTTTGTCTACTTTTATTACATTTTCCTCGAAAACACCCTCTTTGAAATGAGGAGAATGTGGACGGGAACCATCAAATTGTGTATTTTTATTATATTTTCCAGTCAGCAGGCCTGAAGCGAGCGGGAAGTATGGTACGAACGAAATGCCGTGTTCCTTTGTATAAGGAAGAAGCACTTGTTCAGCACTGCGCTGCAGCAAGTTGTATTCTCCCTGGTAAACATCTATATAGCCATCTTTATTTGCTTCCTTCAATTGGTCAATTGAAAAATTTGAGACGCCAATGGAAAGGATTTTTCCTTCATCTTTTAGTTTTTTCAGTGCGCCTACCGCTTCATCTTTCGGTGTATGTTCATCAGGAAAGTGAATATAAAACAAGTCTATGTAATCTGTATCAAGCCTTCTTAAACTATCTTCAACCGATTTTTTTAAAAAGGCAGGAGAGTTATCAAGCTCAATTTTTTCACCAACGAATTTATGCGCACCTTTTGTTGCGATAATAGCCTCAGAGCGATTTCCTCTTTCTCTTAGTACCTCGCCAATTAATTCTTCAGAGCGTTCAGGTCCATAAAAATAGGCAGTATCCAAAAGGTTTATCCCATTATTCAACGCTTCATGCACAAGGGCTTTTCCAGCAGCTTCGTCGACATTAGGATAGATGTTATGGCCTCCAACGGCATTCGTGCCAAGTCCTATCGGGTTAACTAAAAGTCCTGATTTGCCTAATTTAACTTTTTTTGTCATTGCCTTATCACTCCTTCTTTGTTTAATTATGATGATAACAAATATTTCCGAAAAAACAGAAACAATTTGCTTCGCTCATCTTGACATATTCTTGACATCTTCAACGCGTAACATAGACAAGGAGTCTGAAGAAAGTTTATGATGAGTGAGTGAAATAGATTCCAGAGGTGGCGATGTAAATGAAAACAATCTTAATTGTCGAGGATGAACTGCCAATTAGCCAGGTTCTGAAGGTGTATTTACAGAAGGCGAATTTCGATACAGCTCAGGCATTTAATGGCGAAGAAGCGATGAAGAAGTTTCATGAATTAAGCCCTTCTTTAGTTATATTAGATGTCATGCTCCCTGGGAAAAATGGATGGGATATACTAAAAGAAATTCGTGAGGAAAACGATACGCCTGTTATTATGCTTACTGCGCTTGGTGATGTAAATTATCGTCTTTCTGGTTTAAATGGTGGAGCGGATGACTATATTGCTAAGCCATTCAATGCAGAAGAGGTTATCGCTAGAGTACAGGCAGTTTTGCGCCGGTCTGATAATAATCAAGAAAAAGTTAAAAAATATGGTGGACTGTATATAGATATCAAATCGCATCGGGTCTCATTAAATCAAGTCGATATAGATTTAACACCAAGAGACCTTTCATTATTAATTTTTATGGCAGAGCATCCAAATCAAACATTTACGAGAGATCAGCTTATCGAACATGTATGGGGATGGGAATATGATGGAAGCGATCGTGCTGTTGATCTCGCGATTAAGCGTCTGCGGAAGGCTCTTCAATCTTGGCCAGAGTCAGAAGGGGAAATAAAAACATTGCGGGGATTGGGGTATCAGCTTAGTGTTTATAAAAAATAAAAAACGGGTGCCTTTAATCCGTTATTGGACCACCCGCTATTTAATGACATTATGTATTGGATTAGTTGTTATTGCTTTCGTTTCAGTTATGTGGATTCGCCATACAACATTGGAAAATCGGCTGAACATTATGGAGCTGATGACTGAGGAAATCGCTGATCGCTTTGTTGACTTCAGTGAAGGAAAGCCGATTCCAAAAGGTGATGTACCAGGGTATTTGGATGATCGCGGCCGGTTTATGAATCTTGAAAGCGAACCATTTATATATATTGTCGATACAAGGGGAGCAACCTTATCAAGCAATCGTCCGCAGGGTCATAGATTTATTCAATTTTCACAATCCCTTTTAACAAATGAAGAGAATGTTCAAAAACTTCAGCTTGAAAGGGAAGGGAATGATGTGTATGTTGTCAAATCGCCAATAGAATTGCAAGGTGCATTGCTTGGCTGGGTGGTAATGATTGAATATAAGGATAATTTAACTGCTGTTAAACAAGAATACCGCTTGCTTGCTATTATGATTATCGGGCTTGCCTTAATTGGCTGGGCAGCTATCTATTTTTTATCAAGAAGAATTTCGAACCCGATTCAGGATGTCGCTGCTGCAGCGAAGAAAGTACAGGAGGGCGACTATCAAATTGAGCTCCGTGATGAATATCGTGAACAGGAAGTTTACGATCTTGTTCACTCTTTCAAAGAGATGTCTAACCGGCTTGAAAAATTAGAATCGCTACGAACAGAATTACTGGCAGGTGTTACTCATGAACTAAAAACGCCAGTTACTTCCATAAGTGGTTTATTGCAAGCTGTTGGGGATGATGTCGTAACAGGAGAGGAAGCGAAGGAATTTATTCAGATGTCATTAAAGGAAACAGCAAAAATGAAAAAAATGGTGGAGGATTTGCTTGCCTTTAACACCTTTGCAACGAATAACATACCTGTTCAGCTCGAAACGGGCGAAATCAATAAGCTGCTGAAAGAAACTGGTTATCAATGGAGCATCACTCAGGAAGGCACTGGCATCGAGTTGCAAGTTAACACTTTATCCAAAGAACTATTTGTAAGAATTGATCAAATTCGCCTGCAGCAAATTATTATTAATCTCCTGAACAATGCGGCACAAGCAATGGAAGGGAAAGGCGATATCAAAGTCAATGTATCTATGCAAACTTCAGAAATATGGGTTGATGTTGTTGACACAGGCAAAGGGATTCCATTTGAAGAGCAACCTTTTATATTCGAACGATTCTTCAGGGGGGAGGAAAAGAAATACCGGACGAGAGGTCTTGGTCTAGGCTTGCCTTTTAGCAAGATGATTGCAATGTCAATGGGTGGAGATCTTCAATTAGTTGAAACATCAATAACTGGAACAACATTTAGAATGATTATTCCAAAAAAGACCTAATCCAAATGGATTAGGTCTTTTTGTTAATAGGAAAGTTTATCTAAGTAAAACGCGAGCGCACACCAAGTTATATTGTTGAAAAAGTGATAATAAGTGAGTTTTGTTTGATTTGGAAACTGTCCGCTTTATTCCTGCTCAGAGTAATGAGTTAGTTGGAAGCAGCTGGACGCTCGCCTCGCGAAAGGTGAGCCGTTAGCCTTGGAAAACCCAAAGCCTCATCATTTTTATTTTGAAATGAGTCTCTCCAATTTTTTTTAATTAATATTTGGAATAAAAATACAAAGGCTATACGATAATAAAAATAGTTTATATGGGGGTGAAATGGATGTATCAACTAACAACAAGGGAACTGGCTTCCATTGAAGATGAAATACGCGCGGAAGAAATTACTGCTAAAACATTTAATTGGTGTGCATCATTATGTGAGGATTCGGATATTAAAGCAGAGCTTGAGCAGCTTGCTGAGCAGCATCAATTAAGAATTGCCGAATTATCAACTTATTTTAACCGATCGCGAAAAGTCCACTAAAAGGGAGGAAAGTTTATGCCAAATAATATAAAAGGTAGAGGATTGACCGAACGGGAAATGGTTCAGCTCTGCTTGGAATTGGAAAAAGGAAGATGCCGGTCAATTAGTCATACTTTGCTTGAAACAAGCCATGGAGAATTGCGCGAAATTTACCAGCACTGTTTTCAGACAGCAACTGAGAATCAATATGCTCTTTTTGAAATCATGCAAAACAAAGGCTGGTATCAGACTGATATCGCCACACCGGCAGAAATAGCAAAAGTGCAAGCGTTTATGCAAAATAATTTAAATCCCTCAAACCCCGAATAAATTAGGCTATTCGGGGTTTCATCTGTCATCTCGGTAATCATAGTTCAAGTTCGCAGCAATATTTCTGATTTTGACATCTTCCTGACACATTGAACGATTAAATTGATATACATAAGAAATGATTTTAAAGAAAGAAGGGTTCTAAATGAATGAGATGGATCAAGTAAATGATGTAAGCCGCATAGAGAAAAAAAACCCGAAAAGACGATGGTTTAAAGGGATGGCAATGACAGTAGCAGGTGGCGTAATGGGGTCAATGCTGACCTTAGGTGCTGTAAACTATATTCCTCAATTTCAAGACAATCCCTCTGCCTCTGTGCAAGAGCAAGCTGGTAAACAAGAATCAAACCTTGATGTTCAGCCGGTTTCAACAGAAAATGGCTCGATTGCTGACATTGTTGAAAATGCGTCTAAGGCGATTGTCGGCATAGTCAATATGCAAAATGAGCAGGCTAACAACCCATTTGGCCAATCAATGTCAACGGGTCAGGAGGTGGAGAGCGGGACAGGTTCTGGCGTCATTTTTAAGAAGACAAAAAATGAAGCATATATTGTAACAAATAATCATGTAATTGAAGGTGCTGCAAATATCGAGGTATCACTGCATAACGGTGAAAAAGTAAAAGCGGAGCTTGTTGGTACAGATTCTTTAACTGATATCGCAGTATTAAAAGTATCTGGTGAGATAGATGGCGAGGCATTGCCTTTCGGAGACTCATCCAAGCTGCGTGCAGGTGATCAAGTCATGGCAATCGGCAATCCGCTCGGACTTGATTTATCAAGAACAGTCACTCAAGGAATCGTTAGTGCAGTGGATCGCTCCATAGAAGTGTCTACATCAGCAGGTGAATGGGATTTGGATGTTATTCAAACGGATGCAGCCATTAATCCGGGCAATAGCGGCGGAGCATTAATCAATGCAAATGGCGATTTAGTAGGTATTAATAGTTTGAAAATCGCAAATAGTGGTGTAGAAGGGTTAGGCTTTGCTATTCCGATCAATGAAGTTCAAACCATCATAGATCAGCTGCTTGAAAATGGAAAAATCATTCGTCCATACTTAGGTGTCGGTTTAATGGACCTTCAAGAAGTACCTCAGTTTTACAAGCAGCAGCTGCCAGAGTCTGTGACAAACGGTGCAATCATTTCTCAAGTAGATGAGTCCTCTTCGGCAGCTAAGGCCGGATTACAGCCGGAGGATATTCTCGTTTCAATTGGAGATAAAGAAATTACAGGCGCAAATGACTTGAGAAAATACTTATATAAAGACTTTAGTATTGGTGACAAAGTCGAAGTTGGTTTTTACCGCGATGGAGAAATGAAAAAAATAGAAGTCACATTAGCAGGCAATGAAGGGTAAGGGAGAAAATGATGACAAATAAAAAGATATTAATAGCAACAGGAGTTATGCTAGCGGCTGCGATAGCAGTCGCATTTTTATTGGTTTTTGATAATAAGGCAGCAACAGTAAATGGTGAGAAGATTAGTAAAAGTGAATTGGATGACGCACTTTCCTCTCAATATGGGTCAACAGTGTTAGATACATTAATATCAGATGAAATTATACGGCAGGAAATGAAAAAGGAAAACATCAAAGTAAGTGATAAGGAAATTGCTGAAGAGATGGAAGCATACATGGATACTTTTGGCGGTGAGGACACATTTAATGAAGTCCTTAAAAACAGCGGGGTTGATGTTTCTATTATCGAGAAAAACATAATGACGTATTTAGCTTCAAAGAAAATATTGGAGCCAAAAATAGAGATTACAGACGAAGAGATACAAACCTATTTTGATGAAAATAAGGACAGTTTTGATAAAGAGGAAGAAGTTGAAGCAAGCCATATTCTTGTTGATGATGAAAAAACTGCAAAAGAGGTCGTGAAAAAAATAGAACAGGATGAAGATTTTGCAGAGCTTGCTAAAGAATATTCCACTGACACGGCAACAAAGGATAATGGCGGCGAGCTTGGCTTCTTTGCAAAGGGAGATATGGTAAAAGAATTTGAAGAAAAAGCCTTCGGTATGGAAAATGGCGATATTAGTGAACCAGTAAAGACCGAATACGGCTACCATATCATTAAAGTGACAGATAAACAAGAACCGAAGAAAGCCGAGCTTGAGGAAGTGAAAGATGAAATAAAAGATATTTTATTAGAATCGAAGCTTGAATCTGAGTATTCTGTTTGGCTAAATGAAAAATTTGAGGAATATGAGATTAAAACATTCTTATAAGAATGATAAATAAAAGAGGGGGAGATTTCTCTTCCTGCACAAAAATATTTATGAGCAGTCCCATGTATGTAAGCGCTCTCTAAAAATCTGAAAATTAAAAAACTGTTGACAATCGTACATTTTAGTTTTAAAATTTTTTCTATATTAAGTAAACGCATTTAATTAAATATATTCTTATCGAGAGAGACTGAGGGATCAGGCCCTATGAAGTCCGGCAACCTCCTATTATGGAACGGTGCTAATTCCTGCAGAATGATTTCATTCTGAAAGATAAGGTTTAATAACGGTATTCCGTAAGCCTCTTTCAAAATGAAAGAGGCTTTTTTAGTTTTTTATTTAGACTGTTTATAAAATAATATGGCATCCAGACAAAACAAATGATTCAAGCTTTTGATGAAATAGCAACAAACAATAATAAAATTTGGTGTGATAAAAACCAATTCAATGCTAGCAGTGCAAATATAATTGAAAAGGTTTAGATATTCTGAATGTGATGGGAAAGAGGAGGATAAGGGCTGATGATTGAGGTAAATAGCTTAGTGAAAATTTATTCTTCGAAAGCGAAGGAAGTTATCGGTGTAAATGATGTGTCTTTACAAATAAAAGAGGGGGAAATTTACGGTATTATTGGCTACAGCGGAGCGGGGAAAAGCTCGCTTATTCGCTGTCTGAATTTATTGGAAAAGCCAACTTCCGGCGAAGTGAAAATCGATGGCGTTGATTTAACAACTTTAAATGAGAAAGCGCTCCGGAAAGCAAGGCAAAAAATAGGCATGATTTTTCAGCATTTCTATCTTGCCAGTGCGAAAACAGTCTATGAAAATATTGCATTTGCGCTTAAGGCTGCTGGCAAGACGCCAAAGGAGATTGACGTCAGAGTAAAGGAATTGCTGGAGCTGGTGGGATTATCAGATAAATCAAGTCAATATCCTGCCCAGCTAAGCGGTGGCCAAAAACAGCGGGTCGGTATTGCTAGAGCCCTTGCAAATAATCCAAAAGTGCTGCTTTGTGATGAAGCGACGTCTGCGCTTGATCCAAGTACAACAAAGTCAATTCTCAATTTATTAAAGACGATTAATCGAAAGCTTGGTTTGACGATTGTGCTGATTACACATGAAATGGAAGTTGTAAAAGAAATCTGTCATCGCTTAGCTGTAATGCAGGATGGGAAAATTATTGAAGAAGGTCTTGTATATGATATTTTTGCCAATCCGATACAGCCGTTAACAAAGGATTTTATCGCAAGCGTACTGCAATTTGAATTGCCGCAGCAGCTGATTGAAAACAGAAAAGGGACGATTATAAAGATTCAATTTAAAGGTGCTATTGCTGAAGAATCAGTTGTTTCTGATCTGTTTCAGCAATTTAATGTGAAAGGCAATATATTACACGGAAAAATTGAATATATCCAGGATGTCCCTTTAGGCATTTTTATTATGGAACTAACCGGCGAGGATAAAGAAGTAGAAAGGGCCATCGCCTATATTGAAGAGCGTACACAAAACTTGGAGGTGGTTGAGCATGTTGCTTGAGTCGTTGCAGGCATTGCTGCCTGAATTAAATACTGCCGTTTTACAAACGATTTATATGGTTGCAGTTGCGCTAGTTTCAGCCATTATTATAGGATTGCCGCTTGGCGTGCTGTTATTTGTTACTGACGAAGGATTGTTTTTAAGAAATAAGGTAGTCAATCATGTTACTGGCTGGCTTGTGAATTTAGTCCGTTCGATTCCATATATTATCTTGCTTGTTGCACTTTTGCCTTTAACGAAGCTAATTGCAGGTTCAACGATTGGACCTACAGCAGCATCTGTTTCATTATCTGTTGCAGCGATACCGTTTTTTGCAAGATTAGTAGAGACTTCACTTCGGGAAATCGATAAAGGCGTGATTGAATCTGCTGTTGCAGTAGGTGCCTCTCCATGGATGATTATAAAAGATATCCTTGTTCCTGAAGCAAAACCGGGTATAGTTCAAGGCTTGACAATTACAACAATCAGTTTAATTGGCTACTCTGCAATGGCAGGAATCATTGGCGGCGGCGGAATTGGAGATTTAGCGATCCGTTTTGGATATTACCGCTATGATAATACAATTATGATTACGACAGTCATCGTCTTAGTTGTGCTTGTACAAATTATTCAAATTGGCGGAGATAAAATTTCGAGAGTCGTAGATAAACGATAAGGGGGAATAAGGAATGGGCGCTGTGATTCTGGAGGGTGTAAGAACCCCTTATGGAAAATTTAAAGGAAAGCTCAGTGAGCTTTCCGCAAAACAGCTTGGTAGTATCGTAGTTAAAGAGCTGCTTGAACGGGTTCCGGAGGCAAAAGCTGCGGATGGAGTCATTCTTGCTCAAGTCATTCAAGCTGCAGAAGGGCAAAATCCAGCTCGAAAGGTGGCAGTGGATGCAGGGGTGGGTTTAACTGTTCCTGCGATTACTTTAAACAATGTCTGCCTGGCTGGTCTGGCAGCGGTAGCAGATGCTGCGCGCAGAATTTCCCTCAATGAGGGAGAAATTTATATCGTCGGCGGTTTTGATTCCATGACAAATGCGCCGCATGCTGCTAATCTCCGCAGGAACATATCGATTGGTAAAGAAACATTTAAAGATACATTGGATGATGGGTTATGGTGTGCTTTATCAGATGAATCTATGGGGATTCTTACGGATAAAAAAAACCTAGAACTGGAAATTTCCCGCGAAATACAAGATGAATATGCATTGCTATCCCAGCAGCGTGCATTTGAGGCAACGGAAAAAGGGAATTTGCAAGCGGAAATCGTTCCCGTTGAAACAAGACATGGGGTGGTGAAAGAGGATGAAGGCATTAGACCAAACTCATCACTTGAAGGTCTGGCAAAGTTAAAACCAGTTTTCCTAAACAATGGCACAATTACAGCAGGAAATGCTTCGCAAATGTCAGATGGAGCGAGTGGAGGCATTATTGCGAGCGAGGAGCTTGCAGCTAAGCTTGGCAGAAAACCACTTGCGAAAATTCTTGGCTATGCGGATATTGCAGGGCCAGATACAGCCCTTCATGACAAGCCTGCACTGGCAATAAAGAAGGTGCTGCAGAAAACAGGTTTGCAACTGGATGATATCGATTTATTTGAAATCAATGAAGCTTTTGCAAGTGTAGCCATCGCCAGCTGCGAAGCGCTTAATATTCCGTATAGCAAGGTCAATGTGAACGGTGGAGCCATTAGCATCGGTCATCCGCTTGGGGGCACGGGCTTCCGGTTATTACTAACATTAATTCATGAATTAAAGCGCAGAGGTGGAGGCAAGGGCATTGCAACTCTGTGCGGGGGCGGAGGCCAAGGGACAGCAGTGATAATAGAAGTATCAGGGGAGTGAAAATCATGTCATCTGCAATGGATGCTTTTCAATCGATTAGTGGCTTAAATAAGGTTTGGTATCCAGAAGAGAAATTGATACAGCAAGCAAATATTCAATCGTTTTTAAGAAATCACCATTTGAAAGACATAGAGGAGCTTCATGAGAAATCATTAAAAGAGCCTCAGTGGTTTTATGAAAAAATCCTGCAGGAGCTAGATATTCAGTGGCTGGAGCCTTTTGTAAATTTATTGAATATTGAAAAAGGTTATCCGTTTCCACAATGGTTTTCAGGCGGGAAAACCAATATACTGCATTACACGATAGAAAAGCATATTAGAAATGGAAGGGGTGATAATAAGGCACTTACTTGGGAAGATGAGGTGGGAAAAACGCACTCATATACATATCAAGACTTTAATATAAAAGTAAACGAGCTAGCCTCGGCCTTGTACTCGATCGGAATTAAAAAGGGAGACCGTGTCGGAATTTATTTGCCGTCCATTCCTGAAGCGCCCATTTCGCTATTCGCCTGTGCAAAAATTGGTGCAATTATTATTCCGGTCTTTTCAGGATATGGAGCGGATGCAGTTGCTTTAAGGATGAATGAAGGGGAAGCGAAGTTATTGATTACCGCTGATGGTTATATGCGCAGAGGCAAATTCATCAATATGATAAAAGAAGCGTCCAAAGCTGCAGATGCTGTTCCAGCAATAAAAAATGTTCTAATCGTAGACCATAATCAGTCTCGCTTTGAATACAGAGAAAGCAGGGATATTTCCTATCATCACTTAGTAAGTATGTATAAAAACAAGACAGTAAAAACAGAGGTTCTGGCAGCAGATGATCCATTCATGATTATGTACACTTCGGGAACAACTGGAAAGCCTAAAGGAACAGTGCATACACATACAGGTTTTCCAATAAAAGCGGCTATTGACCAATATTTTTGTTTTGATGTAAAAAATACAGATACATTCTTTTGGCTTTCGGACTTTGGCTGGATGATGGGACCATGGCTTACACTGGGAGCAGCTGTTCATGGGGCAGAAATCATTCTATACAATGGCAGTGCTGATTTTCCTACTAATGACCGTTTATGGGAGCTAATAAATAAGCACCAAATCTCTATTTTCGGCATTTCTCCCACACTCATCCGCTCATTGATGGCAAAAGAAAGCGAAGTTCCTGAACTGCCTTCATTAAGAATTTTAGGATCAACTGGTGAAGCATGGAATCCGGATGCATGGGAATGGTTTTTGGAAAAGGTAGGTAAGGGGCGCTGTCCAATTATTAATTATTCTGGTGGAACCGAGGTTTCGGGCGGAATACTTGGCACATATCCGATTAAACCGATTAAAATATGCAGCTTTCATGGCCCGATACCAGGGATGGCTGCAGCAATTGTTGATGATAGCGGAAACGAAGTAAAAAGTACTGTCGGTGATTTAACTTTGCATGCCCCGTTTTTAGGGATGACGAAATCATTTTGGCATGATGATGGCCGATATTTGCAATCGTATTGGTCAAGGTGGGAGAGTGTATGGGCACACGGTGATTTCGCGGCGGTCGATGAAGACGGCTTTTGGTATGTGCTTGGCCGCTCTGACGACACGATTAAAGTGGCCGGAAAAAGAGTGGGTCCATCCGAGATAGAAGCAGCTGTAACCTCACATCCAAAGGTAAAAGAAGCTGCAGTGATAAGCACACCACATGAATTGAAAGGGGAAGTACCTGTTGTATTTGCTGTGTTACATGAGGATTGTGCAGAAGAAAAATTAGAGGATGAACTGCGCTTGCATGCCGGGAAAAGCCTAGGGAAGGCTTTGCAGCCAAAGGGTGTTTATATCGTATCTGATCTGCCTTACACACAAAGCAATAAGATTGCACGTCGTGTTATTCGTGCAGCTTATCTTGGCGAAGCACGCGGAGATACATCTGCATTGAGAAATGAAGGAGCTTTAGCAGAAATTGCAGAAAAGGGGGAAAGGAAATGACAGCAGCAACGGCACAAACGAAAGAAAGTATACTAGCTGAACAGCTGACAAAGCCCTTTATCAAAACAGATAGGCAGGCAGCATTATTTCAAAAGGCTGCTGAGTTAGCTGATCACTTTAGTAAAAGAGCACATGGAATTGATGAAACAGCACAATTTCCTTTTGAAAATTTCCAAGAATTAAAGGATGCGGGCTACTTATCGTTAACCGTGCCGAAAGAATATGGCGGCGAAGAAATAAAATTATATGATTATTTACTTATTCAAGAAAGAATTGCTCAAGGCGATGCCTCAACGGCATTATGCATCGGCTGGCACTTAGGTGTCATCTATGATCTTCGCCTGAAACGGAAATGGAAAGAAGAGCAGTTTGAGCAGCTTTGCAATGCCGTCATTCAAGAAAAGAAACTAATTAACCGGTGTGCAACAGAGGCGGCTACCGGCAGCCCGACGCGGGGAGGGAAGCCGGCAACGACAGCGGTGAAAAAAGGCGGTAAATGGATAATTAATGGAAGAAAATCGTTTGCATCAATGGCTCCTGGCTTAGATTATTCACTAATCACGGCGGCGATTCCAGAAACGAATGAAATCGGTATTTTTTGGCTGGATCATCAGCTTGAAGGTGTGGCTGTTGAACCGAACTGGGATATGCTTGGCATGCGGGGAACAAGAAGTGATGACCTCGTTTTAACTGAGGTGGAAGTCGATAGCGAAAGACTTGTAGAGAAAGAGAACGGGGATTTTTATCAAATTCCGAATGCCTGGCTGCTGCATTCAGCAGCCTGCTTCATCGGAGTAGCCATTGCTGCACGCAATTATGCCGTCAAATTTGCATCTGAATATAAGCCAAATAGTTTGCCTGGTCCTATTTGTGAAGTGCCAGAGGTTCAGCGCAAAATTGGTGAAATGGAATTGGAGCTATTGAAAGCCCGGCATATGCTGTATTCCATTGCTGACCGGTGGGATAATGAGCCGCAAAAACGAAATCAGCTCGGTTCTGAGCTGGGAGCAACAAAGCATATTGTTTCCAATAGTGCCAACAAAGTAGTGGACTGGGCAATGAGGATTGTTGGCGCACAAAGCCTGCAGCAGAAAAATCCATTGCAGCGCTATTATCGCGATGTCAGAGCAGGGCTTCATAATCCGCCGATGGATGATGTCGTTATTTATAATTTAGCAAAAAATGCTTTAGCTGCTTATCCGCAATAATTATTTTTATAGAAAAGAGGGTTTATCATTGAAACGTATTTTTCTAGCTATTATTCTTATATTGTTGATTTCAGGCTGCTCTAGTTCCAACACTAGCCAGGAGCAGAAAGTGATTAAAATTGGTGCAACGGCGGGTCCATACAGTGATCAAGTATCTGAAGGGATTAAGCCGATTTTGGAAGAAAAGGGCTATGAGGTAGAAGTAGTGGAATACACAGACTATATCCAGCCAAATCTTTCACTCGACCAAAAAGATATTGATGCAAACGTATTTCAAAACAGCTTGTATATGAAGGACTTTGCCGAAACTAGAGGGTTAGACATTAACGAAGCGGTAAAAGTGCCAACAGCTCCAATTGCTATCTATTCTGAAAAACATCGTTCGATTGATGATGTCGAGGACGGGCATACAGTTGCAACTTCCAATGATCCTGTTAACCAGGCAAGAGCTCTGGCGATGCTTGAGGAATTAGGCTGGATAAAATTAAAAGAAGGCGTAGATCCGACAAAAGCCTCTGAAAAAGATATTGAAGAATATATTATTAAAGTAACCATTAAGCCGTTGGAGCCTGCACAACTGCCCCGTGCCATGAGTGATGTTGATTATTCCTTCGTCAATGGCAACTTTGCCATCTCATCAGGGTTAAAATTAAGCGAAGCCGTGTATCTAGAGAAAACGCCTCCTCATTATATGATAGGTGTAACTGTTAGAGGTGAGGATAAGGATGCACAATTTGTAAAAGATATTATTGAAGCCTATCAATCTGAGTCTTTTAAAAAACTTAATGAAGATGATGAAAAATATGAAGGCTATGTTTGGCCTGAATGGATGAAGTAAGCAGTCAACGGAAAAAAAGACAAATCGACCGCAATCGCCGGACATCGTCACAATAAAGTAGTCAGTGGTGGAAGAATACTGATGCCTGAAAACGGGAGAAAATTTAAAAATGGTAGTCAGTTGAGAAAACGGCCGCAGTTTGGGGAAAATAGGTATATTTAATTTTAGAAAAATAGCTAAAAAGGGTGCCTCCATCTTTTGGGGCTTTTTTCTATGGGAAAAAGGATTATACTAGGTATTGGACATATTAAGCTTTTATCAAAATTTTTTAAGGTAGAAACGCGGGCAGCGCAAGAGTCAAATCGCCTATCAAACTCAGGTCTTCTCCGTCAGATAAGGGACTTCGAGTAACGCTATCGCTTACCGGTGTAAGAGCAAAGTTTGTATGACGATAAGCATGTCGCCCAGCGCTTTTCTTATTAGAAAGTGGTGTAGCAATGAATAAGTTTTTTTCATCTTTGACGATGGTTTCATCGGTTCAATGGGTCTTTTTTATTTTTGCGAATACGGTCGTTATACCGATTTCCATTGCAAATGCCTTTCAGCTTCCTGCAGATATAATGGCAATGATGATTCGTGCGTCGCTTATTTTTACTGGAATTGCCTGTGTTTTGCAAGGATGGAAGGGACATCGTTTCCCGATTATGGAAGGACATTCAGGCTTGCTGTGGGGTGTCATCCTTAATTTAGGCCTCTCAGCTTCTGCTCTTGGAATGAGCCTTGAAACAATTGGCGGAGGAATTGCAACAGGGGTTCTTTTAGCCTGTGTTGTCACGATACTACTTGCAGTATTCGGTGGACTGTCTATCTTGCAATCTATTTTTAACCCGATGGTCATGTCGGTTTATTTATTTTTGCTTACTTTTCAATTGATATTTATCTTTTTTGAAGGAATGCTAAAGATAACTGAAAATGGATCGATTGATGCGAAAGTAAGCTTATATTCTTTATGTTTAGCTTTATTAGTTGCTGTACTAAAGGTAAAAGGAAATCAAGTGATTAGCAACTTTTCCATTCTTATTGGCTTATTAGGTGGATGGGCAGGCTATGTGTTGCTGTTTGGCAATGAATCAGGTGGAATGGCACAATCGGCTCCATTTACATTATTCCCATTAGGGCAGCCTAATTTAGAGATGGGGATAGTAGTCGTGACTTTCGTTGCTGTCTTGCTTAATCTGAGCAATACATTCGCTTCGATTACTTCAGCGGAAAAATTGCTTCAGCGTAAGGCAAATAAAAAGGATTTTCGAAGCTCGATGCTTATAACATCCTTTTTCTCGATTATTGGTACAGGATTTGGTCTTGTGCCATATACACCGTTTACCTCATCCATTGGCTTTTTACAAAGCACGCGTATTTATGACCGCAAACCGTTCTTTATTGGCGGTGCACTATTAACTATAATAGGGTTGATTCCAGTGCTTGGCGCTTTCCTGTCAATGATGCCTGTAACAGTAGGAAATGCGGTGTTATTCATTGCTTACATGCAGTTATTTGGAACTGCTTTTAGCAGTCTGAATGGCAGGGAGTTTAACTCGAATACGATTTTCAGGCTAGCCGCACCAGTACTGATGGGGATAAGTATTATGAATATATCCCCGGCTGTATTTTCGGAACTGCCGATTTTACTGCAGCCTTTTGTTTCAAACGGCCTGATTATGGGAGTCATCATTTCTATTATTTTAGAAAAAATCGTCAATTGGTCAGCATATGAAGAGCTGCCGGTTAAGCGGGGGAAGGCAAGTTAGAGATAAGGAAAAATTAACTAATTAACATTGACTTTTAAACTTTCATACTGATAAAATATCTTTAAACAATACAAATATTTTCGTTAATCTTCTTATCAAGAGAGGTGGAGGGACTGACCCTGCGAAGCCTCGGCAACCAGCAAATATTTTGCCCGGTGCCAAATTCAGAGGATGCAAATCCAAAGATAAGAAGAGAGAACAATGGACGATATAAATGAAAGTCCCTTCTCTCTTCTTTTTGAGTGAAGGGACTTTTTATTGTTTTTTCACTCTTCATTCCAATATTAGGGGGAAGAGCAGGTTGAATAAAAGAATTTATTTAAATGCATTTGACATGAATACTGTTGGTCATCAGTCACCAGGATTATGGAGTCATCCAGAAGATCAATCAGACAGATATAAAGAATTGAATTATTGGGTAGAGTTAGCAAAACTATTGGAAAAGGGGAAATTTGACGGCCTTTTTCTTGCTGATGTCCTAGGTGTATATGATATCCATAGAGGTAATAGTGATGCAGCGTTGGAACAGGCAGTGCAAGTTCCTGCCAATGATCCTCTATTGCTGATTTCAGCGATGTCACAGGCAACAAAGCATCTTTGTTTTGGGGTAACATACTCATTAACATATGAGCATCCGTATATGCTGGCAAGACGATTCTCCACCCTTGATCATTTAACGAATGGCAGGGTAGCTTGGAATATTGTTTCTTCTTATTTGGATAGCGCAGCTAAAAATTTTGGCTTAAGTGAACAATTAAAACATGATGATCGCTATGAAGTGGCTGATGAGTTTTTAGAAGTGTGCTATAAACTTTGGGAGGGAAGCTGGGAGGAGGATGCGGTTCTTCGTGATAAAAATAATCGTATTTTTACTGATCCCCGCAAAGTTCATGATATAAATCATGACGGCAAGTTTTTTAAAGTACCCGGGGCTCATCTTTGTGAACCATCGCCACAACGGACACCCGTTCTTTATCAAGCTGGCGCCTCCTCGAGAGGAAGAGCATTTGCTGCGAAGCATGCGGAATGTGTATTTACCGCAGGTCCAAGTCCTACGCTTGTAAAAAAAGGTGTCGATGATTTGCGCAAAAAGGCAAAAGAGCAGGGTCGTGAGCCGGAAGATTTGAAAATATTTACTGTGTTTACGCCAATTGTTGGCGAAACAGCGGAGGAAGCTGAACAGAAATATGAAGAGTTAAAGAGCTACATTAGCTATGAAGGCGCACTGGCGCTCTTAGGTGGCTGGACTGGGGTTGATTTTTCAAAATATAACCCGGATGATACAGTTGAATATATTGAAAGCAATAGCATTCAATCCGCATTAGAGCTGTTTACAAAGGCTGATCCAAATCGAAAGTGGACCATTCGTGAATTGGCAGCTTTTGCAGGCATTGGCGGCAGGGGGCCGGTTGTTGTCGGAACGCCGGAAAAAATAGCTGATGAGATGGAAAAATGGGTAAAAGAAGCAGATGTGGATGGATTTAATATTGCTTACACACTTGCTCCAGGAAGCTTTAAAGACTTTGTTGAGCTCGTAGTTCCGATTTTACAAGCTAGAGGCCTTATTCAAAATGATTATCAAGCAGGAACTTATCGAGAAAAAATCTATGGTCATGGGCAAAAATATTTAAAAGAATCACATCATGGCCATATCTATAAAAACCTTTTTTCAGTTAAGTGAAAGGATTCAATTCAAGCAAAAAAATCGTAAACGAGTTAATATAAAAGGAGAAAGAACGACGAAGGGTGTTTTGGATGGAAAGTATAACGGTTGTTTCTCTATTAGATGTGATTGGAGAGCTATTTTCTGATGAGGTTTCCATCGCCGTCTCCAATACGAAAGAATATATATATTATCGTCCGAGTAAGCGGGTGGACCTGAAAATATCGCCAGGCGATCCTGTCAAAAAAGGTACCATTGCTTATAAGGCGCTGCAATCTGAGCAAAAAGAATCTGAATTTATTAATCGGGATATTTTTGGCGTGCCCTACCATGGGATGGCCGTTCCTTTTTTAAATAACGGAAAGATTGAAGGATGTGTGACGGCGATCTTTCCAACATTGACAGAAGGAAAATCAGTCGTTACATTAAAGACAAATGATGGCTGGGTTCCCGTTCCCTTTAGTGAAGTCTATTACTTTGAAGCGAAAGATCGCAAAACCCATGTTCATTCACAGAATGCACTTGGCACACATAAAAACTCGCTTCAGGAATTTGAGTATATCCTGCCAAAAGAAAACTTTATTCGCTGTCATCGCTCCTTTATTGTAAATGTAAATCAAATAAAGGAGATATATCCAGACTCTCACTCTACTTTTTTGCTCGCAATGAGAAATGGAGAAAAAATCCCAGTAAGCCAATCTTACTCGAGCTATTTTCGAAAACTTCTAGGTTTCTGATACGCTTAAAGTTATACCATTCTGAAATCAATTATATTCTGAAAGTATAAAAAAATCTGCTGCTTTAGCGGCGGATTTTGCTGTTTTATCGGAATTTTGCTTTAATTATACTAAAAAAACAATTTTCTCACTTCCTCTTAGTAAAATTATAATAAGTATTCTTTAAAGAAAGAGGGATGGGAATATGGATAAGAAATTTGATCGAATCAAAATTCAAACACTTCAGAACAAGGTGATAACTGCAGAAGGGGCTGCAGAAATCATCAAGGATGGAATGACATTAGGTCTTAGCGGTTTTACGCGTGCGGGCGATGTGAAAGCGGTTCCCGTGGCGTTGGTTGAGCGTGCGAAAACGGAAAGCATTAGAGTGAATGTATATACAGGGGCATCACTAGGGTCAGATGTCGATAAATTATTTGCTGAAGCAGGAATTATTAATAAAAGATTGCCTTTCCAAGCAGACCCAACAATGAGAAAAGGGATTAACCAAGGGGATTTTCTTTTTGTTGACCAGCATTTATCACATACTGCGGAACTTATTCGTTCAAATGTGATGGCAGTTGATATAGCGATTTTGGAAGCGGTTTCGATTGAAGCAGATGGGATGATTATACCAACCACTTCTATAGGAAATTCTCTATCTTTTGCCGAATGTGCGGATGCGATTATTATTGAAATTAATCTGTCTCAAGCAGAAGGTCTTAAGGGACTCCATGATCTGTATAGTCCTGGAAAGCAAGGGGAAAGAGAGCCGATTCCATTGACTAAGGTCAGCGACCGCATTGGTGCAATGGGTATTAAAGTAAATCCTGAGAAAATAAAGGCAATTGTATTTACTAATCAGGAAGATTCTCCATCGACTATCGTTAAGCCGGATGATGAAACAGTCATTATGGCGAAGCATTTAACGAACTTTTTGCGTAAAGAAATTGAAGCAGGAAGGCTAACAGAGAAATTAGCACCTTTACAATCTGGCATTGGTTCTGTTGCAAATGCAGTCCTTCATGGAATGATTGATTCAGAATTTAATGATTTAGAGGTATATTCAGAAGTACTGCAAGACGCAGTTTTTGATTTAATGGATGCGGGTAAGGTGAAATATGCTTCCTGCTGCTCGATCACATTATCTGATGAAAAAATGAAAGAAGTATTCGCAAACTTTGACCAATATCGGGATAAATTAATTATGCGGCCACAGGAAATTTCCAATCATCCAGAGCTTATTCGCCGTCTCGGGTTAATCTCAATAAACACAGCTTTAGAGCTCGATATTTATGGAAATGTGAATTCAACTCATGTTCAAGGAACGAGAATGATGAATGGGATCGGCGGTTCAGGTGACTTTGCCAGAAATGCCCGCCTCGCAATTTTTGTAACAAAGTCAATTGCAAAGGATGGAAAGATATCGAGCATCGTTCCATTTGTTTCCCATGTAGATCATACTGAGCATGATGTCGATGTCATTGTGACTGAGCAGGGATACGCTGATTTAAGAGGCCTTGCCCCAAGAGAACGAGTGGAGTTAATTATTGAAAATTGCGCTCACCCAATGTATCGCGACCAGCTTCGTGATTATTATTATGATGCTTTAACGAATGGGGGGCAGACACCTCATAATCTTGAGAAAGCATTTTCATGGCATATTAATTTCATGAAAAATGGCACGATGATGCAATCAGAAATGGTTGAATCCAATTAAAAGTAAAAGCTCCGGGCTGCAAACCCGGAGCTTTCTTTTTAATCAACTGTATTTTCAAGCTCATATCTCTGTTTCAGCTCTTTAATGTCTGAAATCAGCTTTTCGCCAATTTGCGGTGCAAGGTCGTCATAGATTGGATCCAGTTTTTCCATCCATGCTTGCTTTTCCACATCAGTAAGTTCATGTATTTGTATGTTCGTATCTATAATAAGTTCGTACTGTTCTTCGTTCATTTCAATCGCATGCTTTCGATTCCATCTTGTCGTTTCTTCCATCGCTTCTGTTAAGATTCTCTTCGTTTCTGCCGATTGCTCATTCCATACTTTATCATTCATTATCACAGCATATCCTAAATAACCGTGATTGCTGATTGTCAAATGAGTCTGTAAGTTATAAAATTTTTTAGAGTATATATTAGAAATGGTGTTTTCTTCTCCGTCCACTTTTCCGCTATCAAGCAAATCATAGGTGGAGTTAAAGGATTCTTTGACAGAATGGACATCTAAATAGTCAAATTGTGCTGCCAATACATCACTTTGCATAATTCGAAAGGTTTGGCGGGCGGCGTCTTCCGGATAGATAATCGGCCCTTTATTGGTTGTAAACTGCTTAAATCCATTTGACCAATGGGCAAGGCCTCTCATGTTGCTCCCTTTTAATGAATCTAGAAGTGATTGACCGATGGGGCCATCCAGTCCTTCTTCAATTGCTTCATAGCTTGGAAAGATATAAGGAAGATCAAGCACGCCCCAAGCAGGTGAGATCATCCATAACTTGGACGTGGAAGGAGCGATAATATCGACATGTCCTTCCTGTAAAGCACTGATTTCTTCTATATCTGAATAAAGACTGCCATTTGGGAATACAACTATCTTAATATTTCCATCTGATTTTTCATAGACAAGTTCAGCAAATTTATCAGCTGCGAGACCTTTCGGCGTATTTTTAGCAACAACATGACTAAAAGTAAAGACAATTTGTTCATTTAAACCTTCCTGGTCATCGTCATAGGGGAGCGCCTCCTGCTGAAAATACTGCTTAAAGCTAAAGAGAAAGGCACCTGCTATAATAACTGTTAATAGAATGATACTATATTTGGTTTTCATACCATGTCACCTCATACTAGTTAATTCCATCATACTTTACAATCGGGTGTTCAGTAAAGCTGAGCTTAAGAAGGGAAGAAATACATATGAAGGAGATGCCCATTCGTTGGAAAATTACGATTCTCGCTTATGTTGTGGTTATTTTCTCATTATTGATTTGCGGCATCATCGTTATTGCCAATATACAACAGCAGGAGGAAAAAGAATTAAGGCTGCGTTCAATGAGTACTGCTAGAACAGTAGCGGAACTAGCTGAGGTGAAGGCAGGCATTCAAGAGCCTGATGGATGGAAAAACATTAGTCCGTTAGCGGAGGAAATAAGATTAATTAATAATACAGATTATATTGTCATTATGGATATGAATCGGATTCGCTACTCACATCCTGTTAAAGATATGCTCGGCCAACCGTCTTTTGGAAGTGATGAAGATCCTGCCTTTGCAGAACATATTTATTTTTCAAAAGCAAAAGGTGAAGCGGGGACTTTTATTAGGGCGTTTATTCCAATATTAAAGGATGAACAGCTCAATCAAATTGGTGTAGTTATGGTAGGGAATAAGATACCCGCCTTTAAAGAAATCATGCTTGGATTTTCTAGAGAAATTATATTTATTGTTATTTTAATTTTAATCGTCGGCTTAATTTCTTCATATATTCTTGCCAACCACATTAAAAAGCAAATGTTTCATCTTGAACCACATGAAATTAAGCGAATGTTTGAGGAGCGTACAGCGACATTTCATTCCATCAATGAAGGTGTTATCGCTATTGATAATGAAGACTTTATTACGATTTTTAATGAAAAGGCAAAGAAGATATTTAACGTAACCGGAGAGGTTACGGGACGCCCAATCAGATCTGTTTTAAAGGATACAAGATTGCCAGAAATTGTTGAAAGGAATCAGCCCGTCTATAATGAACAAATTATGGTTAGCGGAAAGATTATTTTAAGTACAAGGATTCCTATACAGAAAGACGGTGTCTTGATTGGAGCGGTTGCTATTTTCCAAGACCGGACGGAAGTGGCGAAACTGGCGGAGGAATTAACAGGCGTAAAAAGCTTTGTTGAGGCGCTCCGGGTACAAAACCATGAACATATGAATAAACTGCATACAATCGCAGGCCTCATTCAGCTTGGGAAGTCGGAAAAAGCGTATCAGCTTGCCTTTGAAGCATCAGAGGAACATGAGAGCATTGCTTTATTTTTACATGAAATTATTAAGGATGATGCAGTCGCTGGATTGTTGTTAAGCAAAATCCGCCGCGGAAAAGAACTCGGCATACATGTTTCAGTAGACCATAATAGCAATTTAGATGGCTTTCCTAGGGGTCTGGATCACCATGATTTTGTGCTGCTGCTAGGAAATTTAATTGAAAATGCTTTTGGCGCATTTGAGGAGTATGACATTGAGAATAAACATATAGACATTAGCATCGAACAAACGGATGACGTTTGCTCGATTTTAGTGGAGGACAACGGTTGTGGAATACGTAAGGAAAATCTATCAAATATATATGATAAAGGCTTTACCGCTGGCAAACAGGACGGTACAGGATATGGTCTTTATTTAGTAAATCAGATAGTAGAAAAGGGACAAGGGAAAATCAATGTTTCCTCACAAACGGGTGAAGGGACATCATTTATCATCACCTTCCCCATGAATGAGGAGGATGAATTATAATGGATAAAATAAAAGTTCTTTTAATAGAAGATGACCCGATGGTACAGGAAGTAAATAAAGGTTTTATTGCAAATGTAAAAGGCTTTGAAATTGCTGCTGTTGCCAGCAATGGCGATGAAGGAATCCAACTAGCTAAAAGTGTACAGCCGGATTTGATTATTCTTGATATTTTCATGCCAAAAAAAGATGGCATAAAGACGATGCATGAACTTAGAAAGCAAAAAATAAATGCAGAAGTTATCGTTGTATCAGCTGCCAAAGATAAAGATACAATTAAACTGATGCTGCAAAACGGAGCATTAGACTATATCATTAAACCGTTCAAATTTGACAGAATTGAACAAGCACTCGAGAAATTCCGTCAATATCGCGAGAGCTTAAAGGAAGCAGGAACGATGTCACAAGAGCAGCTTGACTTATTATTATACACTGAACAGGCGAAGAAAATAGAAAATGACCTGCCAAAAGGCTTAAATGAATTTACGTTAAAGGAAGTTATCAGCTATATGAACAACCAAATCGAACCATTATCAGCAGGGGAGGTTGCCCATGATATTGGGATTGCAAGAGTGACAGCCCGAAGATATTTAGATTATTTGGAGAAAAAAGGTGTCATTAAACTTGATGTTCAATACGGTGGAGTAGGCCGACCGGTAAATCGGTACGTTCTGAATAATTGAAAGAAGCATAGCACCCTGCCGGGGGCTATGCTTTTATATTGAAAAAGTATGGCCTTGATACAGGTACAACGTTAAAAATTTTCATAAAATTAATTAAATTTATGTTAAGACCAAAATGAACAAAATATACGATATGAACATAAACTTCTCGATACTCTCTGAAAACGCTATCATTCTAATTACAAAGAATAGTCTGATAGAACAGAAGAGGAGATGAAAATAGATGAGGTTTTTGCGCATATTCAAAAACTTAACTGTACAAGTATTAACAGCGATTGCAATCGGTGTGCTTGTCGGGTTAATTTGGCCGGATATCGGTAAAGAAATGAAACCGCTAGGTGATACATTCATTAATGCAGTTAAAATGGTCATCGCGCCGATAATCTTCTTAACCATCGTTCTTGGTATCGCTAAGATGGGCGATATGAAGAAGGTTGGTAAAGTTGGCGGAAAGGCATTTATATATTTTGAAGTAGTTACGACACTTGCTCTAGTTATTGGTCTTGTTGTTGTGAATGTTATTAAACCGGGGGCTGGCCTGAACTTTAATGAATTGGAAAAAGGCGATGTCTCACAATATACAGAAAATGCTGGAGAACAGCTGAACTGGATTGAGTTTATCACTCATATTGTTCCTTCGAATATGGTGGATGCTTTTGCTAAAGGCGATATTTTGCAAGTATTGTTCTTCTCTATTTTGTTTGGTATAGCCTTGGCATCATTAGGCAAAAAAGGGGCAGTCATTACAGATTTCCTCGATAGGCTGTCACATGTGTTTTTCAAAATTATCGGTTATGTTATGAAAGCTGCTCCTATTGGGGCATTCGGTGCAATGGCCTATACGATCGGACATTTTGGACTCGGCTCTCTTGTTCCGCTAGGAAAATTAATGATTTCTGTTTATGTAACGATGTTCTTATTTATTTTCGTTGTCTTAAATCTTATTTGTAAATACTATGGATTTAGCTTATGGAATTATTTGAAATTTATTAAAGATGAGCTATTAATTGTATTAGGAACTAGTTCATCTGAATCTGTGCTTCCAAGAATGATGGATAAAATGGAGCGCTTTGGTGCATCAAAATCTGTGGTTGGATTAGTTATTCCTACTGGATATTCATTTAATTTAGACGGTACATCCATCTATTTATCCATGTCAGTTGTTTTCTTGGCGCAAGTATTTGGTGTCGATTTATCTATCGGCCAGCAAATTACGATCATTCTTATATTAATGCTCACTTCCAAAGGTGCAGCTGGTGTAACCGGCAGTGGATTTATCGTTCTTGCTTCTACGCTGGCAGCCATTCAAGTCATCCCGCTGGAAGGTTTGGCGCTTCTACTTGGAGTTGACCGTTTCATGAGTGAAGGAAGAGCAATCACGAACCTAATTGGGAATGGGATTGCAACAATAGCAGTAGCAAAGAGTGAAAACGAATTCGATGAAGAAAAGAATAAGCATGCAATTGCCAATATGAAATCCATTTCTAAGGAAATGAATCAGGCAAGTTAATACAAATCCCTCGTCACTTTTGGCGGGGGATTTTTCTGCAAAGGAGAAAACAGTGGGACAAATTCCTCGATATCTGGCCTTGTCTATGAACTTTGCCTTCATTATGATACGATAGGATAATCATTGAAATTACGAAGTAGGGTGAAAAAGTTGCGATTAAAAGTGAAATCTTCTTTTATCAATAAATATAAATCCGGCTATCCTTTGATTTCATCAGACTCTGTTCATAAGCTGCCAGCAATGGAAGAGGGAACAGTGCTTGAATTAGTCGATGAAAGAAATCAGTTTTTAGGAAGAGGCTATTATGGTGTGCAAAATAAAGGCCGGGGTTGGATATTAACGAAAAATCCACAAGTCGAGATTGACCAAAGCTTATTTGAGAATAAAATAAGTAATGCGGCAGAGCAAAGAAAAAACCTATTTGCCGCAGAAGATACGACAGCGTTCCGCCTCTTTAATGGCGAGGGTGATGGTGTTGGCGGCATGACCATTGACTATTATGATGGATTTTATTGCATCAGCTGGTATAGTGAAGGCATTTATCGCTATAAAGACATGATAGTGCAAGCGCTGCTCAAGATAGTAGACGTAAGGGGCATATACGAAAAGAAACGTTTTGCCTCAAAAGGGACGTATATAGAGGATGATGATTTTGTAACAGGTGAGCGCGCCCAGTTTCCTATCATTGTGAAGGAAAATGGAATTCACTATCCTGTCTATTTGAATGAAGGCGCAATGGTTGGTGTATTTTTAGATCAGAGGCATGTGCGTAAAACCATTCGTGACAAATATGCCGCAGGCAGAACGGTGCTTAATACATTTTCCTATACAGGTGCATTCTCTGCAGCGGCAGCTTTAGGCGGAGCTATTAAAACCACAAGTGTTGATCTCGCTAATCGCAGTAAAAGCAAAACGATTGAAATGTTCAGTGTGAATGGAATCGATCATGAGCCTCAGGATATTATTGTCGAGGACGTATTTAATTATTTTAAATATGCTGTTCGCAAACAATTGAAGTTTGATATGGTTATTTTAGATCCTCCAAGCTTTGCCCGTTCAAAAAAACATACTTTTAGCGCAGCTAAGGATTATACTGCACTTCTCGAAGAAGCAATCACAATAACGGAAAAAGGCGGCATCATCGTTGCCTCTTCAAACTGCAGCACCTTTAATATGAAAAAATTTAAAGGCTTTATAAAAAAGGCATTTGAACAAACAGGTGATCAGTATAAAATTGTCGAGGAATTCAGTTTACCAGAGGATTTCAAAACAATAAAAGAGTATCCTGAAGGCGACTATTTAAAGGTTGTATTTATAAAAAAAGCATAGTATTTAAAGAGGCCATCCAATATCCGGATGGCTTCTTTTTTAGTATCATTTCATAATGCATATATCAAAAAAGCTGTACAGATTATATATTACTCTAATCCTTTAATGACTAACTCCTTAACCGGCAAGAACATTTCACCAGTATCCAAGTAATTTACATCTACCTCATCATCTTCTTCAAGATAAATGGATAGCGGATTGTTTTCAGTTGATACAACAAAGTTTTTTCCGTCACTCAGTAAAAACGATACGGTCGTTATTTCTCCCGACTTTTCTTTATAAACGCGGACTACTTTTCCTCCAGCCTGTTTTTCTTCGGCATTTGAACTTCCGTTGACACTGCCGCCTCCACGCTGAAGGGCGGTTTTATATTTTTTTAATGCTTCATTTGGTGTATTTCCATCAACTGATATTTCAGGGTTGGCTGCAGAAACAATGAAATAGTTTTGCAGGAATCCGTTGGCATCTAGCACTGGAGTCAGCCAGCTAGCCTCACCGTAGAAGTTGTAAATAATCGGCATTTGTCCTTTCCATTTCTTTTCGATAAATTTCTTTTCGATAATTTGCAGTGCACCTTGAGAGTCCATGTAGGATTCCTCGAGGTTTCCTGTATAGTATGTTGCTTCCCCTGTTCTTGAATTGGTTAAAGAATAACCGAGCATTGAATCAACGCCTTCTTTAGGGCTGGTGAAATCAGTAAAGTAGTACATAGCCCCATTTTCGTCAAAGATAGGGCTGACATTTGCTTCAGTACCTTCATCAGATGGAAGCTTTACTTCTGATTTCCCGAAAACGCTATTCCAAAAACCTTGAATATACTTTCCAAAATAACTGTTATGCAGGCTAACAGCCTCAGGTGAAACGGCACCATCAATAAATGCAGGTACATCCTTCAGTGAATAGGAAGAAGTGTCCCCATTTTGTGGGTCGACAACGACAATTCCTTTAATATCAAAGCCATTACGGGCAGTGATGAAGTCACCGTATGTGCGAATATAATATGGCTTTCCTTCATCATCGATTTCGAGCTGAACCTCTCCGTAGAAAATATGCTGAGGATATTGCATTCTTATATGGCGTTCGATTTCCTTGTTAAAATAAGAGGAAGGTGTATAAACCATTTCAGTCTGCATGAATTTAGGATTTGCGTTGGAATCTGTTGCGCTCACTGTAAAATAACCTGGAGTTTCTTTCCCTTTAAACCATTTGAAAAAACCAGAAAACTCCACAGGAGCGATATAAACATAATCATTGTTTACTTTTTGAATTTGAAGATTTCCCAATTCATAGTAGCTTGTGTTTGGCACTTGGCCGAATGCTTTCTTCATTTTATTTCTTGCAAATTCCGGCGGTACACTTGCCGGTGTTTCTTTTTCGTCAAATGTTTCAATTTCAGTTTTTACAGTCATTTTTGCCGTTTCATACTTATCATCCGCATTGAAAAGGAATGCGGTTAGGAAGAAAATTGCAGCGGCAAGGCTTCCTAGAAATAATACAGCTTTAACCATTCTTTCTTTACCTGAAGCGATAAATGCGCCAACTCCAGTAACGGCAACAGCTAATATCCATATGGAGGTTAAACTTCTATCTAAATTGGTTAAGTAGTAAAACAGAAATATTCCAATTACTAATAAAAGAATAATACTGATGAAAATACCGGATTTAAATGGCTTTTTTTCTTTTGTCGGCTTTGTTTTCGAAAATGGAATAAGAATTAATGCTGCAGCTAAGCCAACAATTACGGAAAATAATAGGATGTTTCCCATATATATATACCCCTTTCTAATGTTGCATCTATAAGTGTCTCCTTACTATACGATTACAATGAGCGATAGTTTCAACAATCAACAAAAAAATGAGACTGATTGCAGATAACAGTTTAATAAAACGATTGAAAACAATACGAATTTATAAAAAATAAATAATTATTAGAATTATTTATTGAAATTTTGTGCAAATCTTGTATACTTGTAATACAACTTTGTTGAAACGCTTACATATTGAAAGAGAGGATGGGAGGCTAATGATTAATAAAAAATGGAGGATTATTTTATCTTTAGTAACATTGGTTTTATTAACAGTGCTTGGCGTAACAACCGCAGCTGAAAATAAAGATAAAAAGTTTCTTTCCGTTGCCACTGCTTCAACTGGGGGTACATATTATCCTATCGGCGTAGGGATGGCCAATATTTGGAGTTATCATTTAAAAGCTGAAAATATTCAGGCAAGCGGGCAATCATCTGCAGGATCAATAGAAAATATTGAACTATTGCGCGATGGGGAGGCACATTTGGCCATACTTCAAGGGTTAATATCATCACAGGCTTATGCTGGCGATGATACATTTGCCGGCAAGCCATATAAAGATCTTCGAACCGTATCAATGCTATGGCCAAATGTTGAGCACTTTGTACTAATGGATAACAAAATAGAAACAGGAGATATATCAGATATCGCCGGAAGCAGATTTTCTGTTGGACCGCAAGCAAGCGGTACAGAGCAGTCGACGATTGTCATGATGGATGGATTAAACTTATCTAAAAATGACATCAGTCCAGAGTATTTAGGCTATAACGATACCGTTTCTGCAATGAGGGATGGCAGGCTTGATGGCGGATCTTTACCTGCTGGAATACCAATTTCTGCAATTACAGATATGTATGCAAGTAATGTAAAAGCAAGCATTTTAGAAGTGACAGATGAACAATTAGAAGCCATTAATCAAGTTTCTAATAGCTGGTATCGTTTTGTTATACCTGGTGGTACTTATCCGAGGGTAGATGAAGATATTTTAACCATTGCCCAGCCTAATCTTTTATCAACAACAAAAGATATTGATGAAGAAACGATATATATTTTAACTAAGACTCTTTATGAAAATTTAGATGAGATGTACGAAGTACATAATTCAGCAAAAGAAATGAAGCTCGATACTGCATTGGATGGTGTTTCGGTACCTCTACATGCAGGAGCGTATAGATATTTTAAAGAAGCGGGATTAAGTATTCCTGAAGAATTAATTCCACCGGAGGCGAAATAAGGAGGGGATGTCATGTCAAACGTAAAAGGGGATGCTGTTACAACACCGCCAACAAACCTGGATAAAGAGGCAGGCGGGGGAATGAGGTCGCTAACAGGACCATATATGAAAGTCGTTGCTTTAATAGCTGTTTTGTTGTCAGTATTTTCCGTTTATTCAAATGGTCTATCTAATATTCAAGAAATCTATCGGAATCTCATCTTTCTTGGTTTCTTACTCGTTTTAACATTTTTGTTGTATCCAGCTACGAAATCATCAAAACAAGAACGATTTACAGTCGTTGATTATATTTTTGTCATATTATCTATCTTGGGAATCGGTTATTTGTTTTTAAACTATACAGTTATTCACGTTGATCGCGGTTCACAGCCAATTATGATGGATTATATTTTTGCAGCCATTACAATTGTTGTGTTGTTTGAAGCAGCAAGGCGTGCTGTAGGATTATTTATTCCGATTCTTTGCGGAGCTGCTGTTATTTATGCTTTATTTGGGACAGCGTTTCCTTGGATATTTGGTCATGCAGGCTTTTCTTTAGAACGATTGCTTTATCGTCTATATATGACAACTGAAGGTATTCTAGGTTTAACATTGTCAACTGCATCAACGTTTATTGTTATGTTTATTTTATTTGGAGCTTTTTTATCAGCTAGTGGTGCGACTCAGTTATTTAATGATTTGGCATTAGCTATAGCTGGCCGAAAACGCGGCGGCCCAGCGCAAGTAGCTGTCCTTTCAAGTGCGCTTACTGGTTCATTAAGCGGCAGCGCGGTTGCCAATGTAGCTACTACAGGCGCGTTTACGATTCCATTAATGAAATCAATCGGCTTAAAACCTAAATTTGCAGGAGCAGTAGAGGCAGCAGCCTCGACAGGTGGAATGATTATGCCGCCAATCATGGGAGCGGCCGCTTTCATTATGGCAGGTTTTCTCGGTATTTCATATACCACGGTCATCATCGCAGCCATCATTCCAAGTTTTCTTTATTATATAGCATTAATATTTGCCATTGATATCGAGGCAAAAAAGCAAGGCTTAAAAGGAATAAGCAAGGAGAATATTCCAGATGTACTACAAGTTCTAAAAGAACGCGGTGTGTTAATCATCCCTATTCTTGTTGTCATAGGCACATTGTTAATGGGGAAAACAGCATTATTTGCAGGATTTGCCGGGATTGGATCTGTGATTGTAGCGAGTTGGTTAACAAAGGATAAATCGACGAGGATTACACTTAGAAAAGTAATTGAAGCTTTTGTGGATGGCGGTAAAGGAACCATTCAAGTAGGGATTGCCTGTGCTGCGATTGGTATCATTATTTGTGTTGTGACAATGACTGGTATCGGTTCAACGCTTGCATTTAATATTGTTGATCTAACTGGCGGCCAGCTTTGGCTCATATTAATTGTGGTCATGTTGACTTGTATCGTATTAAGTATGGGATTGCCTTCTACAGCTCTTTATATAGTTGTTGCCGTGACGGCTGCACCAGCATTAGTGGAAGCAGGGGTTAATCCATTGGCTGCTCATTTCTTTGTTTTTTGGTTTGGTGCTTTATCCAACATCACACCTCCTGTAGCTTTAGCGTCGTATACAGCAGCTGGCATTGCAGGGGCAAATGCAATGAAAACTTCCTGGGAAGCATTAAGGCTGTCGTTAGCGGGTTTCATTATCCCTTTTATGATTGCTTACAATCCAATTTTACTAATGCAGACACCGGATGGAGAAGAAATATCTGCCATTTCTGTTATACTTGTAATATTAACAAGTACTTTAGGCGTCTATGCTTTGGCTGTTGCTTTAGGTAATTTCTTAAATGCAAAGTTATGGATTGCAGAGCGAGTTTTATTTTTTGCGGGGGCACTTCTTTTAATAAAGCCAGGATTGATAACTGACATTTCGGGATTAGTTATATGTTTATCAGTCTACCTTGTTCATCATATAAGAACTCGTAAAAATAGAGGTGCAGAAATTAATGTAAAAGGGGCATAAATAGTATGAAAATAGAGCGGAAGAAAATCTCGGCACAGGTGTTGGATCAATTAAATGAAATGATTAAGAGTCAAGAGTTTCCACCTAATAAACCACTACCTTCGGAGAATGAGTTGGCCAAAATGTTCGGAGTAAGTCGAGCGCCTGTTCGCGAGGCTTTAAGCGTCCTGTCTGCAAGTGGCATTATTGAATCCCGGCAAGGAGGCAGAAGCTATGTCAAGGAGCTTCACCTTGTTGATATGATGGATCGTTTAACATTGAAATATATTCCTTTAGAAGAAGTGTTTGAATTATTAGAGATGAGAATCATTATGGAAACACAAGCAGCTGCCCTTGCTGCTAAGCGCCGAGATGAATCCGATCTAGAAAAGATGAAGGCAGCATTGAAAGGGCTGGAACAAACCCTAACCGATCCAAAAGAGGTAGGTGTGCAGGCCGATGTTGACTTTCATAAGCATATGATTTCAGCTACAAAAAATAGCTTCATGATTGGTGTAATGGATAATATTGCAGATTTGTATCGCAAAGCAGTTGATTTTTCCCTGCAAAAAAATATCGGGTTGCAACGAAAGCGTGAGAGTGTTTATTTGGAACATGAAAATATATATGTAGCGATAGAAATGCAGGATGTAGAAAAAGCGAGAATGCATATGAATATACATTTACAGAATGTAAGCAAAAAATTAAGAAATACCAAGTAAATACTGAAGGAAGGTGCCATCATGGTGACCGAGGAAATGCTTAATCAGATCAAAAGCATGATAAAGTCGGAAAAGAGGATTTTGACTGAGAAAGCGGATTTAGTTTCGTACGCATATGATGGATCATTTGGTTCATATCTCCCTGATCTTGTTTTACAGCCCTTGTCTACAGAAGAGGTATCAGGAATTGTTAAAACAGCAAATAGGTGGAAGGTTCCGATCTATCCTAGAGGAAGGGGGACGAGCTTAAGCGGTGGCCCTTTACCTGTCTATGGAGGTATTGTGTTAGATTTTTCACTATGGAATCAAAAATTGACCATCGATCGTGATGATACGGTTGCAATCGTTTCTCCTGGGGTAATAACGGCAGAAATCGATAGAGCCGCCCGTGAATTCGGGCTGATGTATCCTCCCGATCCCAGCAGTGCACATGTTTCTACAATTGGTGGGAACCTTGCAGAAAACGCAGGTGGGCCAAGAGGGTTAAAGTACGGTGTAACAAAAGATTATGTCCTTGGGCTGGAAATTGTCACACCACAAGGTGATATTATTCGAACAGGTGGCCGAACAATAAAAAATGTAACCGGGTATGACTTAACTAAGTTAATTGTTGGGTCTGAAGGGACATTGGGAATTATTACTGAAGCAATTTTGCAGTTAATACCAAGGCCGCAGGCTACGCAAACGATGATGGTTATTTTTGATGATATTGTTGATGCGGGTAGAGCGATATCCTCTGTCTTAACTTCCGGTATTTTGCCATCAAAAATGGAAATCATGGACCAGTTTTCTATTGAAGCAGTTGAAGACTATGAACCTATCGGGCTGCCGACAGATGTGGATGCAATCATCTTAATAGAGTTAGATGGTCATCCGCTTGCCATTCAGGATGAATGTCATCAGGTAGAAAAGGTCTGTCTTGATGTCGGTGCAAGAGAAGTAAAAATAGCTACAGATAGTGAATCTGCTGCGAAGCTTTGGAAAGCAAGAAAGCTTGTTTCACCAGCTATAGTAAGAAAAAAGCCAACAAAAATTTCAGAGGATGCCACCATTCCAAGAAGTAAAATCCCGGAAATGTTCAAGCGCCTAAAGGAAATAAAAACAAAATATGATATTGATTTGGTCGTTTTTGGCCACGCAGGAGACGGAAATCTACATCCAAATATTATTGCCGATAAGCGGGACAAAGCTGAGATGAAAAGGGTCGAACAAGCGGTTACAGAAATCTTCTCTACAGCAATAGAGCTTGGGGGTACCCTTTCAGGTGAACATGGAATTGGAACGATGAAAACACCTTTCATGGAGATGGAGTTGGGGGGAGCTGGGTTAGAGATGATGAAAAGAATGAAGACTGCATGGGACCCGCTGAATATTATGAATCCGGGAAAAATCTTCCCAGATTCAAAAGACCAAAGGTTAGTGCTAGTTGATGACTAGTAAACTTGCATATAAGGAAACTTTTGATTGTGTGCAATGCGGCTATTGTCTACCTGCTTGTCCAACCTATTCAACGATGGGAAAGGAAAGCCATTCCCCCAGGGGCCGCATAAATCTAGTACAAATGGCTTCCGAAGGTAAAATATCTATAAATGAGATAGAAGAATCAATGGATTTATGTTTAGGATGCAGGGCGTGTGAAACAGCCTGTCCAACAAATGTTCAATACGGAAAAATTTTGGAATCGTTTAAAGAAGTGAAGGCAGAGCAGGAGACCAGTCCACTAGCTAGCAGGCTTGCAATGCAAAAGGGATTGCCAAATAAAACAATATTAGGGGCAATGACTGCATCGCTTAGAATTTATCAAAGTATGGGCGTGGATAAATTGGCAAGGAAGATGAAATTACTTAAAGTCTTGCCGGAACAACTTCAGGCATTTGAAGAAATCACGCCAAAAATTGAAAAGCCGGACAAAAAATTAAGAGCATCTGTTCTTAGCCCGAATGGCGAGAAAAAAGCAAGTATAGCTTTTTTTACCGGCTGCATTATGGATGTGTTTTTTGCAAAAATCAATGATTTAAGTATCAAGCTTTTACAATATGCAGGCTGTGAAGTAACAGTCATTAAGGAACAAACATGCTGTGGTGCGCTGCAGAATCATGATGGTGATACAGAGACAACCAGAAAGCTCGCAAAAAAAAATATCGCTGCTTTTGAAAAAGGAAACTTTGATTATATAGTTAACAGCATCGGCGGTTGCGGAGCGATGCTGGTTGAGTACGATGTGCTCTTAAAGAATGATTCAGAGTGGTCTGAAAGAGCAAAGAGATTTACTGATAAAAATAAAGATGTAAGTGTGATCTTAAGTAAGCTTAATCTCCAATTCAAGAAGGAACTTAATAGAAGAGTTACTTATCAGCCTTCTTGTCATTTAACTAATGTTCAAAAAGTAACAACAGACCCGATTCATTTATTGCAGTCTATTCCAAAAATTAATTATGTTCCTTTGCCGGCAGGGGATATGTGCTGTGGTTCAGCAGGTACATATAATATCTTTCATTATGATGAATCAATGGAGATTCTTGATGAAAAAATGGAGAATGTTAAAAAAGTTGTACCTGAGATGATTGTGACTTCCAATCCAGGCTGCCATTTACAAATGTGCCTTGGTGTAAAGAGGGAAGGGCTAGCGTCTAAAGTTAGGGTGGCTCATATAATTGAAGTGCTTGCTGAAGCTTGCGGGATTGAGTAGAAATGGAGGATACAGGATGTACGATTATATAATCATTGGTGGAGGAATTGTTGGATTGTCTGTTGGTATGGAACTGCTAATCCAGCACCCTCAAATAAAGTTAGCGATTATTGAAAAAGAAAGTCATGTGGCTGCTCATCAAACCGGTCATAATAGCGGTGTCATCCATTCAGGAATCTATTATAAACCGGGCAGTGAGAAAGCAAGGTTAGCGAAAAAAGGAAGCCAGACGATGAGATCCTTTTGTGAAGAATACGGGCTTGAAGTAGATATTTGCGGGAAGGTGATTGTTGCCAGTGAGGATGAGGAGCTGCCTCTGCTTGATAACTTATATAAAAGAGGTATCGATAATGGTCTGGATATCCGGTTGATCGATAAATCAGAGCTTTTGGAAATTGAGCCATATGTAAATGGAAAACAAGCGATTCATGTGCCAATGGCAGGGATTGTTAACTATAAGCAAGTTTCGGAAAAAATGGCAGAAATCATTATTGAAAAAGGTGGAGAGCTTCTATTTAATCACGAAGTGCTTTCTGTCACAGAAACTGAAGGAGAGGCTGTCATTTCGACAAATAAAGGTGATATCAAATGCGCTTTTTATATTAATTGTGGCGGTCTCCATTCTGACCGAGTGGCTAAGAGGGCAAATTTATTAACAGATATGAAGATTATTCCCTTTAGAGGAGAGTATTATCAACTAAAGGAAGAAAAGAGAGGATTGGTTAAAAATCTTATTTATCCAGTGCCAAATCCGAATTTCCCATTCCTTGGCGTTCACTTTACAAGAATGATTGGCGGCGCAGTTGATGTTGGTCCAAACGCGGTGCTTGGCTTTAAGCGGGAGGGCTACAGGAAGACAGATATTCATTTGCCGGATTTAGTGGAAGTACTAGGCTATAAAGGCTTTTGGAAGCTGGCCAGCCAGTATATGAAGGAAGGCATGGATGAAATGATTCGATCTGCCTCTAAAAAGCTCTTTTTAAAAAACGTACAAAAGCTCATGCCTGAAATTCAAGCCGATGACTTAATTCCCGGTCCAGCAGGCGTAAGAGCCCAAGCATTAAAAGACGATGGATCCCTCGTTGATGATTTCTACATCCTCCCAAGCAAACGATCCATCCATGTCCTAAATGCACCATCACCAGCAGCCACCGCATCCATAGAAATCGGCAAACAAATCGTCACCCAAATGGACCAAAAATAACGGAGGTGCCTGTCACCTCCAAATTTCTCCAATGTTCGACAAAATTTCCCGGGAAAGGTTAAGGTGGTAGATAAGTATTTATTGTTTATAAAGAAGGTTAGCTATCGAAATTTCCTCCAATAAATCTCTTCTATTTTATTTCCTCATTTCGATATGGACTTTAACACTAGTTTTAAATCATCTACAAGGCCCCCCTTATTCTCATTGTCATTTATAGTGGCTATAAGTTTTATCCGCTCACGCATGGACCAAAATATCACTTTAAAAATTATAAAGAAATGAATTCCAATACTTTGACCCCAATTAGCCAGTAATATAAATGGTATTTTTTTCATATTAACTAATCCCATTTATTTTCATTTCCTTCTGGGGAGACTAATTTAACAATATATCGGAAAGGAGAGCAGCAAATGAAAAAGTTAATAATTGTTTTGATTATTAGTTTTCTCTTTATACAACCAGTTAAGGCAAAAGGCGTGATAGATGAAAAGCTCCTTTCAGATACTTTATTGACAGCAATCGACCCAGCTATATCCCTCGCTGTAGCTGATTACTATGGATATAGTAAACAATATGGGCTATATGACAGCACAATCAAAAAAATAAAAAGGATTGAGCAAGGCGGCTATCATTTTATCGTCACTGTTGAGGTTCAAACCTTTGAAGCAGCGCATAATCCCCCTTACGGTAAGGAAACAATTAAGCTTGATGTGAATCCTCTTCAGATAAAATCACTCTCATTTAAGCATAAAGGAGATAAAGAGGAAAAAGAGGTTCATAAATTCTACAAAAAAGCATTATCAGATATACAAAAATCATTTCGCCTTAAGTTAAGATCATACAATAAATATAATAGTAAACAACTTCATTATTTCGCGGAAAAAAATCCGGAAAATGAAAGCCTTGCAAATATAGTAGCTGAGATTATCACAAAAGAATTAACTCCTGATGTTACACCTCCATATAAAAATGTTATTAACCCTGTAACCTATATAAAAGGCAAGCATGGTTATATTCTTTTTAAAAAGAAGGATGGCACGAATATCGTATACAAAGTAAATAATCAAGCGGGCCAATGGAAGGTGGAGTCAACGGAGAGCAAGCAAGGAAAGGTAATGGAACAAAATTTATTATGGTATATGTAAAAAATATTTTGAAAATGAATTCACCTTCTGATATACTTTTTATTAACCAATGGTCAATAGAGGAGAGTAAAACGTTATGTCACCGCGAAAACCATCGTCCGAAGTACTTACTAAAGAGGAAATTGTAAATGCAGCGAGGCATCAATTTATCGCGAAGGGATTTGAAAAAGTGACGATGCGTGGTGTTGCTAGTCAGCTTGGCTGCAGCCATGGTGCACTTTATTATCATTTTAAAAATAAAATTGAGTTATTTTATGCAGTGGTTGAGAAGGATTTTGAACATTTAAATCAGCTATTAAAAGAAATTATAAATTCAACGAAAGAAAACCATCAAAAGCTTCTAGATATTTTGATTTGCTTCATGAAATTCGGCTTAAATCATCAAAAACAATATGAATTTATGTTTATGATGAAAAATGCTGAAGTAGATAGTCTGGCGCATGAAGCGGCAACGAAAAGCTACTATCAATTCGAATACGCCATATTGCAATTAAAAAATCAAAATACAGAACCGTCATTAATTTATTCGGCGTTTGTTGCTTTACATGGATTTGTGTCACATCATTGCGGATATGTGAAGGAATACAATGAAGTAAAGGAATATGCTGAAGCACATGCTTTATTTATCATAAAAGGGTTGGCATAAATATGGGCCAATCTTTATTTTCGAAAATAATTGACCATTGGTTAATAAAACAACGAAGGCGATGGAGCCAAAAAGGAGAATGGAAATGAAGACTACGATTTATCCAGGTAGATATACTGCCGAAGTGAAGGACGATTTTGTCGTTTTTATTATTGGAATGCGCATTAATAAGCTTACTGCAGTTACGAAGTGGCTTCCAGTTGCACAGGCGATGGGGCCAATGATAAAAGAGCTTTATCAAAATCCTGAATGGGGTTTTTTGCATTCTGAATATTCTTTAGGATGGCGGATAATTACACTCACTCAATATTGGCGCAGCTTCGATGATTTGGAAGCATATGCAAGAGGAGAGAGACATGCAGAAGCATGGAAAAACTTCTCTCAAAAAATTGGCTCTGATGGTACAGTGGGAATTTTTCACGAAAGCTATCAAATAAAGAAAGGGCAATGTGAAGCATTATATAGTAACATGCCAAAATATGGACTAGGAAAAGCCTTCGAACAAATATTAATTACGAAGGAAAATCAAACAGCAAGGAAGAGATTGAAAAAAGTTTAAAGAGGGAGGAGAATAGTTGACGAATCATATGAGAGGCAGGAGCTGGTGCCATCATAAAGGAAAATGATGCAAGCTTGCTAGTAGGATTTGAAGATAAAAGAGGCTTGCATTATCTTTCTCTAAGAGGTGGGGTTGAACCGGGACACTGTCAAACGGTAAGCAAAGGAAGAGACATCTGTTGGTGTAGAAGTTGGGCGACTTATATTTGTTTATTAGTTTGTTCCGTATCTGCTTGCATACGGACAAGGGAAGACTCACTCTATCGGCTTAATGTTCGCATGTAAAAGAAAAGAAGCTGCCGGATAATACCGATGAGAATCAAAACAATGTGGAATGGATATCTTTGCAAAATTTTAGCATATTACTCTGTTTCCTAATTTGAAGAATCATATGATCGATTATGTGAATAATCAAAATGGGTTAAATATAATTGAAGAGCATTTGCTTGCTCCACAATGAGAAAATACCACACCGATAATGCCTCATCATAAATAGCCAATTCATAATTGAAAAAGACCTGTGCAATAGTATATGCACAGATCTTTTCTATGAAGAGGAAGGATATACATTTGGAAAAATAAAAGTAAACGTAGTTCCTTCACCAACTTTACTCTTTACTTTTATTGTTCCTTTCATGGCTCGGGCGATACTGAATACAACCATCATTCCTAACCCGGTCCCTTTAGCTCCTTTCGTGGAATAATATGGCTCTCCAAGTCTTTTTATTTGATCGTCAGTCATGCCTGAGCCGGTATCTTTTATTTCTATAATTATTTGTGAATTCGTATAAATCGAGTTTATGTACAGCTGTCCACCTCTTGGCATCGATTCAATCGCATTTTTAATGACATTCAAAAAGCATTGCTGAAATTTTTGTTTATCACCTTCAATGATGCCTAAAATTGCAAAGTTTGTTATGAATTCAACTGAATTTTGGTTAGCAATTGGTTTTAAAATGCTAATTACATGGGTTAATTCTCTTTTGACTGCTATTTCCTCGATGCTGTCAAGAGAGGGTTTGGAAAATGTTAAGTAATTTTGAATCACTCTTTCTGCAGACTCTAATTCACTTTGCACAATTTCCAAGTATTCTATCCTTTTTTGAGCTGGCAGCGCTTGCTCTTTTAATAGCTGTACAAATCCGCTTGCGGCTGTAAGTGGATTCCGTATCTCATGTGAAATAGCTGCACCCATCTGTTCCACAGCTTCCAGTTTTTCAGTTATGATTAACTTTTGCTGCATATCAATGGTTTTTATAACAAATTCAATAATATAAACCGCCATTCCAACACCTAATGGGGGAATGACGAACAAGGCAAACCAAATATCAAATTGGTTGACACCTGCAGACGAGAGTTCAAAAAAAATAAGGGTAATTAGGCTTATGCCAATCGTTAAGACAACTGAAAAAGAAATGCGTTTATGTGCCGACATCGCCCAAAACTTTGGATATAAGTACCAAAAAATAACAGAAAGCAAGATGTATTCAATAACAGTAAAAACAAAACCAGCATTTACCCCATAAAAAAATCTTAACAAAATTACGAAAACTGCCAGAAGAGGCCCAACTCCAACATAAAGTCCGCCGAGAACAACAGGAATAATTCTTAAATCCAATAATATGCCTGGTTCAGGTTCATAAGAGAAAAGGAAACAAATCCAAATCATTACTGACAAGCAAAAAAAAGCAGCAGTTTTTGAATAATTGAATTTAACGTTTTTTTCAATCCATACGAGTGAAATAAATAGAATGATTGTTAATAGTGATAGATTAAGGAAAAAATGAGATGTTATTTCCATTTTTTCACATCCTTTTTCGCGTATACGAAAATTTTATATTGTTTTTAGAGCACTGACAATGAAAAAGTTTATAAAATTTAGAAATTTGTCAATTTATGCTTATATTTCTATCTTAACGTGATTAGTCAATTGTTTAAAGATAGAGTAGTCATGGGGAGGTTTTACTAGTCAAAAGAAAGCGCCGGAATTGTAAAAAAATTTAAAATTTAGTCGATATTTGGTGTATAATGACAATGCATCTGATCTGAATAACTATTAAGCGGAGGATGATGATATATGGAATATAAACAAGTTCAGCCACCAGCTCTTCTTTATATAATCAGTACGTTTACCATTGGAATATTATATTCCTTAGCAACAAAGCACTCTCCTTATTTTCTTATCATCGGAATATTCATGGCTGTTTCCTTTTTTACTAACTTCGAGGTGAAGGTAACGCAATCAACATTCAGCTATAAAATTAGGTTTTATAAGTTTAGCTTGTATAAAAGAATCCTTCATCCGGAAGATATACGGGAAATCAGATTTACCCGTACGGGATGGAAGGAGAAAAAAGCGATAATCTGTACGCATAAAGGCAGAAATGTTCCACTATTATTATTTACCCCATCAACGATATTTGCAGAACTAGCTCGTTTTTCTGAAGAAAATGCTATTACCTTAATTAAGACAAATGAATACAGCATAGTTGAAAAATCTGAAAGGCTAAAACAGGAATCATTGCGATATGAAAGGAAAAGATTGGATCGATAATCATCCAATTTTTTTTGTCTGCGGTAATAAAAAATGTCACAACTCTAGTTTTAAATCGACTAATAAGTAAATTCAGTGTAAGGCAGGTGAGGATGGCGTTTGGGAAAGGATAATCAGCAAATTCTAATGGAATGGTACGACATGTACTATGAGGACATTTATCGTTTTATTCTCTATATGATTGGGGATCAGCAAGTTTGCGAAGATTTTGTCCATGATACATTTGTGCGTGCCTATAGTGCGATGGCAGGCTTTAAACATCAGTCAAATGTAAAAACATGGCTGTTCAGTATTGCAAAGCATATTGTGCTAGATGAAATCAGAAAAAGAAAGCGCAGAAGTATTTTCTCGCTCACAAACGTTTTTGCAGATATCCCCTCTTCCGAAAATGTTGAACAAACTGTTCAAAATAGAGATGAAGTGAGACAGATTCTAACAGAGATTAGCAAGCTTAAACCAAATTACCGCATGGTTGTAATTTTGAAAAATATTGAAGAGTGTTCTACTAAAGAAATCGCTGCTATCCTAAATTGGTCTGAGTCAAAGGTAAGAAAAACGCTATCGCGTGCAACCGTGGCACTAAAAAAAGCAAGCGGGATGAAAGGGGGCGGACAAATTGAGCAAATTACAAGATAGTGAGTGGGAAAAACTGAGGTCCTTTGTTCCGCCTGAGGAAGGGAAGGATTCGGTACGTCGGCGTATATGGAAAAGTATAAGAAGCGATAGCAATACGCCAGTAAGGAAAAATAGATTTCAGTGGCTGCTTCCTTTCGCTGCCTCATTATTTATTCTCATTGGCGGCACCCTATTGCTATTGAACCTCAATGGAAACACAGTTGGAGAAAACAGAGAGGAACCGATTATACAGGTGGAGAGCCTTCCGCTCAGCAGCGATCAATTTGGCTGGGGATTAGACAATGTCTATGTTGAGAAAGAGAATGACAGGCTTGCTATTTACGAAGTGGGTGAGAAAGTTCCTGTCGGGGAAATTAATGAGGTAAATGAAGGTGAAAAACAAGAAATTATACAAACTCATTCAATGTTTGTAGATAATGAATTGGAGAATTTTCCATATAAAACAGAAATGTATATTGAGCATGTCAAAATGGAAGATACAGCTCTTCGCTATCACTTTTTCATCCCATCAAACGGTAAATGGTATCATTTTAGCATCGATTATCCAAAGCTTGAATATGCAGATATATTTTATTTGATCGCAACACTCAAAATAAGAGGAACGGAACCGTACATCCATGATGAACCTCTTTATGTGACACACGGTTACGATTCATTTCCATTTCCAATTGATCTTATGCCAGTAACGGTTGATTATGATGACAAGGTTTATGTTTGGAGAAATCCATCAGCAGAGAAATTTGCTCTTTATTTGGAGAAAATTGAGGAATCTGGTTGGCGTAGGGTGCAAGGAGCGGGGAAGGAAAATACATTCGAAAATCATACGGGCATTCAGACGATAACTGTACGTTGGGAAGATGATCGTCTCATTTATCATTCTGTTTATAAAAATCAAGATGAATAATGTACCTGGCTGTGTTCAGCCGGGTTTTTATCATTTGTAAAAACAGGAAAGGAAATACGAGGATACATATTGAATTATTGTTTATCGAGTTTAGGGGAGTTGAAGAAAAATGACGTCAGCAGTAAACGAGATGATCGCTCATATTGCCGGGCAGACAGAAACACAAGCGCTTAGATCACGTCTGTCAGCGATTCAATCGATACCTGGGAATCCAATGGGAGTGGAAATAAAGGAATTCGGCCAAGCAACCGCTTTTACAGTGAAAAATATACCAGGGCCCTCATTTAATAAAGTAACTGGCATGTCAGACTTTGATGCTGATAAGCTCAAGGAAATTCTTCGGTACTATGAGGCGAGAAACATTCCTGTTCAATTTGATATATTACCAGTTGGCGCTTCCAATCAGCTATTGTTTGCAATGGCAAAGGAAGGTTTATATCAAAGCGGCTTTCATACATCCTTTTACAAAAAAGCAGAACGTTGCGAATCACCGAAGCAGGAAGGTAATATTGTCATTCGAGAAATAAAAGGAGATGAATTTCAGCTGTTTTCTAAGCTTTACATAAAGGGATTTAACCTACCGGAATTCACAATGAAAGGAATAGCCGAAAACAATGCGATTTTATATGATCATGCTGATTGGACGTTTTACCTTGCATTCTATCAAAATGAGCCAGCTGGGTTAGGTGTACTTTATGTAAATGGTCATACAGCTTCTCTTAATGCTGCCGCAGTCATACCTGAACATAGGGGAAAAGGTGTCCATCAGGCGCTTATCAAAAAACGTATTCACGCTGCTTCCAATCGTCATTCAAACATGATCTTTAGCCAGGCTAGCTTTAACAGTACCAGTCATAGAAACATGGAAAAAGCGGGATTAACAATCGCTTATACAATCGCAATCTGGAAGCCGCTCATGTAGGGAAGGGGAAGCATTGCTATGGAAAAAATCAATGTGATTATTGTCGATGATAATAGCTTTATAAGGGAAGGGATGAAAATTATTTTAAATTCATATAATGAATTTATAGTAATGGGAATCTTTCATAATGGCAAAGAAGCAGTGGAGTTTTGCGAGTCTAATCAAGTTGATGTCGCTCTTTTAGATGTTCGCATGCCAGTCATGAATGGTGTGGAAGCGACAAAGCTAATGACTGAAAGAACTTCTGCCAAACCGCTTATTTTAACAACATTTGATGACGATGAATATATTTTGGAGGCCATTCAAAACGGGGCAAAAGGCTATCTTTTAAAAAATAATGATCCCGAACAAATACGTGATGCGATCAGGATGGTCCATAAAGGGCAGAATGTGATGCAAAATGCAGTACTTGATAAAATCAAACTAAATTTATTAAAGAAGAAAGCTCCATATAAAATAGACCGGGAACTATTTACTGAACGGGAAATTAGTATTATGGAGCTTGTAGCAAAAGGATTATCTAATCGGGAAATATCAAAGCAAATCTTTATTTCTGAAGGCACTGTCGCCAATTATATAAGTACAATTTTATCGAAAGCAAATTTGAAGCATCGCACAAACATAGCTATCTATTATTTAACGGGTAAAGAAGAATAATATGGAAAAATGGTTAATTGTATTCAAGGCTGTGATTCTCGGATTTATTATCATTTGGCTGTTTGATAGTCAATTACGGTCAGAGAGTTTGTTATTCTTTCTCTTGTATATTAGCTGCAACTTAACAATCTATCTATTCCAGAAGCGGCCAGTGATTCATATAATGAGCATGATGACAATCATGCTTATCATTATCGGCCATTTATTTATAGAGCAAATCTTTATCCTATTGCTGCCATTGAACCTGTGTGAATGGATCATTAAATGGACTGAGCGCTATTTTCCTTTATTGCTGTCAGCGATAGCCCCTCTTATTTTTATAGAAAGAGAGTTGCAGCTGTTATATGGCTTCATTTCCGTTATCAGTATGGTGCAAATTGCATTGATTGATCAATACTTAAAGAAAGAAGCTGCATGGGTAGAGAAGGAGGATGAGATGAGAGAAACTAACGATCGTTTAACAAAATCGCTTCTTGAAAATGCTGAATTCAATAAACAGCTCGAGTATACAATTAAGCTTGAGGAACGGAATCGCATCTCCCAGGAAATTCACGATCAAATAGGACATAATATGGCAGGAGCACTTATCCAAATGGAGGCCGCCAAACGGCTAGTTGATAAGGATCAAACGAAAGCAAAGGAACTGCTGCAAAATGCGATACATATATCTAGTGATGGAATCGACAGCATCCGTTTTACTTTAAAAAACTTAAAACCGAAAACTGAGCAAATTGGCGTTCAGCGTTTAAAGTTAATGATTGATGACTTTGTTGTTAAACAGGGAGTAACCACTCATTTCTTATATAAAGGTAGCATTGACCTCATCTCACCGATTCAATGGAAAATCATTATAGAAAATGTGAAAGAGTCATTAACAAATGCATTAAAGTACAGCGGAGCAACGAAAATTCATGTAGATATTGCTGTATTAAATAAGTTAATTAAAGTTGTTGTCAAAGATAATGGCAGTGGATCAAAAAAGTTTACGAAAGGACTAGGCATCTCAGGTATGGAAGAAAGAGCTGCAACTGTGAACGGAAAAGTTATCATTGATGGGCAAGACGGGTTTTCGGTAACATTATTATTACCAATTATATAAAATATGAGTTTTCTCATGCTCATTTCATGAACTTCTGCACTGCAGGAGTTTTTTTCATTTTCATACAATGAAGATGAGTCATCAATATCATTTAGGAGATGAGTGCATGAATGTACTGGAAATAAATCAGTTAACGAAAAAGTTTGGCCAATTTATTGCTGTCGACGGTGTATCGCTTGCGATAATGGAAGGCGAAATCTTTGGCTTCCTTGGAGCGAATGGAGCAGGAAAGAGCACGACCATTAATATGATTGCCGGTTTGCTTAAAATATCAAAAGGTGAAATTAAGCTGTTAGGCAAAGATTTAAAGCGAAATAGTAAATATGTAAAGAAAAATATTGGGCTAGTTCCACAAGATATTGCGATCTACGAAGATTTGACTGCATTAGAAAATGTGAAATTTTTTGCTGGCCTGTATGGGCTTCGTGGGAATGAGTTGAATAAAAATGCTATTGAAGCTTTGGATTTTGTTGGCTTGGGTGATAAACAGAAGAGCTATCCTAAAAGCTTTTCAGGGGGGATGAAGCGGAGATTGAATATCGCTTGTGCGATTGCTCATCAGCCAAAGCTAATCATTATGGATGAGCCGACAGTTGGCATTGATCCGCAGTCAAGAAAGCATATTTTGGAATCAGTCAAAAAGCTGAATTCTAATGGCTGCACAATTATTTATACGAGCCACTATATGGAGGAAGTAGAAGCCATATGCTCAAGAATCGCTATTATTGACCATGGCAAAGTAATTGCTGAAGGTAGTAAGGAACAGCTTATCTCTCTTATAACAGACGCGAAGGATATTCAGGTTGAAGTGAAGGATGCAGCTGATTTTGATTTAAAGGAAGTAAATGAACTAAATGGTGTAAGAAGTGTGCAAACAGAGGGGAATGTCATTCAAATTTATTCTGATGCAGAGGTGAATAATTTAAATGAAATCATTCTCCATTTTATGAAAAAGAAAGTAGAAATTCGTTCATTAAAGGAGAATGCGCCAAATTTGGAAACTGTATTTTTAACTTTAACAGGCAGAAAGTTAAGAGATTAAACAATGGGAGGGGAATTAGAGATTGAATATCTTTAGGATTTTTATAAAAGAAATGAAAAGCAACTTCCGTGATTCACAAACATTTATCTTCTTCCTTGCCTTTCCCATTATTTTAATGACCATCCTAGGAACAGCTTTAACAAATGCTTTCACAGATGGCGTTACGATTGATAATGAAATGAAAATCTTATATAAAAATGAAGGAAATAAAGAGTTGGCAGTTTATTTCAAAGCATTTACAAGCGAAGCATTAAACCATGGCTTCCAATTTGCAGAGGAAAATAATGCAGACAAAGGAATAACAGCGGTGAAGGAAAACGAAGTAGCAGCATTTATAGTGCTGGGAAACGAAGGTGTTGATGTATATGGAAGTGACATAAATACAATTGAATCAGGTGTTATTCAAGGGCTGATGGCGGGGTTTGCCAATCAATATAGCCTTCTTCAGCAGAAAATCAATCCGGTGATAGCTGAGGAAATCCCTAATGACTTTATTTTAACCTCTTCTTTAAATGGAAAAGAGCAGCCGGATTCAATGGATTATTACGCTGTTTCAATGGCCGTCATGCTTAGCTTTTTTAGCCTATATGCAAGTTATCAATTATTTCGTGGTGAAAAGACGTTGAAGACAAGTGTTAGACTTATTGCTGCACCAATAACAAAGGGTGAAGTCCTTATCGGAAAAATGGCCGGTTCATTTACAATGAATGCATTTTTTATCCTTGTATTAATCTTTTTTAGTAAATATGTTTTTGGCGCTGAGTGGGGAGAGCATCTTTGGATGGTACTAATGATCCTCTTTTCATTGATTCTTTTTGCAATTTGTTTAGGAATAGCCATTAGTTTCGTTGCTAAGACGCCAGAAGCTACAGCGTCCATTTCTATCTTCTTTGTTCAAATCGCCTGTTTTCTAGGCGGGGTATATTTTCCTATTGATACCTCATCAGGAAGTCTTTTTAGCTTCTTTGCTTCATTTTCTCCTTTAACCTGGTCTAACGAAGCATTACGGGAAATTATTTTTGCACAAAACGTCGCAGCCGGCTATCCAGTCATTCTCATAAATATTGTTATTGCTGCCGCTTGCTTTTTTATTGCTGTATGGCATCTTCATAGACAGGAGGGCCTATAATGAAGAATATCATCTGGATGATGAGAAATGCATTCAAAGTCGTGTTCAAGGATAAGAAAAACGCACTTATCTTTCTTCTCGGACCGGTTATTTGCATCATGATTGCGGTCACAGCCTATGGGCATTGGGAGGAAGGCGAGATCCGAATCGGTGTGGTCAATGAGGACCAAGACTATATTGCAAATGATACGGTGAAATTTTTCACAGGGATGAAAAATATAAAAGTAGAAGAAATCACTCAATCAGAAATGCAAGAAGCGCTCACCTCTGGTTCGGTAGAATCCGTCATTTATTTAGAAAAAGGATTCACTAATAGCATTGAAAAGGGAAATCCGAGCCATATTCAACTAATTTCGATTAAGGGGGCAGAAGTTACAACATTTATAGAATCATATTTGTATCAATATTTAGGGAATGTTCTCGCTATTTCAAAGCGAGTGCAAGCTGATCATGTGGCTTTTAAAACCGCGTATAATCAATACCAGCAAGAATCCTATGGGATTTCAGCACATACAGTTGAGGATACATCAAAAAATAATATAATGACGGTCAGAACAATGGGGTTTTTAATTATTATTATGTTTTTCACTGCAGGCAATCTAGCTGCTCTTATTTTGAAAGAGAAGGAAAAAAGGACATATTTCAGGCTGATGGTTGCACCGATATCAGCGAAGGAATATGTGCTATCAAATGCTTTTGTTAATGTTTTAGTTATGGTTTTTCAAATTATTATCACAATTATATTAATGAAAACACTATTCAAAATTGATTTAAGGCTGTCTTTTATGGAGATGTTTTTCGTAATGTCGCTTTTCGCTGTCGTAACTGTGGGCATTTCGCTTTGCATTGTGGCATTTGCAAAAAGCTCGGCAGCGGCGTCTGCCATTCAAAATGTGATTGTAACACCGACATGTATGCTATCAGGCTGTTTTTTTCCGCTTGAAGTAATGCCTGAAGTGATTCAAAAAATAGCGAATTTCCTACCGCAAACATGGGTGCTTGAAACGATCGCACAGCTTCAGGGTGGGGCAGCTTTTTCAAGTCTTTATATGAATATACTTGTACTGTTAGCTTTCGGATTAACTTTTGTCTTACTTGCCATTTACCAGTTCAGCAGAAAATCAGATGTCACTGTATTTAGATAGGTGTGATTTTTATCACAGATTAACGGCCCAAGACCTCAAAGTTTAGACGTAGAAGCTGAGGTTGAGATAACTACCCATTAAAGACCGATTATTAGAACTCAGACAAAAATACGCCACGTCCTATGGCAACGTTTTTAGTGAACCGCATCCTGTGGAACCTAAAACCTATCAGAGGGTGATAAAGAAAAACCACTACTGATGGAAGTTTCACTTTATGCTAAAAGAACTATTAAGCAATTAAAAAGTTTATCTCCTTTCATAGAGGGAAGAAGCTCCATAAAGATTTAAATGGAAGGGGATTTTACTTTTGAATAAGAAAGAACAACAACAAACAATAAATGAAAATAGTAAGAATAAGCAGCTGGAAGACTATCGTGTTGATAATAGAGGCAAGAAAATGACAACGAATCAAGGCTTGAAGATTTCAGAGGATGAACACTCTTTAAAAGCGGGGGAACGCGGTCCTACTTTAATGGAAGACTTCCACTTTCGTGAAAAGATGACTCATTTTGATCATGAGCGTATTCCTGAGAGAATTGTACATGCAAGAGGAAATGGCGCTCACGGCTATTTTGAAGTCTATGAATCAATGAAAGAATACACAAAAGCGAAATTTCTGCAGGATCCTGATGTGAAGACACCTGTGTTTGTACGATTCTCGACAGTGGCAGGTTCGAAAGGATCGGCTGACACGGTGAGGGATGCGAGAGGTTTTGCTACAAAGTTCTATACAGAAGAAGGTAATTATGATCTTGTCGGCAACAATATTCCAGTGTTCTTTATTCAAGATGCGATTAAATTCCCTGACTTGGTTCATTCCTTTAAGCCTGAACCGCATAATGAAATGCCACAAGCTTCAACTGCACATGATACGTTTTGGGATTTTGTCGCGAATAATCAGGAGACTGCCCATATGGTTATGTGGACGATGTCAGATAGAGGCATTCCCCGCAGCTATCGAATGATGGAAGGGTTTGGCGTTCATACATTTCGATTTGTGAATGATCAAGGCAAAGCGAGATTTGTAAAATTTCATTGGAAGCCAGTTCTCGGTGTGCATTCACTTGTTTTGGATGAGGCGCTTACGATTGCAGGCAAGGATCCAGACTATCATCGCAGGGATTTATGGGAGTCAATCGAGATGGGGAACTATCCGGAATATGAGCTCGGCGTTCAAATGATAGATGAAGAAGATGAATTTAAGTTCGATTTTGATATACTTGATGCTACAAAAATATGGCCGGAAGAAGATGTCCCTGTCAAAATCATAGGAAAGATGACATTGAATCGCAATCAGGATAACGTATTTGCTGAAAGCGAGCAGGTTGCTTTTCATCCAGGTCATGTCGTGCCTGGGATTGATTTTTCTAATGATCCGCTTTTACAAGGAAGGCTTTTCTCTTATACTGATACTCAATTGATTCGCCTGGGCGGACCGAATTTTCATGAAATCCCAATCAATCGCCCGGTATGTCCGTTCCATAATCATCAAAATGACGGCTATCATCGAATGACAATTAATACTGGTCAAGTATCCTATCATAAAAATTCACTGCTAAACAATGATCCGAGGCCAGCTTCAGAGGAAGAGGGCGGCTATGTTCATTATCAGGAAAAGATTGAGGGGCGTAAAGTTCGTGCACGGAGTGAAAGCTTTGAAGATCACTTCAGCCAGGCGAAGCTCTTTTGGAATAGCATGACCGAGTCGGAGAAAGAACATATTATTGGAGCGTTCCGGTTTGAGCTTGGAAAGGTAAAAAGCAAGGATGTGCAGCAGCAAGTTGTAGACATGTTTAATCATGTTGATGCTGGATTGGCCGCAGAAATTGCAAAAGGAATTGGCGTGGATATTCCAGTTGAAAATGTGGAATCTTCTTGTATGAAGTCATCGCCTGCGTTAAGCCAGGAGAATACGGTGAAGTCGCCTAAGACAAGAAAAGTTGCTGTATTACTAGAAGACGGTTTTTCATATGTGGATGCAAAGTCAGCTATGGAAAAGCTGGAGAATGCAGGCATAGTGCCTGAAGTCATCAGCTCTGCTCTCGGAATAAAGACAAGTGAAGATGGCAAAGAAATCGAGGTGGATAAGACCTTTTTGACCGCAGATTCTGTTCTGTATGATGCGGTGTACGTACCAGGCGGAAAGCAGAGCGCAGAAAAGCTAAAAGCGAGCTTCGACAGCATCGCATTTGTTGCCCACGCATATAATCATTTTAAAGCAATTGGTGCTGGGAATGAGGGAATTCAAGTGTTGCGAGAAGCAAACATAAATGAAATTCCGATGGACATTGAAGGCAAAGTTTATTTTGAAAAAGGCTTAGTGGCTACGCAAAATGTAAATGACTTAACAGCCTTCAGCCAGGAATTTATCCAAGCGATAACAGCTCACCGTCACTGGTCACGCGCGGTATAATCAAGGCATTTCAATTGTAATTAGATTTCAATAAAAAGCAGCAGTTCACAAAAAAAGGCTGGCTGGTCACGCCTCCTTTTTGTGAACTGCTTTTTCTATGCAAACCAATCCATCCACATTCCTAAACCCCAAACAACAACAACCAAACTTCAAATCGAAAAAAACAAAAACACCTAATATTAAGGTTATCCAAAGTTATAATAATTTTTTAAAAAACATATACAATGATGTGGATCACATAGCTTACAGCAGCCTCTTCCCTAACTAATAAATACCTTATAGAAACTAATGTCAAAACTAAGCTCATTTTAATCTATAAACAATTGTCGAAATTTGTGGGTGACAGGTACATTGATTATAAATATTTTTAATAATCTAAAATATTATTGTGTTCTAAATAATTAGAACGTATAATAAAATTGGATTGGTTGATGGTGTTAGGAGGAGGTGGATGGATGTTTGAGAAAAGGTCTATGGAGATCAATTTAGAGCAGCAAAAGGTGATTTCTAGCCCACTTAGGTCAAGAATCATCTTTTTATTAGCAGAGCAGCCGAGAACGGCAAAGCAAGTGGCGGATGAGATGGGGAAATCAGCAGGCAGTATACATTATCATATCCAGCAGCTCTATCATCACGGAATATTGGAATTGGTTGAAACGAAAGAAAATCGCGGCATTATCGAAAAATATTATCAATCAAAGGCAACGCATTTTTACCATCATGAAAATAGCGAAAAACTTAATCATGAAGAGGAAGAACGAAGAGTCGTCAATATCTCTTTAACTGAGGCTGAAAAAGAAGCGTTTATTGTGGAATTGGAACAGCTTTTTTACAAATATATAAAAAGGACTGTGAAAGAAGCGCTTGATCGCACGTCTTATCAGTTGGATGCGACCTTTAAAAAAATGAAAGAAGGAAAAGAGGAGAACCATTAATGGAAACAGCAGTCAAAAGGAATTTAATATTATTCATGATTGGGAAATTCACGGCAGTTCTTGGATCATCCGTATTCGGCTTTGCCATCGGTCTCTACATTCTTGCAGAGACTGGCTCCAGTCTTAACTTCGCCATCACGCTTGTATTAAGTACACTCCCAAGAATCATTCTTTCCCCATTAGCTGGAACAATTGCCGATAGGCTGGACCGGAAGAAAATCATTATAACTACTGATTTTGCCTGTGCAGCCTGGCTTGTCATTACGTTTATCCTTTTTAATTTTGTATTTTCAGCTATTTGGGTTTTATATTTAGCAGCAGCCGTACTAAGTATCCTCAACACATTTTACTCCGCAGCCGTGACATCCGCCATTCATAATATGGTTGGTCCAGACTATCTTCAAAAAGCGTTTTCCTTAAACCAAGCAGCAGCTTCACTTTCAACAATTTTAGGCCCCGTTCTTGGTGGAGTTCTATTTGCTTTAGTTCCTATCACTACATTTATGTTAATTAACACGATTACTTTTGTCGTTTCAGGAATTGCAAGCGTGCTCATACAATACCATCTCTACGCAGAGCAGCGGGCAGAAGCTGATTCAACAAGTGTGCTTCAAGATATTAAGTCAGGCTTTGTATATGTAAAGAATCAGCCATTTATCTTCAATTTGATTCTTATTTCAGTCTTGTTAAACTTCTGGTTTGCCATCTTTCCAGTTGCCCTTCCGTATCTCGTGCTGCAAATCAGAGGAATGGAAGCTTATCAGCTTGGTATAATAGAAGGAACCTTTTCAGTAGGAATGTTGATTATGGCAGTCGTACTGTCAGCCCGAGCAGAAATAAAAAGAAAGGACCGGGCCATTACAACAGGATTGATTGTTTTGCCTATTATATTAGTAATGATCGGTCTGCCTGATTTGCCAATGTTTCTTGGCGTAACGAATGCAGCAATATTTCCGTACTTAATGGTAATGGTGTTTGCCTTATCAGCGTTTATAATGCTGATTAACATGCCAGTCATGGTTTTATTGCAAAAAAGCACACCGGATGTATATCGAGGCAGAGTGACAGCACTAATCGAGATGGGAGCGACGGCTATGGTACCGCTAGGCTATATCCTTTTTGGTGCTTTGCTCGAAAAATTCCCAGTATGGCTGCTCATGACGGCTTGCGGATTCGGTATAGTCCTTCTGATTGCTTATCATCTCTGGAAAAAGACGATTTTCATTCATATGAACGAACTTGAAAGCAAAGCTGTACCGGTAAATTTGGCAGAGAATACACAAACGTAAAAAAAGGAGACAAAGGCTGATAAAAACAGCCTTTGCCTCCCGTTTATTATTGAACTTTATCGTTTATCTCTTCATACCATTTCTTAGTTACAGAAGGGTCTTTATCATTAATAAAAATCGGCCGTTCATCTGTCTCGATATAAAGGTAAGGAGGAGATTGATGCTGGATAAATAGGAGGCTGCTGCCATATCCCTCAACTTTAAAATATCCTTTCGACAATGTTGGCAGTCCTACACCGTTTTGTCTCCATGTAACATCCGGCAAAGAATCCATTAGCTCAACATTTACTACATTGGCATAATCCCATTCTTCACCGTACATTCCGGTGATTTCAAATCCGTTATTTGTCGTTTTTAAAGTATAACCTTGGTAACTAAAGGCAGTAATAGCAGCGATGCCGCCGACAATTATTATGAAAAGTGATAAGCTGATGATATAACTGCGTTTCTTTTTCCGTTGAATCTCAAATTTAGAGAGATAAATCATACCGCCTAATAGAAAGATCAGCATAAAACCGAAAATCACTTCATTTGCATATGCAAACGAAGAAAACGTAATCGGGAAAAGCAATATCATCCCGATGCCGGTGAAGAATATTAAACTGCCTGTCTTCTGAGGATAACCTTTTTCAATTAATTCCTGCTGTTCCGCTTCAGACCGGGTGTTAAATCCAGAAATTAAACCGTAAATACCTTTGAAACGGATGACCCAGCCCAAAATAATGAAAAGTATAGCAATAACTAGTTGAATGACAATAACTGCCGCCATATTATCACTCCTCTCTGCTGGAAATTCTCTTTATTCTATTATATGCTTAAAAAAAAGAGAAGAGGAGGATTATGGTGCAAAAAAGTGAGAAACTTGGACTCGTACTCGACGTAGAAACAACAGGTTTAGGTCCTGATTCAGATGAAGTAATTGAATTAGCAATGAAGCTGTTCTCTTTTCATGAAAATACTGGTGAGATTTTGGATATTAAAGAAGAAGGTTCCTTTCTAAGGGAGCCATTGTCGATGTCGGCAAAAAAAAATTATAATCAAGCATACAAAGTACATGGAATCCCATTTGATGCCGTCGCTGGGAAAAGCTTTGATGAAAGGCTAATAAAGAAATTTTTCTTCCATGCCGATGCTGTGTTTGCTCATAATGCATCTTTTGACCGCAGTTTTCTCTACCGCTTATATCCGGAAGACATTAATGATCTTAAGTGGTATTGTACAATGAGAGGCATTCCGTGGAAAAACTATGGTTTCCCAAATAGTAAGCTATTAACGTTACTGCAATCGCACAATATCAGCAATCATCAAACACATAGAGCTATGGATGATATTACATATTTAATGGAACTGATGAAAAAGAATAGTCCTAACGGCGATCTGTATATGAAAGATGTACTGACAAAAGGACCGATGAAAAAATATCAGCCTGTAGTTAAAAGAAGGTATGGTTAATATGAAGGAGCTTGCTATAGCTAAATAACTGAGTCTATTTTCGTAAAAAAGCTGCTTCTAGATTAGATATTAAAAAAATCTCTATATTAAGAAAATAAAAAGTACACGCCGAGGCGAGTACTTTTTATTGTTGTTGCTTACATTATTTTAAGCAACATGATTATTCCAACCGGAGATATCCTCTTCAAGCGGAATTTGATTCGCCCTCGCTTTTCGAGCTGCAACAAAGAAGATTGTAATTAGAGCGATTGCTCCAATTACCCCGCCAATCCACGAAGTTGACATTGACAAGCCAAATCCGATTTGGGCATTAAGGATATAGGTAATAACCATAACGAGCATAAAGCTTCCAGGCACAAGTGCAATAAAGTAATTTTTCTTTGCTACATAGAGATACATGGCACCTACAAATAACGCAATAACAGCTGTTGACTGGTTGGCCCAGTTAAAGTATCTCCATAGAATATTAAAATCTATTTGAGTAAGAACCATCGAGATAGCAAATAATGGCATGGCAATCCATAACCGACTTGAAAATTTAACTTGCGGGAATTTAATATAATCTGCAATAATCATTCGAGCACTTCTAAATGCTGTATCACCGGAAGTAATGGGAAGCACAACTACGCCAAGCACAGCCAATGTCCCTCCAATTGCACCAAGCAGTGTAGTAGAAACTTCACTAACTATTGCGCCCGGACCGCCAGCAGCAAGCATTTCATTTAATCCGCCATATCCATTAAATAGGCTCATTGCAGCTGCTGCCCAAATCATTGCAATAATCCCTTCTGCAATCATCATCCCATAGAAAATTTTACGACCTTGTTTCTCTTTTTGTGTCGTCCTAGAAATAATTGGCGTTTGAGTTGCATGAAAACCACTTAATGCACCACAAGAAATCGTAAAGAATAATAAAGGCAAAATTGGTGCATTGTCAGGATGGAAGTTCGTAAATGACAGCTCAGGAATTGGTGCACCAGTAACTAATAAGCCGATTCCGACCCCAAGTGCACTCACAACTAATAATGCACCAAAATAAGGATATAAGCGTCCGATAATTTTATCAACTGGTAAAAGCGTTGCTAAAATATAATATAGGAAAATAAATCCAATTAGTAAGCTTAATGCTACCTTCCCATCCATAAGTAAGTGTAACAAGCTTGCTGGAGTCGATACGAATACAGTCCCTACTAGTAAAAGAAGTAATATAGCAAAAGCATTTACAACATGTTTCATTACTTTTCCTAAAAATTTGCTAGCAAGTTCAGGCAGGTGAGCACCACGGTTTCTAATCGAAATCATCCCGGTTAAATAATCATGTACAGCCCCGGCAAAAATACAGCCGATTACAATCCATACAAATGCGACTGGGCCGTATAAAGCTCCCATAATTGGACCGAAAATAGGACCTGTACCAGCAATATTCAATAGCTGGATCAATGAGTTTTTAGGTGTACTCATTGGCAAATAATCAACGCCATCTTTATGAGTAAATGCTGGAGTTGCTCGTGCTTCATTTACACCAAATACTTTCTCAACATACTTTCCATATGTGAAGTAGCCAATGACTAGCAGCACAATACATGAAATAAATGTAATCAATATAAGTCCCTCGCTTTCAAATGTATACGTTTACATTCATTATAAAAGAGAAGTAGATAAATATGACCATTTTATGAACAACATGCAGGAATCGTATTCTAAAAAGTAGAAAAACTCGATTAACATGCAAGATTTTATTTTAAAAGTCTGATTATTCCCAAGTTAACATTTATATTTCAATACGGGACCGCAAATCTTTTATATAATTTCTGCTCACTGATAGTTTCTCTTCACAGCCATCCAACTCTAACTGAAAGGCACCATTAAACCAAGGGGTAAGCCGATTTATATAATTTAAATTCACTAAGTAGCTTTTATGAATACGGCAAAAAGAAAAGGTGAGCAATCGATTTTCCAAATCTTTTAGTGATGTTTTTGTTTCATAGCTTTTGTGAGTGGATTTTATTTTTGAAATTTTTTCATCTTTATAGACATAAATTATATCTTTTGGCTCAATATAAAGTATTTCTCCCTTTTCCTCGATTGCCAGTTTGCCTTCCACTTTTTTAACCTTAGAGCCAGCGGGATTTGAAAGCTTTTTAACGATACGTTCAATTGTTTGTACGAGTTGATCTTCATCATACGGCTTTAATAAATAATCCATTGCTTCGTACCGAAAGGCTTCAGCAGCAAACTGAGGATAGGCAGTAGCAAATACAATGATTGGCGGCTTTTTTAATTCTGTTAAACTTTTGGCCGCTTGCATCCCGTTCATTTTCGGCATTTCAACATCTAAAAAGACAACATCTGGCTGATATTGAAGTGCTTTTAAGATACCGGATTCACCAGATTCTGCTTCATCTATCACGTCAAGGCAGGAGTATGATTTTAATAAATGTTTTAATTCATCTCTGCTATATGGTTCGTCATCTACGATTAATATTTTTATTTTTTTATCCACGAGTATTCTCCTCCTTAGGCAAAGGTATTGCAAAATTTATTTCTGTACCTTTATTTAATGAACTTGTAATTTTTAATTTCGATTCATCCCCAAAGTTCATAACCAATCTTCTGTTTACATTATACAGGGCTAGTCCTGTTCCATATTCTGAATCAATCTGCTCGTTTCCGATTTGATTGATTCTCTCCTCATTCATGCCGCTTCCATTATCGGAGACTGATATATGAGCAGAACCTTTTTTAATACAAATGGAAACGTTAATTATGCAATTGTGCTCCATATCCTTAAAGGCATGTTTAACTGTGTTTTCTACAATAGGCTGCAGTGTTAAAGGCGGAATTTTATAAGCCAGCGCTCTTTTATCAATATCGTAAATAACTTTTAATTTATCGGAAAAGCGTGTTTCCTCAATTACTAAATACGCTTTAGTATGGATTAGTTCCTGTTCTAAAGAGGTCATATTTACTGTAGTTGATGAGAGATTTTGCCTTAGAAACTTTGATAAAGTAATTAACAATTTTCGTGCTTTATTTGGATTTACTCTTATTAAAGAGACTACAGTATTAAGTGTATTAAATAAAAAATGAGGGCTTATTTGCGCCTGTAATACTTTGATTTCTGCTTCTTTAGCCAGTTGATATGATTTTTCCGCCTCTGCAATCTCCAATTGATTGCTTAATAGAACGCTTAATCCCGATATCATTTCGACTTCAAGGTTGGTTATTTCTTTTTCAGAACGAAAGTATACTTTTAACGTCCCAATGATGGCATCGCGCTGTTTTAAAGGGGCTATAACTGCTGCGCCAAGAGGGCAATTCGCTACACTGCAAAGAATCGTTTGGTCATTTGCAACTACGAGCCTTCCATTTTTGATTACATCTTTCGTAATTTGAGTTTGTATCGGATGTGTTGGCTTATGATGGTCGTTACCCATACCGACATGAGCTAGAATTTCCGTAGTATTTGTTATGGCGACAGCTTTTGCTTTAATTTCTTTATGCAATATTTTACATACTTCAGATGCTGAGCTGGAATTTATCCCATTTCTTAAGAAAACTAAGGTTTGATCAGCAATTCTTAGTGCTTTTTGCGTTTGTAGTGCTCCTTCTTTTTTTTCTTCATTTACAACATTCTTTATAATTAATAGAAATAATGCTGAACCAAGGCCGTTGGCAAGAATCATAGGCACCCCGATAATTTCTACAAGGGAAACTGCTTTTTCCATCGGTTTTGCAGTGAGGATGATAATAAACATTTGAAGGGCTTCTGCAGAAGAACCGATTAAAAATGCAGTAGAAAGCCTTACTGGACTCCCTTTTTTATGAAAATAACCTGCCAATACACCAGATATAATCGTTGCAAAGCCACATGCTATAGCTGTGAATCCTCCTAAAGTAAAACGGTGGATGCCGGCAATCAGCCCTGCTCCAATCCCGACTTTATACCCACCAAATAATCCAGCAAGCACAATGCCGATTACTCTTGAGTTAGCAATGGCCTCTTCAAAAGCTAAATCGGATGCCCAGCGGTTAAACTGCTGTGTATCAGCGTTTAATGAAAGTCCAGAATATGTTCCTATAATTCCAAAAAATCCAAAAAACAAAATGGCTTTATATTGCTGCTGTTTATTGACTCTTTCTTGATAAATCATATCTCGAAAAAATTGAAATCTTGTAAGAATAAAGGCAATCATAACTATGATTCCAAGGCGCTCAAGCATTGTAATTAAAAGTTCAAACATAACAGGTTCTCCTTTAATAGAATGCCTTAATTCATCTGCACTGAAATAGGTTTAGTATTACACTCATTATAACTTATCACTTATAAATAAAATCAATTTGATATAAGTATATAAGGAAAAAGGACCATAATATAAAAATTTTGAATTTTTTAAAAAGTAACATTCTGCCCATTTGCTTATTTTTCCACTTTCTGTTATTATATAAGAGATTATTTTTGTTCGTAATGAAAGGAAAGATACGTTTTGAAACGATCGCCTGAATATGTTGGACAAGAATAGTAATACATTGTGTAAGGATACACGAGGAGGCTATTATAATGGCACAAGGAAAAGTAAAATGGTTTAACGCAGAAAAAGGTTTTGGATTCATCGAAACTTCAGAAGGACAAGATGTATTCGTTCATTTCTCAGCTATTCAAAGCGAAGGATTCAAAACGCTTGACGAAGGTCAAGATGTATCTTTTGATGTTGAAGAAGGCCAACGCGGACCTCAAGCATCTAACGTTGTTAAACTATAATTAACAATGTGCGGACAGGCTCTCTTAGAGAGCCTGTTTTTTTTGTAGATACAAAATGAGCAACTACATTGAGTCTGAATTAAATAGTTTATTTGACGAATCAGAAGCTGATTGATTAGCTACGACAGTATTCTTACCGATTACAACGGAAAATACGACAATCACAGCTGTTGCCATTGTGAAAATTGTGATTGATTCGTTCAAAAATAATGCGGCAAAAAGTATCATTAAAAATGGCTGTAAATATTGAATCTGACTGACCCTTGAAATTCCTCCCTTTGCAAGTCCGTTATACCATGCAACATATGCTAAAAATTGGCTAACTACAGCTAAGTAAATAAAGCTAGCCCAAGCCTCTATCGGTGCATGAAGCATTTCATTAGAAAAGTTCAAATAAACAGGAATAATAAAAAATGGTGCCGCGATGACTAACGCCCAAGTCTTTTTCAAGGGGGAAGGATCGATGATGAATATCCTATCTTTGTCAACAATTGATAAAAAGGCAGTAAATGATTTTTTTACAAAGCATTGGGGATGTCCGCAAATGGTTATTTCGAGCGGAGTGTTCGATTGTGATCAACTGCCTGGTTTTTGCGTGATGAAAGGGCAAGAGATCATTGGATTAATTACCTATTGCGTAACTGATGGAGAATGTGAAATCATTTCTTTGGATAGTGTTGTGGAAGGAAAAGGGATAGGTAGTAAGCTGATGGTAAAAGTAGAGGAGAAAGCAAAGGCTGAGGGCTGTAGCAGCATAAAGCTAGTCACAACAAATGATAATGTATACGCTCTTTCTTTTTATCAAAAAAGGGGCTACAGATTAGCAAGGATTATTCCTCATGCAGTAGAAAAGGCTAGAAAGCTGAAGCCAACGATTCCTTATGTTGCCGAAAACGGCATACCGATTATAGATGAGATTATCTTGGTAAAAGGGATATGATGTCAGTTAGTTAAGGTTCGCCATCTTTTAGAAAAAGACTTATAATTATGAACCTTGAGCACCGCCTTACTATGTTCATGTAAAATAGACTATAATAAAAGAAGACATCAAAAAAAGGTAGGAATAATTATGATAGTAAAAACAGAAGAAGAATTAGCCGGTTTAAAGGAAATCGGCAAAATTGTCGCGTTGATTCGTGACGAAATGATAGCAAGTACAAAACCAGGCGTGACAACGAAAGAACTAGATGAAATAGCAGGCAAGCTCTTTGAAGAGCATGGCGCATTATCTGGTCCTAAGGGAGAGTATGACTTCCCAGGCTATACATGTATCAGTGTGAATGAAGAAGTCGCCCATGGAATTCCAGGAGCACGGGTCATCAATGAGGGTGATCTTGTTAATATTGACGTGTCAGGTTCTAAAAATGGCTATTTCGCTGATACAGGCCTCTCCTTCGTTGTTGGTGGAAAAGACGAAAAGCTGATTGATTTATGTGAGACAGCGAAAAAAGCTTTTGATGAAGGAATTAAAAAAATTAAGCCTGGTGCCAAATTAAACAGAATCGGAAAAACGGTTCATCAAACAGCGCGCAATCATGGTTACAATGTAATCATGAACTTGACTGGACATGGTATTGGCCGCTCTTTGCACGAAAAGCCGGATCATATTCTGAATTACTTTGATTCATGGGATAATCAGCTTCTAAAAGAAGGAATGGTCATTGCCTTCGAACCGTTTATCTCTACCGGAGATGAAGAGGTTCGTGAACAAAGCGACGGCTGGACATTTATTACGCCTAACAAAAGCTTTGTTGCTCAATGCGAACATACAATAATCGTTACTAAACAAGGCCCAATGATTATTACACAATAAACTAAGGAACAGGTGAAAACCTGTTCTTTTTTATCGAAATATATATATCTTTATAAACTGAAATGGCTTTCTTATTTAACTTTATGCCCATTTACCTTTATGATAGAAGTAAGATTGGAAAGGGGATGGGAAGCATGAAAGCGATTATACATAAAGGCGAGGCAGGATTGTCAGGCACTTCATATGGTGAAGTCACACCGATACAAGTGAAAAGTGACGAAGTAAGAGTCAAGTTGAAAGCTGCAGGAATGAATCATAGGGATCTATTTGTCCTGCATCGCCATAAACCCGAAGAACCAGCATTAATTATTGGTTCTGATGGAGCGGGCATCATTGAAGAAATCGGAGAAGACGTATCAGGCCATAAAGTCGGAGATGAAGTAATGATTAACCCTGGCCTTGGCTGGAATGAAATTTCTGATGCCCCTCCAGCAGGCTTTGAAATTGTCGGTTTTCCGTACAACGGTACATTTGCGGAATCCATTGTCATTCCAGCAAAAAATGCTGTCAGCAAGCCTGAGTTTTTATCATGGGAAGAGGCAGGTGTCCTGTCGTTAGCTGGATTGACGGCCTATCGTGCATTGTTCACAAGAGGGAAAGTGCAGGAAGGAATGAAAGTGTTTATTCCAGGTGTTGGTGGGGGAGTAGCAACTTTCTTACTGCAATTTGCACTTGCCGCTGGGGCAGAAGTGTATGTAAGCTCACGTTCTAAAGAAAAGCGGGAGAAAGCTTTACAATTAGGAGCGAAGCAGGCGCTGGACAGCAACGGAAATTGGCGGGAAGCAATCGGAGGAAAAATAGATTTAGTTATTGAATCAGTTGGCGCCGCAACCTTTAATCAATCGTTGGAAACGCTTCGTCCTGGTGGAACACTTGTTATATTTGGATCGTCTACAGGCGATGAAGTAAAAATTAACCTGCGTAATTTCTTTTATGGTCAGCATAATATTCTCGGCAGCACAATGGGCAGTGCCGAGGAGTATAACGAAATGATTGCACTTGTTAAAAAACATAAAATTAAACCAGTAATGGATGAAACATATACTTTGGATCAATATAAAGAAGCTTTCGAAAGATTAGAAAAGGCAGAGCAGTTAGGAAAAATTGCATTTCGCATTAACTAAACCACAAGGAAACCCAAGGCTGTCCATGCTTGGGTTTCTTTTTATTAATCATTCAATTTTAAAAAGAGGTGTAACCCGGTCAAAGATATTCAAACTGGAACTAAAATCAAGTGAGAACACTGAAAAATGGTCTCAGTTCTCCAAACTAGAACCAAAATCAAGTGTGAACACAGAAAAAGGGTCTCAGTTCTCCAAACTGGAACCAAAATCAAGTGTGAACACAGAAAAAGGGTCTCAGTTCTTCAAACTGAAACCAAAATCAAGTGAGAACACTGAAAAAGAGTCCCGGTCTTCTAAATTGGAAGCAAAAACAAATGGAATTTTCGAAACACAGTCCCACATTCTAAAACTAATTTAACACTGTAAACCAAAACCATCAGTATGAAAGGTTCGCCCTAAGTCAACCTCAATTTCAAATTATCTGCTGTATTCCATCACCCAGCAATCGCGATGCTCCCCTTCGTGCAGCTCATGCTTCTCAAGCAGCTTCACTTTTTTAAACCCGCATTTTTCATAGCAGCGGAGTGCTCGTATATTTGAAGCCTGCGGATCCAAGACGACTCGGTCCGCTTGTTTATCTGCGATTAAAAAATTTACCATGGATGAAACAAGCAGCGTGCCAATACCTTTTCCCCAATATCGAGTGTCTCCAATAAATTGATCGATTCCATAAATTAAATCATTTGAATGCTCATATCCGTAGAGGAGTCTTTCTTCTTTATCTATTCGATAGTACTGTATAAAGCCGATGCTCTTTTTCTCATATTCTATTATGCAGCCATTTACACCATCGTTTCGATTAAAGAATTTGCGGTTAACTCTCTCTAAATCAGATGGATTGTCACGTCCATCGTAAAACTCCAGTACGGCTGGGTTTGACAGCCATTTTGAAAGTAATAAATTGTCATTTAACATTAATTTTCGTACAGTTAGTTGATTATTCTGAAATAACATCATAAATGTAACCCCTTTCAATCAAAATTCAATTGTAATTTTACACTATTAAGCAATTCCGCAGACCTATTATTACTTTTAATTCCGAGTAATATATAGGGGAATTAACATATATATAGTTTAATTGGAATATAAAGGATAGGATTATTTTAACAAAAATGTCTTTAGACCTGTTACATTTTTATATTTATGAAATTTTTACCTATTTTTACAAATGGAAAATAAAGAATTTAACATATTGTTACTGTCTGAATTTTTAAAATATAATGTTGGAGTAAGAAAAAGATTACAATTTGAGAGGAGAAATGGAATGAAGAAAAGAAGAGCATTTGCAGCAACACTATTAAGTATCACGATGGGATTATCCGTATTTTCAACAGGAGCACTTGCAAAAGATAAAGTTGAGGCAAAGGAACAAGATTCATATCGTGTGCTAATCAAAGCACCAACAACATCCATAAGTACTTTCCAATCAAAATACGATGTCCGTTGGGATTTTGGCAAAGAGGGATTTACAACAGATGTTGATGCCAAACAGCTCCAAACTCTTCAAAGCAACAAAGACATTCAAATTCAAAAGGTAAATGAAATTACAGTAGAGACTGCTACAACAGATGCAAAAAGTACAAAAGCGGAAGTGACGGCGACGCCAAGTACACAAACTCCTTGGGGCATAAAATCAATTTATAATGATCAATCAATTACAAAAACAACTGGAGGCAGCGGAATCAAGGTAGCTGTCTTAGATACAGGGGTTCATACGGGCCATATAGATTTAGCCGGTTCTTCTGAGCAATGTAAGGATTTTACACAATCTAATCCTTTAGTAAATGGTTCATGTACGGATCGCCAAGGGCATGGTACACATGTTGCCGGGACTGTATTGGCACATGGGGGCAGTGATGGACAAGGCGTTTATGGAGTGGCTCCGCAAGCAAAACTATGGGCTTATAAAGTATTAGGTGATAACGGCAGCGGATACTCTGATGATATTGCAGCGGCTATCAGACATGTAGCCGATGAAGCATCTCGTACAGGTTCCAAAGTGGTAATTAATATGTCGCTCGGCTCATCTGGTAAAGATTCATTGATTGCTAGTGCAGTAGATTATGCATATGGAAAAGGTGTCTTAATTGTTGCAGCGGCTGGCAATAGCGGATCAGGAAGCAATACAATCGGCTATCCTGCTGCCCTTGTAAATGCAGTGGCAGTAGCAGCGCTGGAGAATGTTCAGCAAAATGGTACTTATCGAGTAGCAAATTTCTCTTCAAGAGGAAATCCGGCAACAGCTGGAGATTTTAGAATTCAAGAGCGTGATGTCGAAGTTTCAGCACCAGGTGCAAGCGTAGAGTCAACATGGTACAATGGCGGTTATAATACAATCAGCGGTACGTCAATGGCAACTCCACATGTGGCCGGATTAGCAGCTAAAATCTGGTCTTCGAATTCTTCATTAAGTCATAGCCAACTGCGCACTGAATTGCAAAACCGCGCTAAAGTATATGATATTAAAGGTGGTATCGGAGCCGGAACAGGTGACGATTATGCATCAGGGTTCGGCTATCCAAGAGTAAAATAAAAAAAAACAATCCGCTTGCCGATTATGGTAAGCGGATTGTTTAGTTATGAGGAGGAGCTTTTCACATATTTAGGATTGCGATTTACTGTAACAAGGAGAATTGCTCCACTTAAAATGAGCAATAGGCTTGTAATGACGAATACGGCAGTAAATCCGAAATAACCTGCAATGATTCCTCCCATCACTGGACCAATTACATTACCCAAAAAGCGCAAACTTGTATTATAGCCCAGCACTTCGCCTTGCATTGCAATCGGCGCCTCCTGACGAATATAAGCAATTCTTACAGGGATTATTCCGCCAATCGTTACACCAAGCGCAAAGCGGATGATCACCAGCTGCCACATTTCAGTGACAAAGCCTCCAGGGAAATAAACGATGCCTGCTAAAAATAAGAGGATAATTAATATTTTTGCATGTCCATGGTCATCTCCAAGCCTCCCCCATCGTTTAGACATGAGCAGGTTGCCGGCGCCAGCTGCCGAAAAGGCAATGCCTGCAAAGAATGCAAGATTTTCAGGTCCGTGAATTTCACTCACATAGAGCGACAATATTGGCTGAATGCTGAAGTGAGCAATTTGAATAAGGGCAGAAAGCAGCAGAATGGTAAGCAAGACTGGATTTGCAAAAATATGCTGAATCACTTCTTTGCTCGAATATCTTTCTTTTCCGGTTTTCACCCTTTCCGTAATCTTGTATTCTTTTGTGAATAAAACAAGAAAAGCAGATAAGAAGATGGCAATTGATGTCCAGCTAAACGTAGAGGAAAAACCAATCATATCAGCTAGAACTCCGCCAATTAATGGACCTAATAAAGACCCGGTGATGCTTCCTGTTTGCAAGGTGCCAAGCACTCTGCCGGCAATGCTTTTTGGAGTTTGGGTAGCAATAAAAGCTTGAGACAGGGGAATGAACCCTGTAAATACGCCCATGAATAAGCGAAGGAAAAATAAATGCCATACACTGGTGGCAAACCCCATGAGAAAGATGCACAATCCCATTCCTGTAGCTGAAATAATCAGGACTCTTTTTCTGCCATATAAATCTCCAATTCTTCCCCAAATTGGTGAGACGATAAAGGCAGCAACAAAGGTAATTGCGAAAATCCAGCCGGACCATTTCTGAACATAAGAGGTTGAGAACTCTCCGAAGGTATCTATATATAAGGAGATAAAAGGAAGTACCATTGTCATGCTCGCAGAGACAAAGAAATTGGCAAACCACATAACTCTGATATTTCTATTCACTTGTTGATTCATAGTATATAACACTTCTTTCCGGTCAACAAATTTCGTTTCCCTAAATATATAATAACCGAACTTTCGAAAATTACAAGGAAAGACACTCTTATTGAACGGACTTACAGAATCACATTCTGGGCTTAATGAACTGTTTTCCAGAAACTTTTATATAACAGTTCGTTAAAAAGTAATTGTTTTATACATAAAAATAATCTATAATTCCTAATATATAGAAAAATCAGATAAAGGAGATGTTATATGGAGGCTTTTGTAGATTGGCTTAATAGTAGCGTTTTATGGAGTAACCCAGTTATTTATATTATTTTAGCAATTGGTCTTTTCTTTTCTATTATTACGAGATTTCTGCAGGTTCGGCATATTAAAGATATGTGGACACTCATGTTTAAAGGCAAATCATCTGAAGCAGGTGTTTCGTCCTTTCAGGCTTTATCTATCGCCTTGTCAGGACGAATCGGTACAGGAAACATTGCTGGTGTAGCAACTGCGATAGCTATGGGTGGACCAGGTGCAGTCTTTTGGATGTGGTTCATGGCCTTTTTAGGTGCAGGCACTGCTTTTGTTGAGTCGACATTGGCACAAATTTATAAAGTGAAGAAGGATGGTGTTTATCGCGGGGGACCTGCCTTCTATATTGAAAAAGGATTAGGCATTAAATGGTTTGCTGTGCTATTTGCTTTTGCAGCCATCCTGGCTCTCGCTATATTAATGCCTGGTATTCAATCAAACTCCATATCTGTAAGTGCTGAAAATGCGTTTGGCATTGCTCCATCATTAACTGGAGGTATTGTCATTGTATTATTAGCGCTGATTATATTTGGCGGTGTCAAAAGGATTGCGAAAGTTGCCCAATTTATTGTTCCTTTTATGGCTGCTGCGTATATACTCGTCTCTCTGTTTATTATTGTAATGAATTTTACGGAAATTCCAAGTGTCATAGCACTTATTTTTAAAAGCGCCTTTGCTGCTGATTCAGTCTTTGGCGGATTAATTGGAAGTGCAATCGCTTGGGGAGTAAAACGCGGCGTTTATTCAAATGAGGCTGGACAAGGAACTGGAGCACATGCTGCTGCAGCTGCAGAGGTTTCGCATCCTGTTAAACAAGGTCTTGTTCAATCTTTTTCTATCTATATCGATACATTATTTGTATGTACCGCCACAGCATTTATGATTTTATTTACAGGTGCATTCAATACTTATGAAGCAGATGGAACTACACCAGTTGTGGAAAATATTCCAGGAGTTGAAGCAGGGGCAGGCTATACACAGTCTGCTGTTGAAACGGTATTGCCTGGGTTTGGTGCTGGGTTTGTCGCTGTATCTTTATTCTTTTTCTGCTTTACGACGATAATGGCTTATTATTATATGTCAGAAACGAATGTCGCTTATCTAGTGAATGAAAGGTTTAGAAAACCAGCGATGTTTATATTAAAGATTGTGCTGCTTGTCTCGACTTTCTATGGAGCATTAAGGACTGCCGATCTTGCCTGGGCATTCGGAGATGTTGGGCTCGGAATTATGGTCTGGCTGAATCTGATTGCGATTCTCTTGTTAAGCAAAAAGGCAATCATAGCGCTAAAGGATTACGAAGCACAAAAGAAACAGGGGCTCGATCCGGTATTTAATTCTACAGAGCTCGGAATTAAAAATGCGGATTATTGGGAAAATGGATACAAGGAAGAGCCTGAGAAGGAAAAGGTTTCATAAGATGAGAGAAAGGTGCCTTGCGGATATAGCAAGGCACCTTTTTAATTATATGCATTAGTACATTTACATGAAGGATTTAGGTATAATATAGTTTATAAGTTATATGAACCTAAAGGAGTACAAAATGACAGAAAACGATTTAATTAAGAACTTAAATTCCTTTATCCAGGAAGCATGGAATCAGTCAGGCTTTCAGAAGCCCACGACTATTCAAGAGAAGACAATCCCGGCAGTGATGGAAGGTAAGGATCTCATCGCAGAATCTCCAACAGGTACGGGAAAAACGCTTGCCTACTTATTGCCCGTGCTAGCAAAAATAGATGTGGAAAAAAAAGCAGTTCAAACAGTCATATTAGCTTCTTCCCAGGAGCTTGTCATGCAAATATTACAAGAGGTGCAACAATGGGGGGCGAGCAGCGGCATTAGAGCAGCTTCTTTTATTGGCGGCGCAAATGTAAAAAGACAGCTGGAGAAGTTGAAGAAGCATCCACATATAGCGATTGGCACACCTGGAAGAATGCTTGAATTAATTAAGCAAAAGAAATTGAAAATGCATGAAGTTAAAACGGTTGTGCTTGATGAAGGTGATCAGCTACTCGTCAGAGAACATGAAGAAACAGTAAAAAATATTGTGAAAGCAACTTTAAGCGAAAGACAAGTAGTTTTATTCTCAGCGACAATGCCAGCTCATGTTGAAAAAGTTGCAAAAGATTTAATGAAAGACCCAGCAATAATAAAAGTAAAGAAAGATGAAACCATTGAGGCAGCTGATGTGAATCATATCTACTTTGTAGCTGAGATGAGGGATAAAATCAAGCTTCTTGAGAAGCTGTCCAGAATGGATGGCTTAAAAGGCCTTGTTTTTGTAAAGGACATCCCTAATTTAACGATTATCAATGAAAAATTGCATTTTAATGGTATCCAGGCAAGTGCTCTTCACGGTGAGTTGAATAAGCTTGATCGACAAACAAGCATGAAAAATTTTCGATCGAATCAAACGAACCTGCTGCTTTCAACAGATGTTGCTGCGAGAGGGTTGGACATAAAAGGGATTACGCATGTGATTCACTTTGATTTTCCTAGAGATGTAAATCAATATGTTCACCGCTCAGGAAGAACCGGCCGTTTTGGTGCAAGCGGTACGGTAATTTCATTAGTGACAAATAATGAAGAAAGAGATTTAAAGCGCTTTACAAAAGAACTGGGCATACAGCCAGGATTAAAAATTATGCGTGGCGGCCAAATAATCGACCCGCAGCCACGCCGTTAAAATCAATTCATTAAAAAAGGAAGCTGCTATTGAGCAGCTTCCTTTTTTTATTGTTCCTCAATCTTTTTCAAAGGTTTCTCAGCAGGGCCTTCAAGGACTTTACCATTATATGAAAACCTGGAGCCGTGACAAGGACAATCCCACGTTCGATCGCCATGATTCCACGCGGTCTCACAGCCTAGGTGTGTACATGTCGTGTCGACTATATGCAGCTGTCCATCCTTATCCCGGTAAGCTCCTCTTCGTTTTCCATTCACTTTTACAACTGCGCCTTCATCATTTTTTAAGTCTTCAGGGTGCATTGGCACATATTCAAGCTTTCCTTTTATTAACTGTCCGGCAACATCCGTATTATATGATATGAAATTCTTTATACTAGGCGTCGGATTGAAACGGGACGGTGAAAATAATTGTTGATACGGGTTGCTTTTTTCCAAAATTAAATCTTTCAATAAAAGGGCGGCTGTAGTTCCATTCGTCATTCCCCATTTTCTAAAGCCAGTTGCGACGAAGATATTATTTTGGTTTGATGTGATGGGCCCGATATAGGGCACTTTATCTAAAGTCGTTAAATCTTGTGCTGACCAGCGGTAAGGATACTCAGAAATGCCCAATACGTTTGCTGCAAAATCTTCAAGTGCTTTGTAATGCTTTAAAGTATCTATACCTTTTCCTGTTTTATGACCTTCACCACTGACTAAAATGAGTTTCTCTCCGTTATATGGTGTATACCTTAAGGATCTTTTTGGGTCATCTGCACTGTAATACATGCCGCCTGGATATTCTTTTGAAACTTTCATGCCAAGTACATAGGAGCGCTCGGGCAGGAGCCTGGCAAAATAGAAGCCTCTCATATCAATAAATGGAAAATGGCTAGCTGAAATAACATATTTACAAGTAATGCGCTGCCCTTTTTTGGTGATAACAACAGGCTCTGTTCCCTCCTCTACATCGATTGCTGTTGTATTTTCATAGACAGTGCCGCCTTGATTAGTAAAGTCCTTTAGCAAACCATTTAGGTATTTTACTGGATGAAATTGTGCCTGATTATTCATGGAGAGGACACCAGTAGTAGGAATGTCAAATGGAATTCCATCTACTAGGCTGCCGGTAATGCCGAGTTTCTGGTAGGCATCATATTCATTTGTCAGTTTCTCACTATATTCATCCGTTGTGGCATAAATGAAAGAATCCTCCTGGCTTATATCACAATGGTTGTTTTTAGCAAGGTTCTGAATGAATTTAATAGCATCATCCTGTGCTTCGTAATAAAGCCTTGCTTTTTCAATGCCTAGATTTGTGATTAATTCATCATAAATTAGTCCATGCTGCGCCGTAACCTTTGCAGTTGTATGTCCAGTTGTACCATCCATTACTTTTCCTGTCTCAAGCAATATGACTTTGAAACCTTCTTTTACGAGAAGATAGGCTGCTGTAATTCCAGTAATTCCCCCACCAACGATCACGATATCGGTTTGTGTATCTTCCGTTAATTGTCCGAATCCGTTTCCTTTTTCATTTAGCCAATACGATTCCGGGTATTGCGGCATATTCATATTTGATGCTTCCATTTTCTAACCTCCTCAAAGTGCTTCTAAGGATAACTTTTCCTTATTGAAAAAAATGTATACAACTTTCGCCAATTGACGTAAAAAAGTTACGGAGCTATAATGAAGTCACAGAATTTATGAATTTTTCAAAACTAAGTAAGGAGCTGAAATTTTTCAGCCCTTTATTTCTTTAAAAGGGGATAGCCAGAGATGAAATTCGAAACAGCTTTATTACATAGCAAGCATAAAGATGAGAGAAAAATTAAGAGCAAGGCTACACCAATTTATCAAACATCCGCGTTTACTTTTAGTAATTTAGAGGAGCTTGAAGGTTTTTATAACGGAAATGGCCAATACTTATACACACGAACTGGGAATCCAAATACGGATGAACTAGGTCAAATTGTTTCTCGCCTTGAGGAAGCACCGGCAGGCGTTGTTGCCTCATCAGGTCTGGCAGCAATCATGGTAGGTGTCCTTGCTGTCGCAAAAAGCGGCGATCATATTGTAGCAACAGATGATTTATATGGAGGCAGTTTTCATCTCATTTCTGAAGAGCTATCAGAGCTTGGCATCCAGGTAACGGTTGTTCCTTTTAACGATATAGAGAAAGTAGAACAGGCTATTCAAGAAAACACAAAGCTTCTGTATACTGAATCAATTACCAACCCGCTTTTAAGGGTGGAGGATTTGGAGCAAGTCGTCAGTCTTGCGAAAAAATACAACCTAAAAACGCTTGTTGACAATACATTTGCTACTCCGTATCATTGCAAGCCCTACACATTGGGCATTGATATGGTTGTCCATAGCGCTACTAAGTATATCGGCGGCCATAGCGATGTGACTGCTGGTGTCATTGTTGGTGAGGTAGCCCTGATGGCAAAGGCGTCTGCGAAAGTGGTGAATTTAGGAGCAAATTTAAGCCCATTTGAAGCGTGGCTAACAGCAAGAGGGGCGAAAACTTTAGCTTTAAGAATGAAAGCACAATCACTTAATGCTAAAAAAGTAGCAGAAGCACTGCACAACCACGGTGCTGTAGAGAAGGTATATTATCCATTCTCACACGGTGAAGAAGGCTACGGAGCAATGGTGACAATCACTTTAGCGGAAAAAGTAAATGTCAGCTCATTTTTTCAATCTCTAGGATGGGTTAAGATTGTTCCTACCCTTGCTGGAGTGGAAACCTCTGTCTCACATCCGCTTACGACTTCCCACCGAGCCTTACCTGCAGAAAAATGTGCTGAACTCGGTATTACAAATCATGTAATCAGAATTTCCGTAGGCATTGAGCATGCAGACGATATAATTGCACAGCTTGTACATGCAATTGAACAAGCTAGGTAAATGTTTTGACTATTGAAAGTGAGGTAATACCTCCAACAATAAGAGGGCTCGCGTTTCCAATAAACTTTTTAAAAAATCCGTGCCAGCTCAATGGAAAAATAAGCTGGCACGGATTTTTTATGAGCGTAAGCTTTCCTCATCATTCATTTCATCTACGTCTATCGCGTCTTGAGAGTGCAGGCTAGATTTTACCGCAAAAATAAAAATAACTGCTGCTAATCCAATAACTAGTAAAAAGCCTATAGTCGTAATCCATAGCATAGCCAATTGAAACCTCCCCTTTCATCTGACACAAAAGTATATACTTACTTAACTTATATGCAGCATCAATCATTTTCTTGACATTTGAAAAGGAAAGATTGCAAAGCATGCCGAATATGTCTCTTAAAGGAGGTATGGATATGTCATTTAAGACGGCAGATTTATGTGATGAGTACAGTAGCGAGTTGAAGATTTGTCAGGAGGCTTTTAAATCGTATGGCGGCAGACGGCAGTTTTCTGGACCGATTTCAACTGTTAAAGTATTTGAGGATAATGTACTTGTTTTAGAAGCATTGGAATCTATTCCGGCTGGAAATGTACTGGTTGTCGATGGCGGTGGATCTAGAAGGTGTGCGCTTATGGGCGACAGATTAGGAAAAATTGCACAGGATCGTGGGTTAGCCGGCGTAATTATTTACGGCTGTGTAAGGGATACATCAGAGCTTGCCAATATGGATACAGGTATATTAGCAATTGGCAGCTGTCCGCTAAAAAGCAGCAAAATCGGGAAAGGTGAAAGAGGTAGGGTTGTTACATTCGGCGGTATTGATTGGTCATCTGGTGAATATGTCTATGCTGATGAAGATGGTGTAATTGTAGCAGAAAGAAACTTAATCAAATAGTCCTTAATAAAAACGGCTGGAATCCTACCAGCCGTTTTCTTGTTCTCCCTGAACGGTCATTTCCTGCGGCAGCATTTTAGATGCTTTAGGAATCGTTCGAGGCTCAAAATTAATTTCATCGGAAGAGCGTATGACAACAACCATCTGTCCACCGTATACGTTAGCCCGAATCAGAATGGGAAAGTCATAATAATTGATAAAGGTAAAGTCTGGTCCATACCAGCTGACCGTTGCATCACGGCCTTTTGGCACATATGGAACCCGCTTGCTGTGAGAGTATCTTTCACCAATTTTTAATCCTGCACGATCAACAGCATTAAAGAGTGTAGAGGATACCTGGCAGATTCCTCCTCCGATATCTTCAGACATTTCTCCGCGTACAATCACCGGTGCCCGCATATATCCCCGATGTTTCGTTCGTTTGCCCACGACTTTATTAAAAGAGAACGTTTCCCCGGGAAAAACAACATAATTATTGATTGCTTCAGCAGCAAGGGAAATATTATGAGAGCGGTTATTATTTCTGTTATTAAAGTAGGTAACATACTGGCCAATTGTCTTTACATTTATTTGGCTTAATAAATTTTCGTCCACTCGGGGCGGAACTGATAACATCGGCAACTCGATGTTTGATGAGCCTTTTTCATAAAAATAAGCATAGAATTGTTCTGCTAGTACTTTACGGTGAAGTCTGCTCCCCATTTGTGCCGGTACGATTCTGCCCGAGCGCTCGATATAAGCATCAATGGGAGGGACATAAGTCTCTTCATCTAACTTCTCCATAAACAGTTGTAGTTTATCTGTATCAACAAAGGGCACACCAGAAAAGGGTATTGCATATTCCTGTCTGTTCATTTGTGCAATATTATTTTTCTCCTTCTCGATCACTAGGCTATCATCGCCGCCGTTTACCGTAGGGAGAATAAGAAAAAGTCCAACAAGCCATCCAGCGTTCAAAAGTATACACCTCCCGCAATTATTATGAACATCCTTATTTGTTTTCATGTATAAAGATTGGGGCGGACAGTCCGTCAGCCTCAAGTCCTAGAGTAAAATCAAGCTCAAGCTCGTTATGAGTTTTTTTTGTAAAAGGTAAGATAAGTGTAAGAAAGGAGGAAGACGAAATGAAAAAATTTGGATTGATATTAGCAGGAGGAATTGCAGCCATCATTATTTTAGCTAACTTAGGTTCATTGCTTGCGTTGGCAATCAGTGTGGCAATTCTTTACTTAGTATTTAAACAGTTTATTAAGTCAGGTGGATGGGAGAAGGCAGCCTGGGGAATTGTTGGAGCGGTTCTGCTCATCATCTCCATCGGAAATATACCGGCCATTATCGCTGTTGCAGCTGCGTATGTTCTTTATCTGGTCTATAAAAATTGGAATAAATCAAAATCAAACATTATCGATGAAAAACAAGATCCATTTGCTAACTTTGAAAAGCAATGGTCTGATATTACAAAAAATTAATATGAGGAGAGATTTTACATGACAAACATTTTAACACGATTAAAAAATACAATTGCAGCAGATATCAATGATGCTTTAGATAGAAAAGAAAAAAAGAATCCAATCGCGATGCTGAATCAATATTTGCGTGAAAGCGAACAAGAAACTGAGAAGGTGCGCAAATTAATTGAGCGCCAATATAAATTGACAGAGGAATTTCGTCTTGAGCATAAACAAGCGGTGGAATTAGCAAGCAAGCGTAAACGTCAGGCAGAGATCGCAGCAGAAGCCGGTGATACAGAGCTTCATGAATTTGCACTTGCAGAGTATGCACAGTATGAAGAAAGATCAGGCAAGCTGCAAACAATTGTTTTTGAGGCTGAGAAACAATTGACAGAGCTAGAAAGAAAATACGAAGAAATGAAGCATAAGCTAAAGGACATGCAAATTCGTAGAATGGAATTAATGGGTCGTGAAAATGTGACTCGTGCTCAAACACAAATGAGCAAAGTTCTTCATAATGAAGAATATTCATATCAATCTTATTCTAAGTTTCAAGAAATCGAAACTTATATTGACAACTTGGAGAAAAAAGTAGAGAACGCATATTATCGCAGCAATATTGATGCAAAAGTTGCCCAACTTGAAAAATCTTTAAAAAAAGATGACTCAGTTTCAAATTAAGAATAAAAACATGGTATGCTAAAAAGGCGTAGAAAGAACCTGCGCCTTTTATAGCTATTAATGTATTGAATATGAATGGACGAAATTTTCCATCTAACTACATCTATTAGAGGAGGGGAGTACCATGTTTGAAAAATTTAAAGAAGATTATATGGGTTGGATTGTAATAATAGGCTTAGGTCTGTTGTTTTTAGAGTTTGTCTTCTTTAATCATGGGCTTATATTTTCTCTTCTCGTACCAGCTGGGATGATTTATTTCGGCAGAAAATGGATGCCAAAAATGAGCGGGAAGATTTTATTTTGGCTTGGTATTATTTTTCTGATTATTAATATTTTGAGTATGATGACATTTAAGTTTCTTCTATTAGCCATTCTTGTACATTTTATCATTCAATTTTCGCAATCTAAAAAGAATCCAAAGTATGTGAAGCCACTAATTAAAGAGCCATCTGTAAACTTAAGCAAAGAAACAGTGATTAAAAAGCAACCGCTGTTATCAAATGTGTTTTTTGGTCATCAAAAGACACCAGAATCAGTTTATGAATGGAAAGATATCAATATACAGTGCGGCTTGGGCGATACTGTCATAGATTTGAGCTATACGGTTTTGCCTAAAGGAGAAACGGTGATTGTTTTAAGGAATTTTATTGGCAATATTCAAGTTCTTGTGCCTTATGATGTGGATGTAAGTGTCAATCATTCGGTCATTGCTGGTTCCACTCAGGTTTTTGAAATGAATGAAAAGCGCACATTTAATAAAAATTATCAAATACAAACAGCCGGATTTGAGCAAGCAACACAAAGAATTAAAATATTGTCTTCCTTAGTTGTAGGTGATCTTGAGGTGAAGCGAGTATGAAAACAATACAACGCCAAGTATTAATTGGAGCGGGTATGTCTCTACTCCTTCTACTATGCTTTATTTTATCCTTTTCACTTTTATTTCCAGTGAGCTTAGCTGATCTGTGGAAAACAAAAGTAATGGATATACCGTTTATATTATTTGTCCCTAGTGTAAGCATTGCAATCGGGATATTGTTTGGCATTTTTTCAGGTTACAGCTGGCAAAAGCAATTAAAGCAGGTCGATGGTTGGCTGCATGAAATAGAGGAAGGCAGACAATTGCAAATTGATGAAGATGAGATCGGCAGTGATGCAAGGATACTTTCAGAAAGAGCAAAAAAAATTCAGAAACAAATTGCAGAACAGGCGAAGCTATCACAAAAACTTGCTAATGAAAAAGCGGAGGAGTTTGATAATCGCATGCAAGAGATTATTTTTCAGGAAAGGAACCGGCTTGCCAGAGAGCTACATGATTCTGTCAGCCAGCAGCTATTTGCTGCATCCATGCTCATGTCAGCTATAATGGAAAGAACAGAGAAGTATGAAGATGGTTACACTAAAAAGTTGAAACTTGTCGAAAGTATGATACACCAATCCCAATTAGAAATGCGCGCACTCCTTTTACATTTGCGTCCTGTTGCTTTGAAAGGAAAAACATTAACAGAAGGAATTGAAGAGCTGTTAGTAGAATTATTGCAGAAGGTGACAATGGATATTAAGTGGAAGGTGGAAGATTTTCCATTAGATAAGGGTGTCGAGGACCATTTGTTCCGGATACTGCAGGAATCTGTATCTAATACATTGCGCCATGCAAAAGCAAATTCCCTTGAAGTCTTGTTAATCGAACGTGATGGATATGCGATCCTTAGAGTGGTTGATGACGGAATCGGTTTTGATGTAGAGGAAGCAAAAGCAGGCTCCTATGGACTGCAAAACATGTACGAACGAGCAATGGAAATAGGCGGCTCTTTAAAAATAATCAGCTTAGCTAATAACGGTACACGGCTTGAAGTGAAGATACCTTTAATATAGATAAAAGATGCAGATAGGAGGTAAAGGGATGATTAAAGTATTATTTGTTGATGATCATGAAATGGTAAGAATCGGTGTGTCTTCCTATTTATCTGCACAGACTGATATTGAGGTCATTGGGGAAGCGGACAACGGACGTACAGCGATAGATATGGCGCTTGAATTACGCCCGGATATAATATTAATGGATTTAGTTATGAAGGAAATGGATGGAATTGAAGCGACAAGAAACATAATCGAAAAATGGCCAGAAGCTAAAATTATTATTGTGACAAGCTTTTTGGACGATGAAAAGGTATATCCTGCGCTTGAGGCTGGTGCGACAAGCTATATGTTAAAAACTTCAAAGGCAAGTGAAATTGCGGATGCGGTGCGTAATACGTATCATGGCCAATCTGTCCTCGAGCCTGAGGTTACTGGGAAAATGATGGTGAAAATGAGGCAAAAACAAGTACATCCGCGTCATGAAGATTTAACTGGACGAGAAATGGAAATACTCCTTTTAATGACACAAGGAAAGACGAACCAAGAAATTGCTGATGAGTTGTTTATCGCTTTAAAAACGGTTAAAACACATGTCAGTAATATATTGAGTAAACTCGAAGTTCAGGATCGTACACAGGCAGTCATATACGCTTTTAAAAATTCATTAGTTAAATGAAAAAAAGAGCTTTGGAATAAGGGCTCTTTTTTTGCTGGCTTGTAAATATATTTGCAATATTTAATCAAAAAGATTAAACTATACATAACTTATTAATGTCAGGAGGTGTAAATGAGATGAATGAAGCTGTTTTGATGCGTGGGAAATGGATTGAACATTTAACGATTTTCCGTGCAATTTTTGCTGTTTTTGCTTTTAACGGGATAAGTATGCCCTTTTTTAGCAATTTAATAGCAAAAACAAAACAGTAAGAACATCTCTTTATACCTAAATTTATGACAGTTAACGGACGGTAAAAGGAGGGCTCTATTGCTCTTCTTTTTATTTTTCAAAAAAATGATGCACCATTTTTTAGGACCATGGGAGAATACTTTTTCCTATGGTCTTTTTTTTGCGAATAGGAAAGTTTAACTTAAATTGAAGTGAATTATTTGGAGGGAAATCATAATGATTATATGCAGTGGTCAGCAATTAGCAAAAATGTACGGCGGAAATTTAATATTTGAAGATATTCAATTCGAAATACATGAAAAAGCAAGAGTAGGTCTGGTCGGAAGAAATGGAAGTGGAAAAACAACTCTATTTAGGCTGTTAGCGAAGCAAGAAACACCTGATACAGGAGCCATTCATTGGAAAAAAGGATGTGAAATCGGATACCTTGCCCAAATTCCTTATTACCCTAATGGGAGGAGTGCTAACGATGTACTGAAAGAAGCATTTTCTCACTTAATCGAAATCGAAAATAGAATGAAGCTTTGCGAACTTGCTATAAGTGATGAAACAGTGGGTAATACCTTTGAACAGCACCTAAAAGAATATGGCGAGCTTCAAGAAGTGTTCTCGATTGAAGGTGGATATGAGATGGATGCAAATATAGATAGGGTTGCAAACGGCCTTAATATTTCACATCTATTGGATAAAGCGTTCGAGTCCTTAAGCGGCGGAGAGAAAACAAAGGTTTGCCTTGGACAGCAATTATTAAAAACACCCGATTTGCTTCTTTTAGATGAACCAACCAATCATTTAGATATGTCAGCTGTTGATTGGCTATCAAAATACTTGCACGAATATGCTGGTGCAGTTGTTATCATTTCTCATGATCGTTATTTTCTAGATGAAACAGTCAATCGCATAATAAATTTAGAGGATGGAGAACTGACAAATTACAATACGAACTACACAGGGTTTGTGAAAGAAAAAGAAGAGAGGTTGTTAAGGGAGTTCCAGCAATATGAGGAGCAGCAGAAGAAAATTAAAAAAATGAAAGAAACGATTAAAAGGCTGAAAGAATGGGCAAACCAGGCAAACCCGCCAAATGCAGGCCTTCATAAAAGGGCTGCCAGTATGGAAAAAGCACTTGAAAGGATGGAAAAGCTTGATCGGCCAATTCACCATAAGAAAATGAACATGACGCTTGAAACTACAGAACGGAGCGGAAAAGATGCCGTCATTCTAACAGATGTATCCAAATCGTTTAACAATATTGAGCTATTTAATTCCGTTAATATGCATATCCGGTATCAAGAACGTACAGTGATAGTAGGAGATAACGGAACGGGAAAATCAACACTGCTAAAAATCATACTAGAGGAATTAGTACCTGATTCAGGAGAGGTAAAGGTAGGTAGCAATCGGAAGGTAGGGTATTTATCACAGCATGTATTTTCCAACATAGCCAACGAACACTTAACAGTGATTGAAGCCTTTCGGGAAAATGTCTCAGTAACAGAAGGAGAGGCAAGGCATATATTGGCAAAATTTCTATTCTACGGCCATGCCGTTTTCAGAAAGGTGAAAAGCTTAAGCGGAGGAGAAAGAATGAGGCTCAGGCTTGCTCAGCTTATGCATGAGGATATTAACTTTCTCATATTAGACGAACCAACCAATCACTTAGATATTGAATCAAGGGAGGTGCTTGAAGACACATTGAAAAATTATGAAGGAACGATACTGGCAGTCTCCCATGATCGGTATTTTATTAAACTTTTATTCAACAAGGTATATATCATTGACGACGGAAAAGTACACTTTTTTGATGGAGATTTTGAATGGGCGCGCAAAAAACTAATAGAGAGAAAGCAGAAAAAACAACAGCCTCCAACTATTGAAATTGAAAAAAAACAGGAGAAAACCATTCCTCGTACAGATGATTCGGGGAAAATTGAAAATGAAATTGTTGAAATTGAGAACCAGCTAAATAAAATGAATGAAGAACTTGGAAAAGTGAAAGAATTAAATAAGCTTCAGCACCTTTATAATGAAAAAGAAGAACTAGAACAACAGAGGCATAAACTATATGAAAAATGGGAATCGCTCTTATGATGAAAGGAGCTACTATCCTAAAGGGGAATAGCTCAAGTGTGCCTGCGAAAGTGAAAATAAGAAGAGGTGTCCGCTTGACTACTGCAGGAGAGTAGCGAGATAGTCGAGAAACTAAAGGCGCTAGCGCTGATGCGGCTCGACTCTCGCCCTGCGGAAAGCCTTGGAAAATTCCAAACCATTCATTTTTATTTTTGTAATCAGTTTCTCTACAGGCTGAAGCTATTAACCTAAAGGGTTAATAGCTTTTTTCTTATTTGGAGGAATACCACTTTTGAGCAGGTGAGCTAAAAAGCTTAACATTTATATCTGCCAAAGCAAATTTATTCACCGGAGTGCACATATTCTCATCCTCTTCAGGTGAAAAAAGCCCAATTATTCACCGGAGTGCTCATGTTTTCATCCTCTTCAGGTGAATAAAGTCCAATTATTTACCTGAGTGCTCATATTTACATCCTCTTCAGGTGAATAAAACCCAATTATTCACCGGAGTGCACATATTCTCATCCTCTTCCGGTGAATAAAGCCCAATTATTCACCTGAGTGCTCATGTTTTCATCCTCTTCCGGTGAATAAAGCCCAATTATTCACCGGAGCGCTCATGTTTTCATCCTCTTCAGGTGAAAAAAGCCCAATTATTCACCGGAGTGCACATATTCTCATCCTCTTCAGGTGAA
>NZ_PISD01000033.1 GCF_002835735.1 Cytobacillus horneckiae | reverse complement strand
TGATAAGAAAGCGCCGGATTCTCCTCAGAAACCCGCCGTCTGAGTCAAATTGATAAGAAAGCGCCGGATTCGCCTCAAGAAACCCGCCGTCTCAGTCAAATTGATAAGAAAGCGCCGGATTCGCCTCAAGAAACCCGCCACTTGAGCCAAGTTGATAAGAAAGCGCCGGATTCGCCTCAAGAAACCCGCCGTCTGAGTCAAATTGATAAGAAAGCGCAGGATTGCATTATGTTTAAAATGAATTGCCGTAATCCATTATATAGGAGGTAAAGAAATGGATGGTGCGTTGCGGGTATATACTCGTATATAAATAAGGGAGGAGATTCTATGAGTAAAGAATGCTACTGTATCCCGCTGCGAACGGCTTCCAGGAAAGTAAGTGCCTATTATAATCGGGCGCTTGAGCCGGTGGGGGTTAATATTGCACAATTCAGTATGCTGAGAAAAATTAGAAGTGCCTATATGATTACCATCACAGAACTAAGTAAAGTATGTGAACTGGACCGTTCGACTGTCGGGAGAAATGTAAAGGTTTTAGAAAAAATGGAAGCTGTCCAGCTGATTCCTGGGGATGATCAAAGAGAAACGACCGTTAAACTTACTGACCATGGCCATCAAATATTAAAGGATGGCGATGATTTATGGGAACAAGCACAGGTTGATATTGAAGAAAAATTAGGCGGAAAAGATAATGTGGATAATTTATTAGAATTATTAAAGAGATTTTAATGTATTTTTTATAAATAAGGGTATATACCCGCAAATAGAGAGTAGCTGGAACTTGTGAGGAGATTTCATTATAGCTGGATTATTTTATTTGTTGTATTTTTTTCTATTATTGTCGCTGGCATTACCCGCTCATCTTCCGGGGTATTTATTATTCCGTTTGAACAGGAGTTTGGCTGGGATCGTTCCCTGATCTCACTTGCCATTGGCATAAGTTTATTTATTTACGGCCTTTCCGGTCCATTTATGGGTGCAATCGTGCAGATTATTGGTATAAAAAGAATGATGCTCATTTCAATGGGGACGTTAATGGCAGGTTTGCTGCTTACCTTCTTTATGAAAGAGACATGGCATTTAATTTTAATTTGGGGATTGATTATTGGGCTGGGCTCGAGCTTATTTTTAACCGTTTTAAGCCCAATCATTGCAAACACTTGGTTTAAGAAACGGAGAGGTTTAGCTGTAGGCATTTTGACGGCCAGTTCTGCAACGGGGCAGCTTGTTTTATTGCCTGTGCTGGCTTATATTATAGAGCTTTATGATTGGCAATTCGCTGTGGCGCTTATATTAACGCTTAGTGCCATTATGTTTGTTATTTTAATTTTCCTCATGAAGGAATCGCCAGAGGCTATCGGGGAAACCGCGTATGGGGCTGATGAAAATAAGTCTGAGGATATAAGGAAGAATGAGAGTAAAAATCCTTTTCTTTTAGCTTTTATCCCATTAAAGGAGGCCATTAGAATAAAGGAGTTTTGGCTGCTTGCTGGAAGCTTCTTTATATGCGGATTATCAACGAGCGGGTTAATTGGCACTCATTTTGTTTCTCTTTGCGTAGGATATGGTATAGCTGTCGTCACAGCAGCTTCTTTATTATCGTTTATGGGAATATTTGATCTCGTTGGAACAACATTGTCAGGCTGGCTATCTGACCGCATTGATAATCACTGGCTGTTATTTTGGTATTACTCTTTAAGAGGTTTATCATTATTATTGCTTCCTTTTGCATTGTCTGAAGGCTCATATATTTTATTAATTATTTTTAGCGTCTTCTATGGGCTAGATTGGATTGCCACAGTACCGCCAACAGTAAATATATCAAGAAATATATTTGGACTGGAAAAAAGCGTCATCGTTTATGGCTGGATTTTCGCGGCTCACCAAGCTGGTGCTGCGGTTGCTTCTTTTGGCGGCGGTGTGATTTTTGAAAGGTTCAACTCATATGCGTATGCTTTTTTAGGCGCCGGTGCACTTTGTTTTTTGGCGAGCTTATTTGTGATTGTCATCAAAAAAGAAAAGGGAATTACTGTAGTTTAGGTGCTTCATGAAACTGGCTCAGTATGGAATCCCTAAGTTTGCTGCAATGAAGAACTGAATTGAATTTTCTGGAATTTTAGTTTATATTTTTATAATGGGATTGTTTATCCCAAAGTATCGGGAACAAAGCCCTCACTGATTAAAGTTTCACTTTTTTTATGGATAGATTACTAATGGAGGAAAATCATGAATAAGTCAGTAAAAATTTTATTTACCATTTTAGGGATTATCATTTTCGGCTCAATCCTGCTTGTCTTTCTCTTTGTTCAATCGATGAAGCCGGATAAGGAAAAAGAACAGGAGGTTAGGAGTCAGGCTGAGGCCTATTTAAATGAAAATTTTAGCAATGATTTTGAAGTATATGATACTTTATATGACAATATGGGCAACTTTGATTTTGATTACGCTGCAAAAGCAAAGGATAACAAAAATGGCATTCAATTTTTAGTCCACTATGATGAAGAAGCTGATGAGATGGTGGATACGTACGTAGCAAATAAATGGGCAGTTGAGCTGAAGAATATCATACAGCCTCAGTTAAAGGAAAGGTTTACTGATTCAACAGATATAGTCGTCTATATAGATGAGTATATTGGGAGGGATTTAAATATTGATCCGATGCAATCAGGAAGTTATAAGGACGCAAATATAGAGCCAACGATACGAATGAATTTGCCAAGACATAAAAAAGATGGAGATGAACAGGCTTTCGCTGATTTCATCTCAATTCTCCAAAATGAGGACATTGTTAAACAAGGAACCTTTATCGTATCTTATATTGGTGAGAACGGTGCATGGCTGGAAGATGAAGAGTGGAGTAAGAAATTTTAGAAACAGGGTAAGGCGACAAATCTTTTGCCGCTGCCCTGTTTTTTTAATTGTTTTCTAAATAGGGGGAAATTATTTTTTTAAACTTGGTTTTATCATATTGATGAAATTGATTGGCTGTATGAAGCATTGGGTCGCCAGCATAAAATCTTTCATATAATTCGTGTCTTGACCCTAGTGGTGAACCAATGAGATCCCATGCAAGCTTAAATAATTTTGTCCTCTTTTCTGCATTCGTATTTTTCCCTTTGTAATATTTGTTCATTAAATCTTTTAGCGGTGAAGAGAAATCTTTTATGCTAGACGGCAGTTGTATGAATCCGCCTGCACCGATAAGCTGCAAAATTTCGAGTGCGCGAGGATAGTATTTAGATCCTAGTGTTCTCGCGGTTTGTATATAGTTGAAGTTTGGCACATATACTTTGCCGTTAAACCTTCCTTCTCTTTCAGCTGCGATAATTAACGCGCGGATCGTTTCAATCTGCATAATCAGTTCACCCAACTTTTCTTGTACATGGAGGTAATCAGATGCACCAATAACTTCAGCAATCTCGTTCGCTATTGCTGTGGAAAATTCCAATTTTGCAAGCAGCCTAATGATTGCCTGATGATAGGCTAGACCGCTGGATATCGGGTCAGCCTTAATCTGTGCCAGCCCATTAGGGTTGTCATGGAGAAGCACTCTTTCCCAAGGAATAAATACGTCGTCAAAAATTAAAACCGCATCCATTTCATCGAATTTGGCGCTTAAGGGATGATCGGCTGATTCTTTCTCTGAAATAGCGAACGACTCGCGGCAAACCATATGGAGACCGGGAGAATCAGTAGGAACGATTAACATATGCGCCAATTGTTTTGTCTTATCTTCGAGTTTAGACAGAGGGTAGATAATTAAGTCATGTGAGTAAGGCGCTGCTGTTCCGATCATTTTTGCACCATTGACATAGACGCCATCTTTTGTTTTTTGAGTAATGGTTAGTAATCCGAGCTCATCTGTGTTTTTCTTTTCACGATCGGAACGGTTGATTTGGGGATCACGCTGTACAATGCTGATAAATCGGTGCTCATCTCTTGCTTGTTCGTAGTATGCAGCCAGTTTTTCTGGAAAGCTGGAATCATATTGACAATAAGAATCTCTATTTGCATACCATCCTGTTAACCTGGAGCGTGCATAGTCAGGGAGTCTGCTCATTATACCGTCAGTAGCCCTTGCCCAAGTCTCAAAAGCTATTTTACGTTTAATGAGCTCATCATAGGAGTGCGGAATTAAAAAGGCAGAATGCACCCACTGTTTATCATCATTTAAATAGCCAATTTTGCTCTGTTGGTTAGGGTCATCAAACATTTTGTACAAGTGGCTAATCGTTTCTAACGTTCCTTTAAAGTGTTCGTTAGTAGTGATATCTATGTTTTCTCCATTCAGCCAGATGGTCCTGTTATCCTTTAAACTATTAATAAACATCGTTTTCTCTCCTTAATTTGATGGATAAGAAGTGCTATTTTGCAATGGCGGTGTATAGACATGAAAGCTAATAACAGGAGAAAGTGTAGGGTTGTACATCATGTGAATGGTATCCCCTTGAACGAGAAAACCATCATTTTCCTCATAGCTTTCGGTTTTGCTGAATTGGATGCCTTCATCAGTTTTATCATAAAGAATGTTGAGTAGTTTTCCTTGGATGATAAATAAGCTGCCTGCAGATGACCCATGATCATGTATAAATGTTTTGGCAAAGCTGGGTAAATAAACAATAATCACCTCAGCATAATCATTACTGAATATGACATTTCTTCCGTATTCAAGTTCAGAAGGCTGTTTTATAAAAGGTGAAACTTCGTCTAAGGAAATATTCAGCGAACGTATCACCTTGTGTAGCTCTTGAGTGTTTTTTATATTGGCTGAATGAAGAGCTGAGTTTAATTTATCAATTAAATTCATTGTCACTTCCCCTTCTTCAATTTATTTTTCCAAACAACGTAAAAGATGCCGGCAAACCAGATGATAAAAATACTGGCGTAAATATATGGAATCAATCCAGCTGGTGTATTCCATTCTATAAGCATCGTTCGTGCATTTGTGAGTATGATAAATCCTCCCACGAGAACGCCAAGTAAATAGGAAGGCAGCACTTTAACGAGCCACGCAGCTATCGGAGCAGCGATCACCCCGCCAATCATTAAAGCAAATACCCATGTCCAGTTTAGCTCTTCCCAGCCTAACGCGATAAAGAATCCTAAGCTTGCAGATACGGCGATAGCGAATTCGCTTGTATCAACTGTGCCAATGACCTTTCTAGCTTCAACGCCTTTTTTGGATAAAAGAACAGGTGTAGCAATCGGGCCCCACCCGCCGCCGCCAGTCGCATCGGCAAAACCGGCAATTAATCCGAGTGGAATAGACTGTTTCCGTGTGAGACCGAGGGAATTTGTTTGCTTTCCAGGCTGGAAGTTTAAGAGAAAGCGAAGGAAAACATAGATGCCAAGAAGCAGCAAAAAGGTAGCGATAAAGGGCTTTACAACATCACCGGGAAGATTGCTTAAAAAGCATGCGCCAACAAAAGCGCCGATTGATCCGGGGATAATCAGCCTGTACACGGCTTGTTTGTCCACATTGCCAAACTTAATATGTGCGACTCCCGAAGCTGCGGTCGTGACTACTTCAGCCATGTGAACAGATGCTGAAGCGACAGCAGGAGCAATCCCAAATGTTAATAATAAACTAGTTGAAGTCACTCCATAAGCCATTCCTAACGAGCCGTCAATTAATTGTGCTAAAAAACCAATAAAGGCAAAAATAATTAATTTTCTCATAATTCTTTTCCTCCATCACAAATCTAATGAATGTTGATAAAATTTGTCGAGTTTCTAACATAATTTATGATGAGGTTGTACAAGTGTGATAGATATTGAAAAAAATGAGGAAATACCTATGTATATTTTCTAAGTAGAGAAAATAGCTTGTTTAACAGGAGGAGATCATAATGAAGGTATCCAGTAAGGGGGAATATGCTTTAAGGGCTCTTATTACCTTGGGGAAAAACGAAAATTCTGTCACGTCGATTAAGGAAATCTCTAATCAAACATTGGTGCCTATTCAATATTTAGAGCAAATTCTTTTGCTATTAAAAAGCCACGGATATGTTAAAAGCAAAAGGGGGGTATATGGGGGATACTTATTAAAGAATCATCCTAAAGAGATTGTCATTGGCGAAGTCATTAGAGATTTGGAAGGGCCGCTTGCACCGATGAGCTGTGTAAGCATAACCGCATATGAATATTGTCCGCTTGAAGACCAAGGCTGTTTATTAAAGCCATTATGGGCATTGATTAGAGAAGAAGTGGCACTTATTTTAGACAGGACAACATTGCATGATATATTAGAAGGCCAATTGCCTGTTGGAAGGGGAGAGTGTGGGAAAGAAAAGGATTAAGCGGTTCCGGAGAAATCGGAGAGAAGACGGCGGATTTATGGGAGAAGTAGCCAAGCTCATTTCTATATTAGGGTATCTCTCAATTCCCACGCTGTCGAGCGGACACGTCATGCTAAATTATATACACACTGAAAGGACTAAACCGTGTTGTTTAGTCCTTTTCCTTCATCTCATTTATTAATATTTCTATCACTTCTGGACGGCTAAATTGTTTAGGCGGGGTTTGGCCATCCTTTAACATTTTTCGTACCTTTGTACCTGATAGATGAAGGTGGTTCTGGCTGTCATGAGGGCAGGTTTTGCTAGAGGCCATCCCGTCACATTTAATACAATAAAAGCTATGTTCAAAAGGCAATATCGTAATCCCAAGCTCTGCATAGCTGAATTGTTCAAATATTTTTTGAGCGTCGTATGTTCCATAATAATCACCTACACCTGCATGGTCCCTTCCAACAATAAAGTGAGTGCAGCCATAATTTTTTCTAACAATCGCATGAAAAATAGCTTCTTTCGGGCCGGCATATCTCATTGTGGCAGGGTAGGCAGACAGGAGTACACGTTGAATGGGATAATAGTTGCTTAGTAAGGCTTGATAGCTTTTCATTCGGATATTTGCTGGAATATCATCTGATTTCGTTTCACCAACAAGAGGGTGGAGAAGAAGGCCATCTACCGTTTCCAATGCGGTCTTTTGAATATACTCGTGTGCCCGATGAACAGGATTTCTCGTTTGGAAACCCACAACTGTTTTCCATCCTTTATGGCCAATGGCTGTTCTTGTTTGTTCGGGCGTTAAGAAGTACGATTGAAACTCTTCATTTTTGGGGGCAGCTTTAATAAAAGAAATCGGACCAGCGACATAAAATTCTCCGCGTTCGAAAAGTTTTTTTACTCCAGGGTGATGTGGATCATTCGTTTGATAAATTTTGTTTGCTTCGTCTGTTTTATCCGGTTTATAAACTTCTTCGATTGTTATGACGCCGTAAACTTCATCGTCAAATACTAGTTTTGCCTGCCTGTTTAACTGCAATAGGTTAGCTTCTTTTTGGAAAATTGGCAAAGTAATGGGGATGCTCCAGATAACGCCGTTAAGGAGTCTCATCTCATTTTTTACTGATTCATATTCTGCCTGATTCATAAAGCCTATTAAAGGGCTATATGCGCCATTGCCTATCAGTTCCAAATCTGATAGTGATGTTAGATCTAGCTTGATTTCAGCAGTGATCGCTGAATAATCAAAATCATCATTCACCCGATTAATTAGTTTGCCTCCATGGGGGATGGACTTAATCATCTTTTCCCACCTCCATTATTTTGATTTCGTCGATTAAAAAGGAGAGAAGTATATTTGCAGATTCTTCGACGGAGTATTTATCCGTTTCAATGATAATCTCAGGGTTGGCGGGTTTTTCATATGCCTGATCTATTCCAGTAAATTGTTTAATCTTTCCTGCCCGTGCTTTTTTATATAACCCCTTTGGATCACGGTTTTCGCATACATCAAGTGAACAATCAATAAAAACCTCTATAAACTCATCGCTATTATATATACTGCGTGCAAGCTGTCTATCAATATCAAATGGGGAGATTAGTGCTGCTAGTACAACTACCCCTGCATCAACAAATAATTTGCCAATCTCAGCAGTTCTTCTAATATTCTCCTTTCGATCTTCTTCACTGAAGGATAAGTTTTTATTGATTCCATGACGCAGGTTATCCCCATCTAATAGGTAGACACTTATACCTTTTTCATGCAAATAATTTTGTACCATATTGGCAATAGTTGATTTTCCAGATCCGGATAAGCCAGTGAGCCAAATCATGACACTTTTATGCTGATGGAGATTTTGCCTGTCTTGTTTGTTTAAAGTTGAATGATGCCAGACGATATTCCTTTCATCATCGTTCAAAATAAAGCCTCCTAACCTAAATTAATTTTTAGGAATTCATATTATTCATATGATTAGAATGAATACTTGTCTATTGACATCGCCCGTTTTCACTGAAAAAATTCCGTGAATTTCATGTCACGGTTAGAGAGGATAAACAATTGATGGGTATTTGCCGACTTATGATAGTTTTTATGATGAGGAAGCGTAGAAGCTCGTTGAGGAGTTATTTTTATTAGATTTTACAATGGGTGAGTACGAGAAAAAGTGTTAAATTGCTTGAAGGGATAGTATAGCCTTTATAGAAATTTAAAAGAGTAGATTGCTGAGCAAGTTTGGTAATAACCATTCGATACAAATTTTTACGGAAAATATGGAAGTAGTGATTGATTTAGGAATTACTCATACAAGATTGCTCGTTGAAAATGATAAGGAAAGTTTTATATTTTATCGCGGTGATTTGCAGTTTGAAGTCGCTTGGAGGGAAGCCATCAAATAATGAAGATTTCGTTTCGGGTGGCTGTAAGTTTGGCATGTCTGATAGAAACCAGCAGCTGTTGGAAGCGATTAAAGAATCGTATGCACCATGCTAAGTTGTTGATAAAGCAGCGCATATGTTTAAAGCCACTAAAATGTAGAAGAGGCATAGGCCGAATTTAAGTTTTATTACTGAGCCTAAAGTAAAAGACGGCTGGGGTATTATAGTGGCACAATTTAGAGATCCAGCAGGCACGCTTATTGAAATCTATGAAAACATTTAATTTAAAATGAGCCATGTTACGGAAGATAATCAGCAGCCAATGGAAAGTGAAATGCTCAAGTTCGGGTTGATGCCTCACTAAACGCTAAAGACTCATTTTAAGAGAGGTTATCATACATTTTTTCCATTTGTTCTTTCAATACTACTCGTTGTTCAGGGGTGAAACCTTGGAGTAATGCTTCTGTTTGGTTAGACCATATATTTACAACAGGCTCATAAAGAGCGCGGCCTTTGTCTGTAATATAAACCCTGCTCATGCGCCGATCATTTTCATCACGTTTTCTCATTAAAATTCCACGGCTTTCTAGTTTTTTGACCATATTTGTTACAGTTGGAGGCTCGCATTTTAGTTTTTCGCTAAGCTGTAGTTGTGTAACACCATCTTCCTTCCAAAGTTGGCAGAGCAATTGATCCTGCCCAACATATAAATCCAGCTCGCGCAGTAAATCAGCGTAGTTGCGGCGCATTTGCGCGGTCAGTTTATAAAGAAGCTCGCGAATCTCTTCCTCGATCATAGATTCATCCTCCGATTTGAAGCGGGATAGCCTGCTAATAAGATATATTCATTTTTGCATTTCTTAAGAGGCTTGTAAAGAGAAAACGTTGTTTATACGAAAACTGCTAATGGTTAAGAGAGTGGAGTACTAATAAGGATAGTGAAAATTTAATGGAGGTGGAATGTGAGGATTTTAGCAGAAGATTGTTTCCGTTTGAGCTCAATTTCTATACCAAAAGATATAGATATTACTGCCCCGTTGTATCAGGATAAGGAAGGTTTATTTTTTTCAGAAGGGAGCAGTGGGCTTGTATATACCTGCACCATCCTTTCGAGAATGGATGAAGCTCTAAACTAAAGGGGGGGAAGTATATATTATTGAAATAAATGAAAATAGTAGATGGTTATCAATAGGGGACGCTACTCTTTCAAATAACTATTGGAAGGGCTATGGAACAAAAGCGCTGGCAATGTTAGTTAATCGGCCAAAGGAATTAGGATGGGAAAAGTTAAGTGTGAGTAAAGTGTATGAGGATAATAATGAAGCCAAACATTTGTATCAAAGGTTTGGCTTTAAAAAAACGGGCCTATTTCATGATGAATATTTCAGAGAGTTTGCAAGCTATGAAAAAATATTGAAGTGATGAACATGAGGATCGAAGTGTTCATCACAAAATGATTATACTAACTCGCCTTCATATAGCGCAGTGAAAAGTAGTAATCAATGTTGTTTATAAAGTAAACCGTTTTTAATTAGTCTTGAGTTAACTGAGATTGGAAGTCTTAGTTGCTGTTAGAAGCTGTAATTCGAAAATCAAATGTTGATGAAAGTGAGTGGGGAAAATGGAGCAATCAGTGAATTTATTAAAATTAATAATGATTTGTTCAATTGCCGGAATAGTGATTCGTATTTATGAATTAAGCCAAAACACTGCGCATTTATTTTCAATTCACAATTTGGATATTTGTATTTTGGTTGGCCTTATTATGTTTTGCGGGAAAGAATTATATAAAAAAAGTATGAGGGTAAAGAAGTAGTGTATTTCTAGATTTAATAGGCGGAAAGAGAGCAGGTTTTACATCGATTCTCAATCTAAAAGAGTATCACTATAACAGCTTTCCTAATGGTCCATTTTCATTAATCATGTCTTGCAAAGAATAAATTGATATCGGAAAATAGGTGGTTCCGTATACATATGGAAACAGAGCATATACGTCAAAGTATATCACAAGAGTTTTGTCCGCTACATAGAAAGGCTGATCTGAAGTGATACCAGGGTACGGAACGAGCAAATCATCTTTTAAGCTGCGCTCAGCGATTTGTTTTTCAATGAGCGTGTTGATTTTTGTTGTGTAATCGCTCCCATTTTTAAACAAATCTCTCAGTTGATACGTTTTACCGCTAAATATATCAAATGTTAAACCTCGTTCGAGAGTAATGCCATGTGCGCCGCCAGAGTAAGAATAGATGGTCATTGTGAGACTGAGTATCCCTTTCTGGTTATTCTTTAAATCAAATCCTCCAGTTAATGATGTTTCTGGCTGACCATAGCCTTGCTCCTTCATCAGCTTTCTTAATGTTGAATGAATTTTCTCATTCATTCGCAGTACAGACTGAGGCGGCGCCCATGCATATACTTCTGGCTCAAAAATGTCGGTCTTTTGTTCTTTTATATGTTTTGGACGAATCCCAACAGGCAATAAAGATGTATTCATATTCTTCCCTCCCATGCTTTAAACATATGAAACACGGGAGAGGGATATGAATAGGCATGAAGTGCTGGATGAAAAACGATTACTTTATTGATTGAAGATGTTCGTCCAGACAATCCCATGACTCGGTTAGACCAGCGACGACACCCATATCGAGAATTTTCTGCAGTGCTTCCTCTGATACAAATTGCGTACGGCAAATTAAATTTGTTTTCTCTTCTAACGCTTGAAAAGTTAAGGTAACAAGCATTTCAGGCATGGTATCAATTGTATTCCCGTGCTGGTCTGAAAAGGAATCGACATAAACAATGCGTTCAGGTTCGTTTATTTTTTTATAGGTAGCTTTTCCCCAAGATTCATGACCTTCCTTTGAACGCATACAAAAATGCCAAATGCCATTCTCAGAAAAATCCAGTTTATAATTGGTCGTCTCCCATCCTCTTGGCCCCCACCATTTTGCTAAATGTTCCGATTCAGAAAATACTTTAAATACTAGCTCTCTAGGCGCGTCAAAAATACGCTCAATGATTAAATCTCTACCTTCCACTCTTGATAATGTTTTGTTCATTCCTTTCTCCTCCTACAAGTTATTGTTCTTTCTTATCCTTTCTTTTAAATTATTTATCATATACATCCAGACTATCTTAGCTTTCCTCCCAAATATGAATATAGCTGTTTAGCCAAAGGTCCAATTCAGCAAACGCTTCCTTCCTTAGTTCATAAACCCTGCGATTGGCAATGGGCTTCACCTGGACAATACCTGCTTCACTTAATACACGCAAATGCTTTGAGATTTGAGGCTGCCGAAGTCCAGTTTCTTGGACGAGTTCACCCACATTGTGTGGCCCTTTGCGCAAAATTTCAACGATGTTTAAGCGATTTTGTTCTGCAAGTGCACTCAATATTGACTTCATAAATAAAATATAACTTAATTGGAATATTCCTGTAAAGGAATATTTGATAAAAAATTCTGAATAATGATATGATAGTATGACGAGGAGGATGAAAATGAAACAAAACATTTATGATAATCCAACTTTTTTTAAAGAATATACCTCGTTGCGAGAGAGTGGATTAACTTATAATGACTTTCTTGAACAGCCAGCAATGAAAACCGCAATTGGAGATATTAATGGTATGCTGATTCTTGATCTCGGATGTGGAATGGGAGATTTATCGAAATACTGCGCAGATAATGGAGCAGTATCTGTCATCGCAGTAGATATTTCTGAAAAAATGATTGAAAGGGCAAAAGAGGAAAATAGCGATAAAAAGGTAGAATACCTTTGCCAGCCAATAGAAGATATTGAGTTGCCAGCTGAATCATTTGATCTCGTTATTAGCTCTTTAGCAATCCATTATATTGCTGATTATTTTGCGTTAATAGCAAAAATCTCCAAATTGTTAAAGGAAGGTGGCCGATTGATCTTTACAACTGAGCATCCAATTACAACAGCTCAAAAGGAAATGAAGGGCTGGGTAAAGGGCGACAAGGGAGAAATACTGCATTGGCCAGTTGACAATTATCAAGAAGAGGGGCAAAGAAAGGAACATTGGTATGTTGATGGCGTCATAAAATACCACCGAACCGTTTCTACCTTAATCAATGTACTAACAGAGCATGGTCTCACTGTTGAGAAGGTGGAGGAACCGTTACCAACTAAAGAGGGACTTAAAAAACTGCCAAAGTTAATTAATGAATATCGTAAGCCGCCATTTATATTAATTCAATCAAAAAAATCATAGGAAAAAAGCAAGAGTGATTAGGTGAAATCCATGAATAACAACATCAATATTGAACGTAGATTAAATACATTTATACAAGTTTCTAAAAATATTACTTCCAATGAGAGCTTAAAACAGCTTATTCAAGAAATCATAGAAGAAGTGATTGAGTCAATAGACAAAGCGGATGCAGGATTCCTCTTGCTTTGGAATGAAGAGAAACGATACTTAGAGATAGAAGCGGCTGTAAATTTTAAAGAAGAAATGTATTTAAAAAATAAATTGCTTGAGGGGGAAGGGATTAGCGGTTCTGTTTTAGAGGATGGACAGAGCCGTTTAATCAATACAGTAGAAAAAATTCAGGAAGCCATGTCAAATATGCGCAATAAAACGCTTAGATATTATTTAGACTCAACTGTGCATGCCTTTTTACCTGTTAGCTGCATGTCCGTTCCTCTCACACATCAAAATCAAAAAATTGGTGTATTAACAATAGATAATTTTAAAAATGGGGGTTTTTTTACCGCAGAGGATTTGCGCTTTTTAGAGGCAATTGGAAATCAAATCGCCATCTCAATCGTGAATGCACGTGCTTTCCAGGAAAAGGAACAACGAGCAAATCAGCTTGAAGCGATTCTCCATCTTCATAATGAATTGAATGAAACCGTTTTAAAAGGTAAGGGTATGAAAGCACTTGTAGCCAGGCTATCAGCTAGTTTACAGGGCAGAATTTATTATTTTGATTCACTTTACCGGCTGGAAGCTTCACATTTGCACTTTAAAGCAGAAATTCCTAGTTTAAGCTCATGGCTGAATAGCTATACGAAGGAGCTTAAATCACAACAGCTTCACAGTATAGTTTATGATGGACGATTTATTGGACAAGCATTATCTGTCATGTCGTCATTTGGCACAATGGGCTATCTCGTTATTACAGGTATAACAGCACCTTTAGATACTGTAGGGGAGCTTGGATTTAAGCATGCTGCATCAATTATTGCAATTGAACAAATAAAGCTGCAGGAGCAAATAAAAAATAAACAAGCGGAAAAAGAAATGCTTTTAAATGAAATAATTAGGGGCAACTTTACTCCGGAGGTACATTCGTACTTAAAAAAGTATGGAATGATTGCGGCTAAAAACTATATTTTTCTAGCGATAAAATGCGATGGAGATATTAATCAACTTGTTTCGATTGAGGAATCAGTCGTTCGTATTTTTGGCAAAAAGTATGATATTATGACTTTTCCACAAAATGATATGGTCTATCTTTTACTCGGAACTAGAGCTAGGATAGGAGAAAAGATAGACGAAATAACGATGTATACAGAAAGACTGCAAACGATCCATCATGAAGCCACTGTATTTTTTGGCAGGCCTGTGCTTTCACTCCGGAATATCTCTATATCTTATCAAGATGTAAAAATGATGATGGACATGTATGTACAAGATGGAGAAAAACGGGGAAGAATCTACAATTTCCGTTCACTTGGCTATAAACGGTATTTAATAAATATTTCTGATGAAGAAGCGATTCATTTTGTTGAAAATATACTAGGACCGATTATAGATCAGACTAGCAGGAGTGCAAAGAATGATCTTATGCTGACGTTGAAAATTTATTTAGATGCAGACAAAAATGCAGCAAAAACAGCAGAAATGATGCATTTGCATCCAAATACAGTTTATTATCGACTACAACAGTTGCAAGAAAAGCTCGATTGCAACTTTGATCATTTAGAGGACTTGATTAATTTAAAAACGGCAATGTACTTATACGATAAATTATAAATAAAATATATACAATAAAGTGGAAATATGGTATATTGCGAAAGGTATTGAAAATTCAAAACAATTATCCGGTTAAGGGGGCGTTCAATTATGAAAAAAATTACTGCATTCATTTTTTGTAACCAACAAGGGGATACGCCTAGATAGGATAATACCCCGTCAAAATGAGAGGGGAAAATAAAGATATGAATCGTCATGTAGAAATTAAAGAGTTAAATGAATCAAACTGGTATGATTGCTGCTTACTAAAGCTATCAGCAGAACAAGAGCTATATATGGAGCCTAATGCTGTCTCCATCGCTCAATCTAAATTTGAATCAACATTAAAATGCTATGCAATTTATTATGATGAAACCATCGTAGGATTTATGATGTTCAATTCTGTTAAGGAAGAACTTGATGGATATTGGATATATAGAATGATGATTGATCATGCATACCAAGGCAAAGGTATTGGCAAATCAGCCATGAGGCTTTTGCTTGAGGATATGAAAGCTCTGCCTGATGCGGCTAAACTTGTCGTCGGCTATCACCCAGAAAATATAGCCGCACATAAATTATATGAACAGCTTGGCTTTATTGATCAAGGCGACAGATTTGGAAAAGAAATGGCTGTAATTAAAAATTTATAAATTTTAACAAAGCTTGGCCAATGAAACTCATTTTTCATTGGCCATTTTTATGTTTGTTTTAATGTGTGAGAATATAAAATGAGTGACTGTATGGGCGATTGGGCTGACACTGTCGATAAATTGCTCCGCTTTAGAAAAAGATTCAAATTGCATCTTGAGTATGTAGCAAGCATTTCCTGCTACCCGATAACAAAACTCAACATTTGGCAATGCCTCAATCATCTTCTTGAAAGATTGATAGTCGCCGTTTTTCATAGTAGCCTCAATGATACACTCAATTGGAAAACCTAATTTTTCGTAATCAACTTCTAAAGTATACTTATTAATTACTCCATACGACTCCATTCGCCTTACACGCTCTGTGACAGAAGGTGAAGACAGATTGACTCTTTTACCAAGCTGACTCATAGATAAACGGCTATCTTTATACAGTTCATCAATCATTTTTTTATCAATTTCGTCGATTTTCATTTTTAAATAATTCCTCCTTAATTTGTTTGATTTTTAAAGGAAAAACCAATTTTACATTTTGTAATTAATTTTAATTTAATACAAAGGTTTCTATAATAAATATTATAAGGAGGAGGAACGAATGGCAAGAATAAGCGAATCAATTCACGGATTAACACCATTTCAGCGTTTATTAGGTCATAATGTGGAGGTTATGGAGCGCTGGTCCCATTTGGGAGAATTGTTAGAAAAGGATGGCAGGCTGCAAGCGACCTTAAAGGAACAAGTAAGAAGAACGCTTGCCAAAAATAATGGCTGTGAATATTGCAAAGCAAAAGGGAAGCCCGCGCCGCATCTTTATGATGAAAAAATGACCATCGCTGTAGGATTTGCGGAAGTCTTTTGTAAAACAAAAGGAAATATCCCTGATTCAACCTTCGAAATTTTGCAGGACAGTTTTAATAACGAGGAAATAAGCGAGCTTTGTGCTTTTATTTGTTTTGTCACTGCCTCACAGCATTTCGGAGCTATTATGAAACTAAAGTAAATTAAGCAAAATCACCTGATTAAGCAGGTTTATACAAGGATGGAAGAGAAATAATAAATGGTTCGGAAATTAATGAACAAGGAGAGATAAATGGGGAATTGGAACAGCCAGGAACATCAAAAAGCCTTTGGCTGGAAAGTATAAAGAAAATTGGCCCTGCCAATGAATAGTAGTTTAAAATAAAAAGTCCACCTATGACAACGGGAGAGAGTGAGAAGATGGAAAAGAAATTTCCTGAAATTGAAACGAGCAGGCTAATTTTAAGAAAAGTAAAGTCAGATGATAAAGAAAGCATGTATAAGTATTTATCTGATGAGGATGTGGTCAAGCATATGGGGCTATTCCCCTATAAAACAGCGGAAGAGGTAATGGATGAAATCAATTGGTATGACTCTATTTATAAAGAAGGCACCGGCATCCGTTGGGGGATAACAGAAAAGGGCAAAAATGAGGTGATTGGCAGCTGCGGCTTTCTCAATATGAAAAGGCAGCATTTTAGAGCAGAAATTGGTTTTGAATTAAATAAGGAATATTGGTCTCAAGGGATTGCTGGTGAAGCGATTTCTGCTGTTCTACAATACGGCTTTCAATCTCTTGGCTTGGAAAGAATTGAGGCATTGATTGAGCCAACTAATCGGTCATCTCAAAAACTAGTAGAAAAATATGGTTTTATAAAAGAAGGTTTATTGAGGCACTATGAATTTACCTGTGGAAAATTTGATGATTTACTTATGTACTCAATTTTAAAAGAGGATTTAGTAGGAATCTTTGGTGAGTAAAGAGAGCAGCTTAATTTCTTTTAAAAAAAGAACCCAACCAATTGTTGAGTTCTTTTTTTTTGTTACACACCACGTTTATTTCCCCATATATAGGTATGGAGCTGGGGCAATACCTTTACATTTTGAAATTCATCATCAACCATTGTTTTATCAATTAGCCATGAATATTTATTAAGCAATGTCATCATTAATTGATCATCATCTGTCGTACTGCAATCATCATTTCCTACTTGAAGAAAAAAAGGAATCTCAGAATATCTTTGGTGTATTTTTTTCGCATAGTCATAGTCTTCATCATTAAAGACGACAACTTTCAAACTGATATTCTGTCTGCTGATTCGCAGGATGATTTCATCTAATCTATCAAAATCAGTAATCATGCGTGAGCTTGGAGGCTTCGGCGAGATGGTAAGCTCATCAATCTTATAAAACCAGTCCTGCCACTTGCTGCCTTGTGTTTCTAATCCTATTTGTATTCCATTTTTTTTTAGGATGTCTACAAGACCGTCGATATTTTTTATAAGGGCGGGGTTGCCGCCGGAAATAGTGACAAACCGGAAACCGCTGCCACCTAATTGTTTTAATTTTGTCCAAATGTCTTCTGGTTCCATTTGTGTGATTAGATGTTTCCCGGTGCCATCCCATGTAAAGGATGAATCGCACCATGCACATGAGTAATCACAGCCGGCTGTACGAACGAACATTGTCTTCTGGCCAATGACCATGCCTTCGCCTTGTATCGTCGGCCCAAATATCTCCATAACAGGAATCTTACTCATCGATCATCCACTCCCTTCTAGCTTCAGCATAACTTGTAGGAGTTTCATAAAGTTTGACAAATTCGACTCTTGCTGCCAAGCTTTTATCCAAGCTTGACAATGCTTCATCCATTTTTTCGAAAATCCAAATGACCATATTTTCTGCGGTCGTATTCATTGCCGGCAATGTTTCATTTAAATATTTATGATCAAGATATATTTCTATTTCCCTTTTCCAGATTTTCTTAATGTCTCCAAAGTCTATCATTAAGCCCCTGTTGTCAGTGTAGCCGCTGATTCCAAATATGACCTTGTAAGTATGTCCATGAAGGTTTTTACATTTTCCCTCATAATCGTGAAGATGATGAGCGGCATCAAACGTGAATTCTTTACTGACAAGAACGCGCTTATGGTGGTACTTTAGATTTTCTCTTTTAATATCTATATCTATCTTTTGTAATTGATCAACGATGCGAAAGCCGAAGAGGTCTTTCATATTGCAGCTCTCACTTTTAAGTAATCTTCCAGCCCTTGTTTTCGGAGCTTGCATGCCGGACATTCTCCGCATCCATCGGAAACGACTCCATTATAGCATGTTAGTGTTTTTTTACGGACAAAACTGAAGCAGCCTAATTTATCAGCCATCTCCCATGTTTCTGCTTTATTCAGCCACATAAGTGGCGTATGAATGACAAATTGTTCATCCATTGACAGATTCAAGGTTACATTTAGTGATTTAACAAATATATCTCTGCAGTCGGGATAACCGCTGAAATCCGTTTCACAAACGCCGGTGATAATATGTTTTGCTCCTAATTGGCTCGCTAATACACCAGCAAAGGACATGAATAATAGATTTCTACCTGGCACAAATGTTGATGGCAGGCTCCCGCCCGTTCCATCTTTCACTACAATTTCACTTCTTGTCAATGCATTTGGGGCAAGCTGGTTCAATAAGCCCATATCTAAAATATGATGCTCTACTCCAAGTTCTTCAGCGATTGCCTTTGCGCATTCAATCTCAGCTGCATGCCTTTGATTATAATCGAAGGTCACTGCAACCACTTCTTCAAATTTGTCTAGCGCCCAAAAAAGACAAGTTGTGCTGTCCTGGCCGCCGCTGAATACAACTACTGCTTTTTCCTTTTTCATGCTTTAATCTCCTTTAAAAAGAAAAACAGCACCACTAAGAAATGGCACTGCTTTTCCTTAGTTTTTTTGAGAGGGTTTAGCTAGAACCTCTACCGCTATGCGGAATTTCTATGCAATTCGGGTGTTATTATATCATATATTGGTCTTTATCGTCACTAATGTGGTGGATAATACAAAAAAGGTTTTTTAACAATTATTACCGCATAAATGAAAAGGAAAGCATGCAATGATCATCTGCTGCCGTTTAATTATAAAGAGCAACCACCAGTCGTCCATCCGAGCGAGAAGAGGAGAATGAGTGTCAACGCCCATCTGAGGTAGAAAAAGAGAAGAAAGGTAGAAGAGAGTGAGTGTCAACGTCCATCTGAGGTAGAAAAAGAAAAGAAAGGTAGAAGAGAGCGCATCTCAGCGCCCATCTGAGGTAGAAAAAGAGAAGAAAGGTAGAAGAGAGTGAGTGTCAACGCCCATCTGAGGTAGAAAAAGAGAAGAAAGGTAGAAGAGAGTGAGTGTCAACGCCCATCTGGAGGAGAAAAAGAGAAGAAAGGTAGAAGAGAGCGCATCTCAACGCCCATCTGAGGTAGAAAAAGAGAAGAAAGGTAGAAGAGCGTGAGTGTCAACGCCCATCTGGAGGAGGAAAAGAGAAGAAAGGTAGAAGAGCGTGCATCTCAACGCCCATCTGAGGTAGAAAAAGAGAAGAAAGGTAGAAGAGCGTGCGTGTCAACGCCCATCTGAGGTAGAAAAAGAGAAGAAAGGTAGAAGAGAGCGCATCTCAGCGCCCATCTGAGGTAGAAAAAGAGAAGAAAGGTAGAAGAGAGTGAGTGTCAACGCCCATCCGAGCGAGCAGAGGAGCAAAAAGGTAGAAGAGAGCGCATCTCAACGCCCATCTGAGGTAGAAAAAAGAAGAAAGGTAGAAGAGAGGTGGCCCAATCGCCCTTCTGAGAGCGAAAAAGAGAGGAAAAGGTAGCCTAATCGCCAATCTAAGGAGAAATGCTGAATAAATAAAAGAGGTGTTAAAAAATGAAAACCGCATTACTTGTAATTGATGTACAGAATGATATGTTTCAAGAAGGAGCTGCTGTATATAATGGGGAGCTTTTACTTGAAAAAATTACTCATTTATTGGATCAAGCACGTTCAACTCATACACCTGTTTTTTATGTGCAACATAATGAAGGGGAAGGGACACCTTTGGCGTATGGGACAGAGAGTTGGGCAATCCATCCGCAAGTTCTCCCTAGTGTTGAGGATATAATTATACATAAAAAGACACCAGATTCATTTCACGAAACTAGTTTGGATGAAGAATTGAAGAAACAAGGAATCCAACATCTAATTTTAACTGGCATTCAAACGGAAGTATGTGTGGATACAACCTGCAGAAGGGCTTTTAGTTTAGGTTATAAAGTAACCGTTGTTTCCGACGGCCATTCGACGTGGAATTCTGCTGAATTAACAGCAAAAGAAATTATCCATCATCACAATCAAGTTTTACGCTTATTTGCAAATATTTTCCCATTAGCGGAGGTTAGTTTTGAATGAAGAATATCAGCACAAAACAATCCTTTATTATAGGGGGTTGTTTTTATTTATATTTAAACGGAAACTCCCATACATGTAATAAAAAAATCCAAAAATCATATAATGAATGTGGAATTAAATACGTAAGGAAAAGGAGTTGCATCATTTGGCTGTTTCATACATGGATTTTACAGCACCTAATGTCCAGTATTTTAGTGATGTAAATAAGAACAGACTTTTTACAGGCGATAATCAGAACTATATTAATTCCTTAGGTAGAAATAATTTAAATACACTCGGAAATGTATCGCTGTTAGATATTTACCTTAGTAAAGGAAAAGTAGTGGAGCCTCATATTCATCAAAATGCTTCAGAGCTGGTCTATTGTATTTCTGGTTCAGCCGTCGTTTCTTTCATTAATCCTTTTACAAAAAAGCTCATTAACATTTCAATAACTCCAGGGCAAGTAGCAAATATTCCTCAAGGCTGGTGGCATTATGAAATCGCAAGCGAAGATCACACCCATTTGCTGGCGATATTTGATGCGCCATATCCTGAAGTCATTCTTGGTTCAGATATATTGAGGCTAACTCCTGCCAGCATTTGGGCACACACTTACTGCTTAGATGAAAATGAATGGAAGGAAGCGGTTTCCCCCATTACTAATTCAGTATTTATCGGTCCACCGGACGATTGTAACCGCAATGTAGATTCCTCTGTCCATGATTATTATCAGCAATATGCGACTCAGCCTCAGTATGTCCAACCCAATCAGCAATATTATCCTACATATAATCAACCTTATTATCCTCAAGGGCATCATTTTCCAAGAAATCCATACTAAGCAAAAAAATAGAAAGCACGCTTTAGGAAGATTATGAGCGCGCTTTCTATTTTTTATTTGATGCCATATATTGATCAGAGATAATAAAATCATCTTCTGTTCGCACATATGGATGAGTTTTTAGTAAAATATTTTGAAGGGATTCCGGCATTCGCTCTTTTTTATACGCGCAAATTAATGGAAATGACATCTCGTTTACAGCATCATCAATGATTTGTTCAAGTTTTTCTACTATTTTAAGAGGACCTTCTATCGTGCCCCATTCCACATGCGCCCAAAATCGAAATGACAACCATAGGGCTGAACAATTTCATTGAAATATTCAGCAATGGCGGGCGGATGGCAGCTTCCACTAGAATAATAGAAATCAAAATTATTTATAAAATGGATTTTGTTCATTTGTACTTCTGTTAACAAGCAACATAGCTTGTCTTCCACGATTGCAAAAATTCGCTCGCTTTCAATAAGAAAAATATCATCCTGTCCAGTATATAGGTGGAGATTTGCTCAATATAATTTTTCATTTCATTGTAAGAATAAAGGATGTGAACACTTTTCTGATTCTCAATTAATTGAAGCATATGGTGTTTCAAATTAACACTTCTTCGTTCCAGCATTCCTCGATTATACTATGATTTTGCTTGAATTGTTTGATAACATTGCTCTCTTTTATGTAAGAAAGTAAGTAAAATAAAGAGCCTCTATTCTTAAATAGAGGCTTGCCTTTGGCATAATAAATTAGCGAGTAACACTTTCTTCTTTCTTATCGGATTCTTTTTCGAGATAGCTGAGAGCAGCTGAGCCGAGTGTTTTAGCGGCAATAAGCAGGGAGCGCTCATCAATGTTGAATCGCGGATGATGGTGCGGATAGACAACATCCCATTGCGGATCCATTGCTCCTGTAAAGAAGAAAGCGCCTTTTACATGTTGAAGATAGTACGCGAAGTCTTCGCCGCCCATAAGCGGGGCGCATTCAACTACTTCTGTAACTTCATCAATTTTTTCAGCTGTTTCAGCGATAAACGCAGTTTCCTCAGCATGGTTAACGACTGCTGGATATCCGCGTTTATAAACATATTCATAAGTGGCGTCCATTAGTTGGCAAGATGAGCTGATGACGTTTTCTAATTCTGTTTCAATCAGGTCGCGGGCATCTTCGTCAAAGGTACGAACAGTGCCTATTAATTTAGCTGTGTCGGCGATAACATTGAAAGGATTTAAAGCTTCGAAGTTGCCGACTGAAACAACAGCAGGGTGAAGCGGGTTCACTCGTCTTGACACGATTTGCTGTGCACTTGTAACAAATTGTGAACCAATCATTACGGCATCCTTTGTTAAATGAGGCTCAGATCCATGACCGCCCTTTCCTTGAATGGTAATGTTGAATTGATCAGCTGCTGCCATAATTGGGCCAGATTTTAGCTGAATCGTTCCAATAGGAAAAGTCGCCCAAATATGAGTGCCAAAAATAACATCTACTCCGTCAAGGCAGCCATCTTCAATCATGCTAATAGCGCCGCCTGGAGCAATCTCTTCAGCAAATTGATGGATGAACACAATATTTCCTGGGATATCATCCTGTATTTTATTCAATGCTTTTGCTAGAACTAATAGAGTGGAAGTGTGTCCATCATGACCGCATGCATGCATGGCGCCATCAACTTTAGATTTATAAGGAATATCATTTTCCTCTTGAATGGCCAGCGCATCGAAATCAGCTCTAAGCGCAACTGTTTTACCAGGCTTACCGCCGCGAAGTGTTGCAACAACACCTCGTCCGCCTACACCTGTTCTTACTTCATGGCCAAGCTTTGCATGGTACTCAGCAATATATGCCGGTGTTTTTACTTCGTGATAAGAGATTTCAGGATTTTCATGTAGAAAGCGACGAATTGAAATCATTTCAGGTTCGTATTCTTTTAATAATGAAAATAACTTTTCCATATGATTGTGCCTCATTTCATTTTTAATTAGATAGAAATTTCTATGTCGATGTCACAAGGTTTATAAAAAAATTGAGTCTCCTGGCCCCACTGGCAATCCTAGCAAATACCAGATGGAGAAGAGAATAATCCAGCCAATAGCAAAGAAGATTGAATAAGGAAGCAATGCTGATATTAATGTACCGATTCCAATCGATTTATCATGCTTTCTTGCAAAAGATAATAGAATCGCGAAGTAAGCTAGCATCGGCGTGATAGGGTTGGTAATTGAGTCTCCTACTCTATAAGCCATTTGCGTAAATGCTGGGCTATAGCCTAAGTACATGAACATTGGCACGAAAATTGTTGCAAGCAGAGCCCATTTAGCAGAAGCGCTCGCAATTAATAGGTTAATAAATGCACAGATAATGATAAATCCGATAAGCATAGGCAAGCCGGTGAAATTCAGTGCTTGTAACAGCTCAGCGCCTTTTATGGCAAGAATCGGCCCGATATTACTCCAGCTGAAGAACGCAATCATTTGTGCGGCAACGAACGCAAGAACAATGAATGGAGCTAAGTCAGCAATCGATTTAAACATTTTTTCGGCGACATCTTTATCATTTTTAATTGTTTTCGAACCAATTCCAAATGCGATTGCTGGTAGTAAAAATAAAAAAAGCATAATTGGCACAATGCCAGACATGAAAGGTGAATTAATGAAAGAGCCTGTCTCTGCATCGCGCAGCCAACCATTTTCAGGAATAACCATCATTAAAAGAATGGCGATATAAGCGACTAATGTGATACCTGCATAACGAAGGCCTCGTTTCTCATCAGCAGTAATGTCATCCAGCTTTTCAATTTTTCCTACAGGTTTGCTGAATCGGGGCTCAACAAATTTAACCGTGACCCAAGTCGCAACGGCAACTAATAAAAAGGTCGATGCGATAAGGAAATAGTAATTCATTGTTGGGTTGCCAATATAATTTGGATCAACCATTTTTGCTGCTTGTTCTGTAATACCTGCTAGTAAAACGTCTAATGAATTTAAAAGGATATTTGCACTAAATCCACCGCCGATCGCAGCATAGGTTGCGATGAGACCAACGAGCGGACTTCTGCCAACACTCATAAAAATCATTGCGGCAATGGGGGGAAAGACGATAAATGCAGCATCAGCAGCAACACCACCGACAATACCTGTAAAAAGAATAACAGGAAGAATTAGATTTTTTGGAGCGCTTAGTACTGTCTTTTTCATAACGATTTGAATTAGTCCAGTCGCCTCAGCAACACCGACACCTAGCATCGTTACAACAACTAATCCAAGCGGTGCAAAGGAAGTAAAGTTTCCTACCATATTCGTTAAAATTTGGACAATTCCTTCCCGATTAAGCAAGTTTACAACTTCGATTGTGTCCCCTGAAGTAGGGTCTTTTGCAGAAACCCCAATCAGAGATAGAAGAGCAGATAATATTAAAATAATCCCTGACATGATAACGAAAAGTGTAACCGGATCAGGAAGTTTATTTCCTGCTCGTTCAATTGCATCGAGGAAACGATCGGACATTTTTCTCTTCTGTGGGGCTGGTTCCTGTTGGTTGGCAAGAGCGCTCATGTTTATACCTCCTATTATATATGTAAACTTTTAAACTTTTTCAAAATTATACGTATGTTTGTATAGAAATACTATGGAGTACATTCTAAATTTTTAAAGTTTTTTTGTGTTATAGTACAAATTACGACAAATTCCGACTGTTCTAACTTTAAGTAAATCCCTTTATAATAAAGGGATGAGCAAGGATGTTTTCAATCCTTTATTACGCTAATAGATTTAAGAAAGAAATTGATAAAAATGGAGGTATTGCAGTTTGAAATTAACGAGTGGGAAGATACTTAATCTTAAAAACAGATTAAAAGAAGCATTATGTCATAAATTAGGCTTTCAAATTGAAAGTATTGATTTTGCTGCAAATGGAGTGGATAACGCCGTTTTTCTAGTAAGAGAAAAGGATAAAGGAAAGCTTGCTGTCCGGGTTCCATGGATGGAAGACGGTGAGAGAATGGACGAGAATGAAAGCGGCATTCTCTCTTTAAAAAAGGAAGCTGAATTATCAGCACACTGCTACCATCATGGATTTCCTGTCCCAAGAATTCACAATCTATCCATTGATGATGAAATGAGTTTTTTAGTATCAGATTTTATTCAAGGGGATGCTGTTCCAATTTCTTCATTTCATATAGGTGAGATGATTGCTCAATTACATCGTCTGCCTGTTGAAGGAATGCAAATGACCTTTCATAATGAAAGTTTTTCGCAAATATTATCTAGCAGGATCGTCACACGTGCAAATGCTATCCAATTACAAGCTCCACCCGCGCTTGAGTTGCAGAAGGTTTTAAATCAATCGGCATTTCAGCAAAGCCTGCTACATCTTGATGTGCGGCCGCCAAACCTAATCGGGCAAAATGGAAGAATTGCTGCTATGATTGATTGGGACAATGCTTTAATTGGCGATCCGGTAATGGAGCTCATGAGAATAGCAGAATCAAAGGAAATTATAGAGAATGAATTCCTGCAAGGGTATAAAAATGATAGCATGCTAAAGAATTGCGATGAAATGGTTCAGACAGTTTATCGGCTGGACACAGCAGTAATGCTGGCGATTTTATTTTCAGTATACATAAAAAATAATGTGAAAAGAGATTATTACGTTCAAAGAGTACAATCCCTTATAAAAAAGATAGATAATGGTATGTAACTTTTTCGAATAAAAGTCTGTCTAGTATTAAAAAGGGCGGTGAGATATTGAAAAGGTGGATTGGAGTTATTTTCCTGACTGGAACGTTCCTGACTGGCTGTGGCGCGTCCGGAAGCGAAGGAGGTGCAGAGACGCCTGTTCAGTTTGGAGAAGAGGATTATAAAGAGCTATTATCTGCAAATAATCAATTGGGCATGGAGATGTTCTCAGAGGTTGAAAGAGATGAGAATGGCAATGTCTTTATTTCCCCTGCAAGTTTAAGCATGGCCTTGTCGATGCTATACAACGGTGCTGAAGGCGAAACAAAGAAGGAAATTGCCAATGTGCTTCAAGTCAATGGCCTAGACGTTAAGGAATTAAACGAAGCAAATGCATCACTCATAGATAAGCTGCAAAAGGATTCCGCACTAATTCAATTAGACATTGCAAATTCAATGTGGATTGATCCGAAATATAATTTTCAAAAGGAATTTGCCGAAGTTAATCAAGGTTATTTTCATGCCGAGATGAAAGAGATTGAATCCGCTGATAATATAAACAAGTGGGTAGAAGAAGCAACAAATGGGAAAATCAAGGATATGGTTAAAGCGCCGCTTGATCCTAATTTAACAGCAATGTTGATTAATGCCATCTACTTTAAAGGAGATTGGCAATTCGCCTTTAATGAAGAGGAAACAGACGAAGGGGAATTTCTGAAAGGAGATGGCTCTGCTGTATCAGTGCCTTTCATGAGAATGAAAGAGGAGCTTGCTTACTTATCAACAGATGATTTCCAGGCAGTTTCCCTTCCTTATGGCGATGGTGAAATGAGTATGAAGATCTTCCTTCCGAATGAAAATTCAAGTATTGAGGAATTTGAAAAAATGCTCACATTGGAAAACTGGGAAAGCTGGAACAAAGAATTTACTGAGAAGGAAGGAACGGTTGTTTTCCCGAAGTTCGAGCTGGAATATGAGACACAGCTGAATGAAACATTACAAAAACTAGGGATGCCAACCGTGTTTACTTCCCAGGCTGAGCTTACAAAAGTGATTGATGATGAAGGTCCTTTCGCTGTAAGTGAAGTAAAGCAGAAGACTTTTTTGGAAGTGAATGAAAAAGGAACAGAGGCAGCTGCGGCAACATCTGTTGCAATTGTTAAAATGTCGTTGCAGGATCAGCCCTTTCATATAGAAATGAATAGGCCATTTTTCTTCACGATTACGGATAACGATACAGGCATGAATCTTTTTATGGGCACAATTTCCAACCCGGAAAAATTATAGTGAAACTTTTTAATAGGGTAGACGTATAGAGGGTATAATCTATCTTTGTTATTATAGTGAAACTCATATTTTTCTCATGCAACAGCGGAATAAATCACTTTAATTTACCTGTGAAAGTTATAAAATTGGTCATTGTAATTTTCATACAAAAAATTAACGCAATTAACATGAATAGTTTTCTAAAAGGAAGGTGAAGAACAAAATGGCTCTTATACGAAAAAAGCGGAAACGAAATGAACAGAAAGGCGATGTTTGGAATGCTTTTTGGGATGTTGTTTTCTATATTCCAGAAATCATCATTCTTCCTTTTAGGCTCGTATTCTTTATTTTTAGGAAAATCATCCGCATTTTGGAGTGGAATTAATCTTTACTTCACTTACCAATAGATTCTGCTTTCTTTTTTCTGCCTTTTTCTTTAATATGATAATGTCAATGTGAAATTTAGAATGAAATCTACAAATGTAGATGCATAGATAGAAAAAGGCAGGGATATGATGGAACAACTCATATTGGATTTAGTTAATTGGTTTAAGGATTTATCTTATATTGGAATCTTTTTAGCGCTGTGTATAGAATTTATACCTGCTGAGGTAGTGCTTCCGCTCTCCGGCTTCTGGGTATCGGAAGGTGACATGCGCTTCTGGGGGGTAGTCATTGCCGGCTCATTAGGCGGTGTTGTTGGTCCGTTAACACTTTATGCGTTAGGCAGATTTGGCGGGCGTCCGTTCATAGAAAAGTATGGAAAATACTTTTTTATAAAAGAGGATAGCTTAAGGAAGGCAGATGCCTTTTTTGAAAAGCACGGCGCCTTTGTTGCTTTTAGTGCCCGTTTCTTACCTGGAGTTAGAACAATTATATCCATTCCATGCGGCATGGCAAAAATGAATGTTTGGGCTTTCTCATTGTACACGCTCTTGGCAATGGCACCAATCACATTTTTCTATGTATACCTCGGCGTAAAGCTCGGCCAAAATTGGGCAGACGTAAAAGGAATATTGAACGAATACATGCTGCCATTTGGTATGGCACTAGTCATTGGATTTATTGTCTATCTCTTAATTAAACGCAAAAAGAATAAAGAAAAGACTGAATCCATAAATGATTTTATGACTAAAAAATAAGGAAACCCACGAAAACGTGGGTTTTTTTGCATGTGGGAGAAGGGTGAGAAATTACGTTTTTTTACATTTCAGATAATCCGCCTTCCTATGATGCACAGCTTCACATTTTTCTGAACTTACGTGGAATGACCATTCTACCCATTAGACCGTATTGAAAAGTGTATCGTTCCAAAAAAATAAAGAAGGAAGAATTAACTTTCCTTCCTTCTCCGCTCTAATAGTATAACGTCACGCCAAATGTCATTCATTTTCCCCATTTTTCTCTGCGTCCGACTTCACGGAATCCGTGTTTCTTATGTAATTTTAAACTGGCGATATTTTCAGGGAATATTCCAGCCTGCAGCGTCCAAATATTCTTTTCCTCACTTTGCAGTATTAATGATGAAAGGAGCTTGCTGCCAATTCCTTTTCCTAAAGCGGAGGATGTAATATAAATGCTCACTTCTGCTACGCCGGAATAGACTGTCCGTTTGGAATAAGGACTTAATGCAGCCCACCCTAATATTCCATGCTCACCACGTGCGACAAGCCTGAAATCTTGCAAATGGTTTTCATTCCATGTTTTCCAAGTGGGAGGAGATGCTTCAAAGGTGGCGTTGCCCGTTTCTATTCCTTCGATGTAAATTGCTTTTACTTGATTCCAATCATTATCTCTCATCAAATCAATCCTTATATTATCCAAATGATAAACATCTCCTAAAAAAAATTCTTTTGAAGTTTGAAAATTCCATAAATTAGGTATAATAGAGATAAGTAGTTTCATAGTATGTATAGGAATATTATTGCGCAATTTTAATATGATTGAAATAGGCGCGTACATTTTTTGAAAATAATAAGGAGGACTGTATATGAGGCATTATGTTTCTACTAGTGAACAAGGAATTAATCGTGAGTCATTGCCATTTAAGCTTTATGAAAAGGCAAAGAAGTTTGGCGTATGGGATCCGAGAAATATCGACTTTAGCAATGATAAGGCAGACTGGGAGTCACTTTCTGCTGAACAGCAGGAATCTTTGCTGACGTTAATCTCTTTCTTTTACAGTGCGGAGGAAGCAGTTACGAAAGATGTGCTCCCATTAATATATGCGATTTCTAAAAAAGGCAAGTTTGAAGAAGAGATGTATTTAACAACCTTCTTATTTGAAGAAGCGAAGCATACAGATTTCTTCAGCCTTCTATTAAAGGAAATTGGTATTAAGGGAGAATTGAATTATCTCCATACCCCAGTTTATAGAAAAATATTTGATGAGATTTTACCTGAGACAATGGGAAGATTAATGGAAGATCAATCCCCAAAGGCTATTGCTGATGCGGCCGTTGTTTATAATATGTTTACAGAAGGAATTCTTGCAGAAACAGGCTATTGGACCTTTTATCAAAATCTAGTAAACCTCAAAAAAATGCCGGGACTGCTGGAAGGAATAACAAATATTAAAAGAGACGAGTCAAGGCATATCAGCTTTGGAACCTTTTTATTGCAGCGCCTGATTTCCGAGGATTCATCAATGTATGAGTACATACTCGGAAAGCTCCAGGAATTAATGCCGCTAGCCATTCAAATTAATGACGCTCCTGAGGAAATTAATCCATTCGGTGTCGTCATCGCAGATAGTCATGCGTTTATGCAGAAACAGCTAAATGCAAGATTAGAAGTATTGAGGAGAGCGCAAGGCAGGTCATTGGAAGAAATTTATAGGATGGAAGTAGTGGCAGAATAAAAGCTTTCAGGTGAAATCGTTCTATTATTTAGAACGGTTTTTTTTTATTTGGCTATTGTACTAATATTAAATGAAGGAAGGAGGAAATGGATTATGAGAGTTTTATTTTTAGCATACCCGGAATTTGCCGATTTCGAGATTGGGCATGTGCTGTTTCTATTGCGAAAAATAGGAAAGGCGGAAATCGTCACGTCCACTGTGACTGGTGAAGCTGTCACCAGCTTGGGAGGGCTTAAGGTGATGGCCGATTGCAGCGTAGCAGAAGTAGATGTTACGCAATTTAATCTTATCCTCATTTCTGGTGGAGATGGAATAGCTGAAGTACTGGAGAATGAGACGGTAAGTGCATTGCTGCAATCTGCAGTTAACCACTCAATCTTAATCGCATCCATCTGTGCATCAGCACTTTTACTTGGCAAGGCTGGAGTTTTGCACGGGGGATCATTTACGTGTCTGACACATACATATGAAAAGAATATCGAGTTATTTGCAGGAGCCAACTACACAGGTGAGGACATAGCTGTTTGGCACCATGTAATAACAGCAAAAGGAACAGCCTTTGCGGAATTTGCAGTAGAAACATGCAATCAATTAGGGATGTTTCAAACGAAAGAACAATATGAAGCAAGGTTAAAATTCTGTAAAGGAATTAGTTAAATGTCATAAAATTCACACAAATTATTGTCTATATTTGGATGAATATAGGATACTCTATAGTTAGGAAAAACTAAGGGGGTAATCATATGGATGAAAAATTTAATGATCTAATTGGTGATATTATGAAAAATTCTGAAATGACGAAGCTGCCTGGTCAAGGGAAGCCGCTTCCTAAAAATTATTTTCAACGGGATGTTTTTCAAAACTTCCAAAAAATCGCGAAGGATGCAGGTTTCCTCCCGCCATGGCTGGAATTGCAAAAAGAAATCACTATGCTCATCCATGATGCAAAAGAAAAAAATGACATGATCGAAATTAATATGAAAATTAAACAATATAATAAAATTTGCCCGTCTTCAATGCAGCGATATCCAATCAGCTTCGAAGGGCTAGATAAAGCGAAAGAGATATGGAAATGAATGCTGGTTTTTAGTTTCATCAAGAAGAGTCCTAATAAAGTGGCGAACCTTGTCCCAAAACGCTCAAACGTCACTTTAAGCCCTAAATAAAGTGACGAACACCGTCCAAAAGAGCAAACACGTCTCTTAAAATAAAGCATCAAACCCTATTTTTAGAAGGTGAAGCGTTTAAACCTCTTAGTCTTTTGTTTTATCAACAGTATGGGTGGTAATATAAGAGTAGAGGAGGGTACAGCATGAAAAAAGTGATTTTATTTGATGGTGTATGTAATTTTTGTGATCGCAGTGTTCAGTTTATTATTAAGCGTGATCATCAGGCTGTTTTTCAGTTTGCCTCTTTACAAAGTGAATCAGGGCAGAAGCTGCTGAAAAAGCATGGTGTGCCAGAAGATACTGATAGTTTTATTTTCGTTGATGGCGAAAAATATTATGACCGGTCATCTGCTGCCCTTCATGTTTTTAAACATTTGCCTGGGGGGTGGAAGCTGTTGTATGGCTTGATTGTACTGCCAAAGCCCATTCGTGATGCGTTTTATCAGCTAATTGCAAAAAACAGGTACAAATGGTTTGGCAGGAAGGAGAGCTGTATGCTTCCAACACCAGATGAGCGTAAGCGGTTTTTAGACTAAAATTTCTCTCCCCAGATTTCTGTAATTTTATTTTCCCAATCGCGAGTAATCACAAATTCTTCAGCAGTTGTAATGGAAAGTTCGCCTTTCCGTTCAACTGTTTCCGTTTTTGTGCCATTATCGAAAAGAAGCTCTAAGCTGTATTTATAGCTAGTAACGCCGGCTTCAGTTTTTACTTCTTCGAGGGTGATATCTTTTAATTCAATCGATGCATTTAGTTTTTTAGCTAAATCAGGAGCAACACTATAGAAGCGGTTGGCGGCAAGGTTGATATAGGCATCCTCAGATAAATACTTTTCCATACTTTCCGTTAGAATTACTTCATCAGGCGGGTTCATTGGGTCTGTCACTGTGTACTGCTCAACCTTATACTCCCTCACAAAGTCCTCAACTGCTGCATCATCTTGATTCGAGCATGATGCCAATCCAAAGCTGATGATAGATATTAAAATGATAGTCATCCATTTTTTCAATTGGTTTCCCTCCTTTGAAATTATTTACGTATATGGAAAAGAAAAGTTTCGTTTCTCCTTTTAGAAGGATAAAATAAAGAGGAAGACGAATGATTATAAAAAGAAAATGGAGGATGCAATATGGCGTATAAAATAAAAACAACGGAAAATGATCGCAGTGTTATTGAATTTATAGAATCGGTTGAAAGCTTGAAGAAAAAAGAGGATGCCTATCGTTTATTAGATATTTTTTCCGAAACAACAGGCTATCCTGCAAAGATGTGGGGAGCAAGTATTATAGGGTTTGGTTCATATCATTATAAGTACGCAACTGGTCATGAAGGGGACGCACCGCTAGCTGGATTTTCGCCGCGAAAAGCAAAAATCAGTTTATATTTAGCAACAGGGGATGAAGAGAGAGAACAGCTATTAGCGAAATTCGGTAAGCATACTACAGGAAAAGCATGTGTGTATATAAATAAGCTGGCAGATGTTGACGAAGAGGTACTAAAGGAATTAATTGAGTACACTGTTAACGTGCAAGAAAAGCAAAACAAAAATCAGGAGCTGTAAGTGAAGCTCCTGATTAATATCTTTGATGGAAAAATTTGGTGCCAAAGGCGGTAATTGCTGAAAGAGCAATATATACCGCCGTCCATATAAAGAATGAAGGATCATAAAGAGCCAGCGTAAGTATCGTAAATATAATTGCTGTAATGATTGGGAATACAACCCATTTGCGAATGTACACAGTACCAATAATCGAGACAGCAAGAACGATAGTTGGATAAATGAGAAAGGTTAAAACAAGTGTCATTCTTTATCGCCTCCTTTAGTGTTCTATACCCGAAAAATATAAAAAGGAACCATTTAGGCTCCTTGTTTTTTATCAATGATTTGATTGGCTAGCTGGATTAATTCTTCTTTATGTTCTGCCGGAGTGATGGTTTCGTTCATGTATATAAGGCTGTAGGCTACATCTTTTAGTTGAAAAGCAATCGAGTTTTTACTATAGAACCCTTTCATTTCGTTGTACAGTTCAATTTTTTCAGATTCAGGTACGGAGCTTTCGACTACAGGGAAATCAGTTTGAATAAGAAGCATAATCTCTTTGTTGCCTTTATCGTAAGCTTTAAAGTGAGCCATCAGCATTCTTCCATCATGATTCAAATCCATAATCATCGGCGCTTCAAAAGGGGCAGCTTCAAATGGGAGATTCTCAGGTAACACCACATCAAATGGCAAGGCATTAAGGCCATCCTCTAATGTATCGGCTACATAAGTAATGGGACGATTTTTAATTTGATGATCAGTCGCCTCATCTTCAGGCTCCTTCACTTTTAGATTAGATGTATCCAATTTATTGCAACCTGAGAGGATAATTAAGAGCAAGGCAGCCAGTAAGAGTGTTTTTTTCATAAGGCCATCCTCCTTTAAAAATAAATACGAATGGGTATTGAAAAGAGTTTCAATTCAACCTGAAAAAAGTACTTTATCCTCAACTTATTCCTCATTTTATCAATTAGAATCATTAGAAAAAGAGAGCCGGAATCAGGCTCTCTTAAATTTCTTTTGAGGATACGGGAAGGAATAGCTTAATTCCTCGTTTATTGAAGGGAAGAAACTTCATGTCTGCGGCCAAATGGCTTATGTATCCTGTTAGACATGCTAAGTATGCACCGTTTATTCCTATAGAGCTCTCAAACCGTGAGGCAATGACGGCAAAGAAGACTATGCCGATTATTGAATGCGTATAGCCGCGGTGCGAGACGAATGAAGCGATGAAAATATATACACCGAGGAGCACGAGCCAATATTCCTGCAAGGATGCTCCGCAGGCAATAACCCCGACACCTGTAACTGTCAGCATATGCCGCTGTTTCAATAAGGAGGAGATTGTTATCATTGCAACCCCGATACCAATTCCAAGCCATTTGTCCATAGAATCGCCTTCATAAAGACTATAAAAAATCATCAATAATCCAATTAATTGTGCAGCAGCCTGAATGACTTTATGTGAGAAGGTGATTCTCCCTCTCAATTTCCCATCAATATCAAGATCAGGAACAAGGGCAGAAACAGAGCCCAATCCAATTAATATGAGGGTCTCGGCAGGAGTGGATTGAAAAGCGTTTGCTGTTATAAATCCTGCTGCTGCTCCTATGCCTGCATGAGCTGTACCGTTCACTTTGCATTCCACCTTTATTAAAAAAATCATGACCATCTATTATTCTACAACAAAACATTTGTTCTGTTTAGTCTAATATAAAAATAGAAGTCTCTGGTGGAATTAATCATGCTAGCGTTCCACTATTTTATTTTAGGGATGAAAGGTAGAATAGAAAACTGCCAAACCGCCGATTTGAGGATGAAAAAGATAACTCACAAATCCAGTAAAGCATATGTATCAGTGAGACTTAACGAAAGAAGGGGATTTTTACCTAATGATAGAAAGATAAAGTAGAAGAGGAGGGATGTCGATGAGTGAAAAATTATTAAGGGTCGGGACTACTTATTTGCCAGTATCGAGTGTAAATCAGTCTGCTGAATGGTATGTCAAAAAATTAGACGCTAAGCTTAATTATATTGATGATGATAAAGCAATTATCAGTCTTGCCAATCAAAGCTTTTTTTTAGTCGCTTCAACTAAGGGGGAAACGGCAAATTTTGTGAGCAGCAATGGTGAAAAAAGATTTTCAATGACGTTCGAAGTAGATGGACTGAGGGCATTGAAACAGCTACATGCAGAGCTTTTAGAGAATGGAGTGACAACTGGCGAAATTGAAGATCGCGGACACGCTGGCAACAATTTTGTATTTCAGGACTTAGATGGTAATTTATTTGATGTTTGGAGTGAGTTGAGTCCGGGTTTTCATGCGGAAGTGGAGGGGAGGCAATGACAATTCAAGAAGTGCTTGACACATATTTTCTTGCATGGAATGACGGTTTCAGGAGTAATAATGGTGATAAAATTCGGTCGTTGATGTCTGAAAGATTCAAAGGGTACTGGGCGCACAGCGGCTTGGCTGAACCGGATGTGTATGATTACGATTATGATTTGGATGGTGTTCTCAGCCAATATAAACATGCAGAAAAAAGTTTTGAAATGCTGACAGCTACTTTAAGGCAAGACGGAGAAGAATATGTGGTTATGGGAACAGAAACGAACCTTGTTGACGGCGCATCCTTCCCTGCAAAATGTATGTTTATATTTACAAAAGAAGCTGGAGATTGGAAGCTGCTAAGAGAATATATTGAATTAGAACGCTAAAGATGAATCGCGAATTATCGCGATTTTTTTTATGCTCTAAATGTAAATTTCCTTTACAAAACGTAAACTTTCTAAACCTTATGTAAATGTTTGTTAGATTGTCTCACAACTTAATATACATGTGATAACCTTGTCTATATAATAAAAAACAACATAAAACAAAGAAAAACGATATAAAACAACAAATATTTTTATCGAAAACCAAAGGAGTCCCAAGTATGTCTTTATTAGCGGAAGAAAGAAAAAAGCGGATTTTTGAAATAGTTGATCATCTTGGACAAGTTAAGGTAAATGATTTGGCGAAGGATTTCAATGTATCAACTGAAACGATTCGCCGCCATTTAGAAGAATTGGAGAATGAGAATAAAGTAAAGAAAGTTCATGGCGGTGCAGTTAAAGTAGAGTCTCCGCCAAATGAGTTATCGATGTTTGAAAGGGAGATTCTTAATATTAATAAGAAAATCATTATAGGTCAGAAAGCGGCATCGATTGTGAAGGATGAAGAGGTGATTTTCGTTGATGAGGGAAGTACAACATTGCAGATGGCATCCATACTGAAAGATAAGAAAGATATTACAGTCATCACCAATTCTTTTCCGCTGGCAGTTAAGCTGATGGGCTATGAAGAACAGAAGTTATTTAAAGGAGAGATTATCTTTCTTGGCGGACATGTAAGAGGCAATCATTTTCGTACATCCGGATCATTGGCAGAAACTATGGCAAAGGAATTTTTTGTCGACAAGGCCTTTATTGCAATCGACGGCATAGAGGAGAGTGCAGGAATCACCAGCTATGATTTAGACAAATGCATGCTTTCAAGAATATTTATAGCGAATTCCAAGCAATCTTATATTTTGAGTGATTCCACCAAAATTGGCGTCAGAGCCAATTATAAGATTGAACTCTTATCAGAGATTGATTTTATTATTACCGATGTTCCGAAGCCCGATCATATGGGTATCAACGAAGCGAAATGGATCCAAGGCTGACACATGTGAGGAGGTCTATCATTGAACCATCTGCAAATGCTGGCTGATCAGGCAATATTTAAAGAAGCAGAATTATATATTCGTCTATTTATCAGTACGATTTTAGGATTATTTATTGGCTGGGATCGTTCTTCGCATAATAAGCCAGCAGGAATTAAGACTTATACTTATGTGACTGTCAGCTGCACGCTTATCACCATCATTTCTATTGAGAGTGCTACCCTTTTGCGTGCGGCTGACAACGGAACGATGATGGACCCGATGCGCCTCGCCGCCCAAATCGTTTCAGGCCTGGGGTTTCTTGGAGCGGGACTGATCATGAAGAATGGATTTAAAGTAAAGGGTTTAACCTCAGCAGCGATGATATTTTTTGCAGGGGGAGTGGGAATCGGAATTGGAGTGGGCTTCTATGGAATTGTCATCTTTTCAATCATGATCACATTTTTGACTACAAAGCTAGGAAGTTTGTTAGAAAAGAGAGAGCAGCCGAGAAGTAAACGAAAAGCAGAAATCGATGGCTGAACAAACTCACGATAAAAATACAGAATATTCAAATAATATGGAGGTGTTTCGTTTGCTCAAACTAGAGAATATCAGCAAACAATATCACAGCAAAGTCGTCCTGGAAAATATTAATCTGGAAATAGAATCAGGAGAAATCGTCTCATTGTTAGGGCAAAGCGGAAGCGGGAAAACCACATTATTAAATATTATCTTAGGCTTAACAAAGATGGATAATGGAAGAATTCTATTTAATGATCAAGATTTAACAAATGTAAAAATGAAAGATAGAGGCTTTAATATTGTATTTCAGGATTATGCTCTTTTCCCGCATCTAACTGCTTATGAAAATATTATTTATGGGCTAAAAAACAAACGGGGATCGGTCTCTGAAGCTGAACTCCAGGAATATATTGATTTTCTTGAGCTAAAGCCCCATTTACAAAAAAAAATCGGCGAGCTTTCAGGAGGGCAAAAGCAAAGAGTGGCACTGGCGAGAACGCTGGTGATGAAGCCGAAAATACTCCTGCTTGATGAACCTTTAAGCGCATTGGATGGAGTGATTAAAGAATCAATAAAAGAACGAATTAAATCGATTGCAAAGGAATTCCAATTAACAACGATTATTGTCACTCATGATCCAGAAGAAGCGTTAACATTATCAGATAAAATTCTCATCATTGATCAGGGGAATATTTCTCAATTCGGAACACCGCAGGAAATTATTCATCATCCAAAAAATGAATTTGTGAAGGAATTCATATTGAAGCAGCTGCAAATCAAGCGGCAAAATATCTTTCAATTATTTGGTGAACAATATGCTTAATGTCCGGCCGGAAATGAAAGTCATCTATACGTCGATACTGATTGTCTTCCTGCTGTTTCTGTTGTTGCCGATGGGTACTTTGCTGCTTCGTTCATTTGAAACAGCTGAAGGGTACAGCCTTACAAACTATTACAATGTACTTTCTAACAGCGAGCTTTTAACGGCCTTTGTGAATAGTATTAAAATTTCAGGGCTAACGGCAATCATCACTACGATTCTTGCATTTATGATCGCCTATGCATTGAATTGTACGAACATATACAGGCCGTTGAAAAGTGTGATTAAAATGGGCATCCTCATTCCGATGTTATTGCCGACAATCACATACGGATTTGCCATCATGTATTCGTTTGGCAATCAAGGGTTAATTACACAGCTTCTCGGAAAGCCGCTTTTCGACATATACGGATTTAATGGGTTGTTAATGGGCTATGTCATTTATACTTTGCCTGCTGCCTTTCTTTTAATCAACAACTCCTTTATGTATATAGATAAAAAATTCATTATCGTTTCCAAGCTAATGATGGATGGTTCGATGAGAAGTTTCCTAAATACGATTATCCGTCCGATGCTTGGCGCATTAGGAGGAGCCTTTGTCCTTTCCTTTATTTTAAGCTTTACGGATTATGGTATTCCTGCTTCAATTGGCGGCACTTATTCAGTAGTGGCAACACAGCTTTACCAAGTAATGCTCGGGTCAATTCCGAATTTCAATCATGGAGCAGTGATAGCAGTACTCATGCTTGTACCGGCACTATTTGGCGTTGTGCTCTTAAACTATCTTGAGAGGTTCAACTTTCATTATGATAAATTCTCTCAGATTGAAATGGTGGAGAACAAGATAAGAGATATCATTCTTGGATTCATCTCTATCATTGTATTAATGGGGATGCTATCTATCTTTCTCGTCATGTTTATCGCACCATTTCTAACAAGCTTTCCTTATGATTTAACAGTTACGATGCAGCATTTCATCAATGTTTTTACATCAAATGATTTAACTGCTGTCTATAAAAATTCCTTAATCGTCGCTTTTTTTACAACTGTAGTGGGAATCATCCTTGCCTATAGCTCTGCAATTTTAAATACGAGAACAGGGCTAAAGGGAAGAGTGGCATTTGATGTCGTCTCAATGATCACAAATACTCTACCGGGTATGGTATTAGGATTGTCGTACTTATTACTATTCAATGGCAGCAGTTTAAAAGGAACTTTCACGATAATTATCGTGTGCAATATTGTTCACTATTTTACAACACCTTATTTAATGGCGAAAAATTCGTTATCGAAAATGAACCCATCATGGGAAACAACGGGAGGGCTGCTTGGTGATAGCTGGTTTAAAACGGTTTACCGGGTAATTATTCCAAATTCAGCTTCAACAGTCATAGAAATGTTCAGTTATTACTTTATTAACTCAATGGTCACAATTAGCGGGATTATCTTTCTCGTCTCAGCGCAAACATCACTTGTGTCGAGCAAAATTAAAGAACTGCAGCATTTTGCTAAGTTTAATGAAATCTTCGTGCTGTCACTGCTAATATTCTTTACTAATCTCATAGTTAAGCTGATCTGTGACTATTTGCAAAAAAAGCAATCTGTAAAAAATTTTTAATAAAAGTGAGGGGAAAACAGGATGAAAAGAATGAAGTGGCTAACGTTTTTATTGATTGGATTGGCTATCTTGCTTGCCGGCTGTGGAGGAAATGCTGCCAGCGGGGAAGGAGGTCAAGTTGTCATTTATTCCAATGGAGATGAAGAAGCAATTAAAGCGATGGAGCAATCTTTAAATGGTGCTGGTTATGAGGGGAAATATATTATTCAATCTTTAGGCACATCCGAATTAGGCGGTAAGCTGATGGCAGAGGGGAGCAAAATTGAGGCAGATTTAGTCACAATGAGTTCTTATTTTTTAGAAAGTGCACAGCAACAGCATTCAATGTTTAGAGATTTAGGCTTTCAGACTCATTCATTGGAGGAATATCCAGCTTTCTATTCTCCTGTTTTAGCCAATACCGGTGCATTATTTTTTAATACTGCAATGATTGAGCAAAAAGGGCTGGAAGTTCCAAAATCTATTAAAGATTTGGCGGATCCGTCTTATAAAGGGCTTGTCTCTATTCCAAACATTATGGATTCATCAACTGGATGGACACTTATTCAAGCAATTATTAGCGAGTATGGTGAAGATGAAGGAAAAAAAATCATGGCTGGTGTGATTGAAAATGCTGGCCCGCATTTGGAAAGCTCAGGTTCCGGATCAATCAAAAAAGTTCAAGCGGGTGAAGTGGCGGTTGGATTTGGACTTCGCCATCAAGCGGTGGAAGTAAAGAAATCAGGAGCACCAATTGATTTTATTGATCCTGTCGAAGGCAATTTTTCTATTACGGAATCTGTGGCCGTGATTGATAAGAAGAATGAAAAAACAGACTTAGCACTAGAAATGGCTGAAGTACTTATAACAGATGCTAGAAAAGACCTGATCACTTATTATCCTGTGCCCCTCTATGAAGGAGAGACAGTGGATGAAGACAATAAAGCGTCAAATAATAAAACATTTAGTGAGCCATTAACTGTTGAGCTGCTAGAAAAACATCAATCATTCTTTAATTCTGCGAAATAAAAGGAGAGATTAAATTGAAACAATATAAACTATTAACCCCTGGTCCACTTACAACAACGAAGACAGTAAAGGAGGAAATGCTGTTTGATCGCTGCACATGGGATAGTGATTATAAAGAGATTACACAAAAAATCAGAAGACAATTATTAGACTTTGCCCATGCATCAGCTGAAGAATATACAGTCGTTCTTATGCAGGGAAGCGGTACATTTGCGGTTGAATCAGTCATGACAACAGCTATTTCAAATGAAGATAAAGCCCTGATTATCACGAATGGTGCATACGGCGAGCGAATTGTAAAAATAGCTGATTATATTGGGCTTAACTTTGTTCAATATGCCGTTGAATACAATGAATATCCTAATGAAGCATCCATTCGCAAGTTGTTGGCCGAAGATGAAAGCATTACACATATTGTGATGGTGCATTGTGAAACGACAACAGGTATCCTTAACCCGATTGATATGATTTCATCTGTGGCACAGGATTATGGAAAAACGCTAATTATAGATGCGATGAGCAGTTTTGGCGGAGTGGAAATGAATGTACCTGCACTTGGAATAGATTACTTGATTAGCAGCGCGAACAAATGCATTCAAGGCGTGCCAGGTTTTGGCTTTGTCATCGCAAAAAAGGAAAAACTAGCAGCTTGTGAAGGAAATGCAAGAAGTCTATCCCTTGATTTATTTGATCAATGGAAGGAAATGAATAAAGATGGAAAATGGAGATATACATCACCAACGCATGTCGTAGCAGCCTTTTCAAAGGCAATCGATGAATTGATTGCAGAAGGCGGCATCGCATCCCGCCAAAATCGATATACAAATAATAATAAACTGCTGAGAGAGCGCCTGGCGCAAGCTGGATTTGCCACTTATATTACAGAGGAAAAGCAATCGCCAATTATAACGTCTTTCATATATCCAACAGAACAATTTAGTTTTGACAGTTTTTATCATTTTGTTAAAGAGAAAGGTTTTGTCATTTATCCTGGGAAATTAACAGATGCAGATACGTTCAGAATTGGGAACATCGGCGAAATTGATGAAGAGGATATCAGCGATTTATGCAATATTATCGAAGACTATATGGGAGTGAGAGCATAATGAATAAAATAGAAGCGGTTATATTTGATTGGGCTGGTACAACTGTAGATTTTGGCTGTTTTGCACCTGTAAATGTGTTCGTAGATATTTTTAAAAATGCCGGAATCGAAGTAACGATGGCAGAGGCACGCGAGCCAATGGGGATGCTGAAGATTGACCATATTCGTGCCATGCTGTCAATGCCAAGAATATCAACGCTATGGGAAGAAAAAAACGGAAGAAAGTTTACTGAACAAGATGTAGTGGAATTATATGCTGAATTTGAGCATGCGCTGCTGTCCTCATTATCACAATATACAGACCCTATTCCTGAAGTGATTGAGACTGTTGAGCTTTTGCGAAAAGAAGGATTGAAGATAGGATCGACGACAGGATATACGAATTCTATGATGGAGGTCGTCGTGCCGAATGCTTTCAAAAAAGGCTATGGACCTGATTTTTATATAACTGCGGATGAAACCAATTCACTTGGCCGTCCCTTCCCTTATATGATTTTTAGAAATATGGAGAAATTTAAGCTGTCATCCGTCCGCAATGTAATAAAAGTGGGGGATACGATATCAGATATTAAAGAGGGCGTTCATGCTGGCGTATGGTCAGTTGGCGTCATTGTCGGAAGTTCTGAAATGGGATTATCAGAAAAAGAATACGACATGCTCTCCCTTGATGAAAAAACGGCAGTAATAAATAAAACAAAGCAAGCCTTTATTGAAAATGGAGCAGATTTTACAATCGAAACGATGGGGGAACTGCCGAAAATCATAACTGAAATAAACCGTCAATTATCAAAAAAAGAGCCAATGCTGCATGGGAAGTGATGTGAACCTGCAGCGCGAGGGTGATGTGAATACTAGTGATAGCCGCATGAACTGGTTAAAGCAACTGAATGAAGCTAGCCTTAGGAAGATTGATGAAGATGAGCGAATATTTTTGAAACAATCAATGTCAACTCCGTGCTTGAATAGCATCGTTGACGCGGAAGGCTGTTATTTAACAGATGTAAATGGGAAGCAGTATCTCGATTTTCATGGAAACAGTGCCCATCAGGTAGGCTATAAAAATCCATATGTGGTCGAGGCTATTGCAAAGCAGCTAAACGAATTGCCGTTTATTCCGCGAAGATATACATCTGATATTGTTGTAAAGGCTGCTGAAAAGCTAGTGAATAGGACGATCTCGAAAGACTATAAAGTGTTATTCACTCCATCTGGGAGTGCAGCTGTTGGGCTGGCGATGAAAATTGCTAGGAAAGCAACTGGTCGGCATAAGGTGATTTCGATGTGGGAATCTTTCCATGGCGCTGGTCTCGATACAATCTCTGCTGGAGGGGAATATGTTTTTAAGAAAGATATGGGACCGATGCTGCCAGGCATGGTAAAGGTCATGCCCTATAACGGTTACCGTCATTTTTTTGGAAATGCGCATTCTCTAGAAATAGCTGAACGCAGTCTCGACTATTTGGAATATACGATTCAGCATGAAGGGGAGATAGGAGCGATTCTGCTTGAGCCGATTCGTGCAACAGATACCCATATTCCACCAGTAGAATATTTTATAAGATTAAGAGAAATATGCGATACTTACGGAATCCTGCTCATTTTTGATGAGATTCCAACTGCTTTATTAAGAAGTGGCAGTTTTTACGTGCATCAAAGATATGGTATTGAACCCGATATTTTAGTTCTTGGTAAAGGGCTAGGAGGCGGAATGATTCCCCAGGCAGCCGTGTTAGCTAAATCAAAATATGATGTCGCTGGGGAAGTGTCTCTCGGTCATTATACACATGAAAAACCCGCGCTGGGAAGTGCAGCCATATGTGCCACAATAGATTATATAGACGACTTTGCATTGGAGAAAAATTGTTCCGTTCAATCTCAATTTATTTCGGTACAACTTCAGCATTTGTACGAAAAATATGATTGTATCGGTGATATTCGAATTGCCGGGCTGTTAATCTCAATAGAGCTTGTAACTAACCGCAAAACGAAGCATAAACACCATCAATTAGCTGAAAAGCTTTTATATTATTGTTTGGAAAATGGCCTTTCATTTAAAGTATCAGGTGGAAATTGCATTACATGGCATCCGCCATTGACTGTAAATGAAGAACAAATAAAATTTGCTTTGAATTGTTTAGATGAAGGACTTGCCATCTCTACTTAGTGATAGGGGATCTTAGATTCCCTATCTAAAAAAATTTGATTGCTACAATTCGTATGTGGTGGCTGCAATCATCGCAGTAAAGACCATTTTATTTTTTACTCTTTATAAGATTTTGACCTCTCATAGACTCTATATGTTTTTTGCAATAAAAGCATTTTAACTCATAGTACATAATCTATTGTTCCCCCATTTCAATGACACAATCACACTGGAGAAGGAAAAGAGTGTCCGTCCACGAAGATAACATCTCCATAACCTCCAAAAAAAGAATACTATATGAAAATAATATTAGAAATATGATCTTTGTTAAACTCTCTAAAGGATATAAGTCAAGTATCACTGTTTGCAAATTCGTAAACGGCATATTTATTATGTTCATAAACTAATAGTCTAAAGACAGAACGAATGAATAATTTTCTAAACTAGAAACTTTTCCTGATTATAATCGTCTTTAAGTTTAAGAAAGTATTTACATGGGAGCTATTAACCTACTTATTGAAAAATTGGAAGTTCTCAATTAGGAAGTTTTTAATTGGATAGATGCACAAAGGATTGTTAGGGGGCTCTATTTTTCAAACATATGAGCTGGATGAACGGTGGAAGGAAGTTTTGGACAAGTCTAATCCATTATCTATTGAGAGATTGCGAAGGCAAGCAAACTTTGCTTATTGGGATCAATCAGATTCGGGTCAATAAATAATGATTTATTAGCAAAAAATATCAGTGAATTAGAAAGAGAAGAGTGGCTATCTTATTGCTTTGAATTGGCTGAGCTTGCCGTCCATCCTCTTCATCAAAATGATGATTGGGAAAAAATAATACGGCTGCTCGGAAACTTTATTCAGGCTTAACATGGCAAGTGATTACCTGGTTCGGACGAGCCTTATGTACTTTTGGGCAAATTATTAAAATAACGGAGTGAGACAAATGAATGACCTATTGCATATTGCCATTGTTATGGATGGTAACGGAAGATGGGGAAGAAAACGAGGATTAACGAGGAGTCAGGGCCACTATGCCGGATCTCAAGCGATGGAGAGGCTGATTTATGCTGCGGGAGAAATGGGAATTAAGGTGTTGACCCTGTACGCTTTTTCAACAGAAAATTGGAAGCGTCCAAAAGATGAAGTTAATTATTTGATGGATTTGCCTGCTCACTTTTTAACGAAAAAACTGCCTGTTTTTATGGATAAAAATATAAAGGTATGTGTATCAGGGGATATTAATGGCCTGCCTTCGCATACGAGAAATGCTGTTACATCGGCAATTAGCACCACAAAGGATAACGACGGCTTAATTGTCAATTTTGCAATGAATTATGGCGGAAGGGCTGAAATTTTATCTGCGGTAAAGTCACTAATGAGAGAAGTGAATCGCAAGGATTTTAAAATTGACCAAGTCAATGATGACATGATAGAGAATTACTTATATACCCATGGATTGCCAGACCCGGATATTATTATTCGTACCGGTGGAGAACAGAGATTGAGCAACTTTTTAATTTGGCAATCTGCAGGTGCAGAACTATGGTTTACAGATAGATACTTTCCTGATTTCAATAGAGAACTTCTGCAGCAAGCGATTGAAGAGGTAAAGGAAAGAAAATATCGCTATCGGCAGGAAAAAATAGACTTTTAATCTAATCTATTCATTTAGTGTTTAAAACATCAATGAGTAGGGATAAAAGATTGATATAAGATAAAAGGAGAGGATTAAAATGAACTGGACTCTTCCATTTGGATTAACTGTCGGTGCCTTTTGGACTCTCTACCTCACGACGCAATTATTGTCCCTGTCATTAATTGGAGGTGCTGGCGCTTTTGCAGCTGGAATTCTTTGCTCAATTCATATAATGAAAAAAGGAGAATGAAGCATGAGTGATAAGAATAATTGGAAAGAAGTCGAACAATATTTTACTCATATGCTTCATGCAGAGGAGAATGATTTATCCTCCGCATTGAGGAAAAATGGTGAATCTGATCTGCCACCTATAGATGTTTCACCGACACACGGAAAGCTATTATTTTTACTCGCGAAAATAAAGGGTGCAAAAAAAATCCTAGAAATTGGTACGCTTGGTGGATACAGTACCGTTTGGATGGCAAAGGCTTTGCCTGAGAGGGGAAGGCTTTTTTCCCTTGAGCATAATCCGAAGCATATAAAAGTCGCACGTGAAAACCTAAAAAAAACCTGTCTGGACGAGAAAGTTGAAATCATTGAAGGGTTAGCCATAGATACATTATCTATGCTTCAGCAAACCGAGGAGAATGGTTTCGACTTTATTTTTATTGATGCGGATAAACCAAATAATCCACATTATTTAAGAATGGCAATAGAACTTGCAAAAGACGGTGCAGTCATTATTGGAGATAATGTCGTAAGAGATGGGCAAATCCTTGATGAAAATACTACTGACCCAAATATTTTAGGAATGAGGAGCTTTATAGAAATCATGGCTGCTGATTCAAGAATTGATTCAACAGCGATTCAAACTGTTGGCGAGAAAGGCTATGATGGATTTACGATCGGAGTGGTGAATAAATGAGAGAATCGAGACATTTATTCAATGATGGTTTCGCTTGATGGATATATAGAAGCTGATTCTGGAGACATTGGCTGGTCGATTCCTGATGCGGAGCTTAGGCAACATTTTAATGCGGGAAAAAATATGATTCTCGGAGGTGCAGAGATCGCAGCTGCATTTATGGATCTTAATCTGATTGACGAATATCGAATTTATGTTCATCCTTGGGAGAGGAAAGGAAATGTTTCAAAGCGATAAGCTCCATCAATTAGATTTAATTGAAGTAAAACAATTTCAATCGGGTGTTGTGCTTTTGAGATACCGTAATAAATAATTTAATAAAACTAAATATTTTTACAATTTTTATATTATAATAGAGCTATGGGGGTGAGTGTCATTCGGGCTGTATTATTTGATTTTGACGGAACGTTGGCGAATACATTACCGCTATGTATCCACGCATTTCAAGTTGTGTTTAAAACCTTCGATTATAAAGACCTTTCTTCACAAAAAGTGAAAGCCATGTTTGGCCCTTCAGAAACTGGAATCATCAGAAATCATTTAAATTATGAAGATAAAGACCAGGCGATTGAGCTATATTACTCTGTCTATGAAAAAGAACATCATCGATTCGTTGAAGTAAGTCGTGAAATTAATGACTTAATATTGTTTTTGAAAGAACATGATGTAAAGCTGGGGATCGTAACGGGAAAAGCAAGGCGAAGTTTGGATATTTCCTTAAACGCTTTACGTATGGACGGATATTTTGACACGATGATTACAGGTGATGATGTTGCAAAACCAAAACCGGACCCTGAAGGATTACTTATTGCTCTTGAGCAATTAAATGAGAGAACAGAAGAGTCAATCTTTTTAGGTGATAGTGATGCGGACATTATAGCAGGGCAAAAGGCAAATATTTATACAGCGGGTGTTCATTGGCTTCCTGATGGGCAAACAGAGGAGTTTACCGTTATTCCAGACTCAGCATTTGTAACTGTCAACGAGTTTTTAGATTTTCTTAAGCTTGGTGTTTTAAATCAATAATCTGCTGAATGTAACAGGCTTGGAAAGTCACAAGGAGAGTGTTTGCTATCGGTCACGGACGTGTGGCCGCGTTAGAATGCCAATGTATTATGTTAAGGTTCAATTTGTCTAAGCTGATTGTGTCCGCTTAATCAATGCGAAGTACAGGTTGAATAATTAGAATATTTAATCGAAAGAAGGGATCTTTTGATGGACGAAAGATATCCAATCGGCAAGTTTGATTTTAATGGGAAATTAACACCCAATGTGATTAGAGGCTGGATGATGGAAATTGAAAGCCTGCCTTATATGCTTAGAAGGGCAGTAGGGGATTTAACAGATGAGCAGCTGGATACGCCATATAGAGAAGGCGGCTGGACTGTCAGGCAAGTTGTCCACCATTTAGCAGATAGTCATATGAATGCTTATATACGGATGAAGCTTGCTTTAACAGAAGATCAGCCTGTCATAAAGGATTATAAGGAAGCGGAATGGGCGAAGCTGCCAAATTACCGCCTGCCTGTTGAGGCATCATTGACATTACTTGAAACTTTGCATTTACATTGGATTGTTGTTTTAAAAGACTTGAATCATGAGGAATTAAATAAAATGTTTTATCATCCGGAATCAGGGCTGTTAACTGTGGGAGAATGCATTGGTACATATGCATGGCACGGCCGCCACCATTTGGCGCAAATCACAAGTTTGAAGGGCCGGAAGAAATGGTAACTCAAATATATGACTATAAGGTTCCCCTGTAGGAGGCCGGAAAAGCCCTCAGGGGAATAGTTTCATGTACACATACGCCGTTCAATGCATTGAAAATGCTGGGGGTCATTTTGAGGGGGAGAATAATGAGAGATAAGAAACATGGGGAATTTACAATTTCAACAAATAAGGATTATTTAGATCGTCATATCATTTTTGATTTTTTACATACTGACGCTTATTGGTCTGAAAATATACCAAAAGAAATTGTAATGAAGTCAATTGATCAAACGCCATTAGTTTTTGGCGTTTATAAAGGGGATGTGCATACCTTATATGAACAAGTTGGATTTGCCCGTGTAATCACAGATTCCGCAACGTTTGCTTATCTATGCGATGTCTTTATTTTACCTGCTTATCGCGGACTCGGTTTATCGAAATGGCTCGTAGAAACAATTGTCTGGCATCCCGATTTACAAGATATTCGCAAATTTATGCTTGCTACGAAGGATGCTCATACATTGTATGAACGATTTGGCTTTGAAGCTGTAGATCAACCGGAGTTAATTTTACAGAAAGTAAGAAAAATACCTTACTAGAATGGAAGTAACAATGACAATTCAAAAAATAAAGCTACTTAATCATTTTACAATTCATCACCTAATTGAGGAGAGCAGTGAAGAAGGCTACCATTTTCTCCTCCGATTGCTGAATGAATATATAAGCGGGGTAAACCGTTTTGATAAAGAAGGGGAGGGGCTTTACGGCGTATATAAGGAGGATAGGCTGATAGCAATCGGCGGCATAAACATCGATCCGTATGCCTTTCAGCCTAGTATTGGAAGACTGAGGAGGTTTTATGTATCAAAGAATGCCAGGCGAACAGGAGTAGGCACGCAATTATTAAATAGAATAATTAAGGATGCCGGCGGCGGTTTTAAGGTGATTGTATTGCATACCGATACTGCTGGCGCAGCTGATTTTTATACTTCCTTTGGTTTTATAAAAAGTGATAGATATCCACAATCGACGCATTGCTATGTGATAGAATAATATTTGTTAAAATGATCGATTGACAACTGGTTTTTATTTAATGCCTGTAAAAGGGATGAGGATTTTTCCAGTATGATACTAATATGCACCATAGTGTAGTCATAACCTCATAGTAAGAGACACTCATAATAAATTAAATATTCCAAATTGATTGAATTACCATTTTTAAGGATATAGAATGTGAGTAAGCATAAAAAAGAGGTGACACATATGGAATTAATTAGACATACGAGCAGAAGGAGAGAGACTTACCAAATTAAGATGGAATTTTCCCTACTTTGGGAATGTGCACTAGGAATTGCTGCCATTACAAATACACCGTTGCACCACACAATGGAGAAATCTGAAGATAAATGGCAGGAAATAAAAGATTCATTGCCGCAAGAACTATTGGAAGAATTGGAATTTGTCCATGAGCACAATACATGGAAGGCATTGCTGCAACTTCTTCATCAAAAGAACTTCACTGAAATTGAGGAATTTACTACTTATATTAATAATTTGTCTATGCAGACGCTAAAATTTATCTGTCTGCCATTTTTAGGCACTTGTTATCAGCAATTAAGATGCGATGCATCTAGTATGGAGAAGGAAGCTATCTATGAAATGCAGGAATTGACAAAGGATAATTCTTTTTTTTCACAGTATATCGAATTTATTAGTTTAGGTGACATTGGCCTTTTAAAAAATCATTTGATTTCGGTAATGACAGGATGGTATGACGCAGTTATTAAGGAGCAGGAGGAAGAGTTATATCGAATGTTACATACGGATTTTCAAATGAAACAGCAAATGGAGGAAAAAATGCCAGCCGAAGAATTGGTAGAATGGGTAACAGGTGGTATTGTCTATCAACCTGAACCTAGTGTGAATTCAGTTCTTCTTATCCCACAATATACTTATCGCCCATGGAATATAGAAGCAGACATAGAGGAAACAAAGGTTTTTTATTATCCAATTTCAAATGAGAGTATTGATCCATCTGACCAATATACACCTAATCATTCTCTTGTACTGCGATACAAGGCGCTTGGGGATGAAACACGCATGAAGATGATTAAATTGCTTTTCGAAAGAGATTATAGCCTTCAGGAGATAACCAATCGGTTAGACTTGGGCAAGACAACAGCCCATCATCATTTAAAAATCCTTCGCTCGGCCAAATTAGTAGATATGAAAAATTCACATTATTCCTTGAAATTACAGTCATTAAAATGGCTAAATGATGAAATGAAAAGCTATTTACATAGGTAATAAGGAGGGAAATCCATCATTAACGGCGAATTCTTCTATTAATGAAAATTAGGAGGAGAATGAATGAACCCCGTCATAAAAGAGGACCTCATATCATGGATGAAAACACTTCTTTTGGCGCTTCTTATAGCATTTATATGCCGCCAATTTATTTTTTCTCCGATGACAGTTAAGGGAGAGTCAATGTCGCCGACATTTGAGGAAAATAATTGGATATTCGTAAGTAAAACGAGCACCATTGATCGTTTTGACATGGTTGTCTTCCATGCGCCTGAGGAGAACGAAAAATATGTAAAAAGAGTAATCGGTGTACCTGGCGATGAAATTGAGATGAAGGATGATATTCTTTATGTAAACGGACAAGCTTTTGAAGAGCCATATGTCAAAAGGGAATATCGATTAATGGTCAATACAATAACTGCGGATTTTACGTTAAATGAATTAACTGGCAAGCAAACCGTTCCTGAAGGCTATTATTTTGTATTAGGGGACAATCGTCAAAAAAGCTATGACAGCAGGGAATTCGGATTCATTGAGGAAGAATCCTTAATTGGAGAAGTGAAGTTTAAAATTTATCCGTTAAATGAATAATTTGTGGCACTGTTTATTATTGAAAGCGAGAAAAGCTGAGATGATTAATAAATTTAATACGAAGCGTTGATAGGGATGATTATCTCTCAACCTACAAGACTGTTATACTATACCAAAAAAGCATGGAGAATGAATATGATTCTTGTTAATGTGGATGATGAACTAGTGCTGAGAGCCATTGAGCTTCAAGATTCTGAAAAGATATTTGCAATCATTGATACTTCACGGGAATATTTAAGAGAATGGCTGCCATGGGTGGATGGAACAAAGAACTTAAAGAACTCTGAGCTATTTATTGAAGGATGCTTAAAAAGAATAATGGAAAATAAAGGGCTAACTGCTGTTATTTTGTATCGGAATGAAATCGTGGGAATCGCAGGCTTTAATGAAATCAATTGGTCAAACAAAACAGCGTATATTGGATATTGGCTGGACGGTGCTTTTCAGGGTATGGGAATTATGTCAAGAGTCGCAAAAGCATTGACCAACTACGGCTTAAATCAGCTTGGCTTGAACAAGATAGAGATTCGTGCTGCTGTACAAAATTATAAAAGCAGAAGTATACCTGAGAGATTGAGTTTTAAGCAAGAGGGGATTATTAGACAAGCTGAATGGCTCTATGACCATTATGCTGATTTAGTTGTTTACGGAATGCTAGCTGAAGAATGGAATAAATAAGAAACGGCTTCTCACAATTGAAGTCGTTTTTTTTTATGGAATAGTAGGTAAAAGGTATCTGTTTCACGAATAAATATGTTAGAAAAATAAAAATGGAGGTCATGGCAGTGGAAGTAGTTGCAGCAAAGCGGAAGCCATTAGCAAAATGGAAGAAAGTATCCTTATGGATATTAGCGGTAGTAGTTGCTATTTTCATCATCGTTTTAATTAGCGCCAATTTCTATTTAAATCGTTCACTACCGGAAATTGAAGGGGAAATCTCTCTTTCTGGATTGAGTGAGCCAGTAACAGTTGTTAGGGATGATATGGGCGTTCCCCATATTACTGCAGCCAATAATCATGATCTTTTTTTAGCACAGGGATATATTCAGGCCCAAGATCGCCTATTTCAAATGGATTTAAGCAGACGGCAGGCATCAGGGCAGTTAAGTGAAGTGATTGGAGAATCTGCTGTAAAGACGGATAAGTATTTTCGGACATTGGGACTTAGACGAGCGGCAGAAGCGTCAGCAGACCGCTATACTGATTTAGGTATGGATGCTCTGAAAGCGTTTGCTGAAGGGGTAAACCTTTATATTGCAGAGCTTCGCGAAAACGGGAAATGGCCGATTGAATTTACGATTCTTGGTTATGAACCAGAGGATTGGACACCTGCCGATTCATTAACCATTGGAAAGTATATGGCTTTTGATCTCGGGGGGCATTGGCAAAGTCAAGCATTCCGGCAATATCTTTTAGAAGAATTTCCAAAAGAAAAGGCATATGATCTTTTCCCGGAATATCCAGAAAATGCTCCTTACATCATCGGAAAAGAAAAACTTGATATAAGCAAATCTTTCGCCAGTGCTGTGATTCCCCATGAATTTAATGGCAGCAACAACTGGGTTGTGAGTGGAGAAAAGACGGAAAGCGGGAAAGCGATCCTAGCAGACGATCCGCATCTAGGGCTTGCTACACCTTCCATTTGGTACCAAACACATCTTGAAACAAATGAAATGAATGTGAGTGGTGTCATTTTTGCAGGCATCCCTGGTATCATTCTCGGGCATAACGAAAACGTTGCCTGGGGCGTGACAAATACTGGACCAGATGTACAAGATTTATATATTGAAAAAAGAAATCCAGAGAATCCAACACAATTTTTATATAATGATAAATGGGAAGAGGCAGAAGTGATTTCTGAGCCAATTAAAGTGAAGGACGGAAAAACATTGGATTATGAAGTGACAGTTACCCGTCATGGCCCTGTCATTTCAGAATTTGCGGCCGATGCAGGGAGCGACACAGTGCTTTCCTTGCAATGGACAGCACTACAGCCATCCGCAGAGCTCGAAGCTATATTAAATATGAATAAAGCGGAAAACTGGGAACAATTCGAAGAGGCATTACAGCAATTTGAAACTCCGGCACAAAACTTTGTTGTAGCTGATGGGGAAGGCAATATCGCTTTTAAAGCGAATGGGAAGATTCCAATTAGAAAGAAAGGAGACGGCATGCTTCCTGTACCAGGATGGACGGATGAATACGGATGGAAAGACTATATTCCTTATGATGAACTTCCAAAAACAGTGAACCCGAATGAAGGCTTTATATCCACTGCCAATAATAAAGTCATTAGTGATGACTATCCGTATCATATTAGCCATAACTGGGCTCAGCCTTATCGGCAGATGCGCATTCAGGAAGTGCTCCGTGCAAATGACAAGCTGACTGCAGCCGATATGATGGACTTGCAGATGGATGAAAAAAATCTGCAGGCAGAAGAATTTGTTCCGCAGTTTGTAGAAGTATTGAGCAATGTATCGGATGATAGAGTAGATGAGGTATTAACGGTTCTAGGAGATTGGGACTTTTATGATAAGAAAGCAGCAGCAGCACCTTATATATTCAACGTATGGATGACAAAGATTGGCAATGTGCTTCTTGCTGATAGTATACCAGAGAAGACGCTTGAACTGTTTAGCGGCAAAAGGGCAGCCATTGATCAATTGCTGCGCCGGGCGTTTGACGGGAATCCTGGCCCTTGGATTGAAGAGGCGGGTGGATTAGAAGAGGTCCTGTTAACTTCCTTAGAACAGACACTTGCTCAAATTGAAGAATCCGAAGTTAAGAATATGGATAAGTGGGAATGGGGTAGCTTCCATCAAGTGCGCTTCAATCATCCATTATCAAGTGTTTCGCCAATGAATTATTTGTTTAATTCCAAAGGAGGCATTCCAGTTGGAGGAAGTGCGGTTACTGTTAAAGCCTCCGCATTTGATGAAAAAGGCACCGTCAATCATGGCGGCTCTTGGAGATTTGTCATAGATATGGCGAATCCGAATGAAGCTTATCATTTAGTTGGTCCAGGTCAATCTGGTCATGTGAAAAGTAACTGGTACGATAATCAGTTTGAAGACTGGGCGGATGGCACCTATCATACAACTACATTGAAACAGCCATCCGGTGAAGAGCTAATTTTATTACCAGAAGGGAAAAAGTAAAGGGGAGGCTACTAATGTATTCTCTTCAGAGTGCCGATCAAAAAGGAATTTGAAACTTTAAATGAACGAGCACGATATTGATTTTCTTAATTATGTTCAAAATGAATTTCTAGATACTCTCTTGATATTATGTTTAAAGAGTTGATTTCTAAAAAAAGTCCCCTTTCTTGGGGGCACAGCCGAAACATTTTTCATCATTACTAAAAAAACTCATTAATCATAATACAAAATCCAAGCATAGGAGAAGGATATTTGATTTCCCAGCTTGGATTTTTTATTATATGCTTTATTTCTACTCTATAGATTTCCAATACCTTTGAACCAAAAAGATTGTTCCACCAAATATGAATAGTCCACATAATTTAAAAATGAACCTAGTTTGAAATGCTGCGCCATCGTTTTCAATTGCTAATAAAGCAGCTCCTATAACAATTCCTACCAAGCCTAGAAATAAAATTAAGAAAGTTTTCATTTTCGCTACACTCTCCTTTGATTTTCCTTTCTCCTATATAGAAAAAGTCAGCCACTCCGGCTGTCTTTTTCATTTCTATCAATCAAAAAGAAGGATTGCCATGAAAGGGAAAACAATCAGTGAATGAACAAGAAATCGCATGCAATGGGGGTTCAACCCATCCATTCGAATAACCAATAACAATAATGACAAAGGCTTTCATTTAAATAGATAAGAGCATTCCTTCATATGAGATGCTCTTTTGTGTATTTGTGTGCCATAAAAAAGGGAAAGTAACCTCCCACCCAAACTATTAAGTTACTCATACTAGTATAGCATAATCGCTAAATAATGAGAGTGGCGTAAAACCAACTGGGAGTGACGTAAAAAAATCAACGATAAAAATCAACTACTGCTTCCGCCATCTTTTTCACTTTTTCTATTAATGAGGATGGCTGAACAATTTTCATTTTGTTGCCGAATCCTAAAATGTATTCGCAAGCCTCTTTTTCACTGTCAAATTGTAGGTCCACTGGAATCCATTTGTTTTCCTTGGCTTTGTCAATATGAATTACTTGAACAAACCGTCCAGTAAACGTTAGTCTATCAATGATTTCAGGAGATACTTCAACTGATACGAGAAAGGTAGGAAGATTGCTGACGAATGATTGCTTTGATTGCTCCCAAAAGTCTGCAAGTTTAAATTTATCTGGTCTTACAAAAAAATCCTCTGTTACGTGCAAAGATAAAATTCTGGAAGCGCGAAAGCTTTTGATTGTGTTTGCTTCGGATGCAATCAGGTACCATGTTCTCCCTTTGGCTACTAGCCCCAAAGGGTTCACTTTTCTCGATTTTATAGTATGGTCACTTCGTTTATAAGTCATGTCAAGTATTCGTTCTTCCCAGATAGCTTTTTGCAATTGTGGAAAACCATCGATTTTTTCCACTGAATTTCTCCAAGTGCCTGTATCGATATAGATTCGGTTCCAAACATCTATTGCATCATTTTTTAGACTGCCAGGAATGGAGGCTTTTCCCCTTTCTGCAAAAACAGGAATACCGGCAGAACTTAGCGCTTCCATATCACGATGAACCGTTCGTTCGGATACTTCCAGTTGCTTCGCCAGTTCTCTTGTCGTTATTTTTTCATTATTTTGCAGTAATAATAATATTGTAATAAGGCGATCAGCACGCATTATTTTTCTCCTTAAAATATGACATTAGATGTCAACATTATCGTTTAAACTAAAGATACAGGATAAAGAGAGGAGAATGCAAATGACTTTAGAAGGAAAAGTGGCATTAGTTGCCGGAGGAACGAGAGGCGCAGGACGCGGAATTGCCATGGAATTAGGGGCAGCTGGAGCAACAGTTTATATTACTGGAAGGACAACTCGTGGAGAGCAATCTGAATATGGCCGTCCTGAAACAATAGAAGAGACAGCAGAACTTGTTAATGCACTAGGAGGTGTGGGAATTCCAGTAAAAGTTGATCATCTTATCGAGGAACAGGTAAAGGACTTAATGGAAAAAATAGAAAAAGAACAGGGAAAGCTTGATATATTGGTCAACGATATTTGGGGAAGTGAATATTTAACAGAGTGGAATCAACCAATATGGTCGCATTCATTAGAAAAAGGCTTCAGAATGCTGCGTTTGGCTATAGATACTCATATTATTACGAACCATTATGCCTTACCGCTGCTTATAAAAAATAAAGGCGGATTAGTCGTGGAGATGACAGATGGTACAGAGGAATATAATCAAAGCCGCTATCGATCTCCGCTGTTTTATGATATAGCGAAAAGCTCTATCATTCGAATGGCAAAGGGAGTTGCACAAGAAATCTCCCCTTATGGCTGTACTGCTGTTTCACTTTCTCCAGGTTGGATGCGTTCGGAAATCATGTTGGAAGTGTTTGGCGTATCAGAGGAGAATTGGCAGAATGGAGCGAGTGTCGATCCACATTTTATTATATCTGAGTCCACTCGCTATGTAGGGAGAGCCGTAGCAGCATTGGCAATGGATTCAAACAAGCAGGAGCTAAATGGATGTTCCTTTTCCAGCGGCGCGCTTGCAAAGAAATATAACTTCTTTGATATAGACGGCTCACAGCCTGATGCATTTCGCTATTTGGTTGAAGTACAAGAGGCCGGGAAGCCTGCGAATACAGAGGGTTATCGATAAAAAGGGGACAGGTTTCTGTCTCTTTTTTGATGAAAAGAAAATCTAGAAGAAGTGATAAATTCAATACTTCGTTTTCAAATCGCACAGCATTTACTAGTCAGCCGAAAAATAAAATGACAAATAAGCCCCGCGAAGGTGAACAGTCACTTTAAATGAAGAATAAAGTGATGAAAAAGTTACGCAAAGAGCCAATCGTCATTTTATTTGTAGAATGTACTCCAGCACTAAAATTACCATGCCCAAGCTATCCTTTTATAAAAAAAACCCCGCAAACACCGTCACAAGCGGGATGGTCACTAATGATAAAATTGTAGAATAAACGGTCGTCATTACCGCTTTGTCCTCGTCATTTGTGTAGCGGGAAAATAGCACAGAGGCAAGCATGAACGTGGGCATAGCGGTTAAAATAACAAGCATTTGCTTTAAGAAAGTATTCAATGGCATCAGCGATAAAATGAATATGGTTAAAGCAGGAAATATAATGAGCTTTAAAAGGATTGGAAACCAGAGCTCCCTGTAGTAGAGAGTTTGCCCTTTCTTAAAGAAAGGAGGGAGTAAAAACCCAATGTAAAGCATGGCAAGCGGTGCGGCCAGGCCAGAGAGCATACTTGCTAATTGCTGCATAAAGGCAGGTGCCTCCAAACCGCTAATCACATATAAAAGGCCGATGGTAATCGCCAAAAGCGGCATATTCAACAATGCTTTTAGTTGCTTGATATTAAACCGCTGATCGCTCTGCAATAAATAGATTCCTAGCGAAAAGAGAACGAAGTCAAGCCCTGCATCAAATACTGCAGCGAGCAATCCGCCAATTGGACCGAATAATGTCGCGCATAAAGGGATGGCAATAAATCCAGTATTGCCGATAGCAGCTAATAATGAAAGCTTTTTTGCCATCGATAATTGGAATCCAATCAATCTGCCGATTATAATGCCAATAACAGTTGCAACTGAATTAAATACTATGGAAGCTCCAAATATAATAAACACTTGCTGAAAAACTTCATCGGATATTTCCGTGTTAAAAACGCCATTCAGAATAATAAAGGGAACGGCAAGATTAATAATAATGGCCATGAGAAGATTTTTCGCTTCTTTTGTTATCGGGACTCTAATGGCCACGAAAGCTCCAAATAGAATAATGATGCCCATCGTTGCGATTGCAAGCGTGACTGTTGCTGCATCCATAAATACGGCTCCTTCCAAAGGTGACTATCAATATATTATACTGAATATTCTTAGAAAATTATATGGATTTTCGAAAGCCGAAAACTATCATAAGGAAAAATGAAGTCTGTATACTAGGTGTAGGAATATTAAAATAGGAAGGAGCGCATCTCGATGGAGGATAAACTGGCAATTGTAACGGGAGCTAATTCTGGTATGGGGCTTGCCACGGTGATTGCTCTTGCTAAAAAGGGCATAAATGTTATTATGCTCTGCCGAAATGAGGAAAGAGGCGTCAAAGCGCTGCAAATAGCCAAAGATGAAAGTCAGTCAGACGGGATAGAATTAATGATTGGAGACCTTGGTTCCATTGATAGCATTCATCGTTTTGCTGAGGCATTTAAGACGAAGCATAATAAGCTAGATATTTTAATCAATAATGCGGGAGTCGTTTCACTTAAGAGACAGGAAACCAAAGATGGCTTCGAATCCATGCTTGGAGTGAATCATCTTGGCCATTTTCTTCTTACAAACTTGCTTTTAGATGAATTGAAAGCTTCCCCTCAAGGACGGATAGTGGTTGTATCATCGGGTGCTCATAAATGGGGGAAAATTGATTTTGAAGATCCTTATTTTAAAAGCGGATATAATGTTGCAAAGGGGTATGGGTGATCTAAATTGGCCAACATATTATTTATGAGGAGCCTGCATGAGCACATAAAGAATACCCGTGTGACAGTAAACGCGCTGCACCCAGGGGCAGTGGCTACAAATATTGGTGTGGATAGGGAAACGGGCTTTGGCAAAAGAATCATCAAACTTCTTGTCCCGTTTTTTAGGACACCGGAAAAAGGAGCAGCGACCGCGGTCTTTTTAGCAATGGATGAAAAGGTGAGCAGCATTTCCGGCGCCTATTTTTATGATGAAAAAGAGGTATCTATCTCCGGGCTTGGACAAGATAATGAACTGGCTGACCGTTTCTGGAAATGGAGCATGGAGCAAGTAGGGCTGTAAAACAATTCACAAAAGCAGTGGAAATCCTATTTCCACTGCTTTAATTCATTTCAAATGTTTCTTTCGTTAAATCAATGAAACTCTGCAATGGTCGGGTCATCCATTTATCTTTATGCCAACTAATCATCGTATAAATGGGAGTATTCATGCCTGACCATACCAACTCTTTGATTTCTCCGCTATTTAGTTCTTTTTCTACTGTCATCGCAGGCAATAGGGAGATGCCAAGTCCGGCCATGACGCATTGCTTAATAGCTTCGATGCTGCCAAATTCGAAGTTGTTAAGAGGATAAACTCCTGCTGTACGAAAGCTTTCTTCAAGCATTGAACGATAGGAACATCCGATTTCTGTCAGTAACAATGTCTCCTGAATCAAATCTTCTATAGTTATTTTCTCCTTGAAAAGTAAAGGGTGATCAGGTGAAGCGACGAGCTTCATCTTTTCTTCCACCAGCCTTTCCATAAATAAGGCTTCCTCAGGCTTAGAAGAATCCATGATAAACGCTAAATCAAGTGTTCCATCCATCAGCTGTTTTCGCGCCATTTCATCTGAATGAGCAGGCTTAAATACAAGCTTAACGTTTGGATGCTGTTTTTTAAACTCCTTTAAAATCGGTGGAAGACGGTACGTGCATTGACTTTCTTGTGCACCGATTGTAAGCGTGACAGCGGACTTGCTTTCTTCAGCAATCGCCGTTCTAGCTTCTGTATCCAGCATGATCATTTTATCTGCATATAATTTAAACTTATGTCCTGCTTCCGTTAGGACAATTCTTTTCCCAAGCCGCTCAAATAGAGGGGTACCAAGCTCGGCTTCCAATTTTTTAATCTGTGCAGTCACACTTGACTGTGCAAAATTTAACATAACAGCAGTTTTTGTAAAGTTTAAATTGTCCGCAGCTGTGATGAAGGTAATTAACTGTTTTGTCTCCATTGTACACTCCTAAATCGGAATTTTTGTTTGGTTCAATCGGAATCATCCGTTTTATTGATTGATGCTTCTATAATAAAATAAACATAAGCTTCATAACAAGGAGGAAATTACATGTCTATAGCAGTCATTTATGGGGGATCTCGCTCGCAAGGAAACGCAGAAATATTAACAAAAACAGTCATACATGATTTGAATGTTAAAGAAATTTATTTAAAAGAATATCGAATGGAGCCTATTACTGATGGCCGTCATGATGTTGAAGGCTTTCAAGAGGTAGCTGATGATTATGATAAAGTCATTGATCAAATGCTATCACACGATATTATCATCTTTTCAACGCCAATTTATTGGTATAGTATGACTGGAACGATGAAAAACTTTATTGATAGGTGGTCTCAAACATTAAGGGATTCGAACCGTCCGTACTTTAAGGAGCAGCTTTCCAAGAAAAAAGCTTATGTGATTGCAGTTGGTGGTGATCAGCCTTCCATCAAAGGCCTGCCAATGATACAGCAGTTCCAATATATTTTTGATTTTGTGGGCATCTCCTTTGAAGGATATATCATCGGTCATGGAAATAAACCAGGGGATATTTTGAATGATGAAAAGGCACTTATAGAAGCAGAGCAATTGCGTAAAAAGCTGGGATAAGAGCGTATTCAAACCGCTCCTCTCAGTAATTGGCTTTTAATAATTTGCAAAAAAGAGGCTGTAAAAGCCTCTTACGATAGTTGAGTTATAAATGCAGTAGCGATGCCAAAATAAATCAGCAGTGACAAAATATCGTTTATCGTTGTAATAAGCGGGCCAGAGGCAATCGCAGGATCGATATTTAGCTTATATAAAATAAGCGGAATGACTGTGCCGGTTAATGTACCGATAATTAGAGTAATAAGTAAAGAACTGCCAACAACAAATCCTAAGGTGATATTCCCCTGCCAGAAATAGGCGATAATGGATATTAAAACACCGCAAATTAAACCGATGATTATCCCGACCCAAAGTTCGCGGAAGATGAGCTTCATTGCTTGCTTAAAATCGAGATCGTGAGTAATGACTCCTCGGACGACCACTGCCAATGATTGTGTTCCAGTGTTTCCTGTCATCCCGGCAATCATCGGCATAAAAAACGATAACGCGATGACTTGTTCAATCGTTGCGGAAAAGCCATCAATTATACTGCCGGAAATCAATCCAATAAAGAGCAGCAGAATGAGCCATGGCAAACGCCTAAAAGCAGCAATATAGGATTTCGTGTTAAAATCAATTGCTTTACCAGAAGCAGATAACTTCTCAATATCTTCATTTGCCTCTTGAACTAAAACATCCAAAATATCGTCAACGGTAATGATTCCGACGAGCGTATTATCCTCCTCTACAACGGGAATAGAGACGAAGTCATATCGTCTGATAATTTTAGCAACTTCCTCCTGGTCGGTATTCACATGTACTTTAACGACACGGCTATACATAATATCATCAATTTTATCCTGCATTTCTCCCAGTAATAAGTCTTTATAAGAAATAACGCCCACGAGTTTTTTTTCATCGTCAATCACATACAAATAGTTGAGATATTCCGCCAATTCGGCAAATGCTTTTAATTTATCAACCGCCTCTCTCACAGTATAATGCTTCGAAATCCACACAAAGCGGTTATTCATGATGCGGCCGGCAGTCTCCGGCGTGTAGTTCATTAAAATATGAACGATTTCTGATTCCTCAATTTTCATATCGGATATGAGATCTTCCACTATTTCCGGGTCAAGAGAGGATAAAAGAGAAGCAAGTTTATCATTCTCCATTAAATCAAGAATTTTTGTGGATTTCTCAACACCAAGCTTATGTAATGCTTCTAGCTGATCCTCCTGATTTAATTCTGGAATTAGATCAGTTAACTGTTCAATGGTTAAGTATAATAAGAATTTATTCTTATGCTTGTTTGGTAAATCGGTATAAAGGTAAGCCATATCATAAGGCTGCAGCTCGCTCATTATTTCTTGAAAGTTTTTGCGGCCGCCATCTTTTAATGACTGTATAATGATGAGCTTTACTTCTTCCTCTGTCATTGGTAACACTCCTTTCATAAAACAATGTATTCTATTATTCCCCGTCTGTTGGGAATTTAACTTTTCATAAAGGAAAAACAAGGAGAACGGAGAATTCATTAATTTATGAAGCTAAAGGAGGGGGCTTGTGAAACAATCACTGGTAAAAAAGTTTATATCCCTGTGAAAAATTTTGAAAAAGCAAAAGAATGGTATGGCCGAATTCTTGGCTTAACTAAAGGAGAAAAATAGTTCAATCACCTATTCGCAGCCGAAACGCCTGTTTATCAAACACCGGCCATTCAATTTGTCACAAATGACTTACAAGCCTCCTTCCAATATATGAAAGACAATGAAGTTAATCTTGTAACTGAAATCGAAGATAATTTTTAATTTGTTTTCCGAGACCTAGATGGGAATTTGTTGATGATTTGTAAGGAGATATAAGGGTATGGATAGTAAGGAAAGGGGTTTTTAGATAATGAGCCAATCATTTAAAGCGTTAGTTGTCGATAAAAAGGATGATCAGTTTTCAGTTGATATTAATAAGCTGGAGATAAAGGATTTACCTGAAGGGGAAGTTCTTATTAGAGTGAAATATTCTGGAGTGAATTATAAGGATAGTTTAGCTAGCATTCCTGATGGAAATATAATTACAAATTATCCGATGGTACCAGGCATCGACTTGGCAGGGGTAGTTGTTTCCTCCGAGAATCCAACCTTTAAAGAAGGAGACGAAGTCATCGCAACAAGCTACGAAATCGGTGTTTCTAAAAAGGGCGGATATAGCGAGTATGCCAAGGTCCCTGCAGAATGGGTCGTGCCGCTTCCCGATGGGCTCAGCTTACGAGAAGCAATGATTATAGGGACAGCGGGCTTAACTGCCGCATTATCTGTCATCCGGTTAGAAGACAATGGCGCATCACCTGAGAAAGGGAAAGTGTTGGTCACTGGAGCAACAGGCGGAGTAGGAAGCTTTGCGATTTCCATCTTAGCGTCCAGTGGATATGAAGTGGAAGCAAGTACTGGAAAGGAAGCAGCCAAGGACTACTTAATGAAGCTTGGTGCCGCAACTGTTGTTTCCCGCGAGGAAGTTTTTGACGGGAAAATTAGCGCGCTAGGAAAACAAAAATGGGCAGCGGCGATTGATCCGGTTGGCGGTGAACCGCTCGCAGCTTTACTTAGCCAAATTCAATATGGCGGTTCTGTTGCAGTCAGCGGATTAACTGCAGGTACAAAGCTGCCTTCATCTGTTTTTCCATTTATTTTAAGAGGCGTTAATTTACTAGGCATCGATTCTGTCTATTGTCCAATGGAAACAAGGAAAAAGGCTTGGCAGCTACTGGCTGGAAATTACAAACCTGAGAATATCGATGATTTTATTTTTCAAGAAGTGGGATTGGACGAGCTTCCTGAAGTGTTGCCAACCTTATTGAAGGGAGAAGCAAGAGGGCGCATTCTGGTCAAAATATAATATTGCAGGCGGCAAGATATCTACCTTGCCGCTTTTATCATTGTATAGAAAGCAAAGAGGGAGGTGTCATATGGAAATAGAAACTAGCCGTTTGAATCTTCGGCTGTATAAGAGCGACGATTATCAAGAGTGGTACAACGGTCATGATAACCGCTTGCCATCACAATATCTTTATGATGATGGCAGGCCAGAGACTATAGAAAAGTATACAGAAGCATGGTTCCATGATCGTGTTAAACATTGGCATAAATTAGCTAGTGATGATGAACTCTATCATTTAGGGATATTTCGGAAATCCGATGGTGCCCATATTGGGAAAATCGAGCTTTATCGAATCTTACGAATGGACGATCAGTGGGCAATAATGGGCTATTCTATCCATAATCAATATTGGAAAAATGGATATGCCACCGAAAGTGTAGGTGCAGCAATAGATGTTTTTTTTGCTGACCTCGATTTCCATCGCATCGAACTACATATCAATATCGATAACGAACCGTCCATCAAACTAGCAAAGAAAACGGGCTTCCAATACGAATGCACGCGGAAACAATTTTCATTCGAAAATGGAGAGTGGAAGGATTTTTTTGTTTATTTTCGTAATCGGGAAGAGGGGTAGTGTAGTTGAAGTTTGGCTAGCGTGGTAGAAGTAATGGGTATTAGCAGATGCAAACAGTTGTAGGCAGCAAGTATTTTGTAATTTCTACCTCAAGAAAATGTTTATGGAATACATTGTTTCCTGAAATTTCCCCTTTTTGGGGTTATTCCATACAAATAAAAGGAATAGTTAATTAAAAAGGAGGGAAAGCACTTTGTTGATCTATTTACTTAATTTAATTGCATATTTATTTATGATTACGATGAATTTTTTAGCGAATTATTTACCACTGAATGGAAAAACGACTGGGGAAATTTCTAATCAACTCCAAGTTATATTTACACCGGCTGGATATGTATTTGCCATATGGGGGCTCATCTATTTATTAACGGGCGTGTGGGTAATAAGCCAATTTGTTATAGGCAGGAAAACGTCAATCTACAAAAAGAGTTTCCCGTGGTTCCTAATTAGCTGCATACTAAATGGATTATGGATTTATCTTTGGCATTATGAACAATTTATCTTAAGTATACTTGTGATTGCATTCCTACTAATTTCTCTTTTAATTACTTATAGATTGATTAAGCAGCAATCATCGAGCTATTTATATCTCCTGCCATTTTCTGTGTATACAGGCTGGGTCAGTGTTGCGACCATTGCAAATATTTCATATACACTTGAGTATTATAATTGGCAGGCATTTGGGCTATCTGATCAGACATGGGGGATACTATTATTGCTCATTGCTACTGTAATTGCTATCATTTTTACAATAAGAGAAAAGGATTATATTTATCCACTAGTCTTTATTTGGGCATTCATAGGAATTGGCGTAAATAATTATGACCAATATCCAATGATTGTGACCGTTTCCATCAGCTTAAGTATTGTTATTTTCTTAAACACTATGATTCAATTAATCAGCTATGTTAGAAATGGAGCTAGACGAATTAACTGGCTTAAATGATATAAATCTTGTTTACAATCTGAAATAGGAAGCAGATCGTTCCTTCAAGCTGTAGAGAAACTCCTTTCCAAATAGAAAGAGGATGAGGATTTTCCGAGGCTTACGGCTCGCTTTTGAGCGGTTCGAGCTTAGAGCCGCTTCGGCTATAAGCTCCTTTAGTATCCCGACTTCTGCTCAGAGCAGCGAGATAGCGAGACCATGGAAACTTCCACAACGCTCCAATTATTAGAATATTGATTTATAAGCATTGAGTGAAATTTGTTACGAAAAGACCATTTTTTGCATGACTCCACCGATTTTGGGGCTGATTTACACAATCTAAGCGCATTTTACGCATAACTATTTCTATTTTTGATTCCAGTTTCACAGTCTAAGACCATTTTCCACTTGCCTACAGCCAATTTCGGTTCCAGTTACTCAATCTAAGACCATTTTTTACTTGCCTACACCCATCTTTAATTTCAGTTACACAAAAAAGGAAGTATATTCATTACTATAACAACAATCGAATGAAGCAAAAATTAAAAGGACTGAGTCAAGTATAATACCGAACTCAGTCTGCGGCTGCATAAATAATGTGTCTAACTTTTTCCAGGATCTCGACCGTCTCGCTATTCCTACGGGTCGAGCGGATGCCACCTCTCCAAATCCAGCAAAAATTTCCTTGTCTTCACTTTATGAGGTGCTCTGAAGCAGCAGGTAGCTGTTTACTCCTTTTCTTCAATTTGGCTCTATGTTTCTCAAAAAAAAATCAACAAGCCGGGCAAACGGCTTGTTGAGGTCATTCTATGCTTTCAGTTCTTCTTTTTCATAAACCGGTACCCATCCTTCAGGTGTAACAAATAAGCGAACGGCAACGACTTTGCGATCATCTGCTAAAGTGAAGTAGTGGCGCGTGTTTTCTGGAACAGAGATTAAGTCACCGGGATCAAGGTGTACCTCGAAGAAACGCTCCTCATTTCCTTGGATAATAAACACACCGTGGCCGCTTACGATAAAACGGACTTCGTCATCTGTGTGGTGGTGCTCTCTTTGGAAGTTTTTCAGCAATTCATCAAGGTTTGGATTGGAGTCTGATAGTGAGATAATATCTGCTGCTTTATAGCCGCGGCGTTCTGAGATTGCTTTGATTTCAGTGGCAAATGCATCAAGAATCGCTTGTTTTTCTTCATCTGAAAGGTCGTATTTTTCATGCAGGCTTTTTTCCAGCTTAGCAATCTCCCAGTTTTCATAAATGACTTCTTGTTTTTCTAAAAAAGATGCAACCTCTTTTTGATCTGATAGTACCTCTTGATTATCTTGGAATTTAATAATAGCCATTTTATAATCCTCCCTTAATTGTTAATAGAGTTACTTTATATTGAAATAAAAATTCACATGCTTCTAATAGTTTTTTAGCTTCAAAGCCGGTGCGTCCCCAGACGGTGATGCCGTGATTGCGTATGAGAACGGCCCCTTTATCGCTATTGATATGCTCCCCGAAGGCTGCAGCGAGCTTAGGGATGTCTGCAAAATTTTTAATAATTGGGATTGAAAGGATATCATCCTCACCCCACATATCAAAAGCTTTAATCAATTCCTGATGTTGAAACCGGATTTCACCAGCATCTCCATATAATTCTGAAATCACATTGTTCGCAATCGTATGCACATGCAGGCTGCATCCTGCCTCCGTTTGGCGATATACCTCGCAATGCAGCAATGTTTCTGCAGATGGCTTCAGAAAAGTCGTTTCAGCAGGCTTCCCCTCCTGATCAACTAGCAGAAAATCCTCTGATGTTCTCTTTCTTTTATCCTTGCCGCTTGCAGTGACAAGGAAGTGGTTGTCATTTAGCCGTATGGAAAGATTGCCGCTAGTCCCCATGAACCAATCGCGAACGGCTAGCTCATCTTTTATATAAGCAAGCTCATTCCATTTTTTATTGAATTCGCTCATGACTTTGCACCTGTGAGCTCATCAATATGCTGAATGCAGTCAAGGAAGTTTTCAAACGGCTTGTAAGGAATGCCTTCTTCTTCACACTTTTGAATCAAAAAGTCTCTTGCCAGCACGGCATCCGCCATCTTAGCTGCTTCTAAATCAGTGATAGAGTCACCGATAACGATATTGTAATGTTCGTCTGAAGAGAGACTGCGGATGATGGAAGGTTTGCAGCATCCGCACCCTTGTGAAGCACATTGATTATCGCAAGTATGCGGATAATTAATATGAATCGTTTTTCCGGTAAAATCGGCTTCATTGCAAAAGATTTTTTCAAATGGACCATAGGGCTCAAGCACGGGGTGTAAAAAGAAATCTATACCGCCGCTCACAATATATAGTGGAATATTGCGTTCACGAGTATAAGTAACAAATTGGGAAAATCCTTCACGAATTTCCGCATCTTTTAACACGAAGGAAATAATCTCCTCTTTTTTGTCAGAGGGGAGCAGAGCAAATAATTTGCGCACCCCTTCCTGAATGGAAATTTTCTGACCGAGAATTTCTTTCTTCAGCTGGCCTGCCTCATATGGACCGAACTTTTCCATAATCTGAACGATATTATCGTTATTCGTAATTGTGCCATCAAAATCACAAAAAATTATTGGTTTCATCATTTGCCTCCCCATAAAGAAATCGCTGTCCTTAATTCTGCATGCTCTTCTACTGCTTCAGAGAGCGTCTGACCAGCAATTACAGCCGAAAGCGCTTGTCTAAACGCTCTGCCTCCACCAGCAGCGCCTTCTGGATGGCCGTGAACCCCTCCGCCGGCATTAATGATGCTGTCTATTCCAAAGTCATCATACAACTGCGGGACGAGTCCAGGGTGGATACCAGCAGATGGAACTGGAAATGACTTTTTTAACCCATTCTCTTCTTTTAAAAATGCTGATACACCTATTGCTTGATTCCGTTCTAAAGCAACAGATCCGTACGGTGAAGGGAATAGTGAGAAGTCAGCTCCAGCTGTTCTTATCAATTTTCCAAGTAATAAAGCTGTTGAAACACCATAAAGTGAGGACGAGATGAATGCACCGCTAAAGGCTGGATGAGCCATTAACGGCAAAGCGATTTCATCGTCTTCAGCTAGAGCTTGAAGCACATCTAGTCCATATGTATGAACATTGAACAGCAGTGCATCCGCACCAAGTTCTTTCGCCTTTCTAGCTTTGTCACGCAGCGCAAAAGTTTTCCCTGACAGATTTACTGCATAAAGTGTACGATGCCCGGTTTGCTCAAATACGTTTTGTAATACTTTTTTCCCTTGAATGATTCTTTCAGAAAAGGGGGTAAGTGCGTTATCAAACAGAATTTCATCATCTTTAACGAGGTCAACTCCGCCGAGCGCCTGTTGGTTTAATTGCTCTTTTAAAAATTCTATATCGCGTCCGATGACTCCTTTAAAAATGCTCATTGTGAGCGGACGATTATATACATTTATTGTATTCCGAATGCCGTCTATGCCAAAGCGGGGACCTGGAAAGTTAGTTAAATAGCTGTTATCAAACTGTAAATCTAAAAGTTTTACTTCTCCGTCTAAAGATAGCTTTCCAAAAACGGTTGTTAAAATGGCAGGTAAATCGTTTGAGAAATTGACGGTTGGATAGGAAATGCTTATTTCTGCTCTCACTTCCCCGTAGCGATTGGGATGTTCATCATCATAAAATTCATTGATAGAGGTGACTTTTCCTTTATGTTTCTTTAATTGTTCTTGTTCAAGTAAGGGCAGATCCGTCCATGAGCCAATCGTTAAGCCGAGTGCTATGCCTTCCGCCTTTTTGTCGAATGTACCTGGTCTGCCATATACTTGATACGTAGCGATGATGTCGCACATAAGATGACCTCCTAAGAAGTAAATAAGCTGTTTGAGAGACCGGAGTCACTCATCCTAATTTATGCAGTGTTAAACAAAAAAACCCTCTTCAAATAAGAAGAGGGTGATTGCTCACGAACCAACTTCTTATCTGTCAGCAAATTGCTGCAAGAATTAGCACCGTGTTCATATTGAATCGGTTGCCGGGCTTCATAGGGCTCGTCCCTCCGCCTGCTCTTGATAAGAAAATCTAATCATATATCGTTTTAAATTTGCACTACTGTATTATTGCATTGCACAGTTAAGTCTGTCAACTGTGTATTTTCAGAATTCGAGAAAAACTTTTTCGGTAAAAAAGCATTGACACTTCTGTGACAATGGTGCTAGTATTTTTCTCAAGTAATCAATTGCATAGTAACGAATACTCTTATCAAGAGCTGGTGGAGGGAAATTTGGCCCGATGAAGCCCAGCAACCGACCGTAATATCGTTGTGAAACGAGGCGCGCATATTTGCGCCTTCATGTAGGGCACGGTGCTAATTCCATTCAGAAATTACTTTCTGAAAAGATAAGAGGCGCGTAGAATATACGAATGCCTCTTTCTAATGAAAGGGGCATTTTTTATTTCCGTTATCGCAGGGGAGGAGCGGTTATTTGGTCCATTTTTCCTGGTATCCCTGCCTCTTTTGCCAGGCGGATGCTAAACTACTAATAAATCTTGCAAACTATTATATAAAAGGAGTGAACCAGTATGGCGATTTTAGAAAAAAAAACATATAAAGGATTGACGGAGGAAACAGCTATTCAGCTTGTAAAGGAATTGGAGCTTTTTCCCGTGCATGCTGAATTGACTGCTCGTGAAATAGGTGATGGCAATTTAAACTATGTCTTTCGAATTGCGAGTGAGGAAAACAGCGTTATTATTAAACAGGCATTGCCTTATGCAAAGGTTGTTGGAGAGAGCTGGCCACTGACGCTAAAAAGAGCGAAGATTGAAGCGGATGCCCTTGTTAAGCATGGTGAATATGTTCCCGCTTTTGTCCCTAAAGTATTTCGTACTGATGAGGATTTAGCGATTACCATTATGGAAGATTTGTCTCATTTGAAAATCGCACGGACTGGACTAATAGAGGGGGAGTATTATCCGAACTTGGCAAAACATATTGGACAGTACTTAGCGAAGACTTTATTCCATACTTCAGATTTTGCGTTGCATCCATTTGAAAAAAAGAGGCTGGCATCAGCATTCTCTAATCCTGAGTTATGTAAAATTACTGAGGATTTAGTGTTCACAGACCCTTTCTTTAATATCGATACAAATGATTATGAGCCGGAATTGCAATCAGATGTTGAAGAAATTTGGAATCATACGGAGCTGAAAATAGCAGCAGCCAAAATAAAGCAATCATTCCTGACTGAAGCAGAAGCGCTTTTACATGGAGATTTACATACTGGAAGCATTTTTGCAAGCGAGGAAGAAACGAAGGTAATTGATCCTGAATTTGCTTTTTATGGACCAATCGGCTTTGATGTCGGCCAATTTTTTGCCCATCTTGTCTTTCAGGTGATTGTGAGAAAGGGAGAAGATAGGGAGATAATTGTCAATCAAATAGATGAGGTTTGGCAAGAATTTTATTCAGTATTTTCGGAATTATGGAAAAGTAAGGGGGTTGATCCCTTCACTAAAGTAGATGGATATCGAGAAGTATTTCTTGCAAAAGTGTTCGATGATGCGATTGGTGTCGTTGGCTGCGAGTTGATTAGAAGAACAATTGGATTATCACATGTAAAGGACTTAGACGGAATTGAAGATTCTGCAGTTCGTCTAAAAGCAAAACGAGCGGCTTTAAGCTTAGGCACTAATCTTATTTTAAAGAAAGCGTCTATTAAAACGATCAAACAATTTATTACAACGATTGAGGAGTTCACAGCATGAGCATTCCGACACCGATTATTTGGAAAAATGGACAATTGACAATATTAAATCAGCATAAGCTGCCGAATGAAATTGATTATGCTGCATTAGAAACAATTGAAGATGTTTATGAAAGCATCGTTACTTTAAAAGTACGCGGTGCTCCCGCAATTGGCATTACTGCAGCGTATGGTCTAGCCATCGCCTCAAGAAAATATAAGGAGCAGAATATCGCATCGTTTCATTTAAGATTGCATGAGGATTATCTTTATCTAGCTGGTTCTAGACCTACAGCGGTCAATCTATTCTGGGCTTTAGACAGAATGATGGGCAAAATCGAAAATGTAGAATCAGTCAATGAAGCGATTTATCTACTTGAAGCAGAAGCGATCAGCATTCATCAGGAAGATGAAGCTTCTTGCAAACGCATAGGCCGCAATGCGCTGGAAGCACTCGCTAATGTAAAAAAAATCATGACGATATGTAATGCAGGAACCATTGCGACTGCAAAGTATGGTACAGCATTAGCTCCTTTTCACCTTGGGGCTGAACAGGGAAGAGAATTTGAAGTATATGCTTGTGAAACTAGGCCGGTCTTTCAAGGATCACGTCTAACAGTATGGGAGCTCCAGCAGTCAGGAGTTGATGTCACATTGATTACGGACAGCATGGCAGCTCATACTATCCACGCTAAAGGGATCGAGGCGATTATTGTTGGGGCAGATCGGATTGCAGCTAACGGGGATACAGCTAATAAGATTGGGACATTAAATTTGGCTATTTTGGCAAAGCAATTTGGAATCGCTTTTTATGTAGCAGCTCCATCGACAACCTTTGACTTAACGATTGAGAGCGGAGCAGAAATTCCAATCGAAGAGCGCAAAGAGGAAGAAATTACAACATTTGCGGGCAGGAGAATTGCGCCGGAAGGTACGAAGGTGTTTAATCCGGCATTTGACATGTCTCCTTCAGAATTGATTACAGCAATTATTACTGAAAAGGGCATTATATACAAACAGGATTTTAACAATATTAGCAGTCTTATAGGAAAAGCAGGAGAGGAAGTAAAGTCATGAGAAGAAAAGGTTCAATTTTATTCATATCGGTTTTATCATTACTATTAATTTTAACTGGATGCCAGCCAAAGAGCGCAGGAACCGAGTCGAAGGAAACACCGTCGGCTGAGAAGGCTGAGCACCCATTAGCTAATAAGAAGATTGCCCTTATTATGCAAATTAACTTAGGGACATTTTCTGCACAATATATAGAAGGGGTCAAAGAACAAGTAGAAAAGTTCGGCGGTACAGTGCAAGTATTTACTTCTGAAGGAGACTTGGCAAAGATGGCTTCTAATTTGGATGCCGCCGTCAATCAGAAATTTGATGGTATCCTTATTGACCACGGGACGAAAGAAGCGCTGACAAAAGGGGTCGAAAAAGCGCTGGAAGCTGATATCCCAGTTGTCGTATTTGATGCTGATATTGATGTTGAAGGTGTACCTGTCCTTCAACAGGGTGATCAGGAAATGGCAGAGATGACTTTAAATAAATTAGCAGAAGATGCTGGTGGGAAGGCTAATATCGTAAAAATCTGGGTAGCAGGATTTGCGCCAATGGAAAGACGCCAAGTCGCATATGAGCAATTTTTAAAAGATAACCAGGAAATTAAAGAAGTTGCAGCATTTGGAGCCGCTACAGATAATACCGCATTGGATACGCAATCACAAATGGAAGCAATATTGAAGCAATACCCAAATGAAGGGGAAATTACAGCGGTTTGGGCTGCATGGGATGAGTTTGCTAAAGGAGCTGTTCGCGCACTGGAACAAGCAGGACGAACAGATATTAAAGTATACGGCATTGATATGAGTGATGAAGATTTGCAATTGATCCAAAAAGAAAACAGTGCATGGCAGGCAACTGCCGCTGTTGATCCGAAAGATATTGGCCGTATTCAAGTTCGCTATTTATATCAAAAAATAAACGGAGAGTCACCTGAAGACACAGTTGTACTTGAGCCGATCTTTGTTGAAAAAGAAAAGCTTCCTGAAGAGTCAATTTCAACGATTGAACTGCATGAATACATCGAAGGCTGGGGAGCGAGTGAACAAGGATACACAGATGAATTGAAGGAATTGGAGAGTAAGTAACCGAGCGGTATTTTGTGAAGCTAGAGAAAATGCATAAACTCGAAAAGGCAACATCCTAAGCCGTCCGGAAGATCGTCACGGAATCTTCTTGCCGGCTTATCTTTATTAGCCAAAAGGAACTTTTTCATAGAAAGAAGTGTGGCAAAAGATGAGCAATATTCTAGAAATGACAGGCATTCAGAAAAGCTTCGGAAGCGTGAAGGCGCTGGAAGCAGGTGACTTTACACTGAAGAGAGGTGAAACCCACGCGCTTCTGGGAGCGAATGGCGCAGGAAAAAGCACATTAATAAAAATATTGTCTGGTCTTTATGAGCAGGATGCAGGAACGGTATGGCTGGATAATCAAAAAGTGAGATTCCACCATCCAAAAGATGCGAAAGCACATGGCGTTTACTGTGTTTACCAGGAGGTTGATACGGCAATCGTTCCAGAACTGACAACGGCTGAGAACATTATGCTCGATACATTTGCCTCGGGGAAAAACATCATAGTCTCTAAGCGCGGACTGGAGGAGAATGCCAAAATTGTGCTCGCTCAGCTTGAAGCTGACCATATTAATGTTCGGAAACAGGCGCGGGAGCTCACATTGGCAGAAAAACAGCTTGTTCTTATTGCGAGAGCATTGATTCACTCGGCCAAGCTCATTATATTTGATGAGCCGACTGCTCCATTATCTGTTTATGAAGCAGAGCGATTATTTAAAGTGATGAACAATTTAAAAGAAAAGGGTGTAGGCTGCATTTTTATTACCCACAGACTTCCGGAAGTGTTTGAAGTATGTGATAGAGTGACGGTTATGAGAGAAGGCAAACATATTTTTACTTCAGCGGTAGCAGACGCGACACAGGCACTCATTGTGGAAAAAATGCTCGGGACATCGTTGGAAAATGTGATCGAAAGAAGGAACAGACATGCTGGAGAAACTTTGCTTCAATTACAGGATGTTGGAGAAGGCAATAAACTAAAGGGAATCAACTTTACTATTAAAGAAGGTGAAATTGTAGGAATTGCCGGACTTGTTGGTGCCGGAAAAACAGAGCTTGCAAAAGCTATTACCGGCGTGACACCTGTATCTTCCGGTTCCATTTTTGTAAAAGGAAATAGAAAAAAAATAAATCATCCGAAAGCAGCGATTGAAAATGGGATCGTTCTAGTTCCAGAAGAAAGGCGGAAAGAAGGTTTATTTATCCACGAAACACTTCGTAAAAATGCGTCTTTTCCTAATCTGAAAAAATTTTCTAAAGCTGCTTTTATGAAGGCGGCTTTGGAAAAAACATTCGCAAAAAGGATAATTGATGCACTTCAAATAAAAACGGATAGTACGGAGACCTCACTAAACCATTTAAGCGGCGGGAATCAGCAAAAAGTGGCAATCGGAAAATGGATGTCTGTTGAAGCATCAGTGTATTTATTTGATGAGCCGACAAAAGGTGTAGATATAGGCGCAAAAAAGGACATCTTTAAATTAATCGCCAATCTTGCAAATGAAGGCAAAGGCATCATTTATTTTTCAAGTGAAATTCATGAACTGTTGGCGATATCCGATCGAATTCTTGTGATGTATGATGGGCAATTGGTTAAGGAATTTACACAGGAAGAAGCTACTCAGGAGAAAATTTTATTGTACGCAAGCGGAGGAAAGGAAGAGCAAAGTGAAAGACAAAAGCATCCAGTTTCTATTTAAATATGGCGCCATCGCGTTGCTAGCCATTATTATCATTTATTTTTCAACAGTGAGTTCTTCCTTTTTAACTTATGGAAACTTCACTGATATATTGAGGTCGATTTCAATCGTTACAGTTCTTGCTCTTGGGGTCACTTTCACATTAGTCGTGAACGGATTTGATTTGTCAGTTGGCTCAACGATGTCTCTTTCAACTGTTGTGACTGCTTCGTTGATGGTCTGGTACGATATGCCGTTATGGCTAGTGTTGATTTTACCTATATTAGTAGGCGCAGCGGTTGGCTTACTTAATTCGTTTCTAATTGTCGTATTAGGCATTCCTGACTTACTGGCAACATTAAGCTCGATGTATATAATTGCAGGGCTGCATCGAACCTATACGGAAGGCTACTCTATTTATAATTATATGCCGTTAACCTCCGGCGGAACGGCTATAGGGGAATTATCTGAAGGCTTTCTATGGATTGGACAAGGACAAATGGCTGGTTTGCCTGTCCCTGTATGGATTATGCTTATATTAATACTTGTTTCATATTTTGTTTTAAATCATACAAGGTGGGGTAGAATCTTGTACATGACAGGAGGAAATGAAGAAGCGGCTACTTTATCTGGAGTAAAGGTAAAGAAGGTAAAGTGTGCTGCTTATGTCGTATCGGGCATCTTTGCAAGCATTGCTGGCATTTTATTTACTGCACGCGTCGGCTCCGGTCAAATTGATGCTGGTGCACCATTATTAATGGAAGCTGTAGCTGCTGTGTTTGTTGGGTATTCTGTCCTTGGGGCAGGTAAGCCAAACGCAGTGGGCACCTTCTTTGGTGCAGCAGTTATAGGCATTCTATTAAATGGTTTAACGATTCTAAATTTGCCTTATTATGCTTTTGATATTGTCAAAGGTTCAGTACTTGTTCTAGCTTTAGCTGTTACTTACGTATATGCCAAAAACAGAATGTCAGCAAGCAGCGGTTAATGGTACAATAACTATGAACTTGAAAACTGCAGCTAGGGTTCCGCATGATTGCATGGTTTGTGACCGAGGGCTGCATCTTCTGCGATAGCGGAAGGCACCTATTGACATAAAAGGTCCGAGGGGAAGGGTTTGGTGTATTTGAGATGCACTAATGCCTTTCTTAGCGGACCTTATTTTTATTTGGAGGGATAAGTATGGATACAGTCGATTGTATTGAAGCGGCGATTGCCGTTGTTATTTTTGATGAAGAAGGCAGAGTATTATTGCAAAAACGGGCAGATACAGAACAATGGGGAATTCCCTCCGGTCATATAGAAATAGGGGAAACCATCGAAAATGCGGTCATTCGGGAAGTGAAGGAAGAAACAAATCTAGATGTTCGTGTGACAAAGCTAATTGGTGTTTATTCCGATCCTGAATCACAAGTATTTTCATATCCGGAAGGGAAGACTGTTCATTTTATAACGACAAGCTTCTTAGCAGAAGTAATAGGAGGACAGCTGAAGATAAATGATGATGAATCGGCAGATCTAAAGTTTTTTCCTCAAAATCATTTGCCATCAAATATGATAAATTTGCATCCTTGCTGGCTTGATGACGCATTAAGTGTGAAAGAGAGGGCTTATATTCGATAAGCCCTCCCTTTTAATCTTTTATTACTTGAAAGCACTGAAAAAGTATAAATTTTTGCTATAATAACAATTATTAATCTTTTGAAAAAGTGGTGATTCTATTGGTATCAAATGAAATGGTTGACGCATTGAATACGATTGCCACAAAGTTTTTTTATATGTATCCAGTAAACTATGAAATTTGTTTTCATCAAGGTTCATCTAATTTGCATCCGCACCATTGTTTGATAGAAACAAAAGTAAGAAAGACAGGGATTCATGCCAAGGTAAATAATAAAGATAATCACTGCACATGTATGGATTGCAGCGTACAGTCCAGTTGCCCAATTACAACGGCATGCTTTGAGCCGATCATTTATAAACAGCAGGTAATCGGCTTTGTTTTAGTAACACCAAAGAAAAATGAAGAGAAATGGCTGCAACTCCATATGGAGAAAATTGAGGGACAGCTGCAATTATGCAGTGAACTGATGAGCCTGAAACTGGAAAACATACAAAGTAATTTATCAAATTCACATTTTAAAGATGAAATAAATAGTTTATTCACTTTTGTAGATGATTCTATCCTGCTCGTCGATCAAGACGGCATCATTCATAATATTAGCTATTCTCTTTCAGCATTATTACTTAGCAATAAATCTGAGATAGTCGGAACGAGTATTTCCTCCTATATAAGCAGTCATGATTGGCTGGAAATTGCTAAAATGCGCGTCCAAAACGAGATGAAGATAAATTTGAAATTGAGGAAAAGCCATAAAGGCAGCTTTTTAGCAAAAATTAAACCGATCCTTTCTGATGGGACGGTTATCTCTTATTTAATTCAATTAAGTCCATTAGAAACAATGAAAGAAAAGCTGCAAAATCATCGTGTATTATATTCCTTTAATGACATAAAAGGGACGAGCGCAGCTATTCAAAATGTAATTGAAGTTGCTAAGAGGGTTTCTCCAAGTAATTCTTCTATTCTCTTAAGAGGAGAGAGCGGCACGGGCAAGGAAATTTTTGCGCAATCCATTCATAGTGAAAGCAATCGAAGAGAAGGACCATTTATTGCGCTCAATTGTGCAGCAATCCCGGAGTCACTCTTAGAAAGTGAGTTATTTGGTCATGTTAAAGGGGCATTTACTGGTTCAAATGGGAATAGAGCTGGCCGCTTTGAAATGGCAAATGGCGGCACCATTTTTCTAGATGAGATTGGCGATTTGTCGCTTTCTCTTCAAGCGAAATTATTAAGAGTCGTTCAAGAGAGGAAGATTGAGAGAGTAGGGGATTCTAAGAGTACACCGGTAGATGTAAGAATCATTACTGCTACCCATCGCAATCTCGAGGAGCTCGTATCAAGAGGGGAGTTTAGGAGCGACCTTTACTTCCGTTTAAATGTCATTCCGATTACCATCCCGCCTTTAAGGAATAGGAGAGAAGATATCCCGATTTTAGTAGAATACTTTTTAAAGTCATTTTCTAAGCAGTCTGGAAAATCGCCAAAGCGTTTATCTAAGGAAGTTTATGATATTCTCCTGCAATATGAATGGTCAGGGAATATTCGCGAGCTGCAAAATGTCGTACATCATTTTGTGCAGCTGGAAATAGGAGATTTAGTCACCTTAAAAAGCTTGCCGCAATATTTAAGTATAGCCAATCAAACAGATATGGTATATGATGTGTCTGCTTCTGTACGCGGAGGATCTATTAATAGCAGAAAAGGGCATGAGAAAGATGAAATTATTAGACTACTAGATAAATTTGGTCGACACACATCAGGTAAAAAGAAAGTGGCCAATGAAATGAATATAAGTTTGCCGACATTATATAGAAGAATGAATAAGTTGAAAATTAAGTGATAATAGTATAAAAAATGAGAAAAGATGAGAAAACGTGAGAAAAAGTAGTAATTAGCTTTAATATAGGAACAATAGTCATATTGAATTATCAGGTTATTATCATTTATTTGAATACCTCCTCTTAAAGAGGGGTTTTTTCTTTATATGCTGCAATTTTTTTAAAAGCATTCGAAATGACGGCTCTAATGGCCTTCATTTCTTTTTTACAAGAAATTTATTATATTAAATCGGTTTTTGGCACACAATTTGCATTATTTATGAGAAAGGGGAATTAGGGATGACATGGCATATTAGAAAAACAGATATACCAGCAATCTCCTTAGGAGCAAAACTATTATCATGCGGCGGCGGAGGTGATACGAAGTCTGTAGAAGCCTTGCTTTTATCCATTATGAACGATGCTGATGAGATAGAAGTAAGAACTATAGCAGATATTAAAAATGAATGGATTGTATCAGTAGGAATTATGGGTTCAACGGTATTATTCAACGAAGATATTCCGAGTGGGGACGAAGGGCATCAGGCTTTACTAACATACGAGTCGGTTTCAAATAGAAAGGCAGAAGCGCTTATATCAATAGAAATAGGCGGAGTAAACGCATTGGCTCCCCTTGTGATTGCCCAACAAACAAAGCTTCCAGTAATAGATGGCGATGGGATGGGACGAGCATTTCCTGAGCTATATATGACTAGCTTCCATCTCAATCGGATTCCGCTAGCGCCGCTTAGTGTTGTGACGCATGATCATAAATTAGCAATAGCTGCTGATAATGATGCATTTGCCAGCACTTATCAAGCGAAAGAATTTACTGTCCGAAATGGCGGACATTCTCATACGATAGGCTATGGTGCTGACGCAGATCAAATGAAGACAGCAATGCTGCCAGGTACATTAAACCTTGTTTACAGATTAGGCAAAGTAATAAAAAACGAGCTTAGCATAAATAAAAAATTAAATCAGCTTTTTGAAATGTTTGATAATTCAATATACGGGCTGCCGAAGGTTATTCTTCAAGGTGTGCTTTCTGAGGTAAATCGCTGGTTTGAAAATGGAGCTATGATTGGCAAGCTTGTCGTTGAAGGTAGATCAGCGTTTTCAAATAGGAAGGTAGAAGTAGAGTTTAGAAACGAATTTATTTCAATTAAAGAAAATGGATATATTTGCACAGCTCCTGATCTTGTTTTGCTGCTGAATGCACAGAATTTATCACCGTTAAGTGTTGTGGAGGTTCAGGCAGGCCAGTCGGTGAAGGTGTTGGCTATTTCGGCGCCAAATGTGCTGCGGACTACTGATATGCTCGAGTATGTAGGGCCGAGGCATTATCAACTACCTTGTTCATATAAGCCATTCAACGAAGGAGGCAGATGATGAGACTAGGTATTGATGTAGGAGGAACGAATACAGACGCTGTCATTGTCAATGCAGATGGTAAATTGCTTTCATGGGCTAAGCAATTAACGAGTGAAGATATTGTTACAGCTATCTATCAAGCAGCTGATACAGCTTTGATGGAAGCGAATATTTCTCCGAAAAAAATAAGCGGCGTTTTTCTTGGTACTACACATGTCTTAAATGCCTTATATCATCCAGGACAACTAGCAAAAACGGCATTAATTAGAATTGTAAAACATCCATCTGCCATTGTCCCGGGATTATATTGGCCTGAACATTTGAAAGCATATATTAAAAAGGTTTATCAATTACGAACAAACTATAGCTATACAGGTAAATTGAAAAATGAGGCTTCGTTAATAGATGTTCAATTGAAAGAAATGTTGGCAGAAATAGAAAGTGAAGGGATTGAGTCGATTTGTATCGTAGGTGCATTCTCTCCCCTTTACGAATCTGAGGAGCTTGAAATCAAGCGAAGGATAAAGAATATCTATCCTGACTTGCCCATCACCATGTCTCATGAGATAGGCAGTACTGGCTTTTTGGAAAGGGAAAATGCTTCTTTATTGAATGCCGTTCTTTCATTGGTTATTCGGGAAGCGATGCTTTCCGTTACAGAAGTATTTAAGCGTTTAAAGCTGGAATGTCCATATTGGCTAACACAAAACGACGGCTCATTAATGGAAATTAATGAAGCAATGAATTTTCCAATCTTGACGATTGGTTCTGGTGTAACCAATAGCCTAAGAGGAGCGGCAAAGTTAAGCCAGTTAGATCGCTGTATCGTTGTGGATGTGGGAGGCAGTACAATTGATATCGGAAGAATGATGAATGGCCAACCTGAGGCCACTTCAGGCCCCTCTACTATTTTAGATATCCCTGTAAATGTAAGGATGCCTAAGACTGAGTCATTAGCATACGGCGGGGGGAGCTTAATCTCAAATAAACGAGATGTAATAAAAATAGAAGCTACTATTGCAAGTGATATTGAACGGGAAGGAATGGCTTGGGGCGGAAAAAGCTGGACTTTGACTGATTCCTTTCTAAAGGTGTTCTCGGAATCGTTTAAGGATGAAAAGATAGAGTTAGTATTATTAGATAAGCTCTCTGCAGACGATTGCTATAAGGTCATTCATACGGTTTCAAAAGAGTTAAAGGATCGCATAGCAAGGCTGCAATTAAGAAATGAAGAGCTGCCTGTTGTCGTTGTTGGCGGTGGAAGCCCGATGCTTGTAGGGAATATTTTTAGCAAATATGATAAGGTTGCTCATCCAGCAGGCTACCATATATGCAATGCGCTAGGTGCCTGTTTTGCGCCATTAAGTGCTGAAATTGATAAAGTTTTTTGGCTTCATCATAAGACGAAGGAAGAAATAATCACGCAGGCAAAGGAAATGATTATCGCAGAATTACTGTCAAAGGGAGCAAGTGAAAACAGTATTAGAATAAGCGCTGTAGAAGAATTTCCTTTTGATTATTTAAAAGGAGAAGTTATAAGACTGAGAATAAAAGGACTAGGCGAAATGTAAACTTAACATCATGACATACACCCAGTAAAAAAATCGATAGGAGTGTATTGTAGATGAAAATCAAAGTAATTGCCCCAATTATATCGGATATTTTTAATAAAGAGATGCTTGAGGAGTTTTCCGCTTATGCCAGTTCAGAAACGAAAGTAGCTGTAGCAAATTTATCATATGGTCCTGCTTCGGTTGAAAGCGAATATGATGAAGCTTTATGCATTCCCAATTTTTTAGAGAAGGCGAAGGAAGCTGAAGCAGAAGGATATGATGGCGTAATTAGCAATTGCTTTGGCGATCCTGGTGTAAAGCCGGCAAGAGAAATTCTTGATATTCCTGTGATCGGCCCATGTGAAGCATCGCTGCTGATTACTAGTTCTTTGGCGAAGTCTTTTTCAGTGGTGACGGTACTTCCTAATGTAGTGACGATGATTGAAAACATCAGTAAAACCACTGGCGTTTCTGAAAAGTTGGCAAGTGTAAGATACGTGAATATTCCTGTATTGGAAGTTCATGAGAAAGATAGATTAAAGGCTGCGTTATACGAGGAAATGGTTAAAGCGATAGAACAGGATCATGCACATGCACTCGTTCTAGGATGCACCGGTTTCATGGGTGTTGCAGCAGAGCTTCAAGCCAAGTTAAAGGACAATGGCTATGATGTACCGGTGATTGATCCGGCGTTTGCAGCGACTAAAATGGTTGAAACTCTCGTATCGATGGGTGTGAAGCAAAGTCGCTTAACTTATATGACACCGCCGTCTAAGCAAAGAGTAATGAACTAACAGGCAAATAAAATAAATATCCAGGGGTGGAGAAGATGGCGAATAAAGCAAATATTGGAGATGATTACTCTTTAACACGTGTTCCACAATCTGCAAGACAATCGTTGTGGAGCATTACAATTATACGTGTAGGTGCGTTGGCGACAATCTCGCAATTTATTTTGGGCGCTGCTCTAGGTTACGGAATGACTTTTTGGCAAGCCTTTTGGGCAACGTTCCTAGGTAGTGTCATTCTTCAAATAATCGGCTTTCTTCTCGGATATGCAGGTGCAAAGGAAGGGTTATCTACAAGTCTATTGGCAAGATGGACAGGATTTGGACGCCATGGTTCCAGTATTATTGGCGCAGTCATTGCGATTTCCTGCATCGGCTGGTTTGGTGTACAAAATTCAGTTTTTGCAGAAGGCATTGTTCAATCAACTAATGGTGCAATATCGCTGCCTGTGGCAGCCGCTCTTACAGGGCTCGGGGTAACTGTCCTTGTAATCTTCGGATTTAAACTATTAAGTATTACAGCTTCAATTACGGTACCGCTTTTTTTGATCGCTGTAAGTGTCGGAATATTTCAAACTCTTCAGGGCCATACGATATCCGATTTGATGAACACAGCACCCGCTGGAGACTCTTTATCAATCGGAGTAGCTGCAACAATGGTTGCAGGAGGATTTATTATTGGCGCAGTCATTACTCCAGACTTTAGCCGCTTTGCAAAAAGCGGAAAAGATGTTTTTTGGATGACGACGATTGGGCTTCTGGTTGGAGAACTTGGAATAAATATGATTGCTGTATTAATGGCTTTGGCTGCGAGAACGAGCGATGTAGCAAGTATTATGATGCAGACAGCTGGGTGGCTCGGCGTGTTAGTTGTTGTCCTCTCCACTGTGAAAATCAACAACTTGAATCTTTACTCCTCTTCACTTGGATTCACAAATATATTTGATTCCGTGTTTAAGATTAAGTTAAATCGCGGCATGGTGACTCTCGTAATAGGAGTTATTGGCACCATTCTTTCAGTGCTGGGGATTCTTGATAAATTTACTGAATTTCTCGTATTACTGGGCGTCTTAGTTCCACCTGTGGCAGGAATAATGGTTATTGATTATTTCGTCTTAAAAACACATAGGAAAGCCCTTGATGAAAGCAGAGCACAAGGAACACTTCCGCCAAACATTGAAAAATTAAGCATCGTGACCATTATTGCCTGGGCTATTGGCTTCGCTGCTGGCTACTTTATTACATTTGGTATTCCTGCCATCAATTCATTAATTATTAGTGCAGTGATTTATTATGTAGGTAAACGAATTGAGAATTATGCTAAAAACGATATTCATGCAAATGTTGCTTAATTAATTACTAGAATATTCGGAGGTATGAACATATGAGGAAAATCGGCAAACAAGAAATAGAAGATATGGCAGTTGGAGCAGCGCTTCTTGGAACAGGAGGCGGCGGAGATCCGTATATTGGAAAGTTAATGGCGCTGCAAGCGATTGAGGAATACGGAGAAGTTACACTCCTCGAAGTTGATGAAGTTCCGGACGATGCATTAGTTGTACCGTCCTCGATGATGGGAGCGCCTACTGTCATGCTTGAAAAAGCTCCTAGTGGAGAGGAAGCCATTAGTGCTTTTAAACAGCTGGAAGAGTATTTAGGAAAAAAAATATTCGGCACTTTCCCAATTGAAGCAGGAGGCGTAAATTCAATGCTTCCATTTGCTTTAGCAGCAAGGCTTGGCCTGCCTGTTATTGATGTGGATGGTATGGGAAGAGCGTTTCCGGAACTGCAAATGGTGACATTCTATTTGGATGGCATTTCAGCGACACCTGCGATTATTGCAGATGAAAAAGGAAACACGGCATTATTATCAACAATTGACAACGTGTGGACAGAAAGAATTGCCAGGGCGGCAACGATTCAAATGGGCGGCTCTGTCATGAATGCAATGTATTCAATGAATGGTAAAAACTTAAAAGACAGCGGCATCACCAATATATTAAAGCTGGAAGAGGAAATTGGAAAAAGCATTCGGTTGGCAAAAGAAAATAATGTCAATCCAATTGAAAAAGTCTTGAAAACAGTTGGCGGGTTTGAATTATTCAAAGGAAAAGTAAGCGATATTAATAGAAAAACTGAAACCGGCTTTGCAAGAGGCGTCGCAACATTTGAAGGCCTTTATGAAAATAAAGGTGAAACATTACAGCTGCGTTTTCAAAATGAGCATCTCATTGCACAAACAGAAAACCGTTTACTTTGCGTTACACCTGATTTAATCGCCGTTTTAGATGCAGAAACCGGTCTTCCGATTACAACTGAGGGAATCAGATACGGAGCCCGCTGTGTTGTGATCGGGATTCCTTGTCATCCGAAATGGAGAACGGAAAAAGGAATCGCAACGGTAGGACCTAAATATTTTGGCTACGAGGTAGATTATGTACCAGTTGAGGATCTAGCGAAAAAAGGAGTGACGTTATAATGGCGATCTATAGAATAGGAATTGATGTAGGCGGAACTCATACAGATGCCGTTTTATTAGACGAGCAAAATGAAGTGCTTTCTGAAACAAAAGCTTCCACAACCGAGGATGTAGCAACAGGAATTTACAATGCCATGCATAAAATTATTGAAGAAGCGAATGTTCCCCGTGAGGAAATTAAATTTGCCATGCTGGGCACAACTCATTGCACAAACGCGATAGTTGAAAGAAAGAGATTAAATAAAATCGCCGTTGTACGAATCGGTGCACCAGCGACATTAGCAGTAAAGCCTTTGATTGGCGTACCTGAAGAACTGAGAGAAAAACTAGGAAAATATGTTTATATCGTTCGTGGCGGCCATGAATTTGATGGCAGGGAAATAGTTGCTTTAGATGAGCATCATTTATATAAAATCGCGGAAGAGGTAAAAGGTGAGATTGATTCGGTAGCCATTACTTCGGTCTTCTCTCCAGTTTCGCAAGCACATGAACAGCGGGCGAGTGAAATTTTCCGCGAAGTATTGGGTGAGAATGTGGCCATCTCGCTTTCCGCTGAAATTGGTTCAGTCGGGCTGTTAGAACGAGAAAATGCAACCATCCTCAATGCGTCCGTAGTGAATGTAGCTAAAACTGCTGCAGATGGATTTATTAATGCATTAAAAAGCGAGGGAATTGATGCTAAAGTATTTTTTGGACAAAACGATGGGACATTAATGTCAGTTGATTATGCGGTGAGATATCCGATTTTTACAGTTGCATGTGGACCAACGAATTCTTTAAGAGGAGCATCCTATTTAAGTGATTTATCAGATGCGATTGTAGTCGATGTAGGAGGAACAACTTCTGATGTTGGCGTGCTTGTCCAGTCGTTCCCGCGTGAATCATCACTTGCTGTCGAAATTGGCGGAGCAAGAACAAATTTCCGTATGCCTGACTTAATCTCTATTGGTCTCGGCGGTGGAACAATTATCAGAATTTCAGACGAAGGTAGTTTTACAATTGGGCCTGATAGTGTCGGTTACCGCTTGCCTGAGAAAAGCTTAATATTCGGCGGCGATACCCTAACAACTACAGATGTCGTCGTTGCGCTTGGAAAGGCGGAGCTTGGTGACCCGTCTAATGTTGCTCACCTAGATAAAGCCTTGCTAGAAAAAGTATATTATGGAATGGTCGAGTTAGTTGAAGAAGCTATTGATAAAATGAAAACGAGTGCAGACCCTGTACCAGTTATTTTGGTAGGCGGAGGGAGCATTCTGCTTCCAGGGGAATTAAAAGGTGCGTCAGAAGTAATCCGTCCGCAGCATTCTGGCGTCGCCAATGCAATTGGTTCAGCCATATCCCAAGTAAGCGGCCAAATCGAAAAAATTTATGTATTAGATGAAATCGGCCGCGAAGCAGCGATTGAATTAGCTAAGGAGCAAGCCAAAAATGAAGCAGTCAATGCCGGAGCAAATCCTGACAGTCTTGTTATTGTTGATATCGAGGATGTGCCGCTCGCATATTTACCGGGAAATGCCACGCGCATACGCGTAAAAGCAGCTGGTGAATTGGCTGCTGATCATAAAGCAGTGACAATATAACAAAAAAAGCTCACCATGGTTGGAGGGCTTCAGACTGTATAGAACCTCATTTCAAAATAAAAATAATGGGGGTTGGGATTTGATTTTCCGAGGCTCTCCGCCCGCTTCCGCAGGCAAGCGCCAACCCGCTTCATTGCTACGCGGGGAAGTGATTCCACAAAGTAACCAAGACTTATAAAAAAATCTTCCAATAATTGGGGAGGAGTTGAAGTTTCCATGGTCTCGCTATCTCGCTTCTCTGAGCAGAAGAAGAGCGGTCATCTCTCAAATCCCAACCTATTATCAACTTCTCCACACTATGAAAAGCCCTCCAATTATGGAGGGCTTTTTGTTTATTCTTAGTTGAAACAACTTTTCGAAGCTATTTTAAAACGACCCACTTTATGTTTCATTTTACTTTTCTAAAGAGTCATTCACAAACTCATCCATTGTAGATTCAATCAACTCAGAAATCGCATCTGCACCGGTCGGACCAACATGCACTCCATCAGCACCGAAATATTCGGGGTGATTCTTTCCTTCAGTATGCCAATCAACCAATGTAATATTGTCATGCTCTTCGGCTTTTTCAGCTAAAGCTTCATTGACTTTTGCTTCCCATGTACGGGGTACGCGCGTATTTACAAGATAAATATCCGCATTTGAGAACGACTCTATTAATGTATCTAAATTTTTCTCAGTAAAATATCCATTCGTACCAAGCATTAAAATAACAGCCTGGTTAACCTCATTAAATTGTGCATAGTTTGAAGCAAGGCTGATTGCTTCATGAACCTGTCGACCAACTTTTGCGTCAATTGTAATGTTTTGGAATCGCTCTTGAAGGCTGGGAGCGATATCCAACATAACAGAATCGCCTATCGCCAGTACACCTGTATAATAATCAGCAGCTTTAATTGGTTCTTGAGGCATCGCTTCATGCTCAGGTTCTTCTTCTGGAGCTTTTTGATGATCTTTAATCTCATCCACTGTTTCTTCTTCGATTTCCGGCAGCTTCTCAGGCTTTTCTTCCTCAGCATTTTGTTTCTCTTGATTGATCACTACTTCAGTAGGGCGATCAGGTGGGGATTCCTCTCCTTTAACAACACCTGTCATACCCGCAATGAATATGAGACAGACAAGCGGAAGAAATGTAGCAGCAATTTTCCGTGCAAGCGGCAGGCTATTCCATTTTAATGGATTAAGAGAATTTAGTTTTACAAAGAATGCCTTAAAGCCATCTTTTCTAATTGGCTGCTCAAGATATCGGTATGATAGTTCTGCAATAATAAAGGTTGCGGCCACTTGCAAAATAACTCTCCATAAAACCGGATTCCCTAAATCATGAACAGGTGTTGTCAGCATGATAATTGGATAATGCCATAGGTATATGCCGTATGATCTGGAGCCAATCCATCTTAATGGCTTCCATGAAAGCATTTTGCCTAAAAGACTTGCAGGGTGGCAAACACAGGCAATCACAACTGCAGAAATAAGAGCAATGATAAACATGCCGCCCCGGTATAGGAAGGAGTTATATTCATTTACCGTTACCATGCAGAGAATAAGCAATGATAGTGCTGTAAAGCTTGTTACATTCAGGTTAAAGCTTAGTTTATTTGAAAGCTTCTTTGTTGAAAGTCTTTTCATTGGCCAGACAATTGCAAGCCAGCAGCCAATTAGAAGCTCAAAGGAGCGAGTATCAGTACCGTAATAAACACGGCTTGGGTCGGCTCCTGGTTGAAAGAGAATCGCCATTAACAGTGCTGAAGCTAATGCACCGGCAAAAATTATTTTTGAAATGGTGCTGCGTCTTTTAAAAATATAGAAGCCAGCAGCCAGCAATAGCGGCCATAATAAGTAAAATTGTTCTTCAATTGCAAGCGACCATAGATTTTTTAATGGAGACGGTGCACCGAAGCTATCAAAATATGAAACATCGTGGAAAATAAACCACCAATTGCTCGCATAAAAGATAGAGGCAATCGCATCTCCGCGAACGGTAGTTAATAATTCCTGGTTGAAAAGTACGACCCACACGAAGGTAATAAAAATCATTGCATAAGATGCCGGCAGTAACCTGCGGGCGCGGCCAATCCAGAATTTTTTCAAATCCAGTTTCATTAATTGATTTTGATCAGGCAGTAGTGTAGAAGTAATTAAATATCCTGAAAGGACAAAAAAGAGATTAACGCCTAGAAAACCTCCAGTTGCCCACGAAAAATTAAAATGGTAAGCAATTACAGCAAGAACGGCAAGAGCACGAAGTCCGTCCAGGCCAGGGATATAACGTGTGTGGGTCGGTTTTTTCATATGTATTTCCTCCAATAGCTTAAGCAAAATTCTCGTGTTGCAGCGGAATGGGCATCCCATTCTTTTATAAAAAATAGACGTATAAATGAAGCCATTTAGTTTCAAAATTTATGTAAAAAATAAAGAAGAATTTGCCTATAAAAAAAGCACTGCAATTATTAATTCTATACTTGTTGCATGTAGATTTGGATAGGAGAAAAGAATGATAAAGGGGGAGGATATAGACCTAAAAAAAACTCCATTTCGATTAATGGAGCCAGGTGGTTATAATTCTTGGTTTTTTTCATAGGAACGTGCAAGAGCCATCCAATGAATATAGGAAACGATTAATTGAACCAAGCTCAATTATGTATCGCGTGTTGAGAGTAAATACTCCAAAAATTAAAATGATTATGCTGCTAATAATTCTCCCAAGTGTAGCATAACTGGTAATGGACGAGAGAAATGAGTGAAAACACAATTTGATTGATGGCACCCTCTGCTAAAAATTTTATGATTTGATTCTGCTTATATTCATCTTAAAAAAATCCTGCAATCCAGTTATCATTCCTATACTTATAAAAAAAGACTATCCAAAAGCCATCGGTTTTGGATAGTCATACAAATTTTTATTTTATATATCTGTTCCCGACAAGTAAATCTTTCATTACTTCTGTCGGAATCTCAAACTCAACTGCTCCCATATAGCCTGGCGCAACTTCGTATTCATTGAAGGAAATCACAAGCTGATGATCTTTATTGAGATAAAACTGTTGGTCAGCAGCAATTGACGTGAACGGCTCCAACTCATCTTTGCCAATCCAGTAAATTTTATTTGAGTCAGCATTCATTTGCTGCTGCATCTGCTCTTTTATATTTTCACTAATTACGGTGATATATTGATCATTTTTAAATAAACTTGGCAATGTGAGAAGCGCTTCATTTTCCTTATCAATTGTTACATATTGATTTTCGTTATAGCCTGAAGCTTGAGCTTTAAATATGCTTAGCCTGATGGACAGCAATTCTTTTGTATCCATGATTACTGTATAGTCACTTTCGATAGCGAGATGTCCTGATGAATCTGTATATTCTTCAAACAGCTTTTGACTTTCGTCAATATAGGATTGATTTAAGTTAGACTCCAATGCCTTATTTTCTAAGCCATTAATTGCAGGTGTTTTAACGTCAATACTGCTGTTTTCACGTTCTTCCTGAATCTCATTAAAGGTGATGACTTCTACAATTTGTTTCACTACAGGTATTTTAGCCATTGCTTCAGCAGCTGTCGGGCTGAAGTTTACTGCCGCTGTAAAAATAGCAGCGGCAGCGGCGGCGCTTGCCGGCCACATAAACAATGGCTTTTTCTTGCTTTTTTTATTCAGAGATTTGGCTACAATATCATCTAGTTCACGGGGAATAGGCACATCTTTATATTCTTTTCTCAGTTCCTTTAAATGCTCGTTCATCCGACTCATTCTCCTCTGTTAACGTAATTCGTAAAAGCTTGAGACCTCGGTATATCCGGGTTTTTACTGTACTAATATTTTCATCTGTTATCGCGGCGATTTCTTCCATTTTTAAATCTTCAAAGTAGCGAAGTGTGATGACTGTTTTATATTCGACAGGTAGCTTATTCATTGCTTCATGCAGGTCAAAATTTTCATACTGATCATTTTGGCCGCTGCTTAAAAAATTTAGTGTTTCGTCATCAGTTACAGTTAGCCTTTTATGCTTACGTAAAAAATCGAGTGAAGTGCGGACAACTATTTTATAAAACCAGCTTTTTATCGCTTGTGGATTTTGAATACGATCTAATGAAATGAGTCCTTTTTTAATGGAATCTCCCACAATATCCAGCGCATCTTCCTGATTTTTCACATAGCTATAGGCTAAGCGATAAAAGTCTTCTTTATGATCTTTTATAATGGTGACAAAACGTGCATGCACATCAGTTTTTTTCATTACCTCCAGGAGCTCCTTTATAAAAAAATCCTTTGTAACCAGTGTTACAAACTATAGACGTCCATACATGAATAAAAAGTTTGCATCGACAGTAATTTTTTTCATTTACTTTATTCCTTATTGTTTGTATAATTACCAAAAAATAGATGAGGTGATTCGGTGGAACAGCATCTTTTTTTATTTGGCGGAGGTCCCCCGTTTGGCGATGAGCATGGGAAAGCTTTTGCAGAGATTTCATCCAAAAGGAAAGGCTCTGTAGCTATTCTTTGCCTGGATCGCCCTGGCTGGTGCAGCTACATGCCGAAATATCAAAAGGTTCTGGAATCATATGGTGTAACAAGTTTCAAGTATTATCCTTTATCAGATTCAACTTCAATATTAGCGACAGACTGCAGCGGCATCATTATTTGCGGCGGAGAAACGGGAAAGTATCATGAATCGGTTGTAGATACTTCATTAGGTATGGAAATTAAGTCACTTTATCAAGAGGGTGTTCCTGTTGCTGGCTTTTCTGCCGGCGCATTAATCTGCCCTGAGCATTGTGTCATTTCACCAAAAGATAACAGCAGAAATGAGCAAATTTTTTTGAAAGGTTTAGGGTTAATAGATCATTGTGTAATAAGCGTGCACTTCACCGAATGGAACGATGAGGAAAATTTGAAGCGGGCAATGGATAAAACAGGTTGCTGGACTGGATATGGGCTGGATGATGGTGCCAGTATTTATTATAAACAGGACCGGCTATATTCAATAGATGGTGAGCAAGTGCATTTTTATAAATCAGTAGTCTAATAGAAGAGGTATTTCCATGAAAATAAGAAAAGCGGCAATGAAGGATGCTATGAATTTAGCAAAGCTAATTCCGAAAGCTAACGGCAGCAAAAGTTGAGAAAATGCTAGAAACCCTGAACATAAACATAATTATGGCCGAAAATGTGGAAATGAAATTGGTCGGATATATGATAATTATCCGTGGGGCTGCTTTGAGGACGACTCACTCAGCTTAAGATTAAAAACGTTAAATCATTATTCTAGGCGACAAGCCAACGGAGCTGCATGAAAAAGTGGTATCAAAAAGCAAAATGAAACCAAATAAGTAAGCAGAATAAATGACAGGATTGTTTCATTACTGGAGGCCATTAAAAAATTCAGGGAAAACTGGCTAGCAACAAACAAAAAAGGCTGCAATTGCAGCCTTTACTCTATTGCTTCTAATTCCTCTTCTGTAACCCACTTATGATTTTCCACTTTTTCGCTGCCGTCAGTTGGTGTGTAGTCAATCATATAGACGGTAGTTTCTTCGCCTGAAACGATTTCAACTGCAGCGCCATCCATACCTGACATATGGTCTGCATCCGTTTCAATTTCTGTTCCTGGCTGCAGCGGTTCTTCTCCGGCATCTGGGAACTCTTCGTGGATAATCCACTTATGATTTTCCACACGTTCTCCGCCGTCTTCAGGTGTGTAGGAAACGATATATGCAACGGTATCATAGGCACCGACAATTGTTGCTTCTGCTCCTTTCATACCTGCCATATGTCCATCTTTAATTAGCGCTTTGCTGTCTACTGGATAAGTGGGATTCTCCGCATCCATTAAGCCGTCTGGAATTTCGCCAGAACTGGAATGATCCATATTGGAATGGTCCATCTCTGTTTGTTGATTTTTGTCATTTTCTTCTTGTGGTCCAGCATCATCTTGGTTGCCGCCACATGCAGATAAGGTCAATACTGCAGCGATAGATAACGCACTTAATACTCGTTTATTCACAGTTCATCCAACTCCTTTGTGAAGATTTGTCTTCATTATAAAAATAAAGTTTGCAGAAAATATGAAGAAAAATTCCATCATCATATTTTATCCCGCTAGAATGGGCGGTAAACTAAAACTTCATGACTTCCGATGGAATCATAAAGGAAAAGCGGGATCAACTACTATCCATCATTGGGGAATGAAGATCGTTGCACCTTATTCGCAATGAAAGACTGTCAATCTTCTAAAGGATTTTATTCATTACTTTTTCCATTTATAGCCGATGCCCCAAACAGTAAGAAGGTAGCTGTCAGCTGGAAAGCCCGCTTGCCGCAGCTTTTCTCTTAAATTGCGCACATGCGAGTCAATTGTTCGATCTTCAATCGACACCCCATAGCCCCAAACAGATGCAATGAGGTGCTCGCGTGAAAAGACTTTGTTTGGGTACGTTAAAAATAGTTCCATCATTGAAAATTCCTTCGGAGTTGTAGGGATAAGTTCCTGATTATATAACAGTTCAAAGGAGTCTTTTTTTAAAGTTAATCCTTGAAAAGATAGCTCAGGATCGAATGATTTTCCCCGTCGCAAAACCGCTTGGATTCTTGCAATCAGCTCATCTTCATCAAAAGGCTTCAAAATATAATCATCGGCACCAATTTTCAGCCCCTTTACAATATCTGGCTTATCGCTTTTTGCTGTCAGCATAATAATCGGTATATCACAGAAAGATTTGATTTCACGGCATGTTTCCCAGCCGTCCATCTCAGGCATCATTACATCTAATAAAATTAAATCCGCATGATTTGTCTCTAAATAGGCAAGAGCGTCTAAACCTGACATCTTCTTTATGCAGGAATATCCAATAGGTGTCAAATAAAGTGAAAGAAGGTCAAGCATTCTTTGTTCGTCGTCAACGAGTAAGATTGTCTTCATCTAATAAAGCTCCTTTGAATTTTATTGCAAATTCAGTTCCGCTATTTTTTCTGCTTTGAACGGTAATGGTTCCGCCATGTGCATGAATGAGTTCTTCGACAATGGATAAACCGAGGCCCGATCCTCCAGACGCCCTTGTCCGTGATTTTTCCACCCGATAAAAACGGTGAAACAGAAAAGGCAAATCGGCGGAAGGTATGCCTTTTCCATTATCGATTATATTTATCAGCACATCATTATTATCTGTTTTCACCGTTATTTTTGTTATGCCTTCATTCTCTGAATATTTTAAAGCATTATCAAGGAGGTTATAGATTATTTGCTCTAGGCGCAAAGGGTCTGCAAGCAAATAGACTCTTTGCGGACAAAATAAGACTAGCTTTAACCCTTTTTCCTCAAAGGCAGGTGTAAGCTTTTGGTCAATTTTACGGATAAAGTCATATAATTCAACCGGTTCTTTATTGATAATAAAAGCATTATTATCTAATTGTGCTAGATCGAACAAGTCTTTAATCAAAGCAGATATGCGTTCTGTTTCTTCTTTTATAATCGTTAAATAATGCCGTCTTTCTTCAGGTGAAAGTTCCCTGTTTTGAACGATATTGGCATAGCCTTTAATATAAGTAAGTGGAGTGCGTAATTCATGGGAAATGCTTGCGAGAAAGTCAGTGCGTTCCTGTTTCAAATAATTCAAATCATCGGCAAGCAGCTGAATGGATTTTGAAAGCTCTCCTAATTCGTCATTGCCTGTTTCAGGCAGAGAAACAGAAAAATCACCTTTACTTATTTTAGCTGTCGCCGCTTTCATTTTATTTAACGGCTTTACCAATGCATTCGATACAAAAAAGATAATCACAATTGTTAAGGCAATAACAATCAGCCCAGTAACAAGAAAATGCCTATTCAGCCGCTCTATCAAAGAATGGATGGAAGCGGTATTTTGAAACATATAAACATAGCCGCCAGCATCGCCTCGTATGACACTGACAGTAGCGATATAACTTTCCTCTTTCCAGTTGTCCTCTACGATTTCATCTTCCAACACTGCATCGGCATTTGATTGAATGTATTTATCTATTTTAGAGGGTGCAACAGATGAATCAAGAATTTGCTTATTTTCATCTGTCACAACAACATCTGTGTTCGCCTCTGATTCCATTAAAGCCACGTGTGAAATGGTCATTCTATCAAAATTTCTTTCGAGAATATCCCGATGAGAATTGCCTCTCGTTTGAAGGGCAATCAGTTCTTCTTCGACACGGGAATCAACGAGTGCAGAATGAAGAAAGAAGAACATAAAAATCTCCAGTCCAAAAATAATGAAAAGAAAGATCAAACCTAGCTTAATAGATAGTTTCTGCATCTTTATCACCTAAGTACTATTATATTTGAAAAATGTGGAGAATGTATGCAAAGCGATTGGAATAATACAAGATGTCCCTTTCATAGTGTGTTAATAAGGATGGATTTATAAAGCTTCGAAAAAAGGGACTGATGCTTTTGTATAGAAGAAAAAACCGGTTTGCACCATTAATAATCTTTCTCGGCTTAACGCTTCTGGTTTTTATTATTGTCAGCGTTTTTCGGAATACTAATGTTTATATTGTATATAAAGCTGGTCTGGGCACTTTTTTCTTAATCAGTCTATTAATGATTGCGATTGTTGTGCTATTTATGAAAGGGAAATGATTTCCTTTGTTGATGCAATGGTTGCGAATTCATTGTGCAATGAAAGCAGAGATGTTTCGTGCACAGTCTGAGCATCATAAAGTGTTCCATTATAATCTGTCAGCTCAAACGAAGCTGTTGCATCTTTTACTATAAAGGTGCTAAAACCCAGATTTGCGCTCATTCTTGCAGTGGTAGAAAGCAATGAGGTGTAGTGAAGCCGACAATCATTAAGTTCACAATGTTTAGTTGCCTCAAGCTGTCTTCAAGGTCAGTGCCGATAAAAGCACTGTTCTTTTTTTTTCTAATCACTTTCTCACCTGCTATGGGAATCGCCTCTTCTTTAAAATTAACCGCTGCATTGCTTGGATGAAAGAGCGAGAGAGGGCTGTCTGAAATATGTTGAATATGAATGACCGGAAGTTTAAGGCATCTCCAATGAAATAATAATTTCTGAATTTGTTTTTCTGCTAATGGATTGTTGCGCAACCCCCATTTTTTGTTATCAAAAGCTTTTTGCACATCAATTAGTAATAATGCTGTTTGTTTTTTCATGATAGATTTCTCCTTTTTTTAGATTAATAATATAGAAGTTATGTTAAAATAAACATATAGTTTATTAGCTTTTTTTCGGACTTTATTTTAAAATTTATTGAAATAATATATTTATACCTTAAAAAGGATGGTTTATATAGATGGACGAAATAGATAGAGAAATTCTCACCATTTTGCAAAATGACGGGAGAATTTCGTTTGCAGAACTCGGCAGACAAATAAAACTATCAACACCGGCAGTGAAGGAAAGAGTAAAGAAGCTCGAAGATAAAAATGTGATAGAGGCGTACCGTGCAGTTATCAATCCTCAGAAGGTGAATAAACAAATTACTGCGTTTGTATTAGTTGATACACATCAATGTGAAGCTTTCCGCTCATTTTGCAATGAACATCCTGCGGTAATTGAATGTCATAGGCTAGCTGGACAATATAGTTATTTAGTAAAGGTGGTTACTCATTCTGTTGTTGATTTAGAAGGATTTATTGATGCGACAATGCAGTATGGAAAACCATCGACATTGATTAATTTATCATCACCAGTTGCGTTTAAACAGATATGATTAAAGGAGAATACTATGTTTGAAATGATAGAGAAATTTGATGGTATATATAATTTTCGTGACATCGGCGGTCTCGTTACTGAAAATGGGCAGCGGATGAAAAGCGGTGTTCTTTTTCGGTCAGATGAACTTTCGCGGCTTTCTGCACGTGATATTGAAATCTTCGGAGAACTGAACATCCATTTAATCTGTGATTTAAGAACAGCATCTGAACAAAAATCAAAACCGTCAAAGATGCAAGCGGAAAACGGTGTACAGCTTGTAAACGTTTCGATAAACGATAAAAGCTGGGAAATTACTCATTTGGATTTATTCAAGTTTTTATTCAGACAATCCAATGATATAGACTTCGAAGCAATTATGCTGGATATGTATCGATATATGGCATTCGGCTGCCAAAAAGAAATTAAAACGATTTTTAATTTAATCACAGAGCAGGATAATTTACCAGCCCTCGTACATTGTACAGGCGGTAAGGATCGGACAGGCTTCATTTCTTCTCTAATCCAATCGGCAGTCGGAGTGCCATATGAAACCGTTTCTGCCCAATATTTACATTCAAACGAACTCATCGGACCACGAATGACAAAAATAGAAACCGCACTTAGATGGATGAGTCTATTTAGGCTAAAGCCAGAACAGATTAAACCAGTCCTTGAAGTTAGACAAGCATACTTGAATAAAGCTTATGATGCGATTTTTGAAAAATATCGTTCGATGGATGACTATTTACGAGAAGAATGCAGAATTGAGGATGAAACGCTGCAAAAATTAAGAGATATCATGTTGGAGGACTAATCTCTCTTGCAGACTGCAAGGGAGTTTTTTTTAGGAGGAGCAAATGAAGCGATTAGGTGCAGGAAAAACGGCGGAAGTTTATGAATATGGCGAGAAAAATTATTTCATCATCATATGGCTTTGGAGAACATTCTCCAAGAGTATGAGCTCAGCCAGTTAATAAACAGCTTAGGAATCCCTTCTAATCAGTAGATGGCCTTTTAAATGTCAGCAATAAATGGGGCATGATCTTTGAAAAAATTGAGGGTAGATCACTCACAGCTCAATTGCTTTCAGAGCATTTGAAAATAGCTCAGCTGGCTAAGGCCATTGCAGAGGTTCAGCCTTGCAAACGCTATTTCTGAAACTATGCTTTCACATAAAGAGAAACAAACGATGCTTAATCTTCTCGTACATTTGCCAGATTGTTCTTCTATTTGTCATGGTGACTATCATACCGATAATGTAATTGCTCATAACGGATTAGCAGTTGTTCTTGATTGGATGACAGCCAAGTGTGGCAATCCAGTTCCGGATGTTGCCCGTACTTACATGCTTATGACCTACGCGTCTTTGTCTATCGCTAAAAAGGATATTTTACAGTAAATAAGGACAATCTTTCCAGACGAATATTTACATTAATACATAGAATTCGCAAATATATGAGATTCCGGTGGTGGCTGCCCGCTTAAATGAGTCCATCCCGGAAACGGAATAAGCATTTTTTTAAAGAGAAATAAGGAAACGGATTTCATGCAGCACCGAAGCACCTAATGAAGATTATAAATAGTGCCATACGACCGTTTCATTTGTAAAAAAATCTGCGAAAAAGGAACTGCGTTTTTTTTACTTTCATACATATAATCTACACATATTTCCAATACGTTCTCTATAATTCTTTATTATTCTTTTCTTGTAGACAAAAAATAAAGGAGAGGATAGTATGAAAAAATCAATGTTACTTGGTGCAGCGTTGGCAATGGCAATCGTGTTTACTCCATTTCAACAAGCGTTTGCAAAAGGGGGGCCAGACGATAAGAAGGAAATCGCAAATGTGGCCCATCGCGGCGCTTCCGGATATGCTCCTGAAAATACGATCGCGGCTTTTGACAAAGCGTATGAAATGGGAGCCGATTATATCGAGATTGATTTGCAGCGGAGTAAGGACGGACAGTTGGTAGTAATCCACGATTCAACTGTTGACAGAACAACGGATGGAACAGGAGCAGTAAAGGATTTAAAATATAAGGAACTACGAAAGCTCGATGCTGGAAGCTGGAAGGGTGAGCAATTCACTGGCGAGAAGATTCCAACCTTTGAACAAGTGCTCGACCGGTACAAAGGAAAAATCGGAATTTTAATAGAGCTCAAATTACCTGAGCTATATCCAGGGATTGAAAAACAAGTAATGAAGGAATTGAAAAAGCGAAAAATGGATAAACCGCGCAAAGAAGAAGTCATTGTTCAATCTTTTAATTTTGATTCGATGAAAAAAATGAACAAATTGCTGCCAAAAATGCCGATTGGTGTATTAACGTCTTCTCCTAAAGATACAACAGATGAGGCAATGAAAGCTTTTTCAAAGTATGCGGATTACTTTAATCCAAGCTATGGTCTTGTAAATGAGGAGCTTGTGCAACGAGTAAGAAACCATAAGTTAAAGATTCAATCATGGACAGTGCGCACTCCCGAAGCAGCTCAGTTTTTGATTGATATGAAGGTTGATGGAATTATTACTGATTATCCTGATTATGTAAAATGAATAATTAGAGAAGCATTGTCATATGAGCCAGTTTCAGGAGCATTGACGGCTTCTTTTTTTATTTTAGTATGAATGAAGTCATCGATGGTTACATTATTTTAGAGACTAAAGTTCATTTCTATTGAAGGTGGGTAGCAATGATGTTAATTAAAGTGAATAACATTTATAATTGTTTGCCCCATTCAACTTTTTTTTATGCTGGCTATTTATATTCGGTTTGGCAAAAAGGTTGCTGTAGACCCACTCAAAGTTCAGTTGCTATCATAATGAGTAGTAATTGGAGGTAGTGGCTATGGATGAAGAGAAATACAAAAATCTAAAATTAGGTGAGCGCGGTGCAAAGCTAAGCATTATCGTTTACATACTTTTATCTTGCTTTAAACTAATCGTTGCCTATATGACAGGGTCAGCAGCGTTAAAAGCAGACGGATTAAATAACGTCACAGATATTATTGCTTCGATTGCAGTGTTAATTGGCCTTAGAATTTCACAGCGTCCACCAGATATTGATCATAAATACGGCCATTGGAAAAGTGAGGCAATTGCTTCCTTAGTAGCGGCATTTATTATGTTTGCAGTTGGTGCAGAAGTTTTAATCGGCGCATTTTCTTCTCTCGTAGGTGAAAATACTGAACCGCCAAATGTCGTTGCGGGATATGTTGCAATCTTTGCTGCGATTATTATGTTTGCTGTTTATTATTACAACAAAAAATTAGCTGCCAAAATAAAAAGCAAGTCACTTATGGCAGTAGCTATGGATAATCGGTCTGATGCACTTGTGAGTATAGGGGCGGCGGTCGGGATTTTCGGGTCGCAATTTGGCTTGCCATGGCTGGACCCGGTTACTGCTATAATTGTCGGTTTAATTATTGTCAGGACGGCATGGGAAATTTTTAGAGATACGACTCATCAGCTTACTGATGGATTTGATCAGGAAAAAATTGATCAATATGAAGAAACTGTGCAAAAGATTGATGGCGTAAAAAAAATAAAAGAAATAAAGGGTAGGTTATACGGAAACAATGTGGTAGTAGATATAGTCATATGTGTGGAGGGGACTTTAGATATAAATCAAGCACATGATTTGGCAACCTTGGTAGAAGATACATTAATGGAGAAGCATTCAGTTTATGATGTCCATGTTCATATGGAACCGCAAACGGATGAGGCGTGTGACTTTTAATGTCACAAATCAAATGATGAAATGGGCGCCTTTTGGTGTATTCGCCTTGGGCTATCTTCACTTAGCCCGCTCGGTAAATTGGTCATTTCAGTATATGGCTCGATGGTTTCCTTTGTTATTGTTGTACTACGGAAGATAGCGAAGTTGGTTGGGTACAGCATATTTAAATTACTTAAAGGTGAATTGCTTTTTGCCTTTTCTACTGCAAGTTCAGAAGCTGTTCTGCCTCGTCTAATGGCAAAAGTAGAGGGGATTGGAGTACAGAAGCATAATTCTTCATTCATTATTCCAACCGGGTATTCTTTTACTTGGATGGCTCAACTTGTACCATACACTTGCTGCTATTTTTAGCGCGCAAATGTATAGTATCGATAGGAAGATTGGTGAGTAGGTTTCACTCTTAGCTTCATGTGAAATGACTTGCCTTTATTGCGGGGATTGCCACATGACCATCAAGCTAAGAACGAAAATTAATAGAGATAAATGCTCCTGGTTTCAATATTAGTCAAAAATGGAAAAGTAAGCATGATAAACAAGCCTATTAAAATCCTTTTTTTTTGCTAAGCAGCTTGTCTGTCCTTCACCGTCGTTTCATACACAACCCCAAGAATATCAAAGGCAGTCATCTTCTTATACCGCTGGCATTTACGACCATTCTTTTTGAGTAGATGATAAAGGCGATGCAAAATTTTAAAAAAGTTCTTCTGTACCAACTGCCATTGCATGAAATATTAAAGGAAAGTAATCTTTAATCATATAAATCGCCTTGTATTAATGGTAGAAGAACAGATGAGAATGCCGATAAGTTGGCCTTATAAATGGCACTCAAGGCGTTCTTTTTTGATTGTTTTGCATTCATCAATTTCAAAGAATGACCTCCATGTTTTAAATAAAATCTCAATCTTTCAACGCAGGGAATAGGGGAGAATGGACATAATTAGTGGGGAATTTTTCATTCGATGTAATCGTGATATAGACATTCGTACTCATCAAGTGCTTACTTTTCTCCTTCATGACATTGCCTTTCTTCTTTTCTCGTATGGCTTGGTTTTTCAGGCGTGTTTGCGTTTGATCATCAGTTAAACGATGAATAATAACACGTGCTGGAAGCTTCTGATTTTGTCCAATTTATGCTTCTATAATTTCCATCGTTTCACCAGGGGTTAGAAGAGACAACATTTGTTGTATATCAAGTTGAATGTATTCTGTTTGCTTTTTTAATGTACCATTGTTGAAGAATTCTGGCTCAGGGTTCTTGATATAAATACGTGTATTTAGCTTTAACCTCGAGATATAGTAAGCATCTTTATCATGAATGGCTTGTAAGTCTCCTAAATCAAAATAACCAATGTTAGGTAAATATAGATCATTTTTCTTTACTGTTTCAATGCAGGTAGTACCATATGTTTTATCATTGTTCTTTCCTGGTCCTAGCTGTACGTTTAAAAATTGGCCACTTAGTAAATCGTATTACATTGGATTTTAACCCCCGCAGTATTACTGCTCCCCCACAACCTTGATAATCAGTTGAGAAGGAATCAGGTAGCGTCTGTCTATGCGCATACGCATATAAAGGATCAAATAAGTCCCGCGGTTGACATATAGCTGGCCATGTTTCACAACACGACCGTCTCCGTACTTGAAAAATTATTTACACAGTTACAACAAATTTCGACAAAATATATATTATATTTTCCAGATTTTTAATTTTTATGGAGAAATTTCAAAAAAGAGAAGGTATTTGTAAAATATTGTTGAATTAGATTCAAAAGCAGGTGCTTTTTATGGTTAAAACATTAGGGAAAGGGGGGAGTTGTTCATGAATAGTAAAATTCCTGCTGTAATAGTGGGTTCTAAATGTGTTGATTGGTATAGCTGTATCATTCAAAGTGATTTTAAAAAAGCTACTGAACTAAAGCACGAACTTAAAGGCATGATTCAAGATATGGAGCAAGATGATAAGGTTATTTCTTATTACAACTTACTATTATTCCGTTATAATCTTTTAATGCAAAATCCTCAATCTGATGAACATATCCGAGGTTTAGAACATTCAAAAATCGATCCTTACTTAAAGTACATGTATTACTTTTTAATTGGCCAACGTAAATTTTATGAATATAGATACACGTCAGCTATTAAATTTTATGGATTGGCTGAAAATCTCTTAGATCAAGTTTCGGATCAGTATGAGCGAGCAGAGTTCTATTTACGCCTAGCAGATGGATATTATCGTATCAATCAGTTTACTTTTGCTGTTTCATACATGGAACAAGCCATACAGTTGTTTAAACAAAATGATAGTTACCGTAATAAAGTTCTGAATGGTTATTTGTTGCTTGCGGCCATTGAATCTGAATTAGGTAATTATGAAAATGCGGAAGCTAGGTATAATGAAATCCTCGTCGAAGCATCGGCATTTCCAAAAGTTCATTCACTCACTTTACGTAGTCTAGGCTTAAATCGAGTTAGACAAAACAAACAAAGTGAAGCCAAAGTTTTTTTTGAAAGGGCTTTGAAAACAGGCGATCATGAAAAAACGGTAGCAGGTTATAAATCTAAGGCGGATTTAGCTTTTATTCATTTAAGGTTAGGAAATTCGACAGCTGCTATGCCTTTATTAATGGAAGTCGAAGAATGGTTACATTCAAATGGAAATATCGAATATAAAGCAAAATGTCTGATATACCGTCATTTATACGTAGATTACAATGAAAAAGGCATCAAACAAGGCTTAGATCAGTTAACCAATTATGACTTATTTTTTGACGCAAGCGAAATTGCTGAAGAATTATCCCGTTATTATGAAGAGAAAGAACAATTAGGACAAGCTTTATACTACGCTAATTTGGCTTTACAGATGAATACAAAACAAAACCAATTAGGGAGTGTTGACATTGAAAAGTCTAGGTAAACTACTTGTTGTGTCTGCTGTATTGCTTCTATTCTTAGCTGCAAATCCTATGCAAAATGAGTCTATTGTCACACCAACTGGTAAGACAGATATAGAAACTTAACAGCCAGAGTGGTAATAACCCCTCTCTTGAGTTGTGCCATTACAGAAGAAATCACCTTTCGAAATCGATTGATTTGACTTTCATCTACTCCACCTGTAAAGTCATCTGATTCCTCATGCTCATTAATAAAAAACAAATTTACAATTAAAAAAAAGGCAGAGCACCATTTTGGAAGGATGGAACAGTAAGTGTCCAGTAATAACGTGGAATAGACAAGGGGGATTAGATGACTACAACACAGCAAAGAACTTTTATGACGTTTTATCACAAAGGTTGTTGGATGCAAAAGAAGCATGGGAAGAAGATTTTTAAGATAGATAAATAGAGAGAAATCATTAATAAGATTAAAGAAAATCAAAAACTCTTGATGGTTGTACTATAAGGATATTTTGTTTGTGAAAAAATGTACTATAAGGGGTAACGTTACATGCCCATCGAATTAATATTTTTTAATACCCCCAAATCAAAAATATTGTTTTGGGGGTTATCTTGTTTCTTAGTTTGATGGCAATGGGAGATTGACCGTTTTCTTGATATGGGGTGGAAAGCAGTAAACGTGGGAAACTCGATGGCAACGATTGTCATTGCGAAATGGGGAGGTAAATTCGACCCGAGGGAAAGCAGTATAAGAAGTGAATTAGACATCATAATCAAAAAACCAACTGTCCAATTGGACAGCTGGTTTTTCTTATTGTATCTTTTGAAAACC
>NZ_PISD01000032.1 GCF_002835735.1 Cytobacillus horneckiae | reverse complement strand
AAAAGAGCCTCTTTATTTTTAACGCAGAATAACGGGCGGTTACACTGCCTGTAAAAGCAAGCTGATCAGAATTAAATACGCCACGTGTGGTGGCACTTTATTCTTCAGAATGATGAGGAGGCTCCTCTTCTTCTAAATCTCGGGCTTCTTCTATATTTGTCAAGCCGCCCCGGACTTGGACAAGCCCGCCTGCCATTCCTTCATTAATAATTCGATCGATATCTAAATAAGCTTCATTTCTGCCCTCGTTTTCCAAGTCCTTTTTTACATCCTGCTCTTTTTTATCAGACATGGCCATTGCCTCCTTTAAGAAACTTTCAATTAGGTTTCCAAATAAAGGAGATGTTTATGCATGAAGGTGAGAATTATCGTTGATTATCATACACATGATATAACATTAATTCATGTATTCGGCCTTTCAGTTCCTCTTCATCTCGTGCTTCAGGCTTTTCAGACGTCCATTCAATTGATCCATCCTGATGATAATATCCCGCATATTTTTGTTTCGCAAAATAAAATGAAAACTTCCAGCCTGGAAGCTGTTTATTTTCGTATAAAGAACTGTACTGGAAATGTGTTAACATCGAAACCCCTCCTATAATATATTGTAACGGTTTTTAAGCGAATACCCAAGTGCGTTTAAAGGGCAATGATTCCATCCTTTTTTGTCTATTTTGATAATTTTTTTGATTTCCATGAGCTGCTCACGATATAAGTAGGACCCTTCCCGAGTAAAGTCATTTATTTAAATCCGCTTAATGCTAAACATAGTTGAGTAAGCCTTTGAATTCTCTTTATTTCAATTTCGTTTTCATCAAAAATCATCGGTTTTGAGTTCACTTCATAAATATAATAGCAACCATCTTTAGAAAGTCCAGTATCAATGGAAAATTCCCCGAAAACACCAAGATGTTTTGAAAGAACATTTCCTATTTCGCTTACAATTTCTTTAAAGAATTGATCAAGGTAATCTGTTTGAAACTTTTCATATGGAATCAGTTTACCACCATGAGGAATATGCGTGGTTATTTGCTGGGTCTGTGATTGACGAATTCCAACTCCTGTTACTTCATGATTGTTCCCGTTAAAATGAGCAAGTACCCGAAAGTCATAGCGAAATCCATTATAAAGTACTGGATCAATTGCTTTTTGAGCTAAGTATTCATAAGTGTCCATCTTGTTTTTCCATTCATTCCAAAATTGTTCAAACGATGTAAATGATATTGTGTCATTGGTGCCAGCTAAACTTAACTCATCGTTTTCCTGCATAGTCAGGAGATAAATACCTTTTCCTTTTGCGCCATTAGCTGGCTTTAAGTATATTTTTTGCATCTTAATTAGAAATTGGTATAAGCCATCCTTCTTATTTATATTAATGATTTCTGGTAAAAGAGGTTTGATTTTATTAGAAGTTTTTAGTACTTCAAACAGCCTATCTTTATTTAAAAAATTGGGATTGAAAAAGGGAATTTCATTTTTAGAAAAGAATGCTCTAGCTTTTCGAAAGCTGTCTGTATTTTCATCTCGTCTAAATGGTATCCGATTATAAACGATATGTGGAAGAGGTGCAGTGACAGCTACCCATTTATTTTGATTTTGCATAAACACAAATCCGCTAATAGACCTTTCATTAATATCATCTGAAGTAAATATGATAGTCAGACCATTGTTTTTCTGCACTTCCTTCTGTAATGAGAGAAAAAGCGGACCATTTCCAGCAAACGATTCTTTTCTTCCTTTACTTGTGAGGATGCCGATAATCGGACCGGCGAAATGGTTATTTATTTGAAGATGAAAGTGAAGCCAGCTGCTATCTGGCTTTTGCACTTTCATTGTGGGTAAAAGATTACTGCCAAGCAATGCTCCATCAAGGCTATGCCATTGGTTGTTTTGTCTATCATAAAATACATTCATTTGAACAGTTCCTCTGGACTTGCCATCATTTGTTCTGTTAAATAGATGGAAAACGATAGTGATAACTTACGCGTAAGTAAATCAAAATCCTTTAATTGAGGATGATTAAAAATAGATCTTCCAGGCTTAGAATTCGCTTCAAACAGCCAAACATTTCCTTCGCGATCGAGCCCGAGATCAAATCCAATTTCACCAATAATGCCTTCGATTTGTTCATCAATTGCTTTACTCAATGCAATCGCTGCTTTTTCTAATTTATCCACTGCTTGAACTTGCTCATTTTTGTCTTCAAATATCTCATTGATTGATTTTACTTCACCGCCGTTTTTTACATGTGTTGTCACACTTCCTGTGCCAGCAATTTTTCCTGCAATAGCTGTTACATTCCAATTGCCATTTTCATCTTTGTTTGTATGAACTCTAAAATCAATCGGGCGCTGAACTTTTCTTAATAAGTGAATCCCTTGTTGGACAAGAAGTCTATTTAATTTTTTGCCGGCAAATACATGTGTCATCAAAGCTTCAAGTGTTGGAAACTTTCTCAATTTATTACTGTCTGTTTTATAATCACGATACCGGCAATAATAAGCATGTTCATGTTTATCATAAATGACTTGATGAATGCCTAACCCAAGGCTGCCGTTGATTGGCTTAATATAGACATGCCCATAATCAGCCAGCATTCTTTCTATGGCTGAGAACGAAGTGAATGGCTGGGTTTCTGGAAGATACTGTAATATACTTTCTTCTTGCTGCAAACGTTCATTAATGTCCAATTTATTAAAAAAGCCTGGATTATACCATGGGATTAAGTATTCTGATTGAAGTCTCGCTTTTACTTGTCTTTGCTCTTCCTGCCTCTCGCTTTTTCGATTGGGAAGCCGGTCATATATGACATTAGGGATGGGGACCTCTATAGATTTCCAGCCATCTAAATGATAAAACAAACCATTGATTGTTCCATGTTCCCAGTTAATATGCTTTTCTCCAAACAGAAAAGGGAGTGCGCCAATATTTTTACTGACAGATAATAATTTGGCAAAGAACATTGTTCGTTCGCCAACAGGTCTCATTGGGAAAGGGGTAAATCCAGAAGTGAAAATTCCAATCAATGGGCCAATCATCAATGTCTCGTCTTGAATAAATAGGTGGAGCGGAATCTTCATATCAGGAAATTTGATTTTTTCTGCAATATCTTTGCTAATCGTAATTTTTTGCCGGTTATCTTGCTGCTGTCTAAACTTTGCATCGATAGAAATTGTTCCAAATGCGATATGATATAATGCTGTTTTGACTTCTAACTCGTTAGGCAGGAAGACGGAACCAGTTGATTCATCCGTAATTTCTATTTGATATCTGCTTCTCATGCAAATCATTTCCTTTCAAAGGTATTTGCGGAAAGTAGGTGCTTCCCAAAAAGAATGGGAGCTAAATATAATTGTTCGGCTAATTCTGGCTTTGTCTCAAGTACCATTTTTCTACCCGGCTTTGAGTTGATATCCAATATCCAGATTGCACCATTGTTTTCGATGCCTATATCTATACCGATCTCAAAAAGTGGGGGAAATGTACTTTCTAATAAAGCGGGAAGCTTACTTAAAATATCCTCCAATTCTTCTTTAAGAAAAGCACGCTGTTTGGAAGGAAGCGTATTAACCCATTCAGTAAATGAAGTGATAGAACCTCCAGCGCTTAAATTAGAAATAATTCCATCAGTTTTCCCGGTTCTCATACCTCTGCTTAATTCATTCCATACCCCTTTTTCGTCTTTTTGCAGGAAAATGCGTAAATCAAACGGCTGGTTGTTTTCATTTTTTAAATATAGTAACGGTTGAATGAAATATTGATATTTCCTTGTTAGTTTTGTTAACCAATTTGTTGCGGATTTGACCGACATAGTTTGTGAGATATGTTTTTCTTGCTTATCTGTGCTAATGATTAAATTGTCATTTAATAACTGTACTACATAGATGCCTTTCCCTTGTGAGCCATTAATGGGCTTTAATACGAGCTGCCTATCTGTTTTTAGCTGCGCAATAAAACTTTTAGCAGAAGTGAATGGCTCAGATTTAGGCAAATAAGGTGAAAGTGATGATTGTTTGAGCGTTCTGTAAATTTCAAGTTTATTTGGCAGCCCCATACCAAGGAAGATAGTCTTGCCGCTTTGTTTCATCCAATTCACAATTGCTTGACATTGTTTGGAATGAAAATCTTCTTGATAGTAGCAACGGTCATACACCAGCTCCGGCAGTAGAAAAGTACTTGATTCCCACCTATCAGCATCTTTATTATAAAACTCTCCTTTAATATGTTTACTCCCAGGATGAATATCAGTGGGTATAAATCGATAGCAATTCATGCCATTTGCATTTGCTCTTTTAGCAATTTCATTTATATAGGTCCGTTCGCTTGTATTATTTAATGTCATAATTCCTAAAGATATCATGTTCAGGATCCTCCTTGTTTTTTATTTTGGAAAAAGCAAGTGATGTACAATATTCAACGAGCGCTTTTGCAGAAGGTCGAACTTTATTAAAATGATTTTCAGTTTTCTTTGAAGGCTTTGAGTTTGCTTCAATAATCCATAAGCCGCCTGATTCGTCAACTCCTAAATCAATCCCTAATTCACCGAAAAGACCATATGTTTTTTGATCGATAATGGTACACACCTCTGTTGCTAATTCTTTCATTAAGGCTAATTGCTGAATGGCTGTGTTTCGGTCAAATAGCTGTGTGAGTAACGATATTGGCTTCATCACCTCGCCACCTTGGGCAAGATTGGAAACAAATTGCTTTTCGTTTGAAATACGAGCTACTGTGGATGTTACCTTCCAGAGGTTTTGACTATTTTTATGACATAGAATCCTGAAGTCTAAAGGACGGTTATGATAAGACAATAATGAAATCCCTTGTTGAACAATATACTGCCTTTCTGGCATATGTTTGTTAAATGAAATTAAAAAGTCTTCAATCGATTCGTATAGACGCTTATTTTCACTGTCTAGTCCCGAGGAATAAGCAGCTTCATAACCAATAGCTGTTTTCTTAATTTGAATGATCTGTCTTCCTTGACTGCCGTGAGTCGGTTTAATGAATAGGGTAGAGTACTTCATACATAAGTTAGCAATATTAGAATGATTCGCAATCGCTGTATCGGGCAGATAAGGTAATATATGTTCCTCCAAGTGCAAAAGCTGATGTACATCAGCTTTTGATAAAAATCGTTCATTGAATAATGGAATATTATGTGATGAAATTATTTTTCTCAGATGAGTAAAGCTTTTTGTCTTTTCAATCCTTCTGGAATGAATGCGATTATAAATAACATTAGGAAGAGGAACTTCAGCCTTGATCCATTGTTCGTTTTGGTAATAATATCCTTTCGTCATCCCTTCCTCAACATCTTTTGGATGAAGAATATATAAAAATCCGCCATTTTCGGAAATGATTTGCTGCATCTCTAAACAAAAAGAATGAATCGATCGAAAGTAGGGTAGCGAATCCGTATCATTTTCAATAAAATCTGTTAGTACACCGAGTAAGGGCCCAAGGGTTAAAGAATGATAATGAGATGAATAGAAGGCAATTAGTTTAATATTTAATAAAGGAAATAATAGTTCATCTCGTATCGCCCCACTAATAAAGACTTCATCTTTCGTATTTGAAGCACAATCAATATGAACATGGATTTCTTTTTGACCGAACTTGAGTAGAATCGGCTGGCTAATATTCAAACCCCAAAATTGTGCTAGTGAATAGCTGATAGATAGCTTTGCTTCGTGGCAATCAAGCATCGTTTTAATCGTTACCGGTATAAAAGCGCTCATTATCATTCCCCATTTGCTCGCCAAGCGTGAGTGGATATATAATGAAAAATAGGCGAATGCTGATACGACATCGTATGAAGAGTAAATAAAAATGGTGAATAAGCAAAAGGCTCTGTTTTAAAAAGAAAGGTAGAGGAACATTAATGGAAATATTAACAACCATCGTATTAATGGTCGTCATTGGGGCAATCGTTGGCGGCGTAACAAACTATTTAGCGATAAAAATGCTGTTTAAACCATACAAGGCAATATATATTGGCAAGTGGCGCCTCCCGTTTACACCAGGTCTAATTCCAAAAAGACGAGATGAAATGGCAGTGCAAATGGGGAACCTTGTTGTAAATCATTTATTAACAGCTGAAAGCATCAAATTAAAGCTAATGAACCCAATTTTTCAAAAGGAAATAACAGGCTTAGTTCAAACCGAACTATCGAATGTCCTCGATTCTGAAAAGTCTGTTAACCACTTACTCGATAAATGGGGCATTTCAGATGGACAAAAGAAGACAGAATCGTATCTCAATGACTGGCTGGAAAGAAAATATGATGAATTAATGGAGACATATCGTTATCAACCAATAAAAAATGTTCTGTCTCCAGAGATAATTGCAAAAGGAGAAGAAAAAATCCCTGTAATTAGTAAAATGATAATTCAAAAAGGTGTGGATTACTTTTCCAGCGATGAAGGGAAAATGAGAATCCAAAGAATGGCGGATGATTTTGTTCAGGGCCGCAGTGGCATGCTAAGAAATATGCTGCAAATGTTTTTAGGAAATGTTAATTTAGCAGAAAAAATACAGCCTGAGCTGATAAAATTTTTAAATAATGAGGGTACGGAAGAAATTATTACAACGCTTTTGATGAAAGAATGGCATAAACTTTTAGAAAAAGAGACAAGTTTGATTGAGGAGCAGTTTGATAAGGAAAAAATAATGCGTATCATTAAGAGCTTTTTCAATAATGTCGCATCAGTTCCATCCGTATTCAATGCATCTATATCCAGCCTTACTGTCAAGTTCCGCCCGTATTTGATAGATGAGCTGGCACCTTCGTCCGTAAAGATGCTAACTGAATGGGCTGCAGAAAAAGTGGAAGGGCTTATGAAGAAGCTGAAATTAAGTGAAATTGTCCGCGACCAAGTAAGTTCATTCTCTTTTGAGCGTCTGGAAGAAATGGTCTTTTCTATTATTAGAAGTGAACTAAAGATGATTACTTTCTTAGGTGCATTTCTTGGAGGACTGATTGGAATTATCCAAGGGGTGCTGGCAGTTTGGATTTTATAAAAAGGGTTCCTATTCGATTTCCTATTCATAGTCTGTTATAGTGGTATGAAGTCTTATGAAAAGGAAGTGTTCATCTTGTCAGTAAATCTACATGATACAGCATATGAATTGGAAAAAGCTATTCGCGAAAGTGATGAGTATATAGCATTGAAAGAAGCATATGATGCAGTTAACGCTGATCCATCAGCAAAAGCAATGTTTGATAATTTCCGTAATATCCAAATGGAGCTGCAGCAAAAGCAAATGACAGGTCAGGAGATTACACAGGAAGAAGTGGAACAAGCACAAAAATCAGTTGCGCTTGTTCAGCAGCATGATCAAATTGCTAAGTTAATGGAAGCTGAACAACGTATGAGCATGGCGATAACTGAATTGAATAAAATCATCATGAAGCCATTGGAAGATTTATATGGGGCCGCACAATAATTTGAATGAAATGGGTGTAAGCTTATCGCTTACATCTTTTTTTATTTTCGCTAATAGATGTTACGACGTCGAATTTCGCTTACTGTTCTAATTCAATACTTACCGACATAAAAGTGAGGTAAGGACAATTTTCATCAGGAATAGGGGGCAAGAAGATGATTTATCGTCTACTGGCTATAAATATTGATGGTACCCTTCTGCAGAGTAATGGAAGGATCCATAAATCAACTAAAGAAGCGATAGATTATGTGCAGCAAAAAGGAATATATGTTACCCTCGTCACTTCGAGAAATTTCCCTTCGGCTAGAAAGGTGGCTAAGGCGTTAAAATTAGATTCTCTGCTTGTCACTCATAGGGGAGCATATATTGCCGGTTTATTAGAAAAACCAATTTTTGTTAAAAGGATTCCAGAAGCAACTACGTATGAAATGGTAAGAATTCTGGAGGGATTTCCGTGCCAGATTAGACTCGTTCATGAAAAATTCTCTTTGGCAAATAAGTCAAAATTAAATCATAACTTACTTGCGAAAACTGTTTTTACTTCAGGAGACCCGGTTTTTTATTCCCAGCAGTTTGTAGAGTCTTTGAGTGAAACAATCATTGATGATCCCGTTACACCTCCGAAAATAGAGATTTATTTTGAATATCCTGAAGATTTAGTTGATGCGCAAACGGCAATTGAAGCAGTATTTGGGGACGAAATAAGCACGATTGTATTAAGCGAAATGCGTCTTGATATTGTTCCAAAAGAGGTATCTAAATTAAATGGACTTCTTTACTTAGGCGATAGACTCGGCATTAGCAGACAAGAAATGGTCGTAATTGGCGATGGTTCGGATGATTTAGAAATGATCGAAGCAGCCGGTTTAGGTGTAGCTATGGGTAATGCAACAGCAGATGTGAAGAAAGCAGCAGATTGGCTTACTAGAAGCAATGACCAGCAAGGCGTTACTTATATGGTAAAGGAACATTTTAGAAAGCAACATCCAATTCAATTTTTAAGGAAGATGAATCTCTTAAAATAAATAATCCCATGGACATTCAGTCTTTAGTGATTGGATGTTCTTTTTGTTGCCGCGGCTGAATGGATGAAACCTGTAGTTGACCTTGTATAATCAATTTTGTACACTTAAAGAAGTTTGTGCAAAAGATGAAAATAAAGGTGAATAAAATGATACTATCCATTAACGGACTAGAAGATGAACGATTTAATAGACCGCTCCAATTAATTGGGAATTTATTTTTTGAAGAGTGTTCAATCATAAGTGACGGAAGTGAAGAAGAGGCGGCCGATGCTGTGCTGACTTTTCAAATTCAAGTTGAAGATAAGGTTAAGGTTAACCTCATTTTGCAAGACAATGAGGGCAATGAATATAGTACGGAATATGAAAAAAAGTTACAGGCGTATGTAACAGATAAAGAATATTTTAAACAGCAAAAATATGCTGTATCCCATGCTTATTTATCTGTACTTCAAGAGTGGACAGGGGTCATCCAGAAATGGGGTATCCTAACAGGGATGCGTCCAACTAAACTCCTTCATCGGCATATGAAGGCTGGGAACAGTCTGGAAGCTGCCCATAAACAGTTAAAAGAAGACTATTTAATTACGGATGAAAAAATTGATTTAATGCAAAGAATCGTCGAACGCCAATTAGCGTGCGTACCTGATTTATATGAGTTGAAAAATGAAGTAAGCATCTATATCGGTATCCCTTTCTGCCCGACTAAATGCGCTTACTGCACATTTCCTGCATATGCGATTAATGGCCGACAAGGATCTGTCGATTCATTTCTCGGCGGTCTTCATTATGAAATGAAAAAGGTCGGCAAATGGCTTAAGGATAACGATGTCAAGATTACGACAGTTTATTATGGCGGAGGAACGCCAACTAGCATTACTGCAGAAGAAATGGATATGTTGTATGAAGAAATGTACGCATCCTTTCCAGATGTAAAAAACATTCGTGAAGTAACTGTTGAGGCAGGAAGACCTGATACAATCACTGAAGAAAAGCTGGAAGTGTTAAAGAAATGGAATATTGACCGCATTAGCATCAATCCACAATCGTATACACAAGAAACATTGAAAGCTATCGGAAGACATCATACCGTTGAAGAAACGATTGATAAATTTCACCTTGCTCGCAACTTAGGTATGAATAACATTAATATGGATTTAATTATTGGTTTGCCAAATGAGGGCGTGGAAGAGTTCGGCCATTCTTTATACGAATCGGCAAAACTTATGCCTGAATCCCTTACTGTTCATACACTTTCATTTAAAAGGGCCTCTGAAATGACAAGAAATAAAGCAAGATATAAAGTCGCAGAGCGTTCAGAGGTTGAAAAAATGATGAGTATGGCCGAAACTTGGACACAGAATCATAATTATGCCCCTTACTATTTATATCGGCAAAAGAATATTCTAGGCAATCTTGAAAATGTAGGCTATGCACTGCCTAATCAAGAAAGCATTTATAATATCATGATTATGGAAGAGCAGCAGACTATCATTGGAATAGGATGCGGGGCTGCAAGTAAGTTTATTCACCCTGAAACAGGGAAAATTACTCATTTCGCAAATCCGAAAGACCCGAAATCTTACAATGAAAGCTACGAACTATATACAGATAAAAAACTTATCATACTAAACGAATTATTTAATAAAACAGAGTCACCAATTTGACCATGTTAACCTAGCTGCCTGTCTGTTTTGACACGCTGCATTCGGTCACTCGCAAAAAGGACTGCACAGAAAAAATGTGCAGTCCTTTTCCGCATCATGCGATGGTTCTGCTCGAATCGAACGAGAACGTCACTTAATTAGTTTTTATAGTCACGCTTAAGTTAGAAATAAAAAAACTGTACGTAATAGGAGGATTAATTATAAAAAAGAAGAATCTAATAGGTACAAAAGATCATAAACTTCTAGAGGATAGAATGAAAGCGTTTTACTAAAGGAGGGAAATAATAATGATGAACACACCCTTGACAATGACGCAAATGATCAAAAGAGCTGAGATGTTTTTTCCAAAGAAAGAAGTCGTATCAAGAACAGAAACTGGAATCCACACCTTTACGTACAAGGAGATTGCCGACAGGACGAGAAGACTGGCTTCGAGCTTAGAACAATTGGGTGTGAACCGTGGCGATAAAGTCGGCACGCTGGCATGGAATCACCATAGGCATCTGGAAGCCTATTTTGCGATACCATGCAGTGGTGCGGTGCTGCACACCATCAATATACGTCTTTCACCTCAGCATATTGTTTATATTATAAATCATGCAGAGGATAGAGTATTATTGATTGATCCAGATTTGGTTCCCCTCATTGAAAAATGTCAGGATCAGCTAAAATCAGTTGAAGCCTATGTAATTATGAGCGATTCTATGGAATTGCCTGAAACAACTTTATCGCCTGTTTACAATTATGAACAACTGTTGGAAAACGCTGATGCAAATTATCAATATCCAGACGATCTTGATGAAAATTCTCCTGCTGGAATGTGCTATACTTCTGCAACAACCGGAAATCCGAAAGGAGTTATCTATTCTCATCGCGGCATCGTGTTACATAGCATGGCCATTGGGATGGCAGATAGTGTGGGAGTCAGTGAACAGGATATTGCTATGCCGATTGTACCAATGTTTCATGTGAATGCATGGGGACTGCCTTTTGCGGCAGTATGGTTTGGCACAAAATTGGTCATGCCGGGTCCATATTTCACACCTAAGCTAATCGCTGAATTGATTCAGGATGAAAAAATAACAATTACAGCGGGTGTGCCTACGATATGGCTAGGATTGCTAAAGGAGCTTGAAGAAAACTCATATGATATGAGTTCATTGCGCGGCTTATTATGCGGTGGTTCTGCTGCCCCTAAAGGCATCATTCGGGCTTTTGAAGAGAAACATAAAATCCCGTTTATTCATGCATATGGCATGACAGAAACAAGCCCATTAGCAGTCGTTGCAAATCTAAAAAGTTATCAAAAAGACTTGCCGTATGAAGAAAAACTGGATTACCGAGCAAAGCAAGGTGTGTTAGTTCCAGGGCTTGAAATAAAAATTGTCAGCGAAAAAGGTGAAGTAAGCTGGGACGGGAAGGAAATGGGCGAGTTATGTATACGCGGTCCATGGATTGCATCTGAGTACTATAAAGATGAAAGAACCGCAGACGCCTTCCAAGACGGATGGCTCCATACGGGTGATGTCGTAACAATCGATGAGGAAGGTTTTGTTAAAATTGTCGACAGGACAAAGGATTTAATTAAGAGTGGAGGCGAATGGATTTCTTCAGTTGATATAGAGAATGCACTGATGGCGCATGAGGCTGTATTTGAAGCGGCAGTAATCGGGATACCGGATGAGCGCTGGCAGGAACGTCCGCTTGCATATATTGTCTTACATGAAGCATATAAAGACAATACGACAAAAGAGGAACTATTAAATTTTCTCACACCGCAATTTGCAAAATGGTGGATACCGGATGATGTACAATTTATCACAGAAATACCTAAATCCTCTGTAGGGAAATTCCTCAAACGCGAGTTAAGAGAACAATATAATAAACAGTTAACTGAAAAGTAGAAGATGAAAAAGAAATCTAATAGTCAATACTGGCTATTAGATTTCTTTTGTTCTGCAGAGCTACATAAATACAAATCAATTACACTAAAATTTTCAACAAAAAAAGACGAAAAAACAAAAAAATACATCAAAATTGCGAAAATATAGAATTATTATTTATAATAGAATTATTAATGCTTAAGGAGGAGATAGGTTTGGCAATTGATTTTGTAACAGATACAGTAAATCTAACGATTGAAGGCCGTGTAGCAACAGTGGAAATGAACCGTCCTGAATCTTTAAACTCTTTAAATGTGGAGATGATTAAAGGTTTGGCTTCTGTAATGAAGGAAGTCAGCAATACTGAAGAAGTAGACATTGTTGTTTTAAAAGGATCAGGGCGAGCATTTTCTTCAGGTGGAGACATTAAAACGATGCTTTTAGAAGCGAATGAAAGCGATTTCCCAGTAGTAATGGATGCAATTAATGAACTTGTCGTTACATTGTACAGTATGCCGAAGCTGACAATTAGTGCTGTAAAAGGTGCTGCAGCAGGTCTTGGGTTTAGTCTAGCACTAGCTACAGACTATATTGTAGCAGATAAAGAAAGTAAGTTTGCCATGAATTTTATTGGCATCGGTCTCATACCAGATGGAGGATCTCATTTCTTCCTTGAAAGCAAGCTAGGTGAGGATAAGGCAAAGCAACTTATCTGGGAAGGAAAGCCAATGCTTGCAGAAGAAGCATATAAAAAAGGACTTGTGCATGAGGTTGCTGAAGAAAACCTAGAAGAGGCGCTCAATAAGAAGATTCAACTTTGGTTAAATAGCCCAGTTCAAGCGATGATCAAGACAAAGAAAATCCTTGCAGACAAAAATCGGCCATTGTTATTAAAAGTGCTTGAACTGGAAAAAATCGGTCAGGCGCAAATGCGAAGGACAGCGGATCATAAAGAGGGCATAGACGCATTTATCCAGAAAAGAAAACCGATATTTAAAGGAAAATAATTAAATTGGCCTGAGCGTATGCTCAGGCTTTAAAATTCGAGAAGTGATTATTTGCTTTGGCGCTGGCAAGCCACTCTGCTTTTCTTTTCACCTATGAAACAGGACTAGTTTTCCGGCTGGGGAAGAGCAACGATGGGTTTTTTCTTCCAGTTGTTTTTCTTTTAGCAATTGTTCGCCGATGCTTTTTGCTTCTGTATCGTCATTTGCTTGAAAGGCCTCGTCCAGGATTTTTTCGCCTGTAGGTTCAAAGGCAGTAAGTTTGTATGTTTTCATGGATTATCCCCCTACTTATCAGTGAATGAAAATTCAAATAGTTACTATTATTCTTACATAATTTTTAATAATGTGCAAAAGAAAAATTATTAAAAAATGAACCTTTTTGGCAATCTATAACGTATAAGTGGTGAAGGGAGGAATTCTGTTTGACATTAAAAATAGAAAATATAACAAAGAAGTTCGGGCAGTTTACAGCGGTAAACGACCTTTCACTCTCTATTCCTGAGCAGGAAATGTTTGGTTTTTTAGGAGCGAATGGGGCAGGTAAAACGACAACCTTTCGTATGATCTTAGGCTTGATTGATCCAACTAAAGGGAAGATTACCTGGAATGGTAAGCCAATAGATTATTCAACAAGTGAACTAATTGGTTATTTGCCGGAAGAAAGAGGATTATATCCAAAATTACAAGTTAAAGATCAGCTTGTTTATTTAGCAAGACTAAGAGGAATGAAGAAGCAGGATGCCTTAAATGAACTGGATATATGGCTTGAACGCTTTAAGGTTCCTGAATATAAAGATAAAAAAGTGGAGGAGCTATCAAAGGGGAATCAGCAAAAGATTCAATTTATTTCTGCAGTCATACATAGACCTCAGTTGTTAATACTTGATGAACCATTTAGCGGCTTAGATCCAGTAAATGTTGAGTTGTTAAAAGACGCAGTCATCGATTTAAAGAATAGTGGAACAACCATTGTTTTTTCATCTCACCGCATGGAGCACGTGGAAGAGCTTTGTGAGCACTTATGCATTATGCAGAAAGGTAAACCAATTGTTCATGGAGAGCTTCGTGAAATCAAAAGATCATTTGGAAGGAAAAATCTAATTGTACATGGTGATTTTTCAATGGATTTCTTTAAAAGCCACCCGCTTGTTAAAAGGGCGCGGATAACAGCAGAAGGAGCTAATCTGCAGATAGAAGATGAATCTGCCGCACAGCAAATTCTTAAAGAAATCGTTGATCTAGGCTTTATTAGAAAATTTATGATTGAAGAGCCTTCATTGAATGATATTTTCATTGAAAAGGCAGGTGCCGCATATGAATAATTTCTGGATTATCCTCTGGCATACTTATATTACTAAGCTAAAAACGAAATCATTTATTGTTACAACCATCATTACCGCTTTACTTATCGTCGTTCTGGCGAATATGAACAATATTATCGGCTATTTTTCAGATGATGATAAGAATCAGATTGCGGTTATTAACGAAACTGAGGCAACATTTCCATTAGAAGAACAGCTTGCAGCCTTAAATGAGAATATGGAAATTGAATATTTTAACGGTACTGTTGAAGAAGCGGAGAATAAAGTGGTTGAAGGCGAATATGAAGGGCTATTGATTTTAACTCTAGGTGAGGATAATCTTCCTGCGGGAGAATACAAATCAAGCAGTATTGCAGATTCTACAGTAGCTGCCAGCCTGCAAAATGTGCTCCAGCAAATTAAAACAGATATGGCGGCTGAACAGCTGAACCTATCTCAGGAGCAGCTTGCGGAATTATATGCTCCTGTTGAATTTAATTCAACGGCGTTGGCAGAAAATGCAAAGACAGAGGAAGAGCTAAGTCAGGCTAGAGGGCTAGTATATGTGTTGCTTTTCCTCATATATTTTGCAGTGATTATGTACGCAAGCATGATTGCAAATGAAGTAGCAACCGAAAAATCATCCCGTGTGATGGAAATACTTATTTCGAGTGTGCCTCCAATCAGGCAAATGTTTGCAAAAATTTTAGGTATTGGCTTATTGAGCTTTACGCAAATGGTTGTCATCGGATTAGTTGGCTATGCTTCATTGAAGAGAAATTTATCATCAATGGAAGGCGGTTGGTTTGAAGCATTCGGCTTTAGCGACTTATCCATGAGCACAGTTTTGTATGCAGGCATATTCTTCTTGCTGGGATACTTCCTGTATGCAACTCTTGCCGCATTCCTCGGCTCGCTTGTAAGCAGAATTGAAGATGTCCAGCAAATGATCATGCCGATGACTATGCTAATTGTTGCAGGCTTTTTAATCGCAATGTTTGGGCTAGGCCAGCCGGATTCAACCTTTGTGACAATTACATCTTATATTCCATTTTTCACGCCAATGCTCATGTTCTTAAGAGTGGGAATGCTGTCATTGCCTATATGGGAGCCGATTTTAGGCATTACCATCCTAATTGGAACGACTGTAATTTTGGCTATATTTGGGGCAAGGGTGTATAGAGGCGGCGTATTAATGTATGGAAAGTCCTCATCCTATAAGGATGTAAAAAAGGCTTTACAGTTATCAAAGAAAGAAGACTCCGCCGAATAACAGCGGAGTTTTTTTGCTTTTTAAATTAAACAATAGTTGTACACATGGAGATGTAAATCAAGATGAGCATAAATAAAAAGGCTTCCCACAACAAAGTCATTTTTTTCAATGCTTTTTTGAAGTTAGCCTCGTTTTTATGATTATCCAGCTTCTGAGGTCGAGATCTTAAGACGAATGTTTATCTCCCTAGTCTAAGTTCCCACATATTTCCGTTTTTCCAATAACGTCTTTGTGTTTTAAATTGTGTTTCATTTCCTCTGTTTGAGCGTGATCTGCGCGTATCTCTAGTTCTGCGAGAACGGCGTGATCTGCGCGTATCTCTAGTTCTACGAGAACGGCGTGATCTGCGCGTATCTCTAGTTCTGCGAGAACGGCATGATC
>NZ_PISD01000031.1 GCF_002835735.1 Cytobacillus horneckiae | reverse complement strand
ATTTTGCAGTGCGTTCTCTTTAATATTAAAATGTGCATTTTATTGATCAACTTAATGAATACAAAGAATCATTCGCTAAAATCATACTATTAAATTTAGATAATGGGATAGCTTTAATATCTAATTGCTTTGCTTTTTCTAATAATACATAATCACCATCGTCTGAATGTATTATTATATCAACTTTATAGCCACTTGATCCTTTATTAACACCTTTAATTTCCATATGCTCAAAAAGAATACTTTCCACTTCGCCTTGAATTCTTATAGGTAAGCAAGCAATATTAATCATCTTCCCTTTAAATTCTTCCAGCTTTTGATATGGAGGTTTAGTTTGAATCTCTACATTCCCTTCAAGTGGTAAACGTGTTCTTTCAATAGTACCAGAGCTTAAATCTATTTCTCCGGAAACTGCGTCAAGAAACCATACATCAGTTTTCACTTCAACTTCTAAAGAAGTAGCTTTCTCTAGCTTACTACCTGGATTTTCTCCACATATCAAATAATCAGTTTTTGCTGATACACTTCCTGTCACTTTTGCTCCACATTTTGAAGCAATTTCCTTCATCAAAACCCGTGGAAATTGACTTGCGCCAGTAAACACAATCGTTTTGTCCTTAAAAATTGTACTTTCACCATATATCCTAGCAACAGTCTCTACTATATTATTTAATTGTTTTGGTTTTACTTTATATAATGGTATCCATGTGCTAGGATTTACCTTTGTCAATACTTCAAAAAGTACCTTCACATCACCTAAGGCAGTATGACTTTGTGAATTTTCTAGTTCATAAAATGAAGTCAAATATGCTAACGCATAGGAAAATAAATAAGGATTGGCATATTTAATAGCTCTAATTGAATCATAACACTGATGCTCTTCATCTAACCAACCGTAATGAACTAAAAATTTCCTATCAAATGAAACGTTATGCGCCACTACGGGATAGTTATATCGCTCAACTATATCTCTAAAGCACTCTATTTTAGTTATGTCTCCAGAAATATCACCATATCCTTCGCCCATACCCAAGTGAATTAAAGATGGGTCTTCTATTTCAGCTAAATGCAGCTCATTAACAATATTATTCTTTTCAATAACAAGTAAAGCAACTTCACGTATACCTTCTTCTAAGTCGAAACCGCCTGTTTCTATATCAACTAAAATCATGTTCTCCATATTAGAAACTCCATTCTTCTAGAATTCTAAATTTATTCCAAATCTATTCTTGGTAAAGTTAATAATAGACTCTTTATTTTCGAAGGTTTCAGTTATCTTTTCACTTACAAACTGAAAATGTTCGCTATATTTACTTCTTCTTATAGTGAATACCATTGAAGCATTTTTCCCTTCGTCATTTTCATATTTGATAACATCTTTATAAATTGAAGTATATTGATACTTACCTACTATTTCATCATTTTCAATCACAAGGACTAATGCATCATTTTTAATATCCTGAAAATTAACTTTTTGAAGATCATATAGTCCAATTGAACTCCAATTTTTCGTACCATTATCCAAATGAGATAATAGCAATTTCTCATTTTTAAAACCCATTACATGAATTTTTCCATTTTCAATTTTTAATATACCGCTTGTAAGCTCATTAATTCTTTCTTGTATCATGTATACCTCCTGCTAGTAAATATATATCGTTTTTCAATGTACCTATGACCATTACAAAAGTACCATGATACATTCGCCATCAGATGTAAAATACCTTCTAAATAATAAAAATAGATAGATACATTTTCTTTTTTATTCAATGTCAAATATTCACACTATTAACATTTAAAATAATGACAAAAACATAATTTGATAGTAAAAGTATATAAAATTTATTTTGTCCACACAAAAAAGTTTCTTAATAGCTCGATTTATTTTTAAAGGGATAAACAAAAGAAATAGAGAATATTAATTTGAGGTGAGCCAAAATGCCCTACAAATGTAAATTAAAGGTTATCTTAGCCGATAAAGATATTAAGCATGGGGAATTTGCAAATAACATTGGGATTGATAAATCAACATTTAGCTCAATAGTGAATAATAAATCGTTACCTAGTTTTGAAACTTTGTATGACATTGTTGAAGAATTAAGAAGGATTGACCCTGACATTCGGATGTATGGGTAAAGGAGGAATAGTAAAATGAGTAAAAAACCTTTAAATAGATTATTAATAAAAAAAGGTAGATGGAGCGAATGTGATTAACAAATTTATTGACCAATATTTATATTTTTTAACACCATATCACTTAACTATTATTGGTGTCGTAGCCTTTGTAATTTTATTACTAATAATTACTTTAATTTGTCGAAAAAAGAATGATTCCTTATCTGCTCAAACGCTCACACATATTTTAGTTTTTATTTTTGAGATAATAACAATAACAACTATTATAAATCTATTGATATCTGGTAGTTCTAATGAAACTGATTCTTTTTTAAATATCCTTCGTAATCATATATTTGCGTATACTCTATATCAACTTTTGTTATTTGTATTTTTTAAACTTAAGGATTCTTTATACCAAGACGGATTAGCAGCAGTTAAAAATGTATCAGATAAAATACAGATACATGCAGAATTTGAAGAACAAGTTCCCTTGGAGTTAATTGACAAATTCCGTGAATATTATGATAAGAATAATGTCACTTTACCAAAGAAACATAAACAAATAATTAACGTAATTTTAGACAATGCAATTCTGTACAATAATAAGGAAATTAACACCCAGAACTTAAGATTTAATTTAAAGCTTATTTCACAAGAAATGGAACATGAATCCAAAATCTTTTCTTTCAGCTGGATGAATTCTATATTATTACGAATAGCTAAATAGAAAAACTACTTAATACTATCGGTGTTATCTTCAATGCATTAGGTATCCTTGGAGGGGTTATAGGTTGGTCAACAATCGATCATGAAACTTATAAAACTGCCTCAGAGGTATATGAGGAATTGTGAGATAACCCCTACACAGAGTCAAGTTTTAACGTAGCTAAATCCATTTGGGTTAGTGAGGTATATAGCTTAATTAGCGTTGCAACAGTTAGTATAATTGGTGGATTTATTCTTATGGGGATTGGTCATATTATAAAGAACCAAAGAGGATTGATTGGGCAATTAAAAGTTAATAACGAAGTAGCGTAAAAAAATGGGGATAGCCAAATTAATGACTATCCCCTCCTAAGTTGCTTAAATTCTAGCTCCCATAATTTTTACACCACTAACTATATTGCCGAGTATGTGATTGGAGGCAATTTCTTCTATCTTCTTCTTAAAATGATAATCACCATAAATATTACCGTCTATTTGTAAAGTCACGTTATTATTAATTACTTGCTCACTTCCTGCAGGATTCTCAAAACTTGGTACTTTCGGTTGCTTAATCATTGGAGTTGAATAATTAATTCCAGTCTGTGCAAGGTTTTTCAAATTTAAGCCCTGCAATGCCTTAATGGTTTTCTCAGATATACTCATAGCTTCAAGAAGATTCTTTGTATCATGTTTATTAGATATCATTTCCTCTTCATGCACAATCATTGCTTTCCCTTGTGAACCCCAAGATGGTAAAATCCCACCCTGTTTCGCCTGAGCTATTTTAATCGGCTTATAATCTTTACCATTTAGATATCTGTTAGCTTGATTGATAAGGTCAATAAGGTTATTACTCAATGACTTACCTAACAAATTAGCATTATCTTTGATGTTTTTATAATACTTCTCTAAATCTTTCTGAATTTCCTTAGAGCTTGCATTTATGATATCCGACCGCATTTTATTAAATTTCCGTTCATCATTTAATAAATTATCATAATCAGACTCAACCTTTTCCTTCTCCTTATTTAGATTATCAATCCGGTCATTTCTGGACTTATCATCTTGCATATCTGCAATCGAGTCATCCATTTCCTGTAATTGTTTAGTTAACTCACTTATGCGCTTTTTAGCAGCAAACGAATCATCTAGGGATAACTCAACAATTTGGTCTAAAATTTCTTGTCTATCTTTCTGTGATTTCTCTAATCGCTTCTTATAATCTGCTTCTTCTGCTTCTTTATTAATACCATTAATAATCTTGTCTATAGCACTGATAGCAGCATCCCTTTGAGCTTCAGCACTCTTTTTGTATGTATCAATAATCTGATTAGCCATTGATGTACGTTCATCTAACAATTTTTGCTCTAATGAGTAAAGTTCCTGGTATCGACTAACTAATTGATCTTCCAATAAGGTTTTTTGTGCCTGGTTTAAATTCTTATTGGCTTTAATCTGCTCATTTAGAAACTTTATAGCTTTCTTATCTTGCTCAATTTGCTTATTGAGAATATCCTCTTTTTTGCCTTGTTGTTTAATCCATTCTTTAGATGTATCAGTTTCTCTGCTTTGAATTAAATCAATCTTAGCTAAGTCATCCTCATAAGATTGTTTTTTACGGTCGTATGCTGCTAACTGAGATTCAACTATTGCCATATACAGTTGTTGCATTTCATTTTCTATCGATAAAATTTCTTGTTGAAGTTGAAGCACCTGAGACTTAGCGTTATCAACACTTTGCATCTGTTCAGCATATGAGGAGCCATTAGACATACCATTCAAATATTTTAATGGATCAATAGCTTTACCGTTCTGTTCAATTTGAAGATGAAGGTGAGCACCAGTTGATTGACCAGTATTGCCAACTTTACCGAGTACATCTCCAGCTTTGACCTGTTGTCCAGCTTTGACCTGTTGTCCAGCTTTAACATTTAGTCCGTTCTGCATGTGCATATACTTAGCAACCATGCCATCATCTTGCTGAATAACTACCCAGTTTCCTGCGGATTTACTGTATGATGCAGTGATTACTTTACCGCCACGTAAAGCTTTAACTGGGTCACCTTGTCGTCCGTTGTTTGATAAATCCAAACCCTTATGAGCAGAGCTACGACCATGAGTATCTCCAAATTGTGATGTTTGTTTGAAATTGTTAAGGTAATAATCTGCAACAGAATTAGTACCACCGTCAAAGATTTTAAGAACCTTGTCAGCGTAATTCTTTACACCAGTCCACGTACTGTTACCAGAGTTGAGTATTTTAGAAACATTACCAGCACCAGCGTTGTAAGCCCATAAAGCTTTTTCAATATCTCCACCAAATTTAGATATTTGTTGAGAGATATATTTAGTTCCACCCATAATATTCTGATGAGGGTCATATGAATTTTTAACTCCTAGTTCTCTTGCTGTTCTAGGCATAAGTTGCATTAATCCTTGTGCACCAACGCCAGATTTAGCTTTAGGATTAAAGTTAGATTCAACCTGGATGATTGCAGCAATTAGATTAGGATCAACTCCGTATTTACTTGCTGCTTGATTAATAGATGAAGCATATTGCCCTGAGTAAGAACCAGAAGGGGAGGAGGAGCTAGATTTTATAATTCCTGTTTGCTGGATGTTTCCTGATTTGATTTGCTTCTCTAGTGACTTGGCTTGATCAGCAAGTAAATTCTTTTTCTTCTCTAGTAGTTTTAATTCGGATTTCAAAGCATCCTGATATTTCTTAGAGTGCTCAGGGAACTTTGCTTGTATAGCTCGCTGTTTTTCTAATTCTAAATTTAATTTTTCTGTTGCTTGCTTGTATTTATCTTGTAGATAAATTGCCCTCTCAGTTTCTTTATTAGCTTTAGAAGTAGTATCCGTTAACCCTGACATTGATACGTTTGTTCCAGTAAAAGCAGAAGTAGTTGATCTAAGTCCTTCACTAAGTTGCTTCATAGCCGCTTCATATTCTGAGATGGCTTTTAATTCCGGAGAATTCACTGCTTCTGCATATGACATGGTTTTCATCATTGCTTTACCAGCTTCAGTGAATGTCATAGATTGAGCATCATAGTATGAAGCCCATCCATCGGCTAACTTCTTCATTAATCCTTGTTCAATTTGTAATTTAAACTGAGCAAGCGTTTTAACATTTTTCAAGTCAACATCATATGCTTTTGCAAGTGTACTAACCATTTTATTATTTCCGCTAACAACTTGCTTAAAATACTGTTCATTATTTGAAAGTTTTTTGGTTATTGAATCTGTAGCTTTATTAGTTTCTTCATCAATACGTTTCGCCACCTCTTGGCGAAGCTTAGTTTCATCATTAAGGTAAGCAAGTAACTCAGGATATTTTTGCATTAATGTACTAATAGTTCCAGCAGATACTTGATGTTTATCATTTAACTCATTAATTACCCCATTCAATACCTCAATATTAGCAATGGCATCATCATAAGTTTTAGCTAATTGGTCTACACCTTCAGTAGCGCCTCCTAAAGCATCCCCAAACCCATCTATTCCATCAGCACTGTAATCTAAAGTATTTGATAAGTCGCCAAATTTACCAGAAGTATTATTTAATGCTCCATCGTATTGACCGTAGGCAGATGCTCCATTTTTAAGGCTTTCAGTCATATCTTCGATAGCTTTTTGACGGTTCTTAATATCTGTAACTTCGGCTTCTTTATTTTGAACCTTAGTCATTATTTCAGTATATTTGTCTAAATCTTTGCCACCAATAGTAAAAATGTTATTATATTGACCAAATTCATTAGCCATTTTCTTATAATCTTCATTGAATAATCCTAATCTTTCTTGAGCATCAAGGACTTTTTCTGCAAATGATTGGACTCCTGTAACCTCATATTTCTTATTCATCTCATTTACAAAATCAAAGTCTCCTTGCATGTCTTTCGAAAGCTTTGATTGTTTTTTAGTTAATTCTTCTAAATCATTTTGTGCTGTTAACAAAGAGTTAGATAATAATAGACTAGCGTTATTAAGTTGTTCCTTAGACATTTCTTTGATGACACCGATATAATCACTTAGCTTGTCCTTATTAACATCGATGACCTCGCCATATTTCCCTGTGACTTCTGTAACCTGAGGAGCAATTTCATGAATCTCATCTAAGACATTTTTATATTCTTCATTCGCCTCAGCATTTTCATGAATTTGAGGTTTTAACTCTTTGTATTTCTGAGCTAAATGCTCAAGTCTTGAAGCATTATCTAAATGTTTTTGACCAGATTCAGTAAGGGTTTGCGCTGTTTCTAGATTAGCTTTAGATACACCAGCAATAGCACTACCAATCATTTCAACTGCAACTAAACCAGCACCAATCCACCCTAGAGATAATTTTGCGCCTTTAGCGACTGTAGTAAGCAGACCAAACACTTTAACTAGACCATATAACCCAGCTGCTAATATAGGAAGTTTAATATTCCATCCGTCTGTTGCTTCAGTCAGATCCGTAAAACCACGAACCATAAATGTTACTGCTTCTAAAAACTTTACAATTGCACCTCTAGCACCAGTTTCACCAATTACCATTGCTAAGTTTTGAAGACTAGCTATCATCTCATTGGTTTGGAATTGTAAGCCTTCTTGGAAGGTTTCTAATTCCCTTGTAGCCGACCCATAGCTATTCATTGACACTTCAGTGTTTCGAAGTGCACGATCTTGATTTTCGATTAATGCAATAGTCTTTGATACATGCCATCCTCCACCCAATTGACTGGCGATAGCATTTTGTGTTTGACTATCGAAATTTTCCCATTGTGCTCCTAAGTCCTGCATTACATCTGTTAATGACCTTAATTCTCCTGACGCAGTTTTAGTTTGAATACCAATACCTTCTAAAGCACTTTGCGTTCTTTCTCGTAAAAATCTACTAGATAAAGTTTTAAGGAACGTACCTGCTTCATTACCTGAAATTTTCAAAGTTTCTTGTACTGTTGATGCTGAACCCACTAATTCATCAAACGTCATGCCTGCAACTTTAGCTGAGGATGAAGCTTTAGATAAGGCTTGGCTTAAGCCTACTGTATCGGCTCCTGATTTATTGGAGACTTCATTTAGTGAATCTACTACCTTAGAAACATCTTCCAATTCCAATTTAAATTGCCTGTAAATTGCTACCAGCGAGTTTGCTGCATCTGCGTTAGACTGAAATTCACCTACAGTTTTCAGTAACATTGATTGGTCGTTGAGGAAATTTGCTTCTTGTTCGTTAAAGCCTAATTTTGCAATTTCTCCATACGATTCTAGAACACTGTCTATTGTTTGACCGAATTTCATAGCCGCTCTATCAGCCTGTTCAAATATCTGGACAATGTTACCGTCTTCTAGAACCTTATTAATTGATACTAACCTTTCATCCAACACATAAAGAGTATCAATTAAACTGTTAATCGCTTGAAATGGTAAAAATAATGCTGTTGCAGCTGCAGCATATACAGGCATACGGACGAATGCATTCTCTAATGTGCCACCAAAGTTTCTGACCATACCTTGAGCATCTCTTGCGTCAGAGTTGATATTTCTAAACTGCATTCTTAACCTATCCATTTGGTGATTTAGGTTAGGGGTATTTGAATTGAGGCTGTTAACGGAGTTTAACCAGCTATTTATACCAGTTTGGTCAAAATTAGAACTATTACCGTACCTTCTCGTTAAATTCTTAGCATCCAGTTTAGCTTGTTCCTTAAACATTGCCAATTGGTGTTTCATTTGCTGATTCTGTCTGCTAATTTGAGTATTGATATTTTGCTCAGTCTGTAATTGACGCTCTCTAATTGCTGCAGAATTATCAGTAGTGCTTCTTCCAACAAGAGCAAAACCATTTGTACCATGAATATTACGAAGTTTATCTAACTCAAATTTTAGCTTTTCGACTTGGCCATTAGCACGAGAAATTGTTAAATTGAATTTTTCTAAATCCCTTGTGACTGGATTAAAAGATTTGTCTACTTTTACTGATCCAAGTTTACTATACTTATCAACTGCTCTATCCAATGATGTATAGATTTCTCTTACTTTTTTAACTTCTTTATCTCCAACAATGCTAACTTGCTTACCATTGATTTGACGTTGCATCTGTTGGACTTGTTGACTTAATTTAGCTACCTGTTTTTCATCTATGCCAATATTTATCTTCAAGTCAGTACCAATTTTATTTAATTGTTTTTGCATAATCTTAACTGTTTGTTGTTGGTCTAACTTTCCTATAATTTTAATTGATAATGGATTACTCAATATAATCACTCCTTTAAAATGTAAAAAAAATACCCTAAAGAAAAGAACATATTAATGCTCACTTCTTTAGGGTATTTTGATATGTTCTTATGGCTAGTACAATAAAGTTACTAGCCATATTATTTTTTCAACTCTGTAATTAGTATTTCATAATGCCTTTCATATTTAAGAGGATATTCAATTCTATAATCATTTCCTCGGAAGCTAAATCGGACTTTAAAATCTAGCCTATCATCTGGATCAGAAAAGAATCGATAATTCACTTCTGGAACTCGAATTGCATATCTGTCACTTGCCATTTGTGGACTATACGGTTGCCAACTTCTTATTATGAATGGAATATTAGGGATGTAATCCATTACAGGTCGTCCATAATCATCTGTTATTACATTACCTTCTTCATCCCTTAAAACCACTTGAGTATAAATATATCCAGTTTTATCTTTTTTCATTTATACTTTTATCCTTCTCTTTGCGTTGAGCTGGCTCATTATATTCTCTGGATAAGAAGTCATATAGCTTTCTGACAAATCACCTTCAGTTCTTGATTTAATACTCTCATTATCTAGTTTCTGATAATCAAAAATAACCATCTTTACAAGTACAGAATCTAATGATGAAGGTATTTCATCTAACCAACAATGGTTTAGAATAAAACTTTTTGCATCATCCAGTAAAATGTCTATTTTCTGTGACAAGTTCTCGTCATTTTTCAAATTAAGCAATAATAATAATTTATCTTTTACATTCATTGCTGTCCGCCTTCTTCATCTTTTAAAGCTAGTAAATATTCTTGAGCTTTTTCTTTACCTCTAATTGTTTCACCATTTGGAAACTCATAATAGCCGCTACCCTTATGATACTTATCGACATCTTGAGATAGTTGTATGTCGTCATCTTGAGTTTCCTTTTCTCCTTCAATTAGAGTGTAATTAAAATCATGAATTAAGACATTTTTGACTGATTCTTCATTAGTTAACCCAATACCATTTTTAAATTGGATTCCAGAAGTAATGCCATTATACAAATTACTAGGTGTTTTAATTTTATACATAATTTCTCCCTTCAAATTTAAAGGAGGATGAATTATTCACCCTCCTTTAAATTTTAATAGTCTAATATTAGACAATTAGCCCTTTTAGTCTTGCAGCTGCCTTACCATTGAAGATACCAACACCTGTATAGAATTCAATACGAGTACGGTATGAAGGCTTTTCTTGAAGCTCTCCTAAGTCATATACTTGTACACCACCATTGGTTAAACCAGATACATACTCATCTGCACCGAATTTAACAGCATAAATAGAAGTAGTATTAGCAGATGTACCCTGAGATTCATCGTGACCGATAATTTTTGTACCATTTGGTTTTTCACCTGCATCGAAAAATGGAATCCCATCATAAGCAAATACTGATTTACCAAAGCCGTCCAATGCTTTTTCATCATAACCTAATTGACGGGCAATTGATTTTACTTTAGTTAAAGTTTTTGAATCCATATAAAGAGCATCTGCTTTACCTTGAACAGAGCCGATAAATTCATCCATGATTTCCATGAAAGCATACATAGCTCCTTTGTCTTGTGAATCTAACTGGAATCCGTTATCTGCAGCAGAAATTACTTGTTTACCAGTTAATCGCTTTTTAAGTCCATCAAATGATTTTGGATCAACTGCAGTATCACCATTAAAGAAAGTATCTTGAAACTTATAAGCAAGTGCTTTGACTTTCATTGTAGTTTGAATTGCTCTTTGATCATTAAAATTACTACGAGTCTTTTGAATAAATTTATCTGTGTCTGCATCTCCACCCATGATTACTAGGGATTCACTTTTTGGATTGACAGTCCCAGTAGATTCTTCATATCCTTCATTAACTGAACGAAAAGCGATACCAGGTAATTCTTTTTCTTCGTTATACGTATAAGCGTTTCCTTCAATCCCCATAAAAGGAAGCTTTTGAAGTACTGGAGCATTTAATACATAAGTCTCCATAACCCCACGTTTTAATTTATTTTGAGATAGTTTTGCTGATTCTAATAATGTAATTGCCATAATTGTTCACCTTATCCTTTAAAAATTTTATTTTGTTTGTGTAAACCCTTGACTAATTAATTGTGAAGCAGAAAGACTGCCTAAATCAGGCGATCCACTACCACCGCTTGGCGGAATATAATCCCCATCGTTTAATCTACTTTCAACTTCAGTTTGAACATAGGATTGCATAGCTTCTTCAAACTTAGTTAAATAGTCCAATGTCTTTGCTTCATCATCTGAAACCACTAAATCCACAATAGAAAGTGGAAGCTTCTTCTCATTAGCTACACTTTGAGCTTTGAGTTTCACTTCTGCAACTTTTGATTTTCTTGCTTCTTCTTCCCATTTCATTTCTAATTCTCTGATACGTTTTTGTTCTGGTGTCTCATCTGGATAGCGTTTCTTAATTTCTTCCTCTAATTTTTGAGGAAAAGTTTTTTCCATCCATGTATTTAAGCCTTTATCAAAATGCTTATCTTTTTCTGATGAAAGCCACTTTTTTGCATCATCATTAGAATTAACAAAAGCCTGAACCCCTTCAAGTGTTGGTGATTTCAACCCCTGAAGATACTCTTTTACTGTTTGATCATCCTTATTTGTTTCTAAAAATGCTTGAATATCTTTTAGTTCCATTTCCTTCGTCCTCCTATGCCCCTCCAAGTCAATAAGCCCTAGTAGTGCAATTAAATTTATATAATAAAAAAGCCGATAAAATTTAATTATCCGCTTCTGTTAAAACCTTACCTATTTTTGCTTTTCTTTCTTGCTCTTTAAACCATTTCTCCAATTCAGCTGCAGGATTTTCAACAAAAGGAATCTGAGCTAATAAAGTTTCTTGTGGTACTATTTCTTTCAACTTAGAAAAACTATCCGCCAATGAAGTTATATCGACAGGGATATTCATGCTCAGCCGGAGTTTAATTTTATTATATGAAAATTTCTCCCTAGTCTTTTTATATACAAATTCAAAGAAATCTTTCAATCTACTTTTATCAATAGTCTCCAATTGACTTTGTAAAATAATACACTTGTTCTCGAGACTAATTAAACGACTTCTAAGGGCACTCCCTGATAAATTGCTTTGAAGTGGTTGATTAGTATCCATATGACTAGCTGCCTTATAAATTTTATCTTCTAAAGTATTTAATAAGTTTTGAACAAATGTATCATTAAAATTTTTGATTAAATAATCAACAGTGACACCCGCAGGAGCATTAATTACACCTTTTTTCTTCATATTAGGTATGTCTTCATCATCTAATTCTCCACCAGTAACTTTAATTAATGCTTGTCTAAAATCAGAAACTTCATTAACTAAATCAGACAAAGTATTACAAAAGGCATCATTGGCAGATTTAATATCATCAAGCATACTTGTTCTATCAAGGTTAGGGGAATACACTGTAATAGGTGGAGTTTTAAAATTGATTCTTCTTTTGGATTCAAAAATAATTTTTTCATCAGATACCAAATGATATGTATAAACCATATTTTTATAGTAAACATCCAGCTTATTTTTTTGATCAAATATGCCTTCTGGATATTCATGAAGAGCTAATTCAACTTTCTTTTCAACGTTTCCTCTTTCAACTACTAGGGTATTTATTGGAGTTAAAACACCACATTTAAAAGAAAGATTATCAGTGTATTTAACCTCATACGACTCTCCAAATTTTAGGCCTTCTAAAACTAACCTTTGATTATGAACCCTAATCCATTTTGAAAAGTGTTCATCAACTAATTCAAGAGCTTTTAGGTCATCATCCATTGATATATATGCAGGCCTATTCCCTAAAGCATATGCCACCTCATCATGAACAAATTTTCTAAAATAGTTAATAACTACTTTAATATTGCTCCGTGAATCGTTATAAGCATAATTTTTTAAGATATCGAATTTACCCTCATAATAATCTTGATAAATTTTCTTTGCTTGTTGCTGTTGTCTTAGTAATCTTAGATATTGCTTTATAATTTCATCATTAATATCCATTTTTTCACCTCCTTAAATCACCAATCATAAAATTTTATTCTTCGGTCAACAACTACTTCATCTATAATTCGATTAAATTCAGCCGTCAAATCGGGCGCATCATCATGCTTTGTATACCGCTCTCCCTCGTACGAAAGTATTTGAGACGTAAATTCAGTATCTTCCTCAGCAAATGTAAAAAAGCCACTATCCACTTTATGTGCTATGGCTCTAATCTTAGCCTCTTTATTTTTATTTTGTCGCTCGTTTATAATTTCAATCCTGCGCCTCTTCAGGGAAGGATTTTCATTAATTGACTTCTTAATATCTCTAACATCTGCACCATTAAAGGTATTTTTCTCAATCCAGACGTGAGTAATATCCTTGTATTCCTCTAACAAATCAATAACTTTTTTCAGATAATCCTCATATTCTAATCTTTCCACTATTCCTTTTCTAACCCATCTGAATGTATTAGGAGTAACAGAGCCTACCAATAAAGCGGTAAAGTCATTATGTTCCTTAGTTTCTACCGCTGGATCACAACAAAGGATAGTTTTAACGAATATCTGTTTTTCAATTGTTTCCCTTGGCTCAGTAGTTATATTATGGAAAGCTTTCTCACCAATTTTAGAAGCATCATTTTGCATTTCTTGTTTAAATGCAGTTGGGTCTGAAAAATAATCAATTGCCATAGTAAGACAATCATATTTATCTTCCCATAGTACAGGAAATTTCATAGCCTGCTCATTTTGATAATAAAACTCCTTAGCATTATCAATAGCCAGTGGATCATGAGAATTAAAGTAAATCTTTTTAAATTCAGCCCAAAGCCCTTTTGAAAACAACTTATCTACATCATCATCTAATATTGCTTTCCTTACGACATGCTTATAAGTTCTATCTTTTAACAAACGTGAAATAAAGCAGTCTTTATGCAGAATAGTTCCAAGAACAATGTATTTTGTCCCCATTTTTATTTTCTTACCATCACGATATACAGGCTTATCCCCTGCATAATATGAATCTTCAACCCAAGTACTATATTTTTTATCCCTTGCCTCTTGAGTAAGTACATCAACTTTACTTTGGTAATCGTCTGCAATCAGCAATGTAGGACGTTCGCCATTAAACTTTTTACCCCTAGGACTACTTGTGGAAGATATTGCTTGTATTTTTGTATAGTTAGCTAATTCAAGCTCTAAGCGATTGACAGTAAACTTTGAATCAATTAACTCTCCAAAGGCAAATCTTATGTATGGATTCTCTTCAAAAGCTCTCCTTGAGTCACGTATGAATTCAACTGCATCTTGTTCTGTTCTTCCTGCAACAAGCGTATAGGTTGAAACTTTATAACAATGTGCCCATACAGATAATGCAAAGTCACATACAGTTGTTTTAGCTGCACCCCTTGGCATAACAAGTTCAAGCTTATCAAATGAATCATGTATAAAAAGGTCTTCTAATGTATCCCATATTTCATAATGAACACTTGCTAATTTTCTTGCTGTATTACTTGGCTTCGGAATAAAAGTATCTTGAAGAAAATAGTTACAGAAGAAATGAATCGACCTTTTACCAAGTGAATAAGCTAATCCACCTTTACCAAATAAGTTATCCTCTTGTTCTTTCATTAATTGTCTAACTCGTTTTAGAGCTTTGTCAGTAGGCATACCCATTTTAATTAAATCCTTAAGAAGATACTTTCTCAAAGTATTACGATTCTCAGGAGTATCAATAAGGTTAATGTCTATTTTATCTGCCAATATAACACCTCCAACTTTTAAAAATTTATTATAATACTGTAACCGTTGCTGCGGGCATTTTTCATTATTTTCAATTTAGAATACCCCCTACAACAATGCATACAAGGCTGATTATGATGTGCATTTTCTCCAGGTTATATATGTATTGATCACTATACATCCACTTACAAGCTTATTTAAGTAGGTTACAACCCAAGCACATTTAAAATAATCATACTTATTTAACACAAAATAACTTCGCATAACTTTACTTATGCGAATATTTATATACACTTATGCGAAATAATATGGTATAATTTAGTTATAAACAAACGGAAATGACATACTTTTTACATAATCTCAATTTCGCATAACTAATATTAGGAGGATGAGCAATGGAAAGCAATAAAATGTTAATCGAGGAATTTATCTTTCAGTTAAGGAAGGCTGAGAATACGAAGAAAGCATACCAACGTGATTTAGAAGTGTTTAACCAATACTTATCTAAAGTCAACATAAGTATGGATGACTTAACACAACAAACAGTTCAATTATTTATTTCTTCTTTAGAAAACGGATCAGTGAAGAATACTAAAGGAACAAGATATAGTCCTTCAAGTATTAATCGTATCTTTGCTGCTATCTGTATGTATTGTGATTACTCTAACCAACGTAAATGTGTTAAGGAAATAGATATCAATAAACCTTCTCATATATCTAAACAAGCACCTAAATCTATTGAGATAGAAGACATTGAAAAAATTAGACTAATGGTTGCTAACAGTAAGAAAGCATCATCTCAAAGGGACTTGGCTATTGTTGATATGCTAATGTTAACTGGTATACGTGTTGGTGAGCTTGTCAACCTAATTAAGGATGACATTGAATACAGTAAACGAGATAAGCTTTATTACATTCATATCAACGCTTCTAAGGGAGACAGGGCACGAGTAATACCTATTAATAAAGATAAGTTTAAGTATATCAGTCGTTACATAGACTCACGCAATGATGAATCTGAATATGTATTTATAAGCAATAGACAATCACAATTAACAACAAGATCAATACAATTAATGCTTAAAGAATTCGATATCACTCCACACATGCTAAGGCATTCCTTTGCTACCAGACTAGCTAGAACAGGTAATGACTTAAGTATGGTTGCTGACCTTTGTGGTCACTCTATAACAGTTGCACAACGTTATACAACGCCCACAGACAAACAAAAAGCAGAAGCAATAGCAAAAGCCTTTACTCTCGATTGATGGGATGTAAAGGCTTTTTATTATTCCTCATTATTCATTTGTTCAATCATTTGCTGTTCCCACTTTTCTTGCTCTTGTTCAAGGATATCAGAGTTTACCGTTTTTCTATCGTTTGTGTTTGAAGAAATATTAATTTGTTTAGCAAGCTTTCCATCAATTCTTTCCACATTATAAATATTAGCATTATACCTTACTCTTTGATCTGGCGATGTATCAGCTAATTCAATAATATTTTGAATAGATTTTTGATAATGACTATACCATAATTGTTCCCCAAAATTTCGAAGCTCTTGTCTAAGCTTGTCTACCTCGCAAACAAAGTCAGGATTATCAAGCCAATTATAAATAGTCTGCCTAGACACATCGAATTCTTTACTTATTGTTACCTTATTCATATTCCCAGTCGCTAAAGCATATTGTACATTTCTCTGCTTTTCAGTCCATATGTTCTGTGACATGCTTATTTTCCTCCTTTACAATTTGACATGATTTATGTGTATTTTTACACTTATTTAACTCTTAATTTATTTACAGAATAAAACACTTAATTCTAATATAATAAAAATCCATACTCCAAAATACATAGAAATTATTGTATGATAAAAGAAAGCATATTGAAAGGTGTGTATATTTTGGAAACAGCATCGTCCCATATTAGTCAACAATTTTTAAATAAAATCCTAAGTAAATTAACTAATAGTTTCTTTCATCCTATGGATTTTACTATTACTACCACAGAAATTAACTACCTAAATAAGCTATCAATTACCATACAATATAATTATATTGATAAGTATATTCTAGAAGCTGAGGTATCAAGCCCTGATAAAATAGATATAACCTATAAACCAGGTTATATGCTTCGTAAGGAGAAATATACTGGAATTAATAATAGTGAATTTTTATATAAAATCCGTGATTGGTTAGACAATATTTATAACGAAATGAATCAAAATCCTATTACTCGAAAAGTTGATAAACATGACCAAATACTAAAAGATATACAAGAAAGAATTAATTCCATAGAAAATGGTGATACAGCATTCACTCAAAGTGAAAAAGCAGAAATGGAAGATAAATTAGTAGATTTAACTCAATCTTTTGAGACCTTTTATGAAGAACAAAAAGAAACTAATTCAAATCTAAAATCTGAAATTAGACAATTAAACACAGACATTGAGACCTTAAAGAAACAGTTAGACCTTATGACCAAAAAAAGTTGGTTCCAATCTCTATCAGTTAGAATGTATAATTGGTATACATATAGCCCATTAATGATTAGAAGGCTTGCTGGTTTCACTCGTGAATTGTTACCAGAAGAAGTGAGGGAAGTTGTGACTCAAGAAGCTTTAGATCAACTGATTCCCCTTGAAGAAGTTACCAATGAAGAAGAGAATTCATAAGACCCTTAAATGGGTCTTATTTTATTTCCAAAAACACGAATAAGACCTCCAACGTAAAGGGAAGGAGATCTAAATTAAGTCCTTTTATTTGGACTGCCCATTATGGGATAGTATTTATCTGACTTTTGTCAGAGCCCTTGCGGGATAGTTTTTATGTAACAATTTAATAATAAATTAATCTTCTACTTTTGTCAAATGTTTTTCTAAATTTTCTTGATCAATGTATATTTCAGCTAACTTATTATCAATCTTTTTTAGATTTTTGCTATCTAGTCTAAAGGTAAAAAGTTCATCCCCAGAATTCTTAGGAGCATGAATTCTTATTTTACTTAAGGAACATATTTGACTCAAAATTGCAACTGTTCCTTTTTTATAATCAATTATCTTTTTATTTAGACTTTTTAACTCTTTTTCTATTGAAACAATTGGTTGTCCGTTTTCCTGAAAAAGTTTCTTCTTAGTTTCCTTTTTCCTAATTTTCTCCTGTATATTAGATATTTCTTCTGAAAACAAAGAGTACCCAAGAAAAACTTCGTACTTTTTATCAATATCATTTTCTGTTTTATTATCAGGCAAAGATCCTAATGGTATCACGGTCACTGTCCTATTAGATTTGGCATTATTTTTTTCTATTACTAAAGCATAATGTAATCCACCTTGTTCGCTACCTACGTTAAAGCCAAAATCGGCTTTAACAACCATTCCCCTCTTATATGCTATTAAAGATTGATAATTAAATGATTGTTCGTTTAGTAAATAATCAGCACTCCATGTATTCAACCAATATAACAACTTTTTTGCGGTTACTATATCTTTAGTTTTAATTGCTTTTTTTAATTCGATTAGCACTGCATCAGTAGTTGCCTCAACTTGCTGTTCATTATTCGCTCTAATGTTTACTCCAATTCTACCCAATACTACCCCCTCCAATCTTCACCATATTATACCATAATTCGCTAGTTTAATAGGCAGAAAGAAGAGGAGTAATATTTTAATTTTTCTTATATATCGAAATCCTTAATATAATAGGTAACCAAACTTAATTCGATTAACAATCTAAATTTCCTCTTGATTAACGTTATTTTTTTATAAATGATGTACCAACTGTGACATACTGCTTCTCTTCATTAAAATCCCATGGCCACGAAGCAAAATGATAAGTTTTCTGAAGACCTATATTCTTCTTGGAAATTAATCTCTCAATTTCAAAAATCGAGCCAGATAACTGATATTGTTTTAATTCCATTAATAATTCCTTATTTTTTAGAATATCCAAACTTATTTTATAAAGACCACCGAAATTCTTATTAAGATATTTCCTATTTTTAGAATTAATCTCAAATAGGTCAGAAGAAACAGCTACAACTCCTTCTTTAACCAATGCTCTTTTTATAGTCCTAAAAAAAGGAATTAAAATTCTATTATTTGTTGTTAATGCAACTTCGTTAATCTTTTTAAAATGTTCAGATAAAAACTGATCATCAACATCTGAAAATACACCTATGAAAAAAGCAGGAGGAAAAAGCTGAGTTGTAATACTATCAACAAATATAAAATCAAATTCATTATCTAATGAAATTGATAGATTATTTTCAAAATATTTCGGTAATCCGTCTCTGAATTTTTCTGTTTGCTTTATAAGTGAAGTGAATCCATCTTCATTAAAAATCTTTTTTAGATACTCAATTTGTTGTTCAATTACCCCAGTAAAATCTCCAGAAACAATTTTTACTTTTTCTCTATTTTCCTCTGATAATTCTTTTGTAGCCTGAAGCATTGAACTTTGATCATAGTCAATTATTACAGTAGAATCAAACATATTTACAATTTTTTCAAGCGAGAAATCATTACATGCACCCGCACCTATTATTAAAGCCTTTTCAAACTTTTTAACATTTTCATCAATCGTATTTTTCAACCAATAATCGCACGCTTCTCTTGTTTGGTTCCATCTGTTTCTTTGCTGATTTCTACTCTCAACATCATTAAATGAAATATAAATATCTCTTACTTTCAATAACAACACTCCCTTTATAATATCTATCGACAAAGAGTGGTTTTTCTTATATATTTCTTTTTATTTATATACTCAATTACATCACTTTTAAAAGATAACCGTTCTCTACTTGTTTGCTTAATTGGGACTAGACATTTATAATCCATTAGTTGCTTTATATTTTGTCTTGAGCATCCTAACATTTTGGCAACCTCATGAGTTGTTATTACTTCTAGCTCAATAAATTCTTTTAAAGAGTCAACATCTTTAAAGGCATGTTTTATAATAGTCACTTTATCGTATTCTGATTTAAGGTATGGTAACACCATTTCCACGATTTGCTCATACTCATTAACTGTATATTTTGCTTGCTCTAATTTAGCTTCCTTTTCTTTCAAATTATTGTATTCCTCAATTGATAAAGTCACTTGGGCCATGTATAATTTCCTCCCTTTTATTCCAACCCTAATTTTCGTTTTATTTTATTATTAGCCTTATTCAATTCCTCTATAGCAATCTCATAATCAATCAAAGTCTTTTGATATTCCACTATATTGTATTGATGCATACACAAGCTCAAATCCAAGCACATTACTTCGTCATACCATTTATTTGTAGTTGGATGATACAGTCTAATCACATGCTCATAATTACAACTAGGACAGCTATAAAAATGCTTATAAACTGGCTCCCTGTTGTAATAACCGACAAATGGTTTATGTGTATTTTTATTCCTAAATTTCCCCTTGCAACCTTTACAAACTACAAAATTAAATGCCATATGACTAAATCCAATAAGTTACAGATAAAGCAATTAACGCTACTAAAGTTAAATAAAAATATTGCACCTTGCTATCGTAAATCATTTCTTTAATATTTTGATACCCAAATATAACAATCATCAACATAAGTAAAATTTGAAATGACATTAGCATCATTCTTTATCCCTCTGTTCTTTGTGAATAGTGCCAGCCAATGACTCTAAAAGAATTTCTATTTTCTGTAATGTATATAAAATATCTTTCTGTACTTTATCTTCCTGTTGTTTCTGCTTACTCAAACTTTCACTAATTTGTTCAAAGTTCATCTATTTCACATCTCCAATTTTTATAATTAGGTCGCCTTAGCAGGAATCGAACCTACGAAATGCTATATCCATTTGAATATGCTGCTCTACCACTAAGCTATCAGGCAAAATAAAAAAGCCATTCATTTAGAATCGCTTTGAAATCACTTTTGTATATTTACAATTATCTCTTTTATATTTGTCTTTCCGCATTTATCACAAGATATATCCCTAACAAACGACTTGCAATGTGTACAATATTTTTGATTCACAATCTTTTCCTCTTTTTATCAACTTTAACTAAATCATTAAGTAGTAGAATCCTAAGTTGAGTTGTCCTAAGCATCATTTCTTTATTTTGCGATAAGATAAATTCAATTAAAGCTGTTCCTTCATTCGGCTTTACCTTAATTACTTTACCCTTCATCCTCATACTATTACTATAAATAATATCCCCTTTTACAATCGCCATATTATTCCCCCAGATTATTTATTTACTTGTTTCAGTACTTTATCCTTAATAAATTCATTATCAAGCGGTAACCCTGAAATACTATCTACAATCAGCTTTCGTTGTTCTTTAATTTTATCGTTCATCTCAATTACCTCATGAATGCGGTCATAAACCTGTTCGATTGACTCCTTCGGAAAGGATTTAAGCAACTTCTGACAAATAGGTGAATTTAATATAATTTTAAATTCATCATAAATCGTTTTTGGTTTCTTACTAGCAGTAAATTGAATATCAGTGAATTCTCTCAAGATGTAATAGGAAACAATATCCGCTTCATGATTTGGATCAATTTTCACATTTTCTTCTTTAGCAGTTTTAAAGAATACGGCCATTTTATTCAATAAATTATTTATCTTTTCTGGCTTGAAGAATGGGTACATCCTAACAAGATATTCATTGTCCTCATATGACAATGGAAATTCCAGATATCTGTAAAAATTTTGGACTTCTTTTTTTAACATGTTTGCTTTAAACTTTTTAGCCATTTTTACCTCCTTATTATAATTAAAGAGTAAGAGACATAATCTCCTACTCTTTAAATTTATAGAATCCACATACCACCTAAATCGATGGCAAACAAATCAGGGAGTTTCTGTTTCGAAAATATAATCAATATATTGCCCATCACCTTTAGCATCCGTAACTGCAAACATATCAAATGTTATTTGTAAATTTGTAGCTTCAGTCCCGCTCATTGTAAATGTAATATTTTGTTGCGGACGTGCCTTATACACAGTAACATGACAAGGGTAATCTTGTTCATCTTCTTGGTTTCTTGCTAAACCAGTTCCATAAATTGATACAGCTTTAGGGAACTTATTTGATTTAACTGAAATTCTTTTAGAGTTTACTGGTGCAGAATACTGATAGAATGCAACTACTTCTTCACCATTTGTCGCAGGAGTAGCTAATGTAACATCTTTGGAAGTCACTTCTGTAACATCAAATTCTTCGCCAATATCCCTTATGCCTTCTAACTTATAAATTTTCACATCACCAACAGGAGAATGGCTGAGCGTGACTGATGGTGATCCAGATGTCTCATGGACAGTTAAAACTTCACGTTTGAAAATTTGGCCAACACCTTCACCTAGTTCTTCACCTGTAATCAATGCTAGTAATTTCAAATCAACCAGTGGCACTGTTAATTGAAAAGTTGATTCTTTTGAGTGGTCGAAAGACATTTGGTCAGCCATACCTCGACCACCTTTTAGTTTTAGTCTTTCTCCTGTTACTTCATTAGTGCTCGCTTCAGCATAATCAATAAATGCTACTGGTTCTTTTGTTTTATAATCCACGATGTTTGTATCCAATACTTCTTTAATACCAAATTGTAATCCCATTTTATTGCCTCCATTAAATTAATTTTTTTATGTCTTTTGCCCAATGTTTTTCATAAACAGCTTTCTTTCCCTGTTCTTCCATATGAGGTAAAAGTGTAATATCGTTATGATACTCGTCCCATACTAATATCCTTAAGTAATTTTCATATAATTGATATACAGTTAATTTCCAAATGTTTATGAGATTAATTGCATTACTATATGTAGCAACAATAGATATTACATCTGAGAGTTCCAATCCTTTTTCATTATTTTTCTTTTGAATTTTTTCCTTGGCTTTGTTGAGTTTATTCAAAAGCATCTGCGCTTTAGGATTCGCTGGTTTAAATTCATCCTTTTTTGTGTCACCAAGATAATTCTGATTCATAATTGTAAATTTGATATCATCAAATATAGATGAATCTATTAATTTTGATATTTTGTTTACGTTAATGACTATTCCTTGTTGCGTAATCTCAACATTGTCAACTTTTAAAAATACCTTTATTGCATTGATAAATGTGGTTTGGAAATTTGAATCTAGCGAGGATAACATGATTAATAAGTTTAGACTTGATAATTCGTTGATTTCATTAAATTCTTCTGGGGTAAATACACCATCATTGAAAGAGGATACTAAAGTTTCTTTATTCATATTCAATATAGCTAATAAAGAATTATATTCGTTTTCGCCTATTTCATCGACTATTTCACTTAGCGTAAGAGGGTATACTAGTATTTCTTGTACACTAATCGGGCTCCCCTTTAAAAGTTTGGATTTATTCATTTTTTAAAACTCCCGAAAGAATAAATATGCCTGTATCCTGTATACTGGCTAGGTACGCTAGAAACAATCCTACCACTTATGTAATCCGTTTTCCCAATGCCTGTGACTCGCTGTTGTACAAATAACTCATTAAGTCTATCCGCAATCCTATAGCTTCGCATGTCTCCGTTTTCAAAGTCAGAATGACAAAGAATATCAAAAAACACTTCTTGGTTTGCAGTTAAATAATTTCCCCTACTTGGCTCTCTATCTCCCAAATACACGAATAAACAACATAACGATTTATTAGTTAAATCATCTTCTTTTGGACTTACCATAATAACTTGATTTCTTATCGTCCAATCCTTGTCTATTTCTAAGATATTCGGTAACGATTCATCCAAAGGATCAGGTATACGGTTACGAAGGTTTTTTGGCTTGTAATGAAGCAATCTAAGCAACTCTTCATCCGCCCAAAGAATCTGAACGAAATCCTGAATGTTTTGATACATCCCCATAATTAATTCACCACACTTTTATATAATTTTTATCTGAGTGACCATTAAACACAGGAAATTATCTTCTCCTATTCCCCACACGATCAAAAGCCGACTTAACCATCAAGCCGACTCCTCATGTAGGTTTAAATCAAATTAAATTAGGAAGTAACCGGATATGCTACGAAATATCATCGAATCCGATAATGTCTAACCTTTTCTTTATTGACGCAGGCTAAACTGGGGCGCACAGCATTATGCTGCCGATAACGTCAATGATCTTACTACACTCTTACAAGCTTGTATTCTGGTTGATTCTCAACAAACTCAATAAGTTTCTCTTGCTTCTCACTGGACATATTCGTCTTATGATTCAAAAATAAGCTAACTAATGCATCGCTGCTAACAATAGCTTGAGCTATATCCTTATTTTTGATTTTCTTTTTCATCGCACAAAAACGGATATCATCTATTTGATCTCGATTTAACATCTTGTATCCCTCCCTCATTAAGTTATTTATTAATTATTTAAATCAAAAAAAGAGGTCAAGCCCTTAGACTGACCAACCATCTCCAAGAGGTATAAATTATGACTAAATTTCAATGAGAAAAATAAACTATTAGAATTGTGTAATCATCCAATTCCATTAATATCCAAATTAAAATTTCACAAAAACTTGCGACAATTTATAACATATGATAATGTTATATTGGATAATAATGTTCAAATGATTAAAATAATAAAAGGGAAAGTCAACTACTAAGCATTGAGCTTTTCTTTGCCACGACAATTGACTAGTCTTCGTGTTCCATCCCCTTCATATAGTCACCGATAAAAATAGGCTAGAACCTTTATCTATCAAGGTTCTAGCCAAATACGTGGTGCATTTTTTAATTGCACTTAAAAGAGCTTAAGAAAAGTTGTGGTCTTGATTTATATAAATGATTCATTAATCTAACCCAATTCCCTCTTCTTTTTTCATTATTTTTATCTTGTTCTTTTTTACCTTCTGTTTCCTCAGCAATCTTCAAAAGGATAGCATACATTGTGTTTTTATTTATTTTAATCTTATCAAATTTTTCTTGCTGCTCATCCATTATTCTGTCTAATTGTTCCATTAGTTCATCTTCATCATCAAAATCCTTGTAGATTCTCCCCATCAAGTTAGAAGTATCATTAGCAATGTTTTTTACTTTCCCTGTTTGTCTCCTGTTGGCCTTTCTTTTATCATACTTATGTAAAAGATCATTTAGTTTTATGTTATCTTTTGAGCCTTCAGCTGGTTCGAGCTTACTAAAGCTTTCATAAACCATATCCATTGGACAATTATAATATGTAGTAATCTGGGACTTATTATTTTTTTGTTTTTTATTTAATTTGTCATTATGTACATATTTCCAAAACAAAGGTTTTGCCTTTAGCTTCACATCTTTATGTAAACCTTTAACGTATTCTAATAACTTTTTATCCTTGATATTCTTTTTATCTAGCAATTTTAAAGAAATTTTATTTCTAATCATATTCAATTGTTTTTTTGCATCGACTTTATACTGTCGTTTCGCACTATCAATGGACAACCCTGACAGTATAGATAAAATATTTGTATACCCAAGCAAATTTTCCACCTTATCTTTATCAGGTTTATCCTTGGCCATTTCATCCCAATAAAGACTCATGATTAGCTGTGACAGGTTTACTATCTCACCTATTTCTGTCTTTGATTTAGATAACTTATTATCGATCTTAGCCATGTCATTAGTTACTAAGCGATAGACAACTTCATCTGATTCTTTATCCTCCGGGATATCATTTATGATTACCTTATAGTAATCAATACTCTTCTTGATGATTTTGGTTAATGTCGAGTCATTTGACAAGAAAACAACATCTGAGTCCCAATCACAGCCATTTAGAATATCACATATCTCAAAGCCAATTGAGTTTACCACAACAATATTTTTTGTTAAGTTGAAGTACTTTAAGTAATTATGATATTTGTTTTCAGGCTCAAGTTTAATCCTATCCACATAAAGGAGGTTTGAAGGAGATACGTGTGGATTCCTAAAACCAACTAGCTCACCTGGCTCAAACAAAGTAGTGTAAATCTCATTGCCCTTTAAGCAAAGTGGCTCATTAATTTCATTTCCTTTTATTTCTCCGACTACTTTCATAAGATACTCTACTAAGCACGACCCCATCACGCAATAGTCACCAGTTACCCTTAATTTTCCTGATTGTAGATTTTCCCTATATTTCTTAATAGTGCTTTTTTTGAAGTCTCTAAATATTTTCGATTCAATTATTTTAGTATTTACATCATATAAGGCAGCAAACATTTCATTTGCATTCACATTGTTTTTATTCGTTATTAGGTGATCAATAAATTTTTTCGGCTTATTTTTCAAATCCATTATGTAACCATACTCATATTGACTTATTTTATTTATATCTGCTTTATTTTTTATTGGCAAAGAGTTGATCATTTGATAACTCATCCTTTGAAGGGGTTGATTATCGTCAGTAAACCCACGCTTAGTTTCTTTCTCACTTTTACAAATCCCCCACAATGAAGATTCATTATTTTTTACTGTTTTTCTCCAATGCTCATAAATCTCTTTTTTGCTACCACATGCATAACTGTATTTAAGTATCTTGAGGCAAGATGGATTAATGATAAGTTTGATCTTTGAAGCAGGTATTTTATTCCCAAACATATCTTCTATTTCCCAAGAATCAAAATCTTTTCCATTGGCATCCGCATAATCGCTTAAAAAGTCAGTTAACCTTACATTAAAACAAGCAGCCTTGAAAAATAATTGTCTAAGCAACATAAAACCTTTACCTTCTTGTTCCCCTTCAAACAAGCTCACATCCGCTAATGCTTCCCCATCGAAAATTTCATTTGTGATTTTCCATTTTTCTTTAGGAATATTTGCTAATATATCCTTACCGTCCTTCTTTTCAATTCCTATTACGTTAGCATCCTTTTTAAATGTACTATATACACTATCCACGATTAGTATTGAATCAGGATCAATTTTTACCGTATCAACAATCGAAGATGCAACTAATGTTTCATATGATAATATCCCAGCTAAATCAACCGATGTATCATTATCGAAGTTTAGTCCTAATCTCATCCAAGTTTTTATGTAATCGTGAAGATTTTCTTTAATAAACCAAGCTTCCCCTTTACGACTTTTTGCGGGACTTCTGCCAAGTAAAACATATTTTTCTGTCTCTGAAACTTCACCAGTCTCATAATCAGTAAGCTTAATTGTAAACCCAACATTATAAAGGTCATATCGTATTTCCTCTGCACTTTTACCAATCCATTTATTGCTGATTGGGTGTTTCTCCATTTCATCAACTATTTTATTAATTAAATATTCAAGTCTCTGTATTTCTTGATCATCATTACTTTCTGCTATTAACTTTTCGTATGTACTAATCAATTGTTTACCACTCTTTGTGGATTGAGAAAATTTCACGTTTATAATATCGTGGGTAAAGTTTTTCCGTTTACCGAATTCAATATAATTTTTATTTCGCCTTAACTTTCTTAATAATAGGCTGTCAGGAATACTACCCTCATGATTTAGATTATGAATCTTCTTATCTCTAATTTTATTTTCATTAATTATCGCTCCTTCAATTGTAGGAATATACACGTCATTGGTCATCCAGTTACCTCCGTATTAATTTATTTATTTTATATAAAACTTCAATCTAAAATTTCTGATCATGGCACTCACGATAGTGAGGGGCAAACAATGCAACCTACGGGCGCATTGTCATAAGCTTCTATCGAATCTTATGGAAACTCTTATACTTACTCTTGTTTAAAACTCTAGTTAATTAATCTTGTTAAAATTATTGTTAAACTATCTAGTAATATATCTAGTAAAAACTCTTGTAGCACTTCCCCACCCCTCTCAATCCCTTGGTATCACTAAGTTAATTAAGGGACACCAATAGGAAGGGTGTCTTTCTTAATTAATTTTATGTCTATTTTTAACTTTTCCCTGTACCGTTTTATATATTTACTGTCTCGTTATGTATAAATAGATGTCTTATTATGAATGTGAGGGTGTCTCTTTTTAATATGGAAGGTGTCCATTAATATATATTTACTGTCTCAATATGTATAAGTAGGTGTCCGTTTTTGTTAAGCGACTGTCCAGCAATAAATAGGTGTCCGTTTTTGTTTAGTAGGTGTCCCTTTATTTAATAAGCGCAACTCAGGCTAAAAGGCTTCAAATGGATTTCCAGCTTTTGTTTTAGTTCCCCAAGCAAGCTTATCCTCTTTATCTTCTTTAATAGCTTCATTTTCTTTTGTAGGCTCATAAGGATTCGACTCTTCATCATTTAATCTCAGGCACATCTGAGTATTATATATTGGCTTATAATATGAACTAGGTTGCAGTCTATCCCTAATTTTTTGTTCATAATTTTTAGGCCTATCAACATGAACAAGTGGAAAGTCTTCGTTTTCATCACTTGAAAATTTATCTTTAACCCTTAAAGAGGTAACCCTGTTAATTATTTTTTCTGTTATTCTAAAATCTTTTATATTTAACTTTTGGGACAATGCCTCTACACTGTGCCATATATCCATTTGACCGTTGTATGATCTAATGAAATAAAGGTATGTAATAAACTCTTTTTCGTTAAGTATTCCCTTAGTGTACAGGTCGAGATCATAAATAGTTACCTTAAAGAAGTTTATGGGTGTATAAGCTACCTCTCCATTTTCATCATCTTCTTTTTTGTAATCGCAGTCAAAATTCAAATGCCATTTGTAATAATTACGTTTAATATTTCCTTCTTCGTAGCCAATTACTTTTTCTTCGTTTAGCATTCTTACACATATTCCTTCAGGATGCATAATCCGCTCATTTTCTCTGTGGTGAAATATATTATTCACGCTGCCCTGAAGAAAGCAAAGCTTTTTTAATCTTTCTCTTATGCGTTTATTGCTATAACCTAAATAGTCAGCAATTTCCTGGCTATATCCTCTAAAATCATTTAAACTAAGAAACTTTAACAAAATAATGATAATAAAATCACGTTCATCAAAATTTGCTGTGCATTTTAATTGGTTATCCTCGCTATAAGCTATTAGGTTCCCTTGATGATCAATCCAATGATCCACCTTTTCATTTAATTCTTTAGTTAACTGTGGTACGTATTCCACTTTTCCTAATGTGTAAAAATCATCAAATAACCGATTGTTAAGCATTACAAATTTCATTTGCGACTCTTCTAATAAATTTCTAATCTCACTCGGAGTTTTTAATTTCCTTTCCTTTGCCATCTCAATCTCCTTTGCTTAATTGCATAAAAATAATTTATTCTCTCTTAAAATATTCATCAATAATCTGATTTACTAAGGGAGTTCTTATGTATAACCAAAACCTTCTGTTTGAGTTGCTTATAGCTGATGTGACAAATTCAATGTTTTTATCAGCAATTTTTCTATGTAGTAAGGCATCATAACAAAAAAATAAGTCTTTCTTGGTAAAATTCATCGTTACACTCCTAAAAAATAATATTCAAATTTCCATATTCATCTTCAATTTCTAATAACCTATGTAATCTATATTGTTTAGCCTTAGATAAGCTTCCCTTGCCATTAATGAAGGCTCCTAATGTGGAAGGACTAATACCAATCTCCTTAGCGGAGTAAGCCTGTGAGTAGCCTTTGTCTTTAATTAACCTTTTGTATTGTGTTGCAATTAGCATAATCATTATGTCACCTCCTCTCAGATGCTTTATTGTCCATATAACTTTGGTTATAGGAATATTATTATTGACATTTAATTATTTTATTTGTAAAATACTAATATGGATTAATAAGTTTATGTGCATATAATTTTTTAATATAGCGAAACTGACAAGCTCAATCACTATCAAAAGTGAACAAGCTCGTCTTGTTTGTATGTAATTAAATATTAATTAACTAAATAAAAACTTAATTTATTTCAATCCCTCTTTCTTCTTTCATCCAGCCATATTCATCATCAATTTGAATATAATCATTTCCTTCATAAGTCATATGATAAAAATCAACTTTCTGTTTTTCTGCGTCTTTATATTCTTCAACCGCTTCATTCTCACTTACGTCTTTAAGGAACTCGAAGAATTTATCTTCTAATTCATTCTGTACGATAAAATGTTCAACAAGGCCATAAAGGTATGATTGCCTTTTATTTTGATTAACTAACCTATTAGTAGTCTTCACAATAACGTCATAAAAGGCTTTAGTAATCTCATCTTCCGAGGAATTACCTTTATACTTAATAATTCTATTTTCCTTTTCTGCTTTTTGTTCTACAGCTTTCTTAAAATCATGGACTTTAGTCATTAGTTTTCCTCCCCCAGAAAATCATTCTCTTCTCCAAAAATCTCTTCTGTTGTGGGATATCTGTGGTAGTTGTATTCTTCAGGTTCATACTTTAATCTCCCTGTTAATACTTTTAATATGAGCAAATCTATTTGGTCGTTTAATTCCGCCTTGTCGCCATGTAAAAAACTTAAAAACGAATCAATCTTCTCCTCGGTATTAAAATATCCTAATACCTTGTGTAAAGCATCCTCAGCTATATGTAAATTTTTTAATTGTGATTCCTCTACTGTTATCATGTCTTTTGTTTTAGTCATAATTTATATTCCCTTTTAATTAATTTATTTTATTTATCATATGGCATGTACAACATTAAGACACGACAAATTAATCAGCCAACATTTAACTCACCACCTAAAGCCAGATAAACGTTACTGTCACGCATAAATGCTCGGTGAAGGGAATCCTTTAAGTCAAATATAAAACCGCCTGCAATGTCCTCTAAAATAGCCTCCTGCGACTTTTGAGCAAGTGCTAAAGATATGATTTGTAGAGTAACTGTTTCAATAACAAAATGCGGATCAAATTGTTTCATATTCTTAATTGAGTTAATTACCATTTCTTTATTAGCATTTACTGCTTCTTTGATGAATTTTTTATGACAATCATTTAAATCATTGCTTCGCTTTGCTTTAACATTTGCTAAGTCTACTAGTCTATTCATTGGTTTCCCTCACCTTTTTAAGTTTATTAGTTTATAAATAAGCTGGTACTTTGATTAAAGCTGGTATTGCTTGATAAATATCTTCATCTGATATGTCATATTCCTGGATACTTTCTGCAATAACTGGATAAAACTCTTGCCATTCCGTGTTTCTTTGTAAACCTCTAAGGTGTTGGAGGTATTGCTCTTCTAAGTTGCTGCTTAGGATAAAATCAGTTAGTAAAATCATCCTTTGCGTATTGAGTAGAGCATCATTATAGTTAACCTGTGATAATGATTGATTGTTTAACATTTTGTAACCTCCATAAATTTGGTTATGTAATTTTGGTGAAACTATAAGTATGTAAGTTTATTAAATTATTTTATTTATTTTCTCCGTTTAACCAATTTAAAAATACTTTTCTAGAAATCTTCCATCTTCGGCCAATTTTGACTGCGTATAAGTCACCAGAAGATACTAAATTATATGCAGAATTTTTGCTTATCCCTAAATATTTCTGAACATCTTCCACATCTAAAACTTCTTTTACAGGTAATTCTTGTCCCATTTATTCCCCTCCTTTTCCTTTGTGTAAATTGATTGTAGCATGTAAATTGAAGCATGTAAACAAATAACAATAATAATTTACAATTTTTTTTATGTTTTTTGTGTGGTATGATTTACACATACTACAGATTGGACTATGGAGGATATTATGCAAGAACCAAATTTAGCAATAGATATCAAAAATCTTAGAGAGAAAAAAGGAATAGGATCGAGAGAATTATCCAGATTGATAAACAAAGCACCAACCTATATTTCACAGCTAGAAAGAGGGTTAATTAAAAACCCTGACCCTCTAATCTTAGTTAATATCTTTTTACATTTAGGACATAAACGTGAAGCAATCGATGATTTCCTTTACAATGTTTACCAAATTGAAACTCCAAATAGAAAATTAGCTGAAGAAGCCTGGATTAAAAATGAGATTGATCAATTAAACGACCCAAATTATCAGGAGCGTTTACTAGAAGGACAAATAGAGCAATATGAGCAGCAAATGGAGTGGTTAGATTCAATCGAAAAAAAATTACACGAAAGAAATGAAGAAATTAAACGTGAGCTAGCTTTTTTTATTGATAAGAATATTGATACTTTTACAGATGTAATAAACAATTTACACACCTTAGTAATGAAAATGAGTAAAAATAAGGCTGATTATGATTTTTTCACTCAGATGTTTAAAAGAGATATTTCTGACTTTAATGAAGAAAGTAAGAAAATTATTATTGAAACAATTAAAGGAGAGTATGAAAAATCGTTGAAAGAAAAGGGCTGGTGGGGCGAACCACCTTCATTTTAGGAAAGGAGATATCTTATGGCAGGCTCAGTCCATGAAGACAAAAGAACTGGAAAATGGTTTTATGCTATTGAGGTTGGAAAAGATCCTATAACAGGTAGGAGAAAACAAAAGAAGAAAAGCGGATTTAAAAACAAGACTGAGGCAAGGAAAGCTATGATAGCAGCGGAAAAAGATTTTAATGAAGGGATTTTAATTAAATCATCTAAAATCCTTGTCAAAGACTTTATCATAGATTGGCTTGAAACAAAAAAAGCTCATAATAACATAGGTAAACAAACCTCAAAGGTTTATGAAGATTATATTCGCAAGTATATTATCCCGTATATTGGAGGCATTTACATTTCTGATATAACTAAAGTTGATATTCAAAATAAAATAATTAACAAAATGAATTTATCTGACTATGCACCAGCCACTATAGGGAAAACAGTTAGAATTCTAAAAACTTCTCTTGATTATGCGGTCGACTTTGAATTAATAAAGAAGAACCCATGTGTAAAATTAATCTTACCTCAAAAGAAGAAAAGTAAAAGTGAAATAAAAGTTTGGAATATAGGCGAAGTAAATACTTTTCTAAGTTTAGCCAAAGAGTATCAGTACTACCCAGTATTTCACCTTGCATTAAATACTGGAATGAGACAACAAGAAATCCTTGGCTTATCATGGGATAACGTAAACTTTGAAAAATCTACTATTAGCATTAGACAAGTACTTTCCCATGACGGAAAAGAAATAATCAATAGCACAAAAACCGAAAATAGCGAGAGAACCATAAATGTTTCTGATTCAACTATGAACTTATTGATGAAACTTAAGCACAAATTAGACAACGATAAAAAGAAATATGATGATATTTATCAGGATAACAACTTAGTAATATGCACTGAAACAGGTACACCTATAAATCCGAGGAACTTATTAAGGTCATTCTATAGTTTGACTGAAAAAGCTAAGTTACCCAAAATAACATTCCATGATTTACGTCATACGTACGCTACACTTCTCTTAGAAAATGGTGTAAACATAAAAGTAATTAGCGAAAGACTTGGACACAGTAGAGTGGCTATTACATTAGATATATATTCGCATGTATCGGAAAATATGCAACTTGAAGCAGTTAAAGCAATGGATAATCTTATTAACAATTAGCTTGTTGCCCAAAAGTTGCTCAAATAATGAAAAATAAAAAACGTTGCCCAATCGTTGCCCATATTGTCAAAAAAGAAAATGGCGTTACTCCAGATAATCTAGGAATAGCGCCATTTCAACGTTGATTAGTATGATTCCGACTGGGTTCGAACCAGCGACCTCTACCCTGTCAAGGTAGCGCTCTCCCAGCTGAGCTACGGAATCGGTATGTATAATGTCCTTATTGAGAACAATTAAAAATATACTACTATTTTATTAATTTGTCAATTCATTTTTATAAATATTACAGGTAATTTCTATTGACACAGAACATAAGTTCGCATACAATAAAGTTAAATATTTTAGGTGGTGTTTCTTTATGAAAAGTCTATTATACAAGTCAATGAAGGAGAAAATCCCTGTTGAAATTATTTATCTATCCAAAAGAAAAGCATTTACTCATCGAAGAATATTGGTAAAAGAAATAAAAGGAAGCCATTTACTTGCCTATTGTTTAACGCGCAAGCAGATGCGGATATTTCAAACGTTACAAATTATGTCAATTTCACCTATTAATAGGCCCGATTATCAACAAATAAGTTAAGAACCACATAAAGAGATGTCCCAATTGGGACACCCCTAGACTAAAATTATGCTTGATGAACTTTTTGCCCTGCTTCTTTTTTGAAGATTATTTGCATACCAACTAAAAGAATAAATAGTACTAATCCTACTGTGTCCGAAATACCTTCTGGATATATTAAAAGTAGTCCGCCAACAATTCCTAATATTCGCTCATACCACGCTAGCTTTCTTAACCAGTAACCGATAACACCGGCGCCTATTGCCATCATGCCCCCTAGAGCAGTAAAGACAACCCAGATTAATTCATACCACGTTGTATCTATCATTAATAGCTGCGGTGATAATACAAACATATAAGGTATGATGAAAGCACCAATGGCTAGTTTTGAAGCACTTATTCCCGTTTTTATCGGATCTCCTCCTGACACACCTGCTGCTGCAAAGGCTGCAAGCGCAACTGGCGGCGTAATATCAGCAACTATACCAAAATAGAAGACAAATAAATGTGCAGATAGATCAGGAACACCTAAAAGAATAATGGCCGGTGCGGCTATGGTTGACGTGATTACGTAATTTGCCGTAGTAGGCGATCCCATTCCGAGAATTATTGCTGCAACCATTGTTAACATTAGAGTAGGCAATAATAATCCACCTGAAAATTCTAACAGCCCATTTGCCATTTTCAATCCTAATCCCGTTTTTACAACAACACCAACAATAATACCCGCACATGCAGTGGCTGCTGCTACACCTAACGCTGTTCGTGCTCCATCTACTAGCGCATCAATTGCATCTTTAAACGAGATTCTTGTATCTTTTCGAATCATACTGACTAGAATAGTTATAACAATTGACCATAACGCTGCACGAATGACACTCATGCCACTCATTAATAATATAATTACAGCTAAAATCGGTAGTAAAAGATATATCTTCTTGAAAACTTCCTTACGATTTGGCATTTCATCATTTCTTAACCCTCGTAATCCAAGGCGCTTTGCCTCAAAGTGTGTCATCATCCATACGCCGGCAAAGTATAATAATGCAGGTATCGCAGCTGCTTTGGCAATATCCCAATATGTAATGCCTCCACCAATAAATTCGACCATCAGAAAGGCAGCAGCGCCCATTATTGGAGGCATAATTTGACCGCCAGTAGAAGCCGTTGCTTCGACAGCGCCAGCAAACTCTTTTTTATAACCTAATTTTTTCATCATCGGTATGGTAAAGGAGCCTGAGGTTACAACATTTGCAACTGAGCTTCCACTAATCGTACCTTGTAAGGCACTGGAAAAAATCGCTACCTTTGCTGGCCCGCCTGTACTTTTTCCAGCGATGGATACAGCTAAATCATTGAAATATTGACCAACGCCAGTTTTCACTAAAAATGAACCAAATAATAAAAATAAAAAGATAAATGTTGCCGAAACGCCTAATGGTGTACCTAGTATTCCTTCAGTAGTAAAAAACATCGTTTGTACAAGACGTTCCAAGCTTAAGCCTCTATGTGCCATAAAACCTGGCATGTACGGGCCAAGCATGGCATATACAATAAAGGCTACGGCAATTATAGTTATCGGCAGCCCTACTGCCCTTCTAGTCGCTTCAAGAACTAACAATATCGCTAAGAGACCGACATAAAAATCTAATTCAGTCAATCGTCCAGCTCTCATTACTAGTTCATCGATATTTAATGGCCAATAAGCGCAAACAGCAACTCCTATAATGGCTAAAACGAAATCGTACCAAGCAATTTTATGCTTTTTTCCTCTATCTTTTTTTCTTGCTGGAAATAACAAAAAAATCAGGCCTAAAGCGAATCCTAAGTGAATGGTTCTCTGCAGCTGTGCTGTCAGCATTCCAAAGACACCGGTATAAAGATGAAATAAGGAAAAAGCAAGTAGGCCAATAAAAACAATCCAGCCTATTACTCCCCCTAATTTTCTCGTTCCCGCTTCCGGGTCATATTTTTCAAGCAATTTTTGCTGTTCTTCCAAAGATAAAGTTTCAACTTTATCAGTCAATGATGTTCACTCCTTTCACTTGCTTAAAGTAACTCAGCTTTTCATTTTTAATACGTACCACTGTACCAGGCTGAATATAGTCTCCTAGCCTAATTTCCTTTTCGGCATAAATAACCTTGTGATTCGCTTTTACCTTACCAATTCTTAAATCTATAAATGGAAACTGGCGAGACATATTTTTGATATAATATTTTCCATCGGCTTGTTCAAAAGTTTCATCGCCTTCTGCATTACTCGGCATTCCAATCGCAAAATCCTCATATTCAAGTTCATACTGCATAATATCTCTTTTTTCTGTAATAGCATAGCTTTCAATTACGTCTGAAAGATGAATAGAGTGGGTATATTTAATTTTAAAATCGCTCCCCCTATTCATGGGAATAAAAGCAATTACTTCACCAGACTTAACAGACTCAAATACTAATGCATTAGTCAAAGGTAGAAAGATAACTATTAAAATAGAAAAAACAATCAAGAAAACGATAATATAAAATTTTTTACCAAGTCTTATTCTTCCCATATTAGGTCCCTGCCTGTAATTAATTGAAATAACAACCACAGCTTAAAAGGAAGCTGACCGGTGCATTACCTATTTAGAGGTGACACAACCGGCCAGATTATTTGAAAAGGATGATTTTTCAGTTATTTATACCTATTATTCTGCCTTTATTCCCTTTTCATCATAGTATTTTTGAGCACCAGGGTGAATCTCAATTCCAACACCATTTACGGCATTTTCAGCACTTATTAATTTCCCTTTATCATGCACGACCTTATCGAGGTTTTCAAAAATAGCTTTAGTTATGTCATAAACAACTTCGGTTGATAAATCATTTGAAACGACTAACATAGCTTGAACCGCTACTGTTGGCACAGCAGATTCCAGCTTATAAGTACCGGCAGGAACTTCATCTTGAATATAGTAAGGGTACTTCTCAATGATAGCATCGATTTTGTCTTGTTCAATTGGAACAATGACAACATCTTCGGTTGCAGATAAACCTTCAACCGCACCAGTTGGAGTACCGGCAGTTACAAAAGCGGCGTCGATCGTACCATCTTGGATGCCGGCAGTAGATTCATCAAATGATAAATCTTGCTTTTGAATATCATCAAAAGTCATACCGTAGACCTCTAAAATTTGCTCTGCATTTGGATTTGTACCAGATCCTGGTGCACCGACAGATACTTTTTTTCCTTTTAAATCTTCAACAGATTTAATTCCTGATTTTGCTGTTGTCACAATTTGAATAGTTTCAGGATACAATGTACCAATTGCACTTACATTGTCTACTGGTGCTCCTTCAAACATTAGCTTACCATCTTTGGCATACGATGCAATATCAGTTTGAGAGAATGCTATCTCTGCATTACCATCTTTAATCGCATTCATATTTTCTGCAGATGCACCAGAAACTTCTGCATTCGTTTGAATCCCAGTTTCCTCACTAATAATTTCTGCAAAAGCACCGCCCAATGGGTAATATGTACCCCCAGTGCCGCCGGTTACTAAACTCATAAAATCTGGTTTTTCTTCTCCTTTTCCATCTGACCCGGAACTTTTTTCACTACTTTCTCCACCACAAGCTGCTAAAAACACAGACACTGCAAATGTTAATACTAAAAAAAGCATAAATTTACTTTTTTTCATAATAATCCCCCTATTTTATTATTATTTATTTTCTGAATATATACTACATAACTACCATCTATATTGTCAAATAGTATTAGGAAAATAATTAATAAAATCTGTAAATTATTCACAAAATAATAGAGTGCTTTTTTCGAATGATTATTTCCTATTCAATTATTTAGATTATTACAAAATGAGTCAACTTGAGTGAAGTTTTACATGTTATATGATAATATACCACCATAAAGCTTTATTTTATTACAAAGGAGTCAACTGTCATGAATATACCAAAAGGGACGATAACAGACTTTACTTTTTCAAGTAAAGTATTGGGAGAGGATCTTGACATTCTTGTCTATTTACCGGGTAACTACTCTCCATTATATAAATATAATTTGCTAATTGCTCAAGATGGTAAGGATTACTTCCAGCTTGGTCGAATTGGCCGCACTGCAGACGATTTGCTGCAAGACAAAGAAATCGAAAATACAATTATTATTGGTATTCCCTATAAAAGCGTTGAAGACCGCCGCAAGAAATACCACCCTGAAGGTGAACAGCACGAAGCATATGTACGTTTCCTAGCACATGAATTAGTGCCATATTTAGATGAAAAATATCCTACTTATCAAATGGGAATGGGCCGTGCATTAATCGGTGACTCTCTTGGAGCAACTGTTTCATTATTAACAGCGCTACAATACCCACATACATTCGGAACTGTCATTCTTCAGTCACCTTTAGTGAACGAGAAAGTGATGGCAGAGGTAGAAAATTTTAAGCCTTCACATTTACTTAACATTTATCATGTCATCGGCAAGGGCGAAACGGTTGTTAAAACGACAGAAGGCAGTGAGAAAGATTTCCTTACACCAAACAGAAAACTTTCTGACTTAATGAAGAGCAAAGGATTCCCCTATTTTTATGATGAGTTCGATGGCGATCATACTTGGACACATTGGCAGCCAGATTTAAAAAGAGCTTTAAAGCAGATGCTATAATGAACTTAAATAAGCGCCTCTTCTCAAAAGAGGTGCTTATTTAAAATTTTCATTCCTTTTACTTATTTCTAATGCAAGCGTTTTATATATGATGATTTTAGAAAATTTGTTATAATAGTACAATAAGATTCATGATACTTATATAACAACTTTTATTGGAGGTATAATTATGACTATGAAATACGGAATCGTTATTTTTCCGTCTAAAAAAGTACAAGATTTAGCCAATTCATATCGGAAAAGATATGATCCTCATTATGCATTGATTCCTCCACATGTTACTTTAAAATCATTAGAAGCATCTGAAGGACAGATGAAAGAAGTAACTGACACTTTAGAAGAAATTGCTAAAAATCATAAAGGCTTCAAAATGAATATTAAAAAAGTAAGCTCTTTCCAACCAGTTAATAATGTCATTTATTTAAAGATTGAACCTACAGATGAGCTAGCTAGTTTACATCAAGAGATCAATAATAAAATTATTGGTGAGAAGCCTGAATATGCATTTGTTCCTCATATTACGATTGGTCAGAAACTTTCTAATGATGAACACTCTGATGTTTATGGTTCATTACGTATGCTAAATGTAGAACATGAAGAATCCATCGATCGCTTCCACTTGCTTTATCAGCTGGAAAACGGTTCATGGAGTGTCTATGAAACATTTCGTCTTGGGAAGGAATTATGATTCATGTATGTGAAAAAAGTTGAAAATGAACAAGAACTAAATGATGCCTTTAAAGTTAGAAAAGAAGTTTTCGTATACGAACAAGATGTGCCGATGGAGGAAGAAATCGATGAGCATGAACAAGAAGCAACACACTTCGTCCTTTATGATGAGAATGAACCTGGCGGTGCTGGCAGATTTAGAATTGTTGACGGATATGGAAAAATAGAACGCGTATGTGTCCGCAAAGAAACAAGAAAAGGCGGATCAGGTAAAAAGATCATGCTTTCTATTGAAGATCATGCAAGAGCACAAGGGATTGATACGCTGAAGCTTCATGCTCAAACACATGCGATACCTTTTTATGAGAAGTTAGGGTACGAAGTGATTTCAGATGAATTTCTTGATGCAGGCATCCCACATCGCACAATGAAAAAAAATATATAAATGCTAAAAACGGTTCGGTTAGAACCGTTTTTTATTTTGGCCTTTTCCTCACTTAAAAAGAATCCGCTCATTCTCCTTTAATCATCAATATTTTTGCTTAAGTAGGATAAAATAAATGAGGATTAAATCTTTTATAATTGGAGTGAGTGATTTTCATGAATGAATACTTGCATATTGCTCTCGTTCTTGTTGTTGGCTTTGTCTCATTATTTCTAATGACAAAATTTCTGGGTAAATCCCAAATTTCACAAATCACTCCCTTCGATTTTATTTCAGCTATCGTATTGGGGGAGTTAGTCGGAAATGCCCTTTATGACGAAAATACGGGAATTGGCCAGATGCTTTTTTCAGTTGCTTTATGGACGATATTAATTTTTACAACTGAAACCATTACTCAAAAATACCGTAAATCAAGAAAATTTCTTGAAGGTGACTTCTCTATGGTCATTAAAAAAGGCAAAATCGATTATCAAGAACTAAAGAAAAATCATATGGATTTAAACCAGCTTCAAGAATTGCTTAGAGCAAAGGATATCTTTTCAATACGCGAATGTGAATATGCTTTTTTAGAAACGAATGGATCGATAAGCGCCTTAAAAAAGGCACCCTTTGCGCACCCTACAATTGATGACTTAAAAATGAAATATCCTAAAGTACATATTCCGATTAATTTAATTTTAGATGGTGAAATTCTCGAAGAAAATCTTGGGAATATTGGCTGGGATAGAGAAAATTTGTTCTCTGAACTAGAAAAAAAAGGGTTTAAGGATGAGAAAGACGTTTTATTTGCCGAATGGAAAAAAGAAGAAGGGCTATACGTTCAATCGTATTAGTCCTCCTTTATATATATATGTCCACATAGCGTCCTTTTCCTGATATCAATGCAGCCTCTCTATGCGGTTTTTTTGATTGATCTCCTTTTTTCATATAGCTTGTTTGAACTGGTAGTTTATGATCAAACGCTGGTTCTCCTTGTTCAGTCGGTTGTTGATGAATCGAAATTTTTGATAAAGGCGTTAAAAAGAAAGGGTTATATTTATAACCAATATTTCGTTCAGCATATTGTTGATATTGAATATGTGCGGTTGGAGCGTTAAAATACATAATCCTTCCTCCTTTTGTCTGCTTCTTTAATTATTTAACCTATCGGCAGAAAATTAAAACATCATTTATACTTTTGTCTGTAGTTAATGTTTGTTATCATATTTCTTATGGACAAATCTGAATTGAATGAGGCCAATAGATGAAAACAGCATTACATAATGAACAAATTATAAATTTACATATGTTAAATCGGGAAGATTATCAACAAATTTTTGACTATGCTAAAAGAGGCAATCTTCAATGCCCTGATTGCCTAGGGAGTGTAAAATTATATTTAGGTATAGAGCATGAACCATACTTTTACCATACTCAGCCAAGTAATAAGTCGTGTCAGGAAGCGGAAATTCCGAACGGTAGCGATTTAACCGAACCTGAGGTAATTGAACGAAATGGTTTTATAATGCCAGTATCACGTTCAATAACTCTCGTTGAAGCCTCTCCTAAAACAAATTTTAAGAAAGCTGTTACCGTGAAAAATATTCCTGTTTTCATTAATCAAGAATTCAATAAAAACCAAGTGGATTCCTCCTATTTAACAAAACTTTTAGAATGCGGAATCCGTCTTGATGAAAAACAGGCAGCTGCAGTCTTATATACGGAAGGTTCCTTACTCGTGTTAGCAGGTGCTGGCAGTGGGAAAACACGTGTATTAACTGCAAGAACAGCTTATATGGTTATCGAAAAGGAAATTGATCCCCAATCAATTATGCTTGTTACTTTTACAGCAAAAGCTGCTGCAGAAATGAAAGAAAGATTGCTTCAATATCCCTTTATGACTAGATCAAATGTTCAAAAAATTGTATCTGGAACTTTTCATAGTATTTTTTATCGAATATTAAGTTTCCATTCTCCACAGCGGTGGAACAATCAAAAATTATTAAATAAAGAGTGGCAGCGACTGCAAATTCTTAAAAACGCAGGTAGGGAGATTCACCTTGACGAAAAGCAATTTGCCTACGATCTTGCTATACAGCAAATAAGTTTCTGGAAAAACTCCCTATTAACACCCGATGATATCCATACAAAAGATGATTGGGAAGAAAAAGTTAAATATATTTATCAAAAGTACGAAGAGGAAAAATCAAAAAAAGGATTGTTTGATTTTGATGATATGCTTCTAGGTTGCTATGAATTATTTAAAAACGAGCCAGCGATATTAGAAAATTACCAAAATCGATTTAAATACTTTCTTATTGATGAATTCCAAGATATTAATAAGGTACAATTCGAACTTATGAAGCTTTTGGCTACCAAGGCAGGCAATATTTGTGCAGTCGGTGATGATGATCAATCCATTTACGCTTTTAGAGGCAGCAACCCTTCCTACCTCGTGGACTTTGAAAAGGAATTTCCACTGACAACCGTAGTCAAACTGGAACAAAACTACCGATCAAGCCATGAAATTACTGCTTCTGCTAACCAAGTAATTATTCAAAATAAAAAAAGACGTGCTAAAAAAATGATTGCTCAATATAAAAATGATAATTATCCGGTACTATTTTACCCTTATGATGAAGAAGAAGAAGCAACCATGCTTATTACAGATATACAAGAAAAAATAAAACATGGGTTCATGCCTGAAGATTTTGCTATACTATATCGGACTCATTCAAGCAGCCGTGCTGTTTTTGAACGGCTAGCTGCCTCAAGCCTTCCATTTAAACTTGATCAAGATGCCGAATCTTTCTATGACCGCTTCATCGTAAGAACTTTCCTTGCTTTTATGAGAATGGCGATTGATGAAGAAAATCATTCAGCCTTAAAAGAGCTGCTTCCCTCTTTATTTGTGAAGACTTCATTGCTTCAAGATTTAAAAGCCGATAGCATCTTAAATGATCGATCATTGCTGGAATGCTTGTGTCATATAAAGACTGGTTTTGCTTTTCAAGAAGGGAAATTAAAAAAAGCCGTTCCAATTATTCGATCTCTTAAAGAGATTCCTCCTTTAAAGGCGATTGAAAAAATCGAACAAGAAATTGGATTAAATGATTTTATTAATAAGCGCGGCAATGAAGGGAATAAACTTGAAAAAGGTTCTGATGATGTAAGGGACTTAAAAGTAGCAGCGAAAAATTTCACATCAATTGCAGACTTTTTAAATCATGCTGATCATATGAGAGCGATGAATAAAGAAATTAAGAATTTAAATAAAAGTAATCCGCGTGCGATTACTTTAAGTACCATTCACCGCTCTAAAGGGCTTGAGTATAAAAACGTTTATATTATTGGCGCTGTCGACGGAAATTTGCCTCATGACCATGCTCTTGAAGAATACCGCAATGGCGATGCAAGTTCATTAGAAGAAGAACGAAGGCTGATGTATGTAGCTATGACAAGAGCGAAGGATTATTTATATATTTCCTTTCTACAAAAAAGAAGGGGCCGGAAAGCCTACCCTTCCCGCTTTCTTTCGTCTCTTATCAATAAAAGAGGATCTGGTCAATAATCCAGATCCTTTTTTATTGGGCATATCTTCTTTATTTTTTATTAATCATTTTGTTTATCGTATTGAAATCAAGCGACTTGCCATCTTTTACAATGGAATCAACAATTTTGTCTTCCATTTCTTGAGATACTGGTTTGTTTGCAATTTGCGATACTCTTCTAATGACTCCTCTTACAGTGCTTTCATCTTTAAAGTTTGCATTCTGCAGTGAACCTGCTAAATCCAAGACATCCTTCATATTAACGCCTGTTTTCTTTTCAATATTTTTAAAGAAATGATTATCCATTCTGTGCTTTCACGCTCCTTCTTGAACTCATTTTATAGTATGAGAATCATGAAAAAACGTGATATGTAATTAAAGAAAAGGATGAATATAGCTGTCGCTATATTCATCCTTTCGCTTCAATTAGCAGAAACTAGCACCGACAATAATCAATAAAATAAATAGTACAACGATTAATACGAATGTGCTTCCGCCATAACCGCTTCCGCCACCATATCCGTATCCGCCGCCATAGCTTCCGCAGCCGCCTCCGCAGCCCCAGCCACCGAATCCGTAGCCCATAATATCACCTCACTATTATCATTTCCTTACAACGTATGTAAATAGTGAAGTTATTGTATAGGCAAGCTACTACCTTTATACTAGTTAATTGTCGCATATATGGCAAACAGGCTTATCCTATCCTTTTGGTTTAAACAATAATGCACCAATAAAGGCAAACAGAATGGCAGCTGAAATACCTGAGCTGGTTACTTCAAACATGCCTGTTAGTACGCCCACAAGACCATGCTGTTCAGCTTCTTGCAGCGCACCATGAACAAGCGAATTTCCAAAGCTTGTAATTGGTACAGAGGCTCCTGCTCCAGCAAAATCCACTAGAGGTTCGTACAATCCAACACCATCTAAGATAGCTCCTAATACAACAAACGCACTTAATGTATGACCTGGGGTCAGCTTAAATACATCAAAGCAAATTTGACCGATGACACATATTAAGCCTCCGACAACAAATGCCCAAAAAAACATTGGTAACATTGAATATTCTCCTTTCTATTTTAATTTTGCATTTCAATAGAAACTGCATGTGCGATACAAGGAATGGTTTCTTTTTGTTGTACAGTTAGTGGCGATAACAGAGCACCTGTTGCAACAACAAGAATTCTTTTATAAACCCCTTGCTTCATCTGATTAATTAAGTGACCATATAATACGGTTGCAGAGCATCCTGCTCCGCTACCGCCAGATTGCACTGGTTGATTCTCCTTATAAATTAATAATCCGCAATCTTGAAATTTTTCTTGATCTATATTCAAGCCTTTATCTGTGAGCAGTTCATACGCTGTTTCCTGACCAATCTTACCTAAATCTCCGGTTACAATTAAATCATAGTGTGAAGGGTCAAGCTGCAAATCCTGAAAATGCGCTGCAATTGTATCAGCAGCTGCCGGAGCCATCGCACCGCCCATATTAAATGGATCTGTCAATCCCAAATCCATTACTTTGCCAATCGTCGCTGATGTTGTTACAGGGACAGAGCCGCCATTATTTTTAGTTAAAAGCGCCGCACCTGCACCAGTAACCGTCCATTGAGCAGTTGGTGGCTTTTGCCCACCATATTCGGTTGGGTATCTAAATTGCTTTTCTACAGCTGCATTATGGCTTGCAGCTCCTGTAAGTATGGCATTTGCACCTTGATTGTTAATAATAAATGAAGCGAGCGCTAATCCTTCCATTGAAGTTGAGCAGGCCCCAAACAAGCCAAAGTATGGTATTTCCAATGCTCTTGCACTCAAACTCGTAGGTGTAATTTGATTGATTAAATCTCCACCTAAAAAAAATTGAACATCCTTTTTTTCCATCTGCCCTTTTCTTAAAGCTGCTCTACTAGCTTCCTCCATTAACACTCGATGTGCCTTTTCATAAGAATCTTCACCCATCCATAAATCTTCATGGAGGATATCAAAATCAGCTGCGAGCTTGCCATTTGCTTCAAAGGGTCCGCCTGATACCCCGGTTGCAGCAATAGCAGGCCGTGAACTAAATACCCATGATTGCTTACCCTTCAGCATTAAATGACCCCCATGTAAACTAATATTGTTTTAATTAGTGCGATAATAAAAGCCGAAAAAACACCAAAAAGCAAAACTGAGCCGGCAAGCTTAAACATATTAGAACCTACGCCTAAAACAAACCCTTCTGTACGATGTTCAATAGCTGCAGATATAACCGCATTGCCAAATCCTGTAACTGGCACAGCACTTCCAGCTCCTGCGAATTGCCCGATTCTATCATATACTCCAAAGCCTGTTAAGAGCATCGCAATAAATATCATGGTGGCTACAGTTGGATTGCTCGCTGTTTGTTCAGTGAAATTAAAAAAGTAAATGTAAAAATAAGTAAGTGCCTGCCCAACTACACAGAACAATCCGCCGACCCAAAAAGCTCTAATACAATTTTTTAGCACTGGCCTTTTTGTCTCATGTTTCTGTTCTAACTGCTGGTATTTTTCCTGATCTGGCGTTTTCTTGTTTTGTCCGCTCACATTATCTGCTCCTTCCTATGTCAATTCTTTCTGTAATTCAACAATATTGTTAAACTTCTTTTCAGCTTTCTTTACATCAAATTCAGGACTCTTCATTTTTTCATGGAGCTCAACTACTTCTAAGAAAATCTTAAAGTCACTTGAGACAATAAACTCTACATCTGGATAGTCCTTTTCCAATGAATCCTTTAGTTTCTTTTCAATTTTCTTCATATGAAAACGTTGTAGATGCTTTACTTTATATGCCACTAATATTTGGTCTTTATTTTTGACAATCGCGGCATCATATAATTCCTTATAGTCTTCTACATCCTTCTCGATACTTTGCAGCAGCTCTGCATCATCATCCCGATGGTCACTTTGAATAAGCGACGGTGTAGGGTGAGTCACTTTTACGAGCGATAACGGAGCTTCTTCTGACTCATGCTTACTGCAGCCTGTTATGAGCATAATTATTAAAACCATTCCTATAATTTTTTTCATTAGCTTCCCTTCCTATGTAAAAGTCTTTAAACATTATTTTCTCTAAAAAAATACATCTTATCCAAACACTTTTAGGAATGTTTAAAGTTTATTTATATGAAGTCACTGAAAAGCGAACCTTTCACTAAGATAAAAGCGATTTATCTTAGTGAAGCCCTAGAATTTAAATGAAGAAAGCAATAAAAAAAGCCGGAGCTTAGACCCGACTTTTCAATCATTATTTTTTTTTAACTTTTTTCCACAACCGCAACCTGATGATTTCTTAACAAACTTGCTCTTTTCTGTCATTCTCTTTTTAAATGCCGCTTTATTTGATACCATTTTCTTATTCATATACAATCACTCCTCATACTAAGAAAATGCTTCCTAATATAAACTATGCAATTAAGAAGTGCTTGTATAATTGATTAGCCTAAGTTTAATCGATTATCCACTTTTGCATAATCGCCTCAATTATAGCTGCCAATGATGCCACAGCCAGAAGAATTATTAGATAGCTGCCGTAAGGATGCCACCAAAAATAAAGCACACATAGAATAATTGAGGACCATACACCTGTGCACCAGTAACAGCTTAATAACTTCCCAAAAAAACCAAATATGCCACCTTCTTTAGGAACAATATATGTGCTCATTTCACCGTTTTCATTTTCCTCATCTATTTCTTTCATAAAAGGTGCTCTCATCCATTCTGTAATCTGGTCAAATACAATTAATCTAGTCAATCGAAAGGTTGCAAGTCCTATTAAAATAAATTCAAAAGAACTTATATCCATCATCAAACACTCCTATTAATTAAATTAAAAATACGCCTATTTTTTTACAAAACAAGGCGTTTGTCCGTTACCCATTGCCTGTTTCTCCAATATGTTATTAATGTAGATCACAAGAAATAAATAAGGAGGAAAAACAATATGGGTAGTGGAAAAAAAGACGATCACAAACACAGAAGTTGTGTGTGTGAAGTAGTCCGTGCTATAAAAGATATCCAAGATGAAGTACACGAAAAAGATTGCGAATGCGGCTCAAGCTGCTTCCTTGAACCAATTGGCTCTATCTCACCAAAAAATGATAAAAAGAGAAGAAGAAAACGTCGTCCTAACACGCGTGTATTTGTTTTAAGCAATGCGGACGGGTCACCATTTCATGCATTTATGACAAACGTTGATAATTGTGCATGTACTTCAATCTTCTTTAGAGTAGAAGAAGTATTTGACAATTGCTGTGCTACACTTAGAGTATTGGAGCCGGTAAAAGAAGTGTCAAATGGATGCTATGAAACAGCAGATATCGTTGATGGCTGTTGCATCGACTTATCAAAGATTTGTAAAGTGGATGGATTCCGTAGCACTGATAGCTGTATTACTGTTGATTTAGATTGCTTCTGTGCTGTGCAGTGTATTGAAGATGTTCATATAAATCTTGATACTTGTGCGGAATACGAAGATTAAACTTTTAAAATATGGCCAGTCGATATCCGGCTGGCCTTTTTATTAATAAGTAAGAGTCATTTACCTAAAACCAATCATTTTTATTGTTTTTAATAATTGTAAATCAATTGTTTGAATATTCCCATCAAGCGTCCTCACTTTTATTTCATCGTTTTCAGAGGATACAATAAATCCGCGGACTTCTTCCCCTTCACTTATAAACACACACGGAACCGGAGGCAGCTGCTTAGGAAAATGAAGTAAATAATCTATCCGTTCTAATTTATTCATTTCTTTAAATTTTTTTATCCTTTGCAGCCCTTTTCTTTCGTTGTTTTGCACTTTTTCAAATTCTGATATGACTTCCTGTACTTTCGCCTCTGTTCCATATGATGCTAAATCCGCTTTATTCTGGATTTCCTCTGCTTTCTTTTCTTCAATTACTTCATCCTTTGCTATCTCTTCAATGGCACTCGCTTCCGCTTTTTCTGCCATTTCATCTATATTTAATTGTGCTGCTGCTTTTTCCTCTTCCTCAACCACTGCCTGTTTACTCGAAAATGTCGTTTGCATCGATGTCTGTGGAAATGAAAGATCAGGCTGATGAATATAAAGCAGCGGCTGCCTTTTATTTTTTACGTTCATCCTTCGTACACACCCTTCATTTTTTATTTACACATGCATTATATGTTCTAAAAAAATGGGCGTTCATTTTTTAATCACAAAAAAGTTTAAAACAGCCAATAAAATCGCCTTAATTATTTTCAACATAGGAAAATTAAATTGAAACAATCCATTAAAATTTTATTACTTTATCTTAATGTATGAATACTCTCCTAATTATTTGTACTGGAAATAGTAGAATCGCAGCCTTCTCATTCTAGTTGGGATGATGTAAAAATTAACTTGTAGGAAGAGAAGCTTGAATAAGAGAAAATAGATTATCTTCATCTGGTCGAAGATAACTAAAATAAAATGTAACATGAGGTATATATTGTCTATCCCTATCATTCTTGGACGAAAGGAAAAAGGTCAATCCATCCTTCATTAACCTTCTAATACGTAATGGGTTTATCCAATGGCCCTCATCTTTTAATCATCCACTTAAATTTTTGATGAATTTTTAATAATGATCAGTTAGGACAATATAACAAATTTCAATAAAGACCACCCACTCTATAGCCAATTTTAGATTGCCTGCTAAGCTCATACTTTTCCACTAAAAGTGATCATGCTAGAATATCAATTTTTCTAGCAAAATCTAAAAGGTAGTATTAAAAAACCCCTCCAATTCATTGAAGGGGCTCAGGCTGTCATGGAAGTGTTGACAGCCTTGTTATTTATTCAACCTCGTTGTTGAGTCTGATACTTCCATATTGGAGTCAGTTTTTTTAGCGAATATGATATCCTGAATCGACATGAATATTTTCTCCTGTTATGCCGCGTGATAGCTGACTGAATAGAAACACTGCTGTATCTCCCACTTCTTCAGGAGTTGTTGTGCGTTGTAGTGGTGCATTTTCTTCTATCTCTTTAAGGATGGAGTTAAACTCGCCAATACCTTTTGCTGATAGCGTACGAATCGGACCTGCTGAAATTGAATTGACTCTAATTCCGTCTTTTCCAAGGTCAGCTGCTAAGTACTTAACACTTGCATCAAGTGAAGCTTTGGCTACACCCATTACATTATAGTTTTTAATCGCACGCTCGCCGCCAAGATAAGTAAGTGTAACAATGCTTCCACCCTCTGTCATAAGTCCTCTTGCTTCTTTAGCAACAGCAGTTAATGAATATGAGCTAATATTATGCGCAAGCAGGAATCCGTCTCTTGTTGTATTCATGTATTCCCCTTGTAGCTCTTCCTTATTAGCGAACGCGATACAATGTGCCACACCATGTATCGTACCTGCAGCTTCTTTAATTTGTGCGAAACAGCTGGCAATATCTTCATCATTGGTTACATCACATGGCAGGACTAGCGGGTTTACACCATCAAGTGTTTCAACTAAATCGCGGACACTTTTCTCCAAACGTTCTCCGGCATAAGTAAAAATCAAATTGGCGCCAGACTCGTAAAGCGAACGCGCAATGCCCCAAGCAATACTTCTCTTATTAGCTACTCCCATTACTACAAACGTTTTTCCTTCAAGTGATATCGTCATTATATATCCCCCTAACATTATTAACACAAGTTATTAGTACCTAGTGCTAATTTTACAATACAATGTTGAAAAAAGAAAGCTGAAAAATAAAACTGTATCGTCATAAATTAAAATAGACGGCTCTATTAAAGCCGTCCTGTTATTCAAAACTATTTATTCACCTAGTTCTAGCTCCCATTTTAACTCTTCCACGTATTTTCTTGATCCTGTCACGATTAAACGATCTTTTAATAATAATTCCGTATCACCATGAGGGACAATCGAGTCGTTCCCGCGAAAAATCCTGACGAAAATGACGTCTCCGGTAAAAGGAAATCTCCTTAAAATCATCCCTTCAAATTTTCGATTCCTTAATTCAATTTCATAAAGTGCCGTTTCTTGATTCTCCAAAATATTGATTACACTAGGCGTCTCAATTAATGCACGGAGAAGCATTTTAGTTGACAGTATTGAAGAAAAGGCCTCTATTTCATGCTCTTTTAATTTATCTTCCATAGATGGACTTTCTATACGGCAAATGACCCTCTCAATCCCTTCTTGTTTTAAGGCGATCGCTAATTCGATATTTTTAGTTTCATGTCCAGTTGAGATAACGGCAATATCTGATTCAAGAATTCCAGACTTCTGTAAGCACTCAAGTGAAAAATTCTCAATTTCCTCGATTTCAAAAACTGAATCAGTTATTTGGTTTTCTTTTTCCTGGAAAGTATGGTACACAGTAGTATCGTACAAATCAGATTCCAGTTCTTTTGATACAGGCATAGTAAGCTGATTCGCACCAACAAAAGCTAGCTTAAGCTGTTTTTCTTTGGCAGCTTCCTTCGGCATTAGTTTTTTAAATACAATTGGTGTAAAAATACTGGTGATTACTGCGACAAGGATGAGAATTCCTGACATTTCAGGAGTAATCACACCCATCCTCTCACCAATGGTTGCTGCTGCGATTACGAGAGATAATGTTGACGTCAGCAGAAAGCCTGATGCCATTACTGTTGATGTATTATACCATCTCTTCAAGAAAAATACAGGCAGCAATTTGGACAATAATAGTGCAATTAACAATAGCGGAATGAATAATAAAAGCTTCACATCACCAAATAAAGCCCATAAATCAAGGTCAACTCCTACCATCACAAAGAAAATTGGAATGAGAAAACCATACCCAAAAGAATCAAGCTTATGCACTAGCTCCTGATTTGGAGCAAGCAATGAGACAAGCACCCCCGCCAAGAAAGCGCCTAAAATATTTTCCGCTCCTACGCTTTCAGATAATGCTACAAGGAAAATAATTAAAGCAAAGACTGCCCGTGTGCCAATTTGAACAGTTCCAGTTGACATGCCGTCGAGAAAATTTCTGTTTTTAAATCGCTTTCCTACAAAGTAAAGCACCACACCAGCAGCAAATAATACAAGTAAGAGCCAAGTATTTCCTTCCCCTCCATCATTTAAGGAGACGAACACTGCCAGCAGGATCATCGTGACTAGATCAGCAATAACCGCCACTAGTAAGATTATTTGACCTATGGCAGATTTCATTAGTTTGCCTTCTTTTAATGTTGGTACGACAACCCCAAGCGAAATGGTTGAAATAATTAATGTCATTAAAAATACGTTGTCTATAAATCCAGCAAGTACGAAAATATAGGATAAACCAACTGAAGCGATAAATATTCCCAGAAAAACGATGGTTGCTGCTAAAAATGTGTTAGGCTCCATCTTCCCATTTGGCAGCACTTCTTTTTTCTTTTTTGAGGAAAATGCCGTAAAATCAATTTCGAGTCCGCTTAAAAACATTAAGAAAATAAACCCTAATGTCGATAGCGTCTCAAGCCACATATCCTCCTGTACAAGGTTAAAACCGCTTTTACCTATAATTAATCCCATGATGATTTCAGCTACCACCACAGGAATAAAATTAATTTTAAGGCGATGCAATACGATCGGCGTAATAAAAGCAATAATAATTACAATCATTAGTGATGTAAGTGAAGCACCGTGTCCTTCCATCATCTCACTCCTTTTTCACAATACATATTTTTTGCTTAGATTTAACATCAAAACATAGGATGAATAATAATGCAAATAAAAAGTAGTTTCTTATATAATCATTTCCCTAAACATATTTGGTATGTAAATGTGGAGATAATAACTATTAAAAAGAGGTGTAGGACGATGAAGCTTGATATTATCGGAGACATACACGGCTGCTATAATGAATTGAAGCAGCTGACGATAGAATTAGGATACGACTGGTCCAAAGAAGGCTATCCAGTCCACAAAGATAACAGGAAATTAGCCTTTATTGGAGATCTTGCTGACAGAGGACCGCATTCAATAAAAACGCTTCAACTAGTGTGTCGACTTGTAAAGAATGAGCTCGCTTTTTATGTACCAGGGAACCATTGCAATAAACTGTACCGCTATTTTCTCGGCAATAATGTACAAATTACACATGGCTTGGAGACAACAGTACAAGAATTCACCAAATTAGATGATCAACAAAAGCAAGCTGTTCGCAAAGATTTTATTATGCTATATGAAAACTCACCGCTATATCATGTGTTGGATAATGGGCAACTAATTTTAGCACATGCAGGCATTAAACAGGAGTTAATCGGTCTAAATAATAAAAAAGTGAAAACCTTTGTACTTTATGGAGATATCAATGGGAAAACCCATGAAGACGGCTCCCCTATTCGAGCTGATTGGGCAGTGGATTATAAGGGAGAGGCTATCATTGTATACGGACATACACCAGTAAAGGAAGTTCGTATCATAAATAAAACTTTTAATATCGATACTGGAGCCGTATTTGGAAATAAATTGTCGGCGCTTCGGTATCCTGAATTAGAAGTTGTCTCAGTTCCGTCCAGCATGCCCTATGTTGAGGAGAAATTCCGATCATTTTAACAAGGGCCAGTTTGCTCATGGAAGCAACTGGCCCATATCTTCAGGTAATGATTGTTTTAATTCAATTAATTTCTTTAAAAATGGATGATAAAACGACAGTTGATTGCAATGAAGCGCCTGTCTCTGTAAAAGCTCTAATGATCCACCATACAGATCATCACCTATTAAAGGATGGCCGATTGATGAAAGATGAACTCTAATTTGATGGGTTCTACCTGTTTCCAGCTTTAGTTGGACAACAGTAAAAAGCCCTGTACGTTTCAATACAAGAAAATGAGTGCAAGCATATTTGCCTGCAGCGTTTACTTCGCGTTGAATGATGCTGTCCGGCATTCTTGCAATCGGTTTTTCAATTACTCCTTGGTCATCCAATAATGTCCCCTCTGCAAATGCAATATATTTCCTCTGGACACTACTTTGCTGCTGTAATTTACTAAATAAATGATGAACATGGCGATGCTTAGCGATTAAAACGAGGCCAGAAGTATCTTTATCGAGTCTAGTTACAATATGGACAGTAGCTGCCAATTTGATTGTTTCAAAATAACCGATGATCGCATTTGCTAAACTTCCTGTAGGGTGTTCTCTTGACGGTATCGAACTCATTCCTGCAGGTTTATTGACAACTAGTACATATTCATCTTCATAAACAATATTTAAAGGGATATTCTCCCCTATCATTCCTTCACTTCTTTTTTCTTGAGGAAAATAGACCTTCAACACATCACCTGATTTCAAGATATATCGGACATTTTCTTCCTTATTATTGACGATAATGGACCCGCCTGAAAACTTTATATCCGTCAACGCAGTTTTTGAAATGTCATGCTCTTTTAAGAATGCTTTTATCGTTAGCCCAGCATCCTCCTCACACATTACCCATTTCATTTTAAATACTGTCATCTCTTTACTTCCTTTACATAATGATAAAACCATCAGTTTACTACTGATGGTTTCGTTTCGGTTACTTCATTTAATCGGCTACAAATGAGTCATGAACTCTTTTCCAAAATGGAAATGGCCTGAATCGGGCAAATCGGATTTTTTCATCCGCAACTCGGAATTGTATCGACTTTACATCCTTGTGTAAAAGCGATAAATGATCAATCGTTATTTTAAAATCAGGCTCATTAACCGGTTTTAGCAAGCACGCATGATGAGCAGGCAAAACGAGCGGCGAACCTACTGTTCTAAAAACTTTATTATTAATGGACGCCATTTCTGCCAGTTGAATAGCCGGTAATGACGGATGCAAAATAGCCCCTCCAAGCGCCTTATTATAAGCTGTACTACCGGAAGGTGTAGATAAGCAAAGACCATCTCCTCTAAATCTTTCGAAATGCTGGCCTCTGATTTCCACGTCCATCACAAAAGTACCATTGACTGCTTTAACTGTTGATTCATTCAAAGCTAAGTATCTCGTCTCCCGGCCACCATTTTGGTATCTGACAATCACTTCTAATAATGGATATTCGACTACCTGGAATGGTGTTTTTGCAATCGCGATAACAAGCTTCTCAATTTCTTCAGGGACCCAATCAGCATAAAAACCTAAATGACCCGTATGCACCCCTACAAACGCCGTTTTATCAAGGCGGCTGCTATACCGATGAAACGCATATAACAATGTGCCGTCGCCGCCAACAGAAATAACAATATCCGGCTGCTCGTCATCATAGATTAAATTGAAATCGAGCAAATAAGATTTCATTTTATGCATGAGTGTATTCGATTTTGAATCTCCTTTTGAAGTGATAGCAAACCTCATTGTTTCATAGCTCCTCTTTTATAAAGTGAAAGCAAGGGGCTTACCGGCCCGCTTATTTGCGATAAATCGTCTTATGATTTATTCTTCTGCTGCATTTCCTTATTTCTAGAAAAGAATGCTTGAGCTTCCTGAATCTCGCCTTTGATTAAAGACATTTCTTCATCCAGTCTGAAAGCTGCCTCTGCAGCTCTTTGCAAACGCATCTGTATGTCTTCAGGAAACTGTCCTTTATATTTATAATTTAATGAGTGCTCAACAGTTGCCCAAAAATTCATAGCCAGCGTTCTAATTTGAATTTCAGCAAGTATTTTTTTTTCGCCTTTAATCGTTTGAACTGGATAGGAGATAACGACGTGATAAGAGCGATAGCCGCTCGCTTTTTTATGTGAAATATAATCTCTTTCCTCAACAATCTCAAAGTCGTTTCTCATACGCAGGAGCTCAACCACCTTCATTATGTCATCAACAAATTGACACATCATTCTAATCCCTGCAATATCCTGCATTTCAAATTCCAGCTTATCAAGCGGAATTCCCTTCTCATTTGCCTTATCTAAAATACTGGCAATCGGCTTAACTCTACCGGTTACAAATTCAATTGGCGAATGGTCAGGTACAAATTCAAATTGGCTTCTCATCCCTTTTAATTTAACTTTTAGCTCCTCAACCGCTTGCTTATATGGCCCTAAAAATTGATCCCAATGTTTCATACATGCACCACCTTTTAAAGAAAAGCTCTTTTTCCTTTTACATAAAAAAGGCACTAGAGCTAGTCATTCCGATAAAATAGCAAGCGCCCTACAATCATATATAAAACGGTACATGTTAGTATAGAAGCAATCACTGCACAAGCTTCCCCTAGTCTCTGTTCCTTTAATAATCGCAAGGCGCAGGACATTTAATTAAAGATTTCTTCGACCTTATTTACCATTTCTTCACCATAATTGCTGTTTCCTTTAATATTTTCGATTAAATATTCCAATTCCTCTTGGAATAAAGGAAGCTGAAGAATCTGGTTTTGCTGTGACAAGTATATATCACCATTTTCAGCAAGGGCCACCTTTAATTGCGGCCAAATGGAATCCGGCAGCATGATATATGAATAATCTTCATCTTTTTCTGTTATGTATATAAAGGATAAATGATCCGAATCAACTAGCATTTGCTCCCTAGGGGTTAGTTCACTTAACGATATTTCATCGCCGATGATTAAATGTAATTGCCTTTTTCCTTCATTCCACTCTGCTTTGTTTACATTAATTTTAGTATTCATTTTATCGACCTCCATACTCCGTATTATTTTACCATAGGATTAGGAGAAATCTCAAAGATGATTGCAGCAGAAGCGAAATTACATAATAATATAGTTAAAGGAAAATTAGAAAGGAAAAAATCATGCCGCAAAATATAGAAATTGAATTTAAAAATATGCTGACAAAAGAGGAATATTTCCTAGTAAAGGATTATTTTCATTTTAAAGAAGAACATTTCTTCACACAAGAAAACTATTACTTTGATACTCCTTCTTTCTCATTAAAAAAGCTTAAAAGCGCACTAAGAATACGAGAAAAGAACGGTAAGTTTGAACTTACGTTGAAACAGCCTTACCATGATGGACTGCTCGAAACCAATGAAGTGATTAGTGACAAGGAAGCTGAGGAACTTTTTCATGGCAGTGCTCTACAAAATATAAACATCATACAGCTTCTAAAGGATATGGGCATCAATCCTTTAGAAATAAAATACTTCGGAGCTCTGCAAACAACAAGAGCTGAAACCGATTTTAAAAACGGTCTAATTGTTTTAGATCACAGCTGTTATTTAAATAAAGAAGACTTTGAATTAGAGTATGAAGTGACTGATAGGAAAAAAGGCTCAATTTCTTTTGAAAACCTTTTAAACGAATTACATATACCGATAAGAAAAACAGATAACAAAATTATGCGTTTCTATAAAGAAAAATATCGGCTATTGAACGATTGACTCTTTTAATGGAGGTTAAAAAATGAATGTTGAACAATTAAAATTAATGATAGAAATTCAAAACTTACAAAGCTTTCAATCTCCATCAACATACAATAATAGCGGCTTTGGCAATATTCTTACACAAATAATGAACGAACAAGGCAACAATGGCTTGTCCTCCGAGACAATCGGTGGCCTTGGAGCAATCGCTTCATTAAATGTTGAACAGCAGCAAGTAGCACCCTTGTATCAGAGCATATTGCCAGTTCAACTATCAAAGCAATCAGGACAGAGAACGGATTTTCAATCTTTAATTGAAAAGGCTTCGGAAATGTATAATGTGCCTATCGATTTAATTCAATCTGTCATTAAACAAGAATCAAATTTTAATCCAAACGCCGTCAGTTATGCAGGTGCTGCAGGATTAATGCAGTTAATGCCTGCAACTGCCAAAGGGTTGGGTGTTTCAAATGTTTTTGACCCTGAGCAAAACATTATGGGCGGTACGAAATATTTACGGCAGATGCTGGATCGCTATCAAAATAATGTTGATCTTGCATTAGCGGCATACAACGCTGGACCTGGCAATGTAGATAAATATGGAGGCATTCCTCCCTTTAATGAAACAAAAAATTATGTTCAGAAAGTGAAAGCAAATTTCGCCTAGTTTCATTTAACGGGAAACCAGCAATCAGAAAGATTATTGCTTTCAGAGTGTTGATAGTGAAAATAACGATATTTTCAGTTGGATTTGAAAGAGGTGTCAGCTCGACTCCTAATGGAGAATCGAGACAGTCGAGACACAAAAGGCTCCGGAGCGAAGAAGCTGCTCGATGCTCGGAACCGCTTAGGAAGCAAGCGATAATCCTCAGAAATTCCAATGCGTGCACTTTTAAACTTAAAATAAGTTTGTCTTTTACCGAAAACCAACAATCAAAAAAGATTGTTGGTTTTTTTGGCGCCTAAGCAAGCTCCCCTGTTTACTATAATATTGATATAAATGTTTAAATTAGCGTACATTATGTTCATGAGAAACTCTTTATTTCGAGTCACGGAGCTATTTGTTTGAGATATAAAGCACGCCTTGATAAAATGTATACAGATGATTTAAAAATATAAAGACGAATGATTTATAGTAGCAGTGGCAAACAGTGCTAATATACTATTGAGCCGGCCACTACCACATTATAATAAAGGGGTTCTATCATAATGGTCGAGAAAATCAATACTCCGTTCGACGCAATGGGAGAAGAGAGATTGCATCAACTAGTTGACGCTTTTTATAGCCGAGTCGGAGAACATCCTGATCTCGCCCCAATTTTCCCAAGCGATTTAACTGAAACTGCTCGGAAACAAAAACAATTTTTAACTCAATACTTAGGCGGGCCATCTTTGTATACCGAAGAGCATGGTCATCCAATGTTAAGAGCACGTCATATGCATTTTCCTATCACAATGACAAGAGCGAAAGCTTGGCTTACTTGCATGAGCGAAGCTATGGATGAAATTGGGTTAGAAGGACCTTTCAGAGAGGACTTTTTTGCACGATTAGGTCTAACCGCACAGCATATGGTTAACACACCTGAAAATGATGAAATGAAGGGTGATAACAAGTGAATAATCAGGAATCATTCGAAAGAAAGTCGACATCACCTCATTGTCATGGCAGCGAAAAAAAGCCGTTAGAAATCTATATGTTCGTCGACCCTCTTTGTCCTGAATGCTGGAGTTTAGAACCACTCATTAAAAAGCTCTCAGTGGAATATGGACGTTATTTCTCACTCAAACATGTACTGAGTGGTAAATTAACATCATTAAATATGGGAAGACGCCAAAGCTATGATCAGCTTGTCGAGCAATGGGAAAAAACCGGTAGCCGTTCAGGAATGTCATGTGATGGAACAGTATGGTATGACAATCCGGTTTCTTCGCCGCATCTTGCATCGATTGCGATAAAAGCTGCTGAGCTACAAGGCAGAAAAGCTGGGATCAGATTTTTACGGAAGCTGCAGGAAGTATTATTCCTAGAAAAGCAAAATGTTTCAGATTTTGATGTTTTGAAAGAATGTGCTAAAGCTATCGGTTTAGATGTAGTTGAATTTATCACCGACATCCATTCCGAAAGTGCAGCAAAAGCTTTTCAGTGCGATGTGAAAATTACTGCAGAGATGGACGTAGATGAAATTCCTACTCTCGTCTTCTTTAATGAAAATATAGAAGATGAAGGTATAAAAATTACCGGCTATTATCAATATGATGTATATGAGCAAATTCTAGGAGAGATGCTGCCATTTAAACCTGAGAGAGCACCTCTTCCGTCAATTGAAAATTTTTTAAAGCACTTTAAGCTTGTTGCAACGAAAGAGATTTCCGTTGTCTATAATATGAGCGAACAAGAAGTAAATCGTGAAATGAAAAAGCTGCAATTGAAGCAGCTGGCCGAACAAGTACCGGCGAAGCATGGTACATTTTGGAGATATCAAGACTGATGGGTTGAACCCATCAGTCTTTTTTATTTCAAATTGTTTGAGCTTTTAGTTTCATGATTTCTGCTTGAGCAAAATTTCTTTTATTCTGCGGAAACCGATTTTATTCGGCTGATGCCACTGTTTAAATTTTTCTGGAGTTTTTACAGGGAAAAAGCCATACACTCTCTAAGAGGCGTATGGCTTTTCATTTATTATTATACAAACAAAGGGGATGGGAGAAATTTTTCACGATCAAACAAAGGGGTAAATGTTTGTTTGTGATTAACTTCACAACATAAATATATCATGGTGAAGAGAACGTGACAAGAGTTTGTGTATCTTTTCACATAATTGTCAAATTCTCATGAATTAGTGTTTATTAAAGGCATGTACTGCCTTCAATAAACATAAATTTAATAGCAACTATCAAAAAAGGACTGACAATCTCCATGAAAAAAATGCCTATTCTTATTATGTTAACATTTGTTGTGGTTGCATTCTTTTTAAATATATTGGGACTAATGCAATTAATCCCGCCTATTATTACCCTTCCTCTATTATTTATTTCGATATTTATTATTATTTATTACGTAAATAACCGAAAAAGATTTAGAGGGTTCTAAATATGAAAAGCATCAGAATGTCGTTCAAACATTCCGATGCCCTCGAATTTATTTCACTGTTGTCAATAGCTCTTCCATTTCGTTTAATTTTTCCTCAAACACTTTACATGCGTCTTCGATTGGCTTTGTGCTAGTCATATCGACGCCTGCTTTTTTCAATACTTCAATTGGGAAATCTGAGCTTCCGGATTTTAAGAATTCAATATAGCGTTCAACAGCCGGCTTCCCTTCTTCAAGTATTTGCTTACTTAATGCTGTAGCTGCGCTATAGCCTGTCGCATACTGATACACATAGTAATCATAGTAGAAATGAGGAATCCTTGACCACTCCAGTCCAATTTCCTCGTCAATGACGATATCTTCTTCGCCGAAATATTTTTTATTTAAATCATAATATGCTGCTGTTAATGACTCTGCTGTTAACGCTTCATTGCTTTGAACTTTTTGATGAATTAGGTGTTCAAATTCTGCGAACATCGTCTGACGGAAAACCGTACCTCTAAAGCCTTCGAGGAAATGATTTAAAAGGAATAATCTCTTTTTGTCATCATCGATTGTTTTTAATAGATGATCATTTAATAATGCTTCATTACAAGTTGATGCCACCTCAGCGACAAAAATTGAATAATCCCCATATGGGTAAGGCTGAGTTTTTCTTGTGTAATAGCTGTGGACTGAATGGCCAAATTCATGTGCTAAAGTAAATAGGTTATTTACATTATTTTGCCAGTTCATTAAAATATAGGGATTTGTTCCATATGCACCAGATGAATAGGCACCGCTTCTTTTTCCTTTATTCTCTTGAACGTCAACCCATCGGTTTTCAAAGCCCTCTTTTAACACAGTTAAATAGTTATCCCCTAATGGTGCTAACCCTTCTAAAATCATGCTTTTTGCTTCGTCATACTGAACATCCATTTTTACTTCTTTCACAAGCGGCGTATACAAATCATACATGTGAAGCTCTTCAACACCAAGCACTTTTTTTCGCAGCTTGACGTAACGATGTAATAAATGGAGGTTGTCATTGATTGTGTTAACTAAATTATCATATACTGATTCTGGAATATGATTAGCTGAAAGAGCAGCATGACGTGCAGACTCATATTTTCTAACTTCAGCGTTGAAATGATTTCTCTTCACGTTTCCACTTAATGTACTTGCAAACGTATTGCGAAACTTGCCATACGTTTCATAAACTGCTTTAAATGCATCTCTGCGTACACGCTGGTCATCACTTTCTAAAAAGTTAATAAATCTCCCATGCGTGATTTCTACTTCCTCGTCATTCTCATCTTGGATAGTAGGAAATTCTAAATCGGCATTATTAAGCATGCCAAATGTATTACTTGAGGCATCCATTACTTCAGAAGCCTTTGCAAGCAATGCCTCTTGATCAGCAGATAATACATGCGGACGCTGCAGATTTGTTTCTTCTAAAGCATGTTTATATAATTTCAACTCCTCTTTCTCTGTTAAAAAGTTGTTTAATGTTTGCTCTTCAATTTCCAATAGCTCTGGAACGATGTATGCTAGCGCACTTGCTGCCATAGAATATAGTCCCTTTATCTTATCATCCATGCTTTGATAGAAAGAATTAGTTGTATCCTGATCATATCTCATATGTGCGTATGTATATAATTTTACAAGTCTAGATAATAATTGATCCTGGTATTGAAGGGCATCATATAGTGAATCTGGACTTTCTCCCAGCTTCCCCTTAAACGCCTGAACACCAGGCAGCAACGCTTTAACTTCGTCAAATTCTTTATTCCAATCATCATCAGTTGCAAAAATATCCTCAAGATTCCATGTTTCTTCTACTGGAATCTCGCTTCTAGCTGGTAGTTTTTTTACGGTTGATTCATTTGACATTCTATTACATCCTCCTTTTTAAAATTCCGGTAACCGGAAGAGATTACCTCTATGATACATGAATCAAATATTTTTGTTCACTAATATGTTTCACCAATTTCCGCAAAATTAATATTTGATTATTTTATTGCATTTCTCATTATTTTCTCTCCATACTGTTGATAAAAATTTTTTTCAATCTCAAGCAAATGTTGAAGATTGTCTTCCATTTGAATAGGTTTTTCAAGGTAATAGTCGAAATGATTAGAAGTTGATAAGATCCTTAGCTTCCTTAAAACTTCAACATACTCTCTAACTGCTACTAACCCTCCTCCTTCTATACCAAATGACAGTGCTCTTAGTTTTATATGCTTATTGAGACATCTTTTTTTAAAGCTATTATATATTTCATGAAGTGAAAAAGTCTTTCTAAAACGGAAAACATCAAGATATAAATAGGTTTGCCATTGAATCGGCGATGTGGCAATATAATATGCATTTTTGACAGGAATGCCTATTTCCGGCGGCAATGATGCAGGGTAAATAGAAGATTGATATAATTCATCAAGGAAAGTGCGTGGAAAAAGTCCGAATTGTATATTTGCATATGTCTTCATCCTTCGTATTTCCGTTTGCCACCGAGAAAAATGAATCGGTTCAATTGACCCTCGTAACATTTGGTGAATAGGAATATTTGACAGGCTTCTAAAAGATAATTTTCCTAAGGCGGATTTCGGTGTAAGTGGCATTAGATGATGTATTAGGAGAAAGGTGTTTGTTTGAGGACTGAAAAAGGGAATGACCGTTTGGCCAGAGGCATTAATTTGCAGAAAAAGATATTGAAAAGAAGATAAGGATAATTTTTGTGAACCCTTGCGATGATAATGGTCATCTGACAAAATCCAAAGCGGCCGTATTCCTGCCTGGATATAACATTGATTTCTTTTTAACAACAGTTCTTCAGGAATAATCGAGCATTGATATTCAATCGCATTTTTTATATTGTGGAGAGTATAGCCTAAATCTGCTCGCTGCCTTATTTCGTGATAATAGCTCTCCATATCGGGCCTTAATCCCTGATTCGTTAACCATTCATACAATAACTGCTTTCCGTCTAAATGTTTTTTTGTTTCTCTCTCATAGCTTTCAAAACAATCGCTTTTCCTCTTATGGGAAAAATGCGGTATACGTTTGCTTCCTGCTTTTAGGATTAACGCTTCCTCGCATTCCGGGCAAAAAAACTGGGCTTCCAGCTTTAATTGGTTTAGCCTTAACTCACTTGTTTTTCGATCAAGCTGAATCACTTTTCCTTCTTTGCTTATCGCCATAAGCACTGTTTATTCCCCCTTTTTAGTTCTGTATTATTAATTCTAAATTCGATCAAAAATCCCTTCTCATTATGCATATTTAAACAACAAAAAACCGATTTCAAAAAGAAATCGGCTTCTTTATTTAAAGTATTTTCTTAATTCCACAAATACATTTTCATGCAAAATCACTTTTCCATATTCTTGCATAATATGAATGGTCGTATCTGTTTCATAGCCAAACTCAAGGAAAATACTTAGAAGGTTATCAATTTCGTCTTCTTCAAATACATCCTCTGGGAATTCGACAATTAAATAATATTTTCCATTATAAGAATATAATGAGGTTGTAACTTCATCTAATTCTGTTCGCTTTGCTAAAGAAATCAAATCTTCGAAATCATTAAAAGCAAGAACAAACTCCAGTTTTTCGTCATCCTCTTCTTCTGTCGGAATGTTGAAATGTTGATCAAGCATAGCCTCAACCCTTTCATCGACCGCTAAATCCTTTAGCTTTTCATCGGAAACTGGCAACTCAAACTTTTGTCCGTCTTTGGATAATTGTGCTTTAGTAACTAAAATTTCCAATCCCTTATCAAGAGCCTGCACCTGAATCCATAATGGGCCTTCCATCAAGAAGTCTTCTTCCTGATGAACTTCATCCATCATTTCCCAAAATAATTCTTCACTCCGCTCACGATTATACCAGATCTCCTCGCGGTCAAAGCCTTTTTCCTCTATATCTACATAAGAAATATAAAACTTAACAGTGTGATCATTTATTCGTTCAATTTCCATTTAGCAACTCTCCCTTCTAGCGATTGGTGAAGGGACTAAATACCCCCATAACATCCTATCTGTAACACATTTTCCCTATATAAAGGGAAATATTCCTTACTAATAAAAAAATTTAAACTAATAAATAAAAGTTATTATCTTCTTATTGCTTTCATTTTATGACAAAAATTCGTTATGGGGAATGTAAATAACCTAACTCCTGAAAAACGAATGAATGCCTATATATTTTTTTACATTAACTTGACCCATTAACAATAATAAACATGAAAATTGTTAGTGCTTGTATTTTATCAAAAAAAATACTCCCTCACAAGAAACATGTTTCAATTATAAAATGGAGAAATAAAACCTTTCTCAGGACTGTATAATTAAAAGAGACAAAATAAGTTTGTCTCCACTTATCATTTCAGCGCTCGCCTTAATGAGACTTATACATCTGTTAAGCGTTATTGGAAATTCGCCAATATAAAAGGCTGTTGAGAAATACTCAACAGCCTTTAAATCTTTATAATGAAGATCTTATCATATTAATTTACTAAACGCTGTGCTTCACGGAGATGATAAGTACGAACTTTCCTTGGCAGGAATCTGCGTATTTCATCTTCATTATAACCTACCTGCAAGCGTTTTTCATCGAGAATAATCGGACGGCGCAATAAACCAGGATTATCCTTAATCAATTCAAACAAATCTTGCAATGGCATCGTTTCTAAATTCACATCAAGTTTTTGGAATGTTTTAGAACGTGTTGAAATAATTTCGTCCGTACCATCCTCTGTCATGCGAAGGATTTCTTTAATTTCTTCAATTGATAACGGCTCAGAAAAAATATTTCTTTCTTTATAACTAATGTCATGCTCTTCTAACCATGATTTTGCTTTCCGGCATGATGTACAACTTGGTGAAGTGTATAATGTGACCATTTTACAATTTCACACTCCTTAAATTTAGACATATATAAACTCATTCAAAATATATTGTTTAATTAGGCTTTTACAGCAAGATTTTTACTTGCGTAATCATCAACTGCAACAGTTGTCTGTTAAAGTATTCACTAGGCTCTTCCGTGAAGTCATTCAAGTAATTTAAAATTACTATAAATAAGCATTTACAATATTTATTATACACCAATAGATTATGTTATGGTATATGTTTTTATATTCATTATAAAAGTCTCATACGCTAATTAAACAATGAACTCGCCTAGGTGAATCTATAATATAAGACGTTTTAACACAAAAAAGGTTTCACTTTTTTATTATTTTTCAGCAATTAATTAGAACAGTTCACAAAAAATACAATTTTATCGTTCAATTAGTCTTTATATACCCACAATCAAAAACTGTTAAACCTACCTACTTCATTCTCAATTAATATTAAATATTGAAAATAAAGAAAGATGGCAGGAATCAATCTTCCTGCCACCTTTATGTTTAAATATCTTTTAACATGTCACGCTCTTCCTCTTTATCCGCGAATGTTAATACTTCATCAACCGGCTGATACGATTCTCCATAAAAATGTGTATCTTTATAAGTATGAATTAGTTCATACGTCTTTTTCATTGAATCAAATATCATTTCTTCACTTTCATTTTCCGGTGCCCAATATAAAATTTCCATTTCATTTACTTCTCTCGTTGCCAGGGAACGCCGGCGATATCCGATTGACTGAGCATGCTCAAATCCTTCTCTTTTATAAAAACGCAGTCTTTTCTCAGTATCCGTATCTTCGTAATCAACAGGCTCTACTTCTAAAATGATTGGTTTTCCTTTTTCTTTTAATTTCTCAATTAATTTACGGCCAAGTCCTAGGCCTCTAGATTCTTTGGAAACGAATAAATAATCAATAAACACGAACGTATCAAGCTCCACATACATCAGGACATGCATGGGACCTTCATCCTTATGGTAAATATCAGGCCTTTCTTTTAATAAAGTTTCCATATGTTCTTTTGATTTCATTTCTTCAATTGGAAAATATTGATTCAGTTTTTCATACCAATGCATGGACCAAGCTCCTTCATTATTAGTTTTCCAGTATGATAAGCTCCCAGCTTTCCTTTCAACGACTTATTCAACGTATATTTTTTATTTATATACATATGCATATCATTAACGCTTGTCAGCCGCATTTCCTATAGGAAGTATTTGTGAAATAGCCTCTTTTCATACAATGAAAGATAGATTAAAATAAAATTGAGAATATTCTTTCGGAAGGCTGTCATTCATTTTTGCAAAAAGAAAGATGGAGGTTTATCAATGATTGGTTACTTTTCAGACTTAATTATTGTTTCATTGCTCATAATTGGATTTACAGCCTTTTTAGGTGTGATTACAAATGGGCTGGGAGAAAAATTATTTGGCGGCAAGAAAAAATCCGAATTCGTAGACCGATCAGCAAGAGTGCAAACTGGATGGAATCATGTAGGTGGAAACAAAAAATAATATTCTATCCACTATTCTATGATAACGAATTAAGGAGAAGTGTCAAATAAAAAGCAGTTATATGCCCTTTGGAATGGCAATAACTGCTTTCTTTTTTTAATCAGTTAACGGCGTATAATCGACATTCTTCGTATAGGAATTACCTGCATTCCATAGGAGAAATTCATCAATTCCTTCCTCATTTAGCGCTTTGATTTGCTCTTCTACTTCTTTCTTTCCATAAGGTTTATAATTTCCCTTGCCTAAATATGAAGCAGTAAAATCTTGCAGCCATGGTCTTGAAACAGGAGGGTTTTCAAGCTCCCCAATCTTTTTGTTTTCAAGCTTCGCATATTCTTTTACTAGCTTGTACGGCTCTAAATCAGGCTTCGGTATGCCAAAATATGAAGTCCAGTGACTTGGATAAATCATCGATGAAATGACATCCACATGTTCAGATATTTTGGAGAAGTTCTGCCCTATCCCTGGAGCCTCCGGCAATGTAGCTGTATAACCAAATATATCAACGGAGACCTTGACTCCATATGGCTCGAGCTTCGCCTTCGCATACTCAACAAAGTCTGTAACTGCCTTTACCCTCATCTGCACATCATCGCCATCAATTTCATCCTTATAATGACCTTTGCTATATTTCAGCGACTTATCCATATTTTCAAACCCTTCAGGAAAGCGGACATAATCAAACTGAATTTCCTGGAATCCAAGTTTCGCAGCATCTATTGCAATATCAATATTATAATCCCATACTTCTTTTAAAAACGGATTAACAAACGCCTCACCACGTCCATTTTTCCATATTTCATCCCCTTTTTTAAAGGTCCATTCAGGCTTTGCTTTAGCTAATTCAGTATCCTTAAATACAACTACTCTTGCAATTGGATAAATTTCTTCTTCTTCCATTTTTGCGAGTAAATCTTTAGGTTTTTTGATATATGGCTCAATAATGTCCTTGTACTTTTCCTTATCTTCCGGAATATAAGTAAGATTTCCCCAATCTTCCTTCATATCAATCACCATTGCATTTAAATCTGTTTCCCTCATCATAGCTATGAGATCATTAAATTTTTGTCCGCCTGCTGACGGACCAGTTACATAAATCCCTCTCACAGCATCGGGATAATTAAATGTAAATCCTGAATCAAACTGAAACCGATTCATTTGCTCAGGCAATTCCCGAACAAATCCATAAAAAGACTTTTGCGTATGTAGATTAAATTCTTTTTCAACCTCTTCTGCACTTGTGTTTGTGCCAATGACTAACATCGATAAAAACAACATCATAGTTAGTATATTTTTTGAAGCATTCAACCGTTCTTCCCCCTTTATTCCGTCCTGTTTTCTATCTACCCTTATTCTACAAGAAGTATCATTAAATGCAAAAAAAGAGAATTAAACAAAAAGTCAATAAATTTTAAAATTTACAATAGTAATTTCATGCAAAATAATGTATACTATATTCATACGTTAGTGAGTGAAAGCACTAAACAAATTTTAAAAATTCAAATTGTTGTTACTTGTCGTTTTTCTCTCGACAAAAAACGACCTCAAAGTTGAGATCGCTTTTTGCTCATTTCGTGTATTGTTGTTGATATTCCTTAAACTCTTTTTCAGAACAATATACAAAATGTCCTGGTGTGATTTCACGCATTTCTAAGCTTTCATTATCAGCATATTGATGAGATGCTGGGTCATAAGCTCTGCGCTGACGTGTTCTTTCTGATTCCGGATCAGGAAGAGGGATTGCCGATAATAAAGATTGGGTATATGGATGAATAGGGTTGTTGTAAAGATCATCAGCCGGTGCTAATTCCACTAGCTTTCCAAAGTACATAACACCAATTCTATCACTAATATACTTAACCATCGACAAGTCATGGGCAATAAACAAATATGTTAATCCTTTTTCTCGCTGCAGCTTCTTCATTAAGTTAACAACTTGAGCCTGGATAGACACATCAAGTGCTGAAATCGGTTCGTCCGCAATAATGAAGTCTGGATCTACTGCAAGCGCCCGTGCAATTCCGATACGCTGTCTTTGACCGCCGGAGAATTCATGCGGATAGCGGTTAGCGTGCTCTTTGTTCAAGCCAACTGTTTCTAAAAGCTCATAGACTCGCTCCATACGCGCCTTTTTAGTTTTAGCAAGGCCGTGGATATCGATGCCTTCAGCAATAATATCCGCAACAGTCATACGCGGGTTCAAAGAAGCATAAGGATCTTGGAAAATCATTTGCATTTTACGGTTAAATGCTTTTAAAGCTTTTGCAGACTTTTTACCATGTACATTTTCACCGTCAAATATAACTTGACCGTCTGTCGCATCATAGAGCCGTATAATTGTACGTCCAGTTGTTGATTTACCACAGCCGGATTCACCTACAAGACCTAATGTTTCACCTTTATAGATATCAAAAGAAATGCCATCTACTGCTTTTACCATATTAGGTCTGCCAACGTTAAAATGCTGTTTTAAGTTTTTAATTTCTAATAACTTTTCAGCCATTTTATTTCCCCTCCTTCACAAGCACTGGTTTATCGAAGTTGGAGGACATTTTACGAATACGCTGTTTTACCGCATCAGGCGGTTCAACGTTTGGCGCATCAGGATGCAGCAGCCAAGTTTTTGCAAAATGAGTTTCAGAAACCTGAAACATTGGCGGCTCTTCTTCATAATCAATGGCAAGTGCATATTTGTTCCTAGGTGCAAAAGCATCACCAACTGGTGGATTAGTTAAATCCGGAGGTGTACCTGGAATAGCAGCCAATTCATCATTTCCGTCGTTTTCCAAGCTAGGCATTGAAGCAAGCAATCCCCAAGTATAAGGATGCTTCGGATCATAAAATATTTCATCAACTGTGCCGATTTCGACGATTTGACCTGCATACATAACTGCAACACGGTCAGCTACATTTGCTACTACGCCTAAATCATGAGTGATAAATATAATCGAAGTATCAAGCTTGTCTTGCAAGCCTTTCATTAACTCCAAGATTTGCGCCTGAATGGTTACATCCAAAGCAGTTGTTGGCTCATCCGCAATTAGTAGCTTTGGACTTGCAGCTAGGGCAATCGCTATCATCGCACGCTGTCTCATACCGCCTGAAAATTCATGTGGATATTGATTGACACGACTTTCCGGCATCGGAATACCAACAAGTTTTAACAGCTCAATTGCACGTTTTTTTGCATCAGCTTTAGATACCTTTTGATGTTTAATTAAACCTTCCATGATCTGGTTTCCAACCTTCATGGTTGGATTAAGGGATGTCATCGGATCTTGGAAGATCATGCTTATTTCTTTACCGCGAATACTTTCCATTTCTTTATCAGATTTAGGAACAAGGTCTTCGCCATTAAATAAAATTTGTCCGCCAGTTATTTTGCCTGGAGGCATGGGAATCAATTTCATCAATGTTTGTGATGTAACACTTTTTCCTGATCCGGATTCGCCAACAATTGCTAATGTCTCACCTTTATGAAGGTCAAAGCTTACACCGCGCACTGCTTGAACAGTACCTCCATATGTTTGGAATGAGACTTTTAAATCTTTTACTTCTAGTACTTTTTCCATCTTCTCACTCCTTATTTACGACTTCTTGGGTCTAGAGCGTCACGTAATCCGTCTCCGACTACATTGAAGGCAAAAATCGTTAAACAAATAAATATAGCTGGGAAGAATAGACGCCATGGATAGTAACGAAGTGCTGGTAAACCATCATTCGCCATTGTACCCCAACTTGCAAGTGGAGGTGTTAAACCAAGTCCTAAAAATCCTAAATACGCTTCAGTAAAGATCGCGGAAGGAACAGTTAGCGTCATCGTAACTAAAATTGGTCCCATTGAGTTTGGAATTAAATGTTTACCCATGATTCTAGTCGTATTTGCACCAAGGGTTTTCGATGCTAACACATATTCCTGACTCTTAAGCATGAGAACCTGGCCACGGACAATCCGGGACATGTTAATCCATCCGGTTATTGTCATTGCGAGAATCATAGTTCCCAAGCCTTGACCTAATACGACCATTAATAAGATAACTAATAATAGATAGGGAATACCAGAAAGAATATCGGCAGCCCGCATCATTGTCTCATCAGTTCGACCGCCTTTATAACCGGCTATACCGCCCCAGGCAACACCGATGAATAAATCGATAAGCGCTGCTGCAACACCAATGAAAATTGAAATTCTTGCACCTTCCCAAGTACGTGTAAACATATCACGTCCAAGATCATCAGTACCAAACCAATGCTCTGCAGAAGGAGGCTGATTTTTGTTTGTTAAATCATTCGTTTTATAATCATACTCTGTCATATATGGTCCAAAGATTGCCATAAAGATTAGAATTGCGAGCAGCACTAATCCAAACATAGCAAGCTTATTTTTTCGGAATCTAATAAACACATCTTTCCAGAAAGAAAGACTTGGCTTAGAAATTTTCTCAGCATCACTTAATTGCGTGCCGACTACTTTAAATTTATCATTCGTGCTCTGCATGATTATTTACTCTCCTTTCTTCCCGCCAGCAAGCTTAATCCGTGGGTCGATAATTCCATATGCAATGTCAACAAGGAGAATAGCGACAAGCAATATGATACTATAGAACACTGTTACACCCATAATGACGGTATAATCGCGGTTTGTGATACTTGTTACGAAGTGGAATCCTAACCCTGGAATACCAAAGATTTTTTCTATAACGAAACTACCTGTAAGAATACTCGCAGTTAATGGTCCCAAGTAAGTAACAACAGGAAGAAGAGCATTTCTCATTGCATGCTTCACTGTAATTACACCGCTGCTTAAGCCTTTTGCTTTTGCAGTCTTAATATAATCATTTGCCAGAACTTCAATCATGCTAGACCTGGTTAATCTGGCTATATAGGCCATCGGTCCTGCAGCAAGAGCGATCGCTGGCAAAATTGTATGTTGGAACGATTCCCATCTTGCAACGGGAAAAACCCCTAATTTAATAGCTAAAAAATACTGTAAAAATGACGCCATAATAAAGGATGGGACGGATATACCTAATACGGCGATGGCCATCGTCGTGTAGTCCTGCCATTTATTTTGCTTTAAAGCTGCTATAACTCCGAACAGTACGCCTAAGGCTACTGCTATGAAAATGGCTTCCATACCAAGCAAGAAAGAAACTGGAAAACCTTCAGAGATTAAATCATTTACTGTTTGACTTTTATATTTGAATGATGGACCGAAATCCCATGTTACTACATTCACTAAATAATCCGTATATTGTTGATACCATGGCTTGTCCAAACCATAGTGAGCTTGTAAATTCGCTTCAATTTCCGGTGGAAGTTTTTTTTCAGAAGCAAACGGGTTTCCTGGTGCAACGCGCATGAGGAAAAATGTTGCTGTTACGATAAGCCATAAAGAAATAATCATATACAGCAGACGCTTTCCGATATATTTCGCCATTGTCCAACACCTCCAATTTAATACTAATTTAGATAAAGAAGGGCAATTGTCTAAAGTTGTGAAATGCCTGCCATAAATAGAAATTTCTTCATAAAATGTAACAAGCAGGATGTTTCTTTTTTACAGAAACGAAGGTATATGGGCGTAATTAATCCCATATACCTCTCGCCAAAATCATAAATTATTCAAAATATGCCCATTTGTATTGCACATCACCAAGACCAGATACAAAGACTTCTTTCAAGCTCTCATCTTGTACCCAGTTATTAGTGTAGAAGTAAATTGGAGCAACTGGCATTGCATCCATAAAGATTGCTTCTGCATCTTTTAACAATTGCAGACGAGCATCAGGATCTGTTTCTGTTTGTGATTGTTCAAGCAGCTTCTGGAATTCTGGGTCTTCCCACCCAGTTTGGTTGTTTCCACCATCAGCATCTTTGTACATTTCTAAGAAGTTCATCGCATCGTTGAAATCACCTAACCAACCTAAACGAGCTACTTGGAAATCCATATTATCTAATTTATCTAGGTATACATTCCACTCAGCATTATCAAGTGTTACTTCAATACCAAGGTTTTGGCTCCACATATCTTGAACTGCTTGTGCAATTTTTTGATGTGCTTCAGAAGTGTTATAAGAAAGTGCGATAGCTGGTAATTCAGATGCATCTTCATAACCAAGTTCTTCTAAGCCTTTTTCTAAGAATTCCTTCGCAGCTTCCACATCATTATCTGGGAAGTGACCTTTTTCGTTTTCAGGGAACATTGTCGGCGGTACGATACCCATTGCCGGCAATTGCTCACCTTGAGTAATATTTGCAATTAATTCTTCACGATTAAGTGCATGTGATAGTGCTTTTCTAATATTTTCGTTATTTAACGGCTCAACAGTTGTGTTGAATTTATAGTTGTATACACCAGCAATAGCTTGAGTAACTAATGTGCCGTTGTCTTTAAGTGCTTGCATTGCATCAGTTGGAAGTGCACCTGTTGGCGCTCCAGCCCAATCAAGCTCGCCGTTGTCAAACATTGATAATTCAGTGTTAGGATCATTAATCATAACCATTTCGATAGAGTCAAGTTTAACTGTATCTTTATCCCAGTAAGTATCGCTCTTTTCAAGGATGATTTTATCGCTGTGAGACCATTCTGTCATATGGAATGGACCGTTTGTTGTGTAGTCGTCTCCAGCATCAGTTGCCCAGTCTTTGTTTTCTTGAGCAATTTTGCTGTTAACTGGTAAATACGTATAGAAAGCAGTTAATTCTAGGAAGTAAGGAGTTGGGTTCACTAGCTTAACTTCTAGAGTTTTATCATCGATCGCTTTTACACCAACATCATCCATGCTTCCTTTACCAGTGTTGGCAGCTTCTGCGCCTTCAATGTAGTATAGTTGGTAAGAATATGTTGATTGGTTGTTAGGGTCAAGCGCCCATTTCCAAGCATATTCGAAGTCTTGTGCAGTTACAGGATCTCCATTAGACCACTGTGCATCACGAATTTTGAAAGTATAAGTTTTTAAGTCATCAGAGATTTCCCAGCTTTCAGCCATCGCTGCTTCTGGCTCATCTTTTTGACCAATACGTGTTAAACCTTCCATAATGTTACGAAGTACTGTACCTGATGTAGAATCTTGAGCCAATCCTGGATTTAAGGACGGTGGTTCAGTATTGATATTCACTTTTAATTCTTGAGGTACATCTTTACCTCCGTCGCCGCCGCCGTCAGCATTGTCGCCGCCGCCACCGCAGGCTGCTAAGAACATGCTTACTACAAGCAACATACTAAAAAAGATAGACAATCTTTTTTTCACGGTGAAACCCCCTAATATTTTTCCAAACGCATCTTTTGCCCATTTACAATTGTGCACATGGAGTAGATTTCTTCAATAATCTGTCAATTTACGATATTTTAAATTTCAAACTATTAAAAGCACTACTAAAAAAGCAAGTTTAACTTAAACCCAAAGATTGATATCTCCTTATATTCTGATAATTCTCGATGTGATATAATGGATGACCAATCTTAAAGAAATAGTATAAACTTACCATGTTTCAACTTTTACACCCTTTGTAAAGTAAAGAATGTAATCAAATTGTAAAGAGGTCGTTTGGTGGTTTTATTATAGTTTCTTTAAATCTTTATTGCAAGTCCGTTTTAAATAATGCAAATTATCTATATTTTTAAAATTAAATAATGAAATATGCAGAATCATTGGTATGTAAGGGTTTTCATAAAGGGTTTTGTCGAAAATATTTTGGTATATAACAGCGTGTTTTTTATCACCTGTTATAGCATTCACTTGATTTACAAAATTAAATATAATATTATTATTAAAAAGAGAATACAATTATTGCTGTGATAAAAGAATAGTACATTAATGGAGGTTTTCAGAGAACTTGTGGCTGGTGAGAACAAGTATCCTCGTTTATGGAATGGACTTTTAGAGCTTTCAAAAATAAGCGACTCGCCTTATTTTTACGCATAGCTGCGTTATCAGTTAATTTTGATATTTTATTCTATCAAGATACAGAGTGACTCATTTATGAGTAATTTAGGGTGGCAACGCGGACCATTCGTCCCTATAGGTATAGGGACGAATGGTCTTTTTTGCATTCTCTTTGAAATTTATTGTTTACACAGCATTTAGGAGGAAAAAGAAATGAAGAAAACAATTTTTTCCGGCATTCAGCCTAGCGGCACGATTACAATCGGTAATTATATCGGAGCTTTAAAGCAATTTGTAGAATTACAAAATGAATACAATTGTTATTTTTGTATAGTTGATCAACATGCAATCACTGTACCACAGGATCGCCTGATGCTCCGCAACAATATCCGGAGTCTTGCTGCTCTATATGTTGCCGTCGGAATTGACCCAAATAAAGCGACATTATTTGTCCAATCAGAAGTGCCTGCACACGCTCAGGCAGCATGGATGCTGCAATGTGTTTCCTACATTGGTGAACTTGAAAGAATGACGCAATTTAAAGACAAGTCTGAAGGTAAAGATGCAGTTTCGGCAGGTCTTCTCACTTACCCGCCGCTAATGGCAGGAGATATCTTACTATACAATACTGATTTAGTTCCAGTAGGAGAAGACCAAAAGCAGCATTTAGAATTAACGCGAGATTTGGCTGACAGATTTAATAAGAAATATAATGATATCTTTACAATTCCTGAAGTGCGCATTCCAAAAGTTGGCGCTAGAATCATGTCTTTACAGGATCCAACGAAAAAGATGAGCAAGTCAGACCCTAATCAAAAAGCCTTCATCTCTATTCTTGATGAACCTAAGCAGATTGAAAAGAAAATAAAGAGTGCTGTCACTGATTCTGATGGGATTGTTAAATTTGATAAAGAAAACAAACCCGGTGTATCAAACTTACTGACAATATACTCTATCTTTTCAGGGGAGGAAATTCCACAAATTGAAAAGAAATATGAAGGAAAAGGTTATGGCGACTTTAAAGGTGACTTGGCCACTGTCATTATTAATGAACTAAAACCTATTCAAGACAAGTACAATGAACTAATGGAATCCACGGAGCTCGACGATATTCTCGATCATGGTGCTGAAAAAGCAAACCTAGTAGCCGGAAAAATGGCTAAGAAAATGGAAAATGCGATGGGATTAGGACGGAAAAGAAAATAACAAAAAAGCTGAGATGCAATTCTCAGCTTTTTTGTTTTCTTTTTAACAGTCTTTAGCAAATTATGTAAGGATTTAATTGACCTTTGAACCATGTTCCATTTCCCATAATTTCTCGAAAAACGGCTGTCCCTTAATCAAATTTTCGCAAAACCTTTCATGCTTGCTTGTCCAACCTTCTTTACTTTCTTCGAACAAATTCTCCCATGCCTCTTCAAAGTTCATTTGTTGAATATCAGCATATTGCTCTGGACTCCACTCAGTAAACCAATAGCGTATTTCCGCCTGATTTTTCGATGAATGAAGCTGATCTAAAGCCATAAACATCAATTGCTTTAGTTGTCTTTCTTTTCGCGTTAACCCTTTCATCAAATCTGGAGATGGTGAAAGGATATGAAATCCTTTCAATGACGATTGATCATTAAAAGAATATTGCAGCCCATCTTGGTTCGTTATCATTTCATACGCCAATTGTTCCTGCCTTGGTATTAATCTGCTTTTTCTAATGGGAATATTATAGCCAATTGTATCAATCGCTAAAATCCCGGATCCGTCTGTCACCACAAAACAATAATCCATTTGCACTCTCTCATGATTTTTTCTTAAATATGCCTTTTGAAAAACATCATCAAGCAATTGCTGTGGCAATTCAGAAAGATCATTCTCAATAAAATTATAAAGGACCGGTTCAATTTTCAATAATGGCACCTGATCTAACAATTCTACTGCATCATCCTTCCGCCACTCATGAAAATCACAAACATTATAACCATTCTCTTCTCCCTCAAACCAATTGACCCAAACATCATGAAGATATAACATTTTTTTACCCCCGCTTCACAATAACTGTTTGTCAATCAGTATAGGCAATTAAAAGTAAATTTATTCCTTAACAATGACAGGAATCTCGATTGCCTGCTTTCATTTATATTTGTTTCAATTATTTAGCTCCCTAAATAGATAAGTTAGGAAATTTTTATAAAATTCCACTCCTATGTAAATATATTTCGATAATGGAATTATTCTGTTAAATTATTCACTTTTTATTCATTTCCAATTTTTTAAAAATAGTATTTGAATGTAAATAAAAAAGCGCTCGTTATGAGCGCTTTTTTATTTACTCTATTGATTTCGGATCTAATGCATCTCTTAAACCATCGCCAACAAAGTTGAAGCTTAAAACGGTGAGTAGAATAAGCAAACCTGGAAATATCGGATACCATGGTGCAGTTAACATTACTGTATAGTTTTGTGCACCCTGCAACATATTACCCCAGCTCGCTAGTGGCGGCTGGACGCCGAGACCTAAATAACTTAAGCCAGCTTCTGCTAAAATGACTGAACCAACTAATAGTGTTGCTGCTACAATAATTGGCGCCATCGCATTTGGCAATATATGGCTAAAAATAATTTTATATGACTTGGTTCCTATTGTTTTAGAGGCAAGTACAAATTCCCTTGATCTTAAAGAAAGAAACTCCCCTCTAACCAAACGGGCTGTACTTGTCCAGCTTGTAAGTGCAAAGACTATGATTAAGTTTCCTACACTCGGTTTAAAAATTGTAACAATTGTAATTAGAAGAAAAATACTTGGTATAGAGATTACAATATCTACTATACGCATAAGAATGGCATCAATAATTCCTCCATAATAGCCAGCAAGTGCCCCGATGGAAACTCCAATGATTAATGCACCAATTACTGAGCCAAAAGCCACCATTAAAGAAATCTGTCCACCGTACATTAGCCTTGTAAATATATCTCGTCCATAACGATCGGTACCGAGCCAGTAATCAGCACTTGGCGGATGGAGTTTTGCCATAAGGTTTACTTGCTCAAAAGAATATGGGGTTATTACAGGTGCTAATATTGAAGCTAAAATGATAATAAATAAAAATACAGCACCTATTACAGCTAGTTTGTTTTTCATAAACTTTCTTAAAAATATTTTTGTAAGTGTTTCCGGCTTTTCTGTTAAATTGGGGTTAAGTTCCAATTCACTTTGAGAGATTTCTGGATTTGTTTGTGACACTGTAATCCCTCCTTAATACTCAATACGCGGATCAAAGATCGCGTACAAAATGTCTGCTACAAGATTTCCAATGACAACTAACACTGCAGATACGACGGTTAATGCCATAATAACCGGATAATCACGCTGGAATGCTGAATCAATAAATAGTTGACCAATTCCCGGCCAGGCAAAAACTTTCTCTGTGATTGCTGCACCGCCAATAAAGGATGGAAGCATTAATCCAAAAATAGTGATGATAGGGATAAGACCGTTACGCAAACCATGTTTCAATACGACTCGTTTTTCTTTAAAGCCCTTTGATTTTGCTGTACGGATATAATCCTGATGTAAAACTTCCAGCATTGATGATCTTGTATAACGGGTTAATGCTGCCATGTCCGCTGTTGCTAATACAAATGCAGGTAGAATTAAATGATGAATCCTGTCCCATAAATTGAAATCTGCATTTAAAGTGGCTACACCACCCGTTGGGAACCATCCCATCTTAACAGATAAAAACATAATTAAAATTAACCCGAACCAGAAATTAGGCGTTGCTACTCCTAAAAAGGAAGTAACAGTAATTGTATTGTCTAGCTTCGAGTAAGGCCGCATGGCAGAGTAAATCCCGAATGGTATTGCAATAATGGCTGCTAAAATAAATGAAGCTCCCATTAATAATATAGTATTTGGAAGCCTATTCATGATTAACTCACTAACTGGCGTTCCGCGTTTGATGAGTGAATCACCAAAATCACCTTTTATCATATTTCCTAACCATTTTACATATTGCACATGTACCGGATCATTTAATCCGTATTTCTCTTCAAACTTTTCACGGTCCGAGGGCTTCATCGAAGGGTCCATCATCATTGTTGTAGGTCCACCAGGAGCAGCTTGAATGATTGCAAAAGATAAAATGGTAATGCCAAATAATAGAGGGATAGCCATTAACGTTCGCCGTATAATGTATGAGATCATTGCCTTATCTCCCTTTCGGTCAGTTCATTTTATTCTAAATACAGGCTCTGAACAAAACCTGTAGAATTTTCAGTATCCATAAAATTATACTTAGGTGAAAATATTAATAATTTAAAAAAGAAAGGGAAGGGTGAGTTCCCTTTCTCATTCATTTTTATATTACTCTGGCTTAAGCCACCATTTTTCGATATTGTATAGTTGATTTTTAGCATGGAATTCGAAACCTTCTAGATTAGCTGGTAACGCACGATACTCTTCCGGATAATATAGGAAATTATACGCTTGATCTTCTGCTAATCCGACTTGAACTTTACCAATCATTTCTTTTCTCTTGTCTTTATCAAGCTCTTGTAAAGATTCGTCCATTAACTTATCTAACTCTGGATTTGAATATCCAGTAAAGTTTAGACCTTGTTCAATTTCTTTTGTATGGAAAATCCCGCTTGGATCTGGATCAATTGCCAAACTCCATCCTAAGACAATACCTTCAAAATCCCATACCCCTGGGTCAATATCTGCAATCAGTGAGCTGAACTCAACAATTTGAGGCTTGACCTCAATGCCTACTTCTTTCAATTGCTGTTGAAGAATAACAACAATATCTTCACGAACTTTGTTCCCTTGGTTCGTTTTTAATTCAAATGAGAATTTTTCGCCATCTTTTTCAAGGATACCGTCAGAACCTGGTGTCCACCCTGCTTCTGCGAGCATTTCTTTCGCTTTTTCTACATCATACTCAAATTTTGGTACTTCAGGATTGTATGCCCAGCTAAGTGGAGATTCCGGAACATGGGCAACTTCCCCAAGACCTGCCATAATATTTTCAACAATTGATTCACGATCAATAGCATGTGTAATCGCTTGTCGAACTTTAACATCTTTAAACATATCCATCCGTTGGTTAAATCCTAAGAATGTGTAGGATAGTGCAAGCCCTGATTCTAATCTTAAACCTACGGAATCAGCAAATCCTTCAACCGTAGCGACATCTTGTTGGGCAATTCCTGCATAATAATCAATATCTCCAGCTTGCAATTGTGCAATAATTGCATTTGCATCCGGAATAAGCTTATATGTTACTGAATCAAAATAAGGACGACCTTCCCAATAATCTTCATTTGCAACTACTTTTATATACTCTCCATCTTTCCATTCTTCAAATTTAAATGGTCCTGACCCAATTGGATTTTTACTATTAAACTCATGTTCTCCTAAATCTGCAATAGGGACATCTTTTAAAATATGCTCTGGTAAAATACCATAGCTACCAAAAGTGACACTTTCAAATTGTGCATCGACTTTGCTCATATTGAATTTAATTGTATAATCGTCAATTTTTTCAACTGATTCTAATGCTTCAAAATTCGACTTACGAGGTCCATCATAATCATCACTTAATGGAATATTATAAGTGAATACAACATCATCAGCATCTAATGGTTCACCGTCATGGAATTTTACATTTTCAACAATTTTTACAGTATAAGTCAGTCCATCCTCAGCCATTTCAACTGATTCCGCTATTCCATTCTCTGGTACTGGGTTGAACTCTAAATCAGACCCTACTAATGTGTCAAAAATCATTCCTTCAATATCAGAACTTGACGCATCACTTGAATATAATGGATTAAACATAGTTGGAGCACCAGTTGAACCAATAATAAAGTCACCGCCTTGCACCGGTTCACCAGCAGCTTCTTCAGTATCTTTTCCATCTTCGCCTTCTTTTTCCGGTTCAGTGGACGTGCCACCACCGCCGGAACATGCAGCTAAAAACATCGCTAAAATTAGCATTAAGCTAAGCAGCCAAGCTTGCTTTTTCATTTAATTTTCCCCCTCGTGTTTATTGAATTCATTTCATTTAACATATAAAGTGGAATAAGTTATTTGTGCATCGCCCCCCTTCAAATGATAAAAATTTTGTTTGTATTTATAATTTTCCAAAAATAAGGGACATATCCATCATCTTAATATAGATGACATGCAACAAAGTGATCTTTTTTCACTTCTTTATATTCAGGCACCCTCTCTGAGCACATCGCTGTAGCTGCAGGGCAGCGGGTATGGAATACACAGCCTTGCGGAGGATTAGACGGGCTTGGTAAATCTCCTTTAAGAATAATGCGCTCTCTTCTTTCTACACCTTTTCTCCTTGGCACAGGAACCGCTGATAACAATGCTTGTGTATATGGATGAAGAGGCTCATCATACAAGTCCTTTTTATTAGCAAACTCCATCATCCTGCCTAAATACATGACCCCTACTTTATCACTTATATGACGAACAACACTTAAATCATGCGAAATAAATACATAAGTTAAACCAAGCTCATCTTGCAGGTCTTCCATCAAGTTAATAATTTGAGCTTGAATAGAAACATCTAGTGCCGATACTGGTTCATCTGCAATGATTAGGTCTGGATTTACAGCTAATGCTCTTGCAATGCCGATTCTTTGTCTTTGACCGCCAGAAAACTCATGTGGATAACGATTGATAAACATAGGGTTAAAGCCTACTTTTTCGAGCAGCTGTTGAATTTTATCTTCTCGTTCCCTGCCTTTATACAAATTATGTGTAATCAATGGTTCGGCCAGAATATGCTTTAATGTCTTTCGCGGATTTAATGATGCAAAAGGATCCTGAAATATCATTTGTATATCTTTTCTTACCGTTCTTCTGAGCTCTGACTCTCTCATTTTTGAAATATTTTTCCCCTTAAACAGAATATCTCCGCCTGTCGGTTCATACAGTCTGATTAACGTTCGGCCTGCTGTTGATTTACCGCAGCCAGATTCGCCGACTATTCCAATCGTTTCCCCTTTTTTGACTCTAAAGCTAACCCCATCGACAGCTTTTACAGATCCTACTGTCCGCTGAAGAATTCCAGCCTTTATCGGAAAGTGTTTTTTTAGTTCTGTCACCTCAAGCAAGTAGTCGGAGCTGCTATATAGGTGATTTGACCCTTTCTTCTCGAGTGTTGTTGCATTCATAAAGTTGCCTCCTTGTCACTATGTAAGAAACAGCGTGCTTTTCTGCCGCCTGCCATTTGAATCAAGCTTGGTGCTTCCTCTCTGCATCGGTCAAAAGCATGAGGACAGCGTGGGGCGAAGCGGCATCCTGTCGGGAAATGTTCCGGAGGCGGTACGGTGCCTTCTATTGATTGAAGCCTGTCAGTTTCGTCTTCAAGCGATGGAATGGACCCCATTAACCCAATAGTATAAGGATGCAGCGGTTCATCGAATAAATCATCGACCAATGCTTCTTCAACGACTTGTCCGCAGTACATGACTACCACTTTGTCTGCTACTTCAGACACTACTCCTAAATCATGTGTAATAATCAATATTGAAGTATCATATTGCTTGCTTAAATCCTTCATTAAATCTAATATTTGCGCCTGAATCGTCACATCAAGTGCTGTCGTTGGTTCATCTGCAATTAATAGCTTCGGATTGCAACTCATCGCAATGGCGATCATCACCCTTTGCCTCATTCCGCCTGACAACCTATGCGGATACTCATTAATCAGCGCTTTCGCTCTTGAGAAACCAACCATCTCAAGCATTTCAACAGCCTTATTCACCGCTTGAGCCCTCGTCATTTTCTGATGATACATGAGCACTTCAATAATCTGTTCACCAATTGTTAATACAGGGTTTAAGGATGTCATCGGCTCCTGGAAGATCATCGAAATATCATTTCCGCGAATTTTACACATATCATCTTCATTGAGATTTACGAGATCTTTTCCATTAAAAATGATTGAGCCATCAACAATTTTGCCCGGTGGGCTTGGAATAAGCTTCATAATAGAAAGAGAGGTAATGCTTTTTCCAGAACCAGATTCTCCTACTAGAGCGACTGTCTCCCCTTTATTGATGGTTAAGTCAACACCATCTACAGCAGGAATGCTTACTTTATCTCTTTTAAAATGAGTCTTTAAATTCTTCAATTCTAATAATGCCGTCATGTTATCCTCCGTCCATAAGAAAGAAATAGATAAGTAGAATCAATATATCAATATATTTTTCTAAATTATAGAAATACATAAGACAACTGGTAAAATCTTTGGTAATTATCTGTATATTATTACAAAATGATTACGAATACAAGAAATTTTTTAAAAAATCTATTTTTTGTTACTATTTAAAATAGTATATTATCAATAGGAAACATGATATATGTTGTAAGCCGAGCCATCTTTTATGTAAAAAATAAGGCAAAAAGATTGTTATATTTGCCTTATTTTCTCAATACTTTTTAGTTTTTTTCGAAGCTAGGAAGAAATTTTTTTGCATCGATTGTAAAACTATTTTTTATGCTTAATTTTTCTTTCTCTCTAAATATTGATATAATTTCATATCCAGCTGAATAACCAAGCATCCTAGGATATCTCCCATCGCCAAATAATATCTGGTCATGCGCCCTTCTATTCTTTTTTAAGTCCAGATTCTCTTTTAAATATTTATTCCAATAGGTTTCTAATTCCGCTCTAGAATATTGTGTACACCAATTTGAACGATATTGTTTCCCGCAGCAGGTTTCTACAGCAAATTCCGCCAGTCCCTCTAATACAATACTGTCTAAAAGCGTATATAGATTAATATTTTTCTTCTGCTTATTTATTCTGCATACGTGATGATATTCATGGACAAATAATGCTTCAAGCTCTTTGTCGTCCTCTAGCACCGGCAAAAAGAGAAACACTTTATCTGTAAAAGAGAGCCCTGATTTTTTACTGTCAGAGAAGAGCCCTCCAGGGGCAGCTGGAAAGATATAGATTGGAATATCAGGTCCTCGCCATTTCTGTTGATACATCTTCAATAATTTTTCAACCTTCCCCCATGCCCCATTCTCTTTAAGTTCCTCATATATATATTTACTTCGTCTATTAGGACGGTACATCCCGAACGATTGCAGAAAGCCGTATAACTTATAGGCATCATCCTCTCCGAAGGTTTCCAGCAAAGGATTAATTAACTTTTCGGGGTCGTCAAAATTCTCATCTAACCAAAGATCCGTTTGTATGACTGGCATTTTTCCTCCTCCTTGCTCGCAAAATTTCTACCTACATTTTATGGATCATTTAGATGTTTGGTTCTGAGAAAAATTCCCCTTATGTTCTGCAGTAAATAAATTTCAAACAAAAAAGCTTCAAGAAAGAATGTAAACCAACCTTCTTGAAGCTTTTAGTATTTATTATTGTTGATACTTTTTAAAAACGATGGTTGCGTTATGACCGCCAAATCCTAATGAATTACTCATGACTGCATTTATTTCTCTTTCCCTTGCTTCATTCACAACATAATCCAAGTCACATTCTGGATCTGGTGTTTCATAATTAATTGTAGGCGGTAAAATGCTATCCTGAATCGCAAGGATTGAGAAAATCGCTTCCACTCCGCCGGCAGCTCCTAGCAGATGCCCAGTCATCGATTTTGTAGAACTGATCGCTAATTTATATGCATGTTCACCGAAGACTTCCTTCACTGCCAATGTTTCAAATTTATCATTATAATCTGTACTTGTACCGTGAGCATTGATGTAGTCGATATCTTCAGGAGTTAAACCACCATCATCAAGCGCCATTTTCATTGCTCTTGCGCCGCCTTCTCCTGCTGGAGCGGGTGCTGTAATATGATAAGCATCTCCAGTAGATCCATAACCTACGATTTCCGCATAAATATGAGCACCCCTTGCCAAAGCATGTTCAAGTTCTTCAAGCACGACAAGTCCTGCCCCTTCACCAATAACAAACCCGTCACGATTTTTATCAAATGGCCTGCTCGCTGTCTCTGGGTCCGGATTCGTTGATAATGCAGTGTTCGCACAAAAACCTGCAACCGACATTCTCGTAATCGGTGCTTCTGCTCCCCCACTGATCATCACATCCGCGTCGCCGCGCTGAATGACTTTAAATGCATCTCCGATTGAGTTTGTACCGGTTGCACAAGCTGTTACTGTACATGAATTGACACCTTTCGCACCAAGTGTAATCGATACTTGTCCCGCAGCCATGTCAGGAATCATCATCGGAACAAAAAACGGACTTACCCTTCTATATCCACGGTTTAAAAATGTTTCAAATTGATTTTCAAATGTTTCCATGCCGCCGATTCCTGATCCTACCCATACACCTATTCTATGAGCATTATCGTCTGTGATTTCAAGCTTTGCATCTTTAACAGCCATTAGTGCTGATGCGACTGCGAAATGAGTGAATCTATCCATTTTCCGTGCATCTTTCTTTTCTAGATACTCTTCAATATTAAAATCTTTCACTTCTGCTGCAACTTTCGCCGGGTATTCATCTGCATTTAGTCTAGTTAATGGACCAACGCCAGATTTACCTGCCTTTATGTTATTCCACGATGTTTCTATATCATTACCAACCGGTGTAACAGCTCCAACACCTGTTACTACCACTCTCTTTTTTGTCATATTGAATGCACTCCTTTTTATCTGCTTAGTTCATTATTTCCCCCACCTAAGAGCGATCGCTCCCCATGTAAGCCCTCCACCAAAGCCTACCATAACGATGAGGTCATCATCTTTTATTTTTCCAGCTTCAAGCTCTTCTATCATCGCAATCGGGATGGAAGATGCTGACGTATTTCCATACTTATGAATCGTTTTCGACATTTTTTCAACAGGAAGCTCAAGTCTTTGTCTTGAAGCCTCCATAATGCGAATATTCGCTTGATGAGGAATGAGAAAATCTACATCTTCTTTAGTTAACCCCGCTTTATCTAATACATTAATACAGCTTTCACCCATTTGTCTAACAGCAAACTTATATACTTCTCTTCCATTCATAATAATGTATTTATCCTGGTATAGATGTTTAGCGCCGCTGCCGTCTGAACCAAGTTCAAATGAAAGGATGCCTCTTCCATCAGACACAGGACCCATCACCGCTGCCCCTGCACCATCACCGAATAAAACAGCTGTATTTCTATCTTCCCAATCTGTGACTTTAGATAGCTTTTCAACACCTACAACTAGAACATACTTATAAGTCTCTGTATCAATAAATTGTTTTGCTGTTACCATTCCATACATAAAACCTGCACAAGCAGCACTAATATCCATTGCAGCTGCCCTTTTTGCCCCGAGCTTCTCTTGAAGCAAACATGCCACACTAGGGAAAGGGTTATCAGGTGTAACTGTAGCCACCAGAATTAAATCTATTTGCTCTGCAGTAATATTGGCATTTTCCAAAGCCTTGCAAGCGGCTTGATAAGCTAAATGAGATGTGTCCATGTCATCACTGGCAATTCTTCTTTCTTGAATACCTGTTCTTGTTCTGATCCATTCATCAGATGTATCCATGATTTTTTCTAAATCTGCATTTGTTACAACCTTTTCTGGAAGACATCTGCCTATCCCAATAATTCCTGTATTCAATGTTTCCACTCCCCTTATTTTTTCTACTGTCTCCTAGTTTGATAAGAACGAATTTAACATTATACGTCCCGTGATTTCTATTGAGATAGTGTTCACCCATTTTTAATATCAATTATTATGACTTGGTACTAATTTTATCAAATTGCAGGACGAATCTGCAACATTTTTTACTTAAAAATATGTATACGTCCAAACCTGTGCATGAATTTTCCAATATATTAAAAATAGACAAAGGGAGGTCTACACAAATGCAGGAAGAAAATAGCCAATTTTTCAATAAATTTATGTTTGGGAAAGAAGAGCCGCGACATTCTGGTGATGATTGGATATTAGGGAGAAACCGGCAAGAGGAAAAAACAGCGCAATATGAGAAGAAGGAGAACAAAGTTGAACAAATAATTAATAATCTGGACTACGATGAGTTAATGACTCATGTATCAGATTTAATGGATTCTACAGAACAGCTTAAACCACTGCTTAAGCAAGCTGGACCTGTTATAAAAAATTTCTTTAATCAAAAAAGCTAACGAATTATTTTCGTTAGCTTTTTTAATTACTCTTGCTCCTTTAACGCATCTGCTTTTCCCATTTCATATGCTTCGTTCATTACTTTGGAAAAGAGATTCATAAACGGCTGGACCATTTCAAGTGATAATTCAATCCCTGATTTCTCTAGCTCTTCTTTCGCCTCTGGCATGTACTTCATTGCCAATTGCATAAATTCCATCGTCTTGTCATTTTGCATGCTGCACCGCTCCTTTTGTTTCTGCACTAAACTATTGATTGGGAAGTTCTCCTGTAGCTTTGTAGTTTTCAACTGTTTCATTCAATTGATTGATAAATTCTTGATCCATTTCAGAACTATAGGTGCCAAGTGAAATCACCTCATCTTGAAAATCAAAAGAAAGATTGCCTGAATCTAATTCACCATTATTAAATTTTTCAGCTACTAGTTCATATAATACGTCAACATGCTGAATGGTACTCGTTAAAACAGCTGACTTTCCCAAATCTGACTGATCTGATACATAGCCAATGGCGTATAGTCCTTCTTCTTTTACTTTTTCTATCACAGGTACATTATAGCCATCACCCGCAGGATAGACAACATCTGCTTTCATCTCAATTAATGAATCCATCAGTTCACTAGCTCTTATCGTATCATCCCAATGGCCAACATATTGTATTTTAACATCGGCATCTTTGTTTTGGAAGGTAACGCCCTCATAAAATCCTTTAACTTCAGGCTGCCACTCAAAAGCTGCAATGATTCCAACTATATTTGTTTCAGTCATTTCTCCAGCTACCATTCCTCCAAAAAAACCCATGGCGTATCCTTCAAAGTTTAAACTCGTAGTATTAGCATTTTTTGCATCGCCATTAAAACTGACAAAATGTATATCAGGATATTTTGACGATAGCTCATTAAAATATTCAGCATATTCATTCCCATTACCGAAAATTAGGTTTACTCCTTTTTGCGAGAATTCCTTTACAGCTCTTTCTACAACAAGAGGTGTATTCATCCCCTCTTTATAATACACATCAATATTATAAGTAGATTGTATTTTTAACATTCCTTTATAGCCCTTAGTCCCCCATACTTGGTCATTCACCGTATCCGGTACAAGCAAACCTGCTTTTTTTAGTTCGCCTGTTGAACCAGCTTGTCCACAGGAGGCTAATAAAAGAAGGCATAAAAACAAGCACCCAAATTTTCCTATGCTCCTTTGCATGTCCTTTATCTTCGCCCCTTTTTTGCAGCAGATTATTTGCTTATCTGCTAACCTATCATCATTCTACCCCGATATCATTGGTATTGAAAAGTTTTTTTCTTTTTAACGCACTTAACTGTTCAATAAAAACGATAAATGTTCCCTTTGTTTATCTAAAGATTCGTGAAGCCCCCATCGATTTTTTACGATTAATGACTTAATCTTTCTCCCCTCATTTCCATCGATGATAGCAGATTCATTATTTAAATCTTTTTCAACGTCTAAATATTGAGCACACTTAAGCCAATGATTATCAATTGAGCTTTTTAATACACGCTCATCCGGAAGATCGTTTTTAACTGAGAATAGGATTGCGTCCGTCACATCCTCAATGTAAATAGCATCATGTCGCCATTCCTGATAATTAAGCTTCATTTGATCACACTGCTTCATTTTCATTAAAAATGCTTGTTGAAAAAGAAGTGATTTTGGCTGAAACGGTCCATATACTGTTGGCAAATAATAGCTGTATACTTTATTTCTCATGCTTTTGATCTCTTTTATGAACGGGCTATCAACTGAAAGCCATTGTATTGGTAAAGTTAATACTACCTTGTTCTCTACATTCTTTATTAGCGATAAAAAATCTGTAAAGAGCTTGTTTGTTGGAAGTAAACCATCCACAAACATACTATAAAGATCGACAAATATGAAGGATTCTTTATCAATAAGAATCTCGGCTGCAGTTAAATCCGTTTCTGTGAAATTTGCATTTCTGCCTATTTCTAATTGTTTATCTAAAATAAATGCATCATTTATTTCGTTTATTCCTATAACAGTAACCCCTTGGTCCAGTAAAGCTTTACAAAAGGAAAACCCGATAAAACTATAGGTATCTGCAATAACTGCCCTGTCCAAAAAAATGCCCCCTTAAACTTATTATTACTGTATACTATGCAAACCGGTTCGAGTTATTGCCTAATGAAAAAGACGGCTTGATGCCGTCCTCCAGTTTATAATTCTTGTTCATTTTCTTTTAAAAATCTGATGATTTGTTTCGCAAGAGATTGCTTCTTTTCTGGCAGCATATAGCTAATTGATACTGGCATGTCTTTATCCTGCCACTTGATAGACAGCTGTTTCAACATATTTGATTGCTTGTAAGCTCTTCCGCTTGATAAAATATGAATGATTTTCGTTGGAATGTTGATATCTTGAATAATGTCCTCATTCCTCTTCAACACTTCATTCATTACAGGTTTTCTTTCCGTTTGATGCGAGTTTTCAAGTTCCTTAACTAGTTTTTTGTAAAAGAATTTATGCTCTTTCTCTTGTTCTAAATGACTTTGCAGAGATAGAATTGGATTGATTAAAGTGGAGGATCTAATATGTTCACCCATTTCCTGCATCAGCCTGCCTGCCACTAACGCGCCCATTCCTTCTGCTACAATGTGAACCTTTTCATTAATGATTTCATTGCGAATTACATGTGCATACAAGCTTTTTGCCATTTCAATTGCTTGCCGGCTTCCCCAATTCTTCCTATATAGATTAGAATAAAATATTGTATATCCTGCCTTCTTCAAATCGGTTAGCATAGCTGCTTTTCCTTCATTCTGTGTCCAAAAACTGCTTTTTTCATCTACAAAATGGCGATCGTCCCCAATAATAAGAATACCGAAACCACTTGGCTTATCGGGGTAATGGATGATATTCCATTCTGTATCCAATTTAAAGTTTCGGCTTTCCATGTTAAAAACCCCTTTACTATTGTTCATACTAATGTATGATTGTACAGGCAAATTGCATAGGGAGGTGCCTATTAATTTTAGAAAACTTATTTTTGGAATGTACATGAAAGAATATTGAAGAAATTGTGGTTAATTATTTGTCTAAAAAAAGCGTGATAAATTGAATTAAACGCGTTTATTAATTAATGGTTGTATGATAATATTAAATAGACTGAAATACGTATGAGGTGAAAAAGATGAAATACATTTGGACATTTATCTGGACGTTCCTTTTAGTCCATATGATGACTTACGTTGTTAGTAATATGAATGGTGTAGCATATGACTTCCAAACTGCTACAATTCTATCCGTAGGTATGACAATTATACTTTTTATTTTCCCATTTGTGATACCGGAAGTACCAGCAGAGAAAGAAAGTATACATTAAAATGTATCAAAAAGTCATCCATTAAGGATGACTTTTTGTTTTTACAAGCTTCCCTCTAATACTAGTTCCCCATCTCTTACAGAAATAATCACTTCGCTGTTCTCCCGAATGCCTCCGGCTATGATTTTCCGTGCGAGCTTTGTTTCTACATGTTTTTGTATATATCGCTTCAACGGCCTTGCTCCATAAACAGGATCAAATCCATTTTCTGCAATATATTCTTTTGCCTCATCGTTTATGCTTAGATAGATTTGCTGATTTGATAATCGATGCTGTAGATCTTTTATTAGTTTTTCAACAATCCCTTTCACTTCTTTTACCCCTAGAGGTCTGAAAAGAATCGTTTCATCAACCCGATTTAAAAACTCAGGACGAAAATGTGAACGCAATTGATTCATCACTTTATTCCGAGTTTCTTCCATTATATTGTCCCCCTCTTCTACTTCAGCGCGTTCCAGTAAAAAGTGGGATCCGATATTAGATGTCATAATAATCACAGTATTTTTAAAATCTACTGTTCTGCCTTGCGAATCAGTAATTCTTCCATCATCAAGCATTTGCAAAAGTATATTAAATACTTCAGGATGAGCCTTTTCAATTTCATCCAAAAGGATGACTGAATAAGGGTTTCTTCTCACTGCTTCAGTTAGCTGGCCGCCCTCTTCATAGCCGACATATCCTGGAGGTGCACCTATCAGCCTTGATACAGCGTGCTTTTCCATATACTCTGACATGTCAATTCTTATAATATGTTCTTCGCTATCGAACAGCGATTCTGCTAAAGCTTTTGCTAACTCAGTTTTTCCAACTCCTGTAGGCCCAAGGAAAATAAAAGAGCCAATAGGTCTATTCGGGTCTTTAATTCCTGCCCTTGCACGCAATACAGCATCTGCCACAAGCTGTACCGCCTCATCTTGCCCAATTACTCTTTCCTGAAGAATGGACTCAAGGCGAAGAAGCTTTTCCCGTTCGCCTTCAACTAGCTTAGTGACAGGAATTCCTGTCCATCTCGCGACGATTCCAGCAATCTCCTCTTCTGTGACTTCCTCCCTCAGCAAACGATCCGATTCATTTTCATTTACTTCTTTTTCTAACTGTTTTAATTCCTTCTCAACAGCCGGTATTTGACCATGTCTTAATTCAGCAGCTTTATTTAAGTCATAATTATTTTCAGCTTCCTCTAATTTTCTGCGAAGAAGTTCTAACTGCTCTCTTTTTTCTTGTACTTGCTGTATACCTTCCTTTTCAGCAAGCCATTTTGCCTTCATTACATTCGCCTTCTCTTTAATATTACTCAGTTCTGATTGTAATGATAGTAGTCGTTCTTTACTTACTTCATCATTCTCTTTTCTTAAGGCTGCTTCTTCAATTTCTAATTGCATCACTCTTCGGGTGACTTCATCTAATTCACTTGGCATTGAATCAATTTCAGTGCGAATCATTGCACAGGCTTCATCAACTAAATCTATTGCTTTGTCAGGGAGAAAACGGTCAGTAATATACCGGTCTGATAAGGTTGCTGCGGCGACTAAGGCACGATCATGAATATTTACCCCATGATGGATTTCAAATCTTTCCTTCAAACCGCGCAGTATTGATATGGAGTCTTCCACATCCGGTTCCTTTACTAACACTTGCTGGAAGCGACGTTCTAATGCAGGATCCTTCTCAATGTATTTTCTGTGTTCATCAAGCGTTGTTGCTCCGATGCAGTGCAGCTCTCCTCTGGCAAGCATTGGCTTAAGCATATTACCTGCGTCCATCGCTCCTTCTGTCTTACCTGCGCCAACAATTGTATGGATTTCATCGATAAATAATAAAATCTGGCCATCGCTTTTCTTTATTTCATTTAATACCGCTTTTAAACGCTCTTCAAACTCCCCTCTGAATTTTGCCCCTGCAATTAGTGAACTCATATCAAGAGAAAAGATCGTTTTATCCTTTAACCCTTCTGGAACGTCTCTGCGGACTATTCTTTGTGCTAGCCCTTCTACAATTGCTGTTTTTCCAACCCCCGGCTCACCAATTAATACCGGGTTATTTTTCGTCTTTCGCGAAAGAATTCTAATTACATTGCGGATTTCCTGATCCCGTCCTATAACAGGATCCAGCTTTCCAGCCTTCACTTCTTGAACGAGATCACGACCATATTTTTTTAATGCCTCATAAGTAGATTCTGGATTTTGCGATGTCACTTTTTGATTCCCCCTTATCTCATGTATTGTTTTTTCAATATCAGCCGCATTGGAGTGAAGAAGGGATTTTAATTGTGTTTTTGAAATGGCAGCTAGCAATACATGTTCAACCGATAAAAAATCATCTTGCCATTTCTTTGTTAATTTTTCCGCTTCAGTAATTAACAGCTGCAGCTCTGATGTAACGTAAAATTTTTCACTATCTATCCCAGATCCGGTCACTTGAGGCATTTTGCGCAAAAGATTATGTAATGATTGATCCAGCTCTTCAAGGCTGATTCCAGATCTAGTTAAAATATTTTTCAATAAACTGTCTTGTTGATTGAGAAGTGCGACGAATAAATGCGGGACATCTACTTCCTGATGCTGATTTTCTACAGCGATTCTCTTCGCTTCCAAAAAGCCTTCTTGCAACTTTTCTGTCATCGAATGTAAATCCAATTAGTCCGCCTCCCTATTTGACCATCTTTGACCTTTATTTTTATTATAATCGTTTATATGCAAATGTAAAGCCATCCGCTAAGCTGTGGATGGCTTTAGTTAATACTAATACGTTTAACTTTCATTAAGGTTTCCTTTGATATGTCCAAACTCGGTTATGGTTGGAGTTTCTAGGGAAGCTATCTCCAGCACTCAATTTAATTGTCTGCGGGTCATTTACATTACTCCCCGTTTCACCAATCTCTATATATACACCATTATTTGGCGCTTTTTGTCCAGCTTTAAATTGTCGATTTTGTCCCAAGGTCAGACCCTCCCTTAAACTAAAGTGAAACTTCAATCAGTGGGAGTTTTCCTTCATCCCCCACTGATAACCAATCCGGCTTTTTCAGGCAGTTATCCCCCATCACTAAAAGGTTGGGGGCTTACTGCCCATTAATCTGCGATAAATTGGTACAGTTTTATTATTTCCATAAGATCTGGCATCATAAAGGTAAATCAAGGGAATGATTGAACTATTAATTATATATGTAATGTTTTGGTAAATATAGTGTACACGATTCAAATCTTGTTGTTAAATGAGGAAAATAAGACTTTTAGGGGGGTATAAATGGAGGATTTCATTGTTATTCTTAAATATTTGTTTTTAGGTCTTTTGCAAGGATTTACTGAACCTATCCCAGTCTCTTCAAGCGGACATGTGGAAATTGCAGCTTATTTTTTTAACGTTGATATTCAAGGGATGAGCTTTGCGATACTCGTCAATACTGCTTCACTTTTTGCAGTATTGATTATTTACCGCCATGACATAATAAGATTAATTCAAAATGGCATGACCTATATTAAAACAAAAGATCCTAAAACTAAGGCTGACTTCCGGTTTATTATATACTTAATCATTGCTACCATTCCTGCAGGCGTGCTAGGCGTATTATTCGGCGATTACTTAGATGGGAATATTAAGACCGTTGGGTTCACTTTAATCGTTACCGGGATTGCTCTTTGGCTTATTCGCAATTTTAAAGGACGAAAAAGCGATAGAGATCTCACTTTAAAGGATGCTGTCATAGTTGGCCTTGCCCAATCAGTTGCCCTTATTCCTGGTATTAGCCGCTCAGGTGCAACGATAGTCGCTGCAATGGGCTTAGGTATGAAACAAGAAACTGCATTGCGGTTCTCTTTTCTGCTTTATATTCCAGTCAGCGTAGGAAGCATGATTTTAGGCTTTAGTGATATTTTCGCCGATCCTAATTTAGACAAGCTTGTCTTACCTTATACAATCGCTTTTGCTGCATCATTTATTGCTTCCTATTTTGCTTTAAAATGGTTTATGGGGATTATGGCGCGCGGAAACTTAAAATATTTTGCTATTTATTGCTTTATCGCCGGGCCGTTGGTTATATTGTTTTCTTAGCGAAAGAACATAAATAAAAGAGCCAAGCGGAAAAATCCATTTGGCTCTTTTCAATTATAGGAGTTCTGATAATAACGCCTTTTGCGCATGAAGACGATTACCTGCTTGCTGAAAGACGGCAGAATGATCTCCATCAATTACTTCGGCAGAAACTTCCTCTCCACGATGCGCCGGCAGGCAGTGCAGAAATAAGTAGTCATCCTTTGCTTGCTGCACTAATGCAGCATTTACTTGATAATCTTTGAAAGCCTGAAGCCTCCATTCATTCTCCTCTTCCTGTCCCATACTGGTCCAAACATCTGTATAAATGACATCCGCCCCTTTTACCGCTTTATTTACATCATGTTCAACAACAATCGCAGCTCCGCTTTCTGCGGCAAAACCTTTAGCTATCTTAACAACATATTCATCAGGCTCGTATCCTTTTGGACAGGCAATTGTCATATCCATTCCTACTTTTGCAGCAGCAATCATTAAAGAATGAGCCACATTATTGCCATCTCCGACATATACACATTTAATTCCTTCGATTGTTCCCTTTATTTCTTTTATTGTTAGCAGATCAGCTAAAGCTTGGCATGGATGATATAAATCAGTCAGCCCATTAATTACTGGAATCGTTGCGTGTTCAGCTAATTCCTCAATGATATCATGTGAGAAAGTACGGATCATAATGGCATCTACATAATTAGATAACACTTTAGCCGTATCGGCAATTGTTTCTCCACGGCCGAGCTGCATGTCCTGACTGTTTAAATAAAGTGCATGCCCGCCAAGCTGAAGCATACCTGCTTCGAATGACACCCTCGTTCTCGTTGAAGACTTTTCAAAAATCATTCCAAGAATTTTCCCTTTCAATGGTGCCTCTTCCAGATGATCTGTGTTTTTCATTATATATGCTTTTTCCACAAGACCTTTAATGACCTCTGGAGAATAATCAGCTAATGTTAACAGATGGTGACCTTTTAAATTGAATTTTTTTGCACAAACAGATGCCGCAATCATGATACACTCACTTCCTCATTTTTTTCATTATGCCAATCTTGTATTGAATGGGCTTCCCATATATCCTCGGTCCCAGCAACTAAATACGCCTCTAATGTCTCAGGCTCTGAGAAAGTTAAAATTCTATTTTTCACCGCTGTCTCACGCATTTCCTTATCTTCTATTAATGTATATGGGTTGTAAACAGCAGCAGGCTTATGCTCTAACCAATCTGCTTTTGCAAAGATTAATTTTATATTGGAAGCTGCAGCTGCAATCACCAATTGTTCAGGAAGTTCACCTTTGTATACAATTGTCTCTTCAGTTTTCTTGCTTTTATTAAATGCTTTTTTCATCGCTTGGCTATACGATGCAGCTAGCGCAATTCCTTCTCCAGTTGACTTCATTTCTGGCCCTATTTTTGCATCAAGACCTTTAAGGGCATAGTTTGAAAAAACTGGATACTTCACACAGACGAATGGAGTTTGCTCAAGCATCGGAAGCTCATCTTTTGACAAGGTATATTCTCCAAGCAAAATCTTTGTTGCGATTTGCACGAGCGGAGTACTTGTCACTTTGCTTACAATCGGTACAGTTCTGCTCGCTCTTGGATTAATTTCCAATAAATAAACAGCTTCGTCATCAACTATATATTGGATATTCATTATTCCTTTATAATCCAGTTTTTGAACAATTGCTTTACCATAGGCTATCATTTTATCTTGCACAGCTTGTGATAAGCTTTTTGGCGGTAAAACTGACATGCTGTCGCCAGAATGGACACCTGTTTTTTCCACATGCTCCATAATTGCTGGAACGACGATATTATTGCCATCTGCCGCTAAATCCAATTCTGCCTCAAATGCTTGCAAAAACTTATCAACTAAGACAGGGTATGGAATATCAAGTTTATTTTGATAGTGATTAAACTCTTCCTCATTCTTAATAACCTCCATTCCTTTTCCACCGATAACATAGGAAGGACGAATAAGGACAGGGTAGCCAATCTTTTGCACATATTCATTCAGCTGTGCTTCAGAGGTTGCAACATACCCTTCAATATGAGGAATTTTTAATTCATCTAATAATTGATAGAACAGCTCTCTATCTTCTAAAGTAGCGATTGTTTGAGCGTTCGTACCCAATAAAGTAATGCCGCAGTCTTCCAGTTTTTCTGCAAGATTTAAAGCTGTTTGCCCACCAAGCTGGACAATTACTTCTGTTATTCCTTCTGTTTCGATGACATTTAATATGTCTTCTAATATGAGAGGTTCAAAATACAATCGATCAGCGGTTGTAAAGTCTGTACTAACTGTTTCTGGATTATTATTGATCATTACTGTCTCTATTCCTGCATCTTTTAACGCAAATACTCCTTGAACAGAGCAATAATCAAACTCGATACCTTGACCAATTCTGATCGGGCCACTCCCTATTATTAATATTTTGCGACGATCACTCTCGGTTTGTTCGTTTTCCCCAAAATAGCTTGAGTAAAAATAATTTGATTCTGCTGCAAACTCTGCTGCACAGGTATCAACCATTTTATATACTGGTATAATGCCGAGGTTTTTTCTTTTTTGACGGACCTCAAGTTCTGAAACACCCCAAACAGAGGATAAATACTCATCACCAAAGCCTTTTTCCTTAAGGTGCTGCATCTCCTTTTTATTAATTGCACTTAATGAGGTGGAAGCAATCCATTTCTCCAGCTCTACTAATTGCTTAAAGGAGTGGAGGAAAAAGTAATCTATTTTCGTCACATCTTTTATTTTTTCAATAGAAATACCGCGTCTAATTAGTTCTATGATGACAAAAAAACGTTCATCTGTTTGTTTAAGTAAAATAGCCTCCAATTCTTCGGTTGCAAGCCCACTAATCGATGGATACGTTAAGTCCAGGCCTTTTCCTTCTAAAGAATGCACAGCTTTAAGCAACGCTCTTTCCATATTGCGATCGATCCCCATTACTTCGCCTGTCGCCTTCATTTGAGTGCCTAGCTTGCGCTCAGCATTTGGAAATTTATCGAAAGCCCATTTTGGAAATTTAACAATGACATAATCTAAAGCGGGTTCAAAGCTGGCAAATGTATCCCCAGTGACCGGATTGATAATTTCTGATAAATGGTAGCCAACTGCCAGCTTTGCAGCCATTCTGGCAATTGGATAGCCTGTTGCTTTTGATGCTAGAGCAGATGAGCGGCTGACCCTTGGGTTGACCTCAATTAAATAATAGTTTTTACTATTAGGATCCAGTGCAAATTGAATATTGCAGCCGCCAATAATCCCCAATTCGGAAATAATTTTAATAGAGGCCGAACGGAGCATTTGATACTCATCATCTGTCAAGGTTTGACTTGGTGCTACGACAATGCTATCTCCGGTATGAATGCCAACGGGGTCAATATTCTCCATATTGCAAATGGTAATGCATGTATTATTGCTGTCACGCATGACTTCATATTCAACCTCTTTAAAGCCTGCAATACTTCGTTCAACGAGCACTTGAGTGATGGCACTTTCTTTTAGTCCGCCTTTTACAAGCGATGTGAGCTCATCCATATCATTCGCAATACCTCCACCTGTACCACCTAATGTATAGGCTGGACGAACGATAATCGGAAAACCGATGCTTTCAGCAAAAGAAATCGCCTCTTCCACTTTATGGACAATTTCACTTTCAGGGACAGGCTCATTTAGTTCATTCATTAACTGCCTAAATCTTTGGCGGTCTTCCCCTTTTTTTATCGCTTCAATACTGCTGCCAAGAAGCTTTACTTCATATTTTTCAAGGATGCCTGCTTCACTTAATTGAAATGTTAAGTTTAGTCCAGTTTGTCCTCCCAACGTTCCTAAAAGCCCATCAGGCTTTTCTTTTGCAATAATTTTTTCCAAGCTTTCTACTGTTAACTGTTCGAAATAAATACTATCTGCAAAATTTTCATCCGACATGATCGTTGCCGGGTTATTGTTTACTAATATTACCTTATAACCTTCTTCTTTAAGAGCTGCACATGCTTGTGTGCCTGCATAGTCAAATTCTGCTGCTTGCCCAATGACGATTGGGCCTGATCCAATAACTAGGATGGATTGGATGCTGGTGTCTTTAGGCATAAGCGATTACTCTCCCCTTTTCTTCAGAAATCATCATTAAAAATTCATCGAATACATAATTAGTATCTGCAGGTCCCGGGTGTGCTTCAGGATGGAATTGCACTGTGTGCAGCTTAAGAGACTCGTGCATTAACCCTTCAATTGATTGGTCATGAAGGTTTACGTATCGCTTCTTAAAACCTGTGCCAATCAAGCTTACTTCATCAACAACATAGCTGTGGTTTTGAGATGACATCATCACTGCTCCTGTTTGCAAGTCGGCTATTGGATGATTTGCACCCCGATGGCCAAAAGATAGCTTTTTTGTATTGGCCCCTATCGCTAAAGCAGCAAGCTGATGACCTAAACAAATACCGAATGTAGGGTACTTCTCGATTACTTTTTTTATAGTTGGCAAATAATGCGAAAGCTCCTTAGGATCGCCAGGGCCATTAGACAATAAGATTCCATCAGGCTTTAAAGCAGCCACATCTTCAAAGCTTGTATTGTAAGGGACTGATGTCACAAGACAGTCTCGCTTCACTAATGAATCAACAATAGATTTCTTTGAACCAAAATCAAAAAGGACAATATGAGTATCTCCATTTCCATAAATTTCTGTTTTCGTTGAAGATACTTTATAAACCTTTTCATCTTTCAGTAGAACTATATCGTTTTGATCCATTTCAGGATGTGAAGCCATTATCGCAGGCATTGTTCCAACTGACCTTATTTTTTTAACAATTGCCCTTGTATCTATATGGCCCATTAAAGGAATATTCCACTTTGTTAAATAGTCCTTTAATGTATATGCTGATTGATAGTGTGAAGGATGTGAACTGCCTTCATAGACAATCACCCCTGCCACATGCGGCTTTTTACTTTCAAAGTCTGACTCATTTATGCCATAATTTCCAATTAGCGGATACGTAAAAACAATGATTTGATCTTTATAGGAAGGATCTGTTAACACTTCCTGGTATCCTGTCATGCCAGTAAAGAAAACAATTTCTCCTTTAATGTTTTCTTTAGGTGGTTCTGAGAGCCATTCACCTTCAAAACATTGACCGCTTTCTAAATGCAAATAACCTTCCATTTTATGCACCTCATGCATTCCTGAATATTCATGTATCATTATAAATTTTTATACATTTAATTGATTAAAAATTCAGCCTATATGGCTGCGACCGTTTGCTTGTTTAAAATTTTGGAGATCGTATGAATCGCCAAGTCAATCTCTTCCTTAGACACTGTTAATGGCGGGAGAAGCCTTAAGACATTTACACCTGCAGTTAGAACTAAAAGCCCTTCCTCCCTTAATTCCTGCAATAGGCCTGATAAATCTCCGTTAAGTTCAATACCAACCATTAAACCTAAATGTCTGATTTCTAACACATGATTATTTTTTTGCAGTGTTTCTTGTAATTTCTTCACAAGGTAATCACTCTTCTGTTGAACTTCTTTTAAAAATGACTCATTGAAAATACAATTCATGGTCGCAAGTGCTGAAGCGATAGAGAGTGGATTACCGCCAAAAGTAGATCCATGACTTCCAGGTCCAAATGCATCCTTTAATTCTTTTTTCCCAACAACCGCACCAATCGGCAAACCGCTTCCTAAACCTTTTGCAGCAGTAATAATATCCGGCTGTAGCTCGTAATGCTGAAATGCGAATGGCTGCCCTGAACGTCCGATTCCTGTTTGTATCTCATCAATAATTAATCGTGCACCATTTTCTTTGCAAAGTGTCTGTACTTCCTTCAAGAAGTCTTCATTTGCTGGATATATGCCGCCTTCTCCTTGCACGATTTCCAGCATAACCGCTGCTGTATCTTGATCTATAAGCTTCTTAAGCGAATCAATGTTATTGAACTCAGCGTATTTAAATGTTTGCAGCATCGACCCATATCCGCTTTTTATTTTTTCCTGTCCTGTTGCAGCCATCGTCGCAAATGTACGACCGTGAAAGGATTGATTAAATGTAATAATCTTTTCTCTGCCGGTTGCCTTTCGTGCAAGTTTAATCGCTCCTTCATTTGCTTCAGCACCGCTATTGGAGAAAAAAACAGCATCTAATCCCGCTGCATCTGCTAACATTTTTGCTGCCTTTTCCTGCTGCCCTTGTTCAAATAAATTTGATACATGCCAGAATTGATTGAGCTGATCTGTAATCGCCGTTTGCACTGCTTCCGGTCGATGTCCAAGATTGCAAACCCCAATGCCTGAAGTAAAATCTAAATACTTCTTTCCAGCTTTATCAACTATAAACGAACCTTCTGCCATATCCGGTTCAACTTCCCATCTAGCATAAGTCGGAAATAAATGACTCACTGTAACACCTCTGTTCTCTTTTTAATTTTTGTACCGATCCACTTTGATCCATCATAAAATTCATTTTTACCTGATACGATCATCACGCTTTGTAAACCGTGCTCTAATGCAGATACAGCAGATAATACTTTCGGAATCATCCCACCAGATATTTCCCCTGAATCAATATGCTGTTTGATTTCAACGGTATCGAGCTCATTGGCGCGTTTTCCATCGATAAGTACACCCTCTACATCCGTTACGAAAATGCAGCTTTCCGCATTGATTGCCTTTGCAACTGAAGCCGCCGCTACATCCGCATTAACATTAAGCTTGACTCCCTTTTCCGTCATTGCTATCGGAGTAATAACTGGGAGGTACTGATGGTCTAACATCACTTTCAGCCATTCAGATTTTACTTGTTTTATCTCGCCGACAAGCCCTAACTCTTGCTCATTGATATAATCTGCCTGCAAAAATCCATGATCACTGCCGTTCATGCCAATTGCTTTAAAACCATGATGATGCAGCTTCGTAGCTAGTTTTCGATTTGCTTGCCCAGATAAGACCATTTCCACAATTTCCATCACTTCATTCGTTGTTTTTCTTAACCCGTTCACAAATTCGGATTGCACTTGATGAAGCTCAAGCATTTTATTAATATCAGGACCACCGCCATGAACAAAAATTAAATGATAGCCAGCAACTTCAAGGTTTTTCATGCTATCAAAAAAGGAAGGGGCCAATTCATTCATTACACTTCCGCCGCACTTTATGACGATGCTTTTCAAACGTTAACGCCTCCTTAAGTTCGATAGCTGGCATTTATTTTTACATATTCATAAGATAAATCACAGCCCCATGCTTTTCCTTTTCCTTCTCCTAGGTTTAGGTCGACAAAAATATTGACTTTGTCATTTTGCAAATAGGCAGTTGCTTCTTCTTCAGAAAACACTTGAGGATCACTATTTTTAAGCATAGCTATCGGTCCGATTGTAATATTGACATTGTTTGGATTGATTTTTACCCCGCTTTGTCCAAGTGCGCCGATAATTCTTCCCCAGTTAGCATCAGCTCCATGAATCGCGGTTTTCACTAAATTAGATCCGACAATTTGCTTTGCAGCTGTTCGCGCTGCATCGTTTGTCTCTGCCCCTGACACTTCCACTTCAATAAGCTTTGTAGCTCCTTCTCCGTCCTTAGCAATGTCCATTGCTAGATCTTCACATGTTCTTGTGAGCAGCTCCAAAAATATCGGCCAGTCAGGATGCTCAGGTGTTAAGGCAGCTGTCTCACTTTGACCATTTGCCACAACTAGAACCATATCATTAGTAGAGGTATCTCCATCTACGGTAATTTGGTTAAAAGTGTGGTCAGTCACTGCTTTTAAAGCAGCTCTTAAATCAGCACTATTCACTTGAACGTCTGTAGTAATAAATGCCAGCATCGTCGCCATATTAGGATGAATCATTCCTGAGCCTTTTGCCGCACCACCCATATAAACAGTTTTTCCGTCAATTATAGCTGCATAGCCAGTCTTTTTCATTACCAAGTCAGTCGTTAAAATTGCTGTCTGAAATGCCTCAGCACTTTGTTGGTCAGAGCTAGGCACTAAAGTTTGAATGCCAGCCTCAATTTTTTCCATTTGCATATATTCACCAATTACACCGGTGGAAGCAACCGCAACATAATTTTCTTTTAAGTCAAATTTTTTCGCCGCCAGCTCCCTCATTAAATAGGCATCATTTAAACCTTGTTGACCAGTGCAAGCATTTGCGCAAGCACTATTAACGACTATCGCTTGAATCAACCCTTCTTGAGCAATACTTTCCTTGGTTACAATCAGAGGCGCCGCTTGAAAGCTGCTCGTTGTATAAACAGCTGCACAGCTTGCTGGTGATTCACTCAAAATTACACCAAGGTCCTTTTTTGAATAACGTAAGCCTGCATGAATTCCTGAAGATTGAAACCCTTTAGGCGTATTAATATTTCCTTCTGCTATTTTTGTTATCTTTGCTGACTGGGTCAAAGCTTGCATTTTAATTTTTCCTCCTTATGGATAAAGCGGGATAAAATTTAGCCCCGTTGTTTCATTCATCCCAAACATAATATTTGCATTTTGGACAGCCTGCCCAGCTGCACCCTTCATCAAATTATCAATCACTGAAATAATCGTCACTCTGCCCGTTCTCTCATCGACATGCATGCCGATATCACAATAATTGGAGCCAGCAACTTCTTTTACGGAAGGATAATTGTTTTCCGGACGGATTCTAATGAATGGACAGCTATTGTATGTTTGTTCATATAATTCCAATAATTGCGGAGATGTATAACTTTCCTTAAGCTTGACATAACTTGTTGCCATAATGCCTCTCGTGATTGGCAACAGTTGTGTAGTAAAAGTAATTGGTTGGATATTCTCATTCCACTTATGCAACTGCTTTTCTATTTCTGGGGTGTGTTGATGCTGATTCACCTTATATGCAGAAAAGTTCTCATTCGCTTCAGAAAAACTTGAGCTTCGTGATAACGATCTGCCAGCTCCGGAAATGCCCGATTTTGCGTCAACAATAATGCTGTCAACTTGGACGATATCTTCTTTAATGACAGGTGCTAAGCTAAGCAGTGCTGCTGTTGGATAGCAGCCCGGATTTGAAATGAGATGCGCAGGTTGAATCTCTTCACTATTCCATTCTGATAATCCGTATACCGCTTTGTTTATTAGCGCCTGATTCACTGGTTCTTTTTTATACCATTGTTGATATTGATTCGCATCCAATCTTAAATCACCTGATAAATCAATGACCTTAATATCTTTATCAACAAATTTCCCTGCCAGTTCCCCCGATATGCCGGAAGGAGTTGCCAAGAAAACAACATCCGCTTTTAATGCAATTTTCTCTGGATCGATTGCCTGTAATGTATTATCGATAACATTATAAAGATGTGGATATTCATGCCAAATAGGTAAATCGTCTCTTGTAGAATGGATCGACTGGATATCAAATTCAGGGTGTTGATTTAAGATTCGAAGCAGCTCCGCCCCACCATAACCAGTTGTTCCAATAATAGAAGCTTTCATCATCTCATCCTTTATTGAATGTATATTTATTAATTTTTATTTATATTTATGAAATATGTATCTATTATTATAGAAAGTTCAGAAAAGAAAAGCAATAGGTTTTTGTAAGTTTTTTTAACAATTGGGGAAATGTCTGGATAATATTTGAATAGGTGATTGCAATTTGGAATTATATAAGTATCTCAAAGTTGCAAAACGTGGTTATCCCTGTGATCGAGCGCGTGTGGAGTTGCTTAGATCAATAAAATCGTGGTTATTCACCTGAAGATGTGTCTGTGGCGTTGCTTTAGAGGA
>NZ_PISD01000030.1 GCF_002835735.1 Cytobacillus horneckiae | reverse complement strand
CAATTGGGGTGCAGTTCACTCAGGTATTACTGTTTTTGTTATTGAATCTGCCCTATCCTTTGATGATGTGTACGGTGACATTGAACAAATCGCAGCAGTTATGGGTGAAGAAGAAAAAGGCGATGAAATCATTGATGGAATCCAGAAGCAACTCAAGGAAGTCGAAGAAAAAATTGCTTCAGTCGATGAAAAGAAAAAAGTCTATTTTGAAATCAGTCCTGCGCCAGACATCTATACTACAGGAAAGAACACCTTCCAACAGGAAGTGATGAATAAAGCAGGCGTAGAGAATATCTTTGCGGATATGGAAGGATGGATTAAGCTTTCTGAAGAAGAAATTATCGACAGAAATCCTGAATTAATCACAACAACTGTTGGCTATGTAGAAAATCCAGTTGAAGAAATCCTCTCCCGAAAAGGCTGGAATCAAATCAGTGCAGTGGAAGCCGAGGAAGTGAAATTGCTTGATAGCGATATTATGTCCCGTCCAGGGCCGCGAATCGGTGAAGCAGTAGAAATTTTGGCAGAAGCAGCTTACCCTGAGCTGTTTAATTAATCGAGCGCATAGGCTAACCACGTCGAAAAATGAGTGGTTAGCTTTTTACATTGAAATTACGATTGAGGCTTAAAAGAAAAAGGCAGCCAGCAGGCAAAATAAAAAGTAGTCAAAATGACTACTTAAAGGGTGACTCTATTTATCTAGGTGTGTACTGAACCATTCCCTGCCCGCTACCATGTGGATAATCATACTCTATTTCTTCATCAAAAGTTACATAGTCTAAGTAAATCATCGGGATTAAATACCTTACGCCAGTTTCAGGATCGCTAATGATTAGGTGGTCTCTGCCAGCTGCTTCAATAATGCCTTTAAAAACCTTCGCATTCCATTGGGTATTATTTTCAAAAGTTGTATAAACTGTTGCAAGCTTCCCACGATTAAGCCGGAGAATATTTTCTATAAAAGATTGCTCTAATGGCAGCATGCCCGGTACTTGAGGTCCTGATGAAGTTGGAACCCCTTGTGTCGGAATCATAATTCCTATTGGTGCAGTAGGGTAGGCACCTTGAGCAGGCTGCCCATTATAAGCTTGCGGTTGGACTTTTTGGACATTCTGATTGTACTGCTGTTGTTGTGGTTGTTGTCGTTGTTGCGGGTATCCATAATAAGGATAATTTTGTTGAGTCATAACTCTTCCCTCCTGAAGATTCATTTAAAATTAATAGACTGTCGGACAATCAGCTTGAGTCGGTATATAGAAGCAGTGAGCTTTATAGCGTCCAGAATTCCATTGATTGTACCATTGCTCAGGGCAAGCTCCACCTGGACGGAAAAACCATAAAGCATTGCTTGCTGGGTGCTGTCTTTCGCCTTTTATCGTTCTTCTTGCTAGGTCTAGCTCATTTTGTCTAGCAGCCTGATAAAAATATCCTTTTTGTGTTGCTTCAAAGCCACCTGGACTTTGAAATACCATTTGTCTGATAGACCGGATATCGCGAAAATCAAGACAATCGCCACGAACTCTATTTACACCGACATTTCCTACCATCATCATGCCCAGGTTCCCTTCCCCTTCGGCCTCGGCACGAATCAACCTGGCCAAAAGCTTTACATCCTCCTCGGTATAAGGAATGACACCCATTAAATTCACCTCTCTTTTTTGCTTATCATGTTGAATGGTGAATGGATAATATAGGATTGTTCTTATAAACTCACTATTTATACCTATGTAGGGGCCTGTTTTTTTATGACCTTAAAAGAAGAAAAATAAAAAACTCCCACCGTCTAATGGTGAGAGTTTTGTTAACCAATTAATTCACATGTAAAAATTTGCGGACGCTGCCTTCGCTTAAAATATTTCCTACATAGAAGGCGCCAAAATCGCCATAGCGAGCACTTACCTCATCAAAGCGCATTTCATAAACGAGCTTTTTAAACTGAAGGACATCATCAGAGAATAGTGTTACGCCCCACTCATAATCATCGAACCCAACAGATCCGGTAATGATTTGCTTGACTTTCCCGGCATATGTACGGCCAATCATTCCGTGGCTGCGCATCAATTCGCGGCGCTCCTCCATCGGAAGCATATACCAGTTATCATTGCCTTGGCGACGCTTGTCCATTGGGTAGAAGCAAACATATTTTGCTTTTGGTAAAATTGGGTAAAGTCTTGCTTTCACATGAGGATTTTCATATGGATCCTCATCTGAATCTCCCGCCATATAATTGCTCAATTCCACAACGGAAACATAAGAGAATGTTGGGATTGTATACTCTGCAAGCTTCGTCTTATTGAATTCGTTTTCAATCTCATTCAATTCTTCCATTGTAGGTCTTAAAATCATCATCATAAAATCAGCTTTTTGACCAACAATTGTATAAAGGGCATGACTGCCTTTATTTTCAGATTGAGTGGTGTTCCATTTGTCCGCTAGTGAAAGAAATTCATGAATAGCTGCTTCACGTTCGTCACTTGAAATCATTTTCCAAGTAGTCCAGTCAATTGCACGGAAATCATGCAAACAATACCAGCCATCCAAAGTTTTAGCTGCTTCGCTCATTATAATCGCTCCCTCATTTATGTACTATAATCAACACCCTTACTATACCATAGTTTAGCCATAGAACATGTGAATAAAACTTGAACAGCTGACTTTCTGATTAGTCTCCAACTAAATTGGATAATTTATAAAATAGTAAAGTTTTGTTAAACACAGGTAAATTTTTTGAAAAAAGGGACATTTACCTGTTCACTTGCTATTTTGTTGATGTCATATTGTAATGGACTAGAAGGTTTTGTTTTTATTTTTAAGTGCAATATGTGTTTTAAAGCAAGCTTTTCGAGTATGAATTCATGCTCTATGAATAGAGATATTGTTTTTATAAAGTTTGGAGGAGATTGGATGAGCAAACTATTTACAAGTATAAAGGATAAAGTTGCGAGCCAAGCGATGAAAATTGTTTTTCCAGAAGGTACAGATGAAAGAATATTAACGGCTGCGGCACGCCTTGCAGCGGAGGAAATGATTACACCGATACTTATTGGAAACAAAGAAGAAATTGAAGGGAAGGCGAAGCAACTAGGAATTTCACTTCACTCTTCGATTATATTAAATCCCGCTAATTATGAGCTGATGGAGGAGTTAGTTCAGTCATTCGTTGAAAGAAGAAGTGGCAAAGCAACAGAGGAGGCAGCGCGGAAAATTCTCCTTGATGAAAATTATTTTGGAACGATGCTCGTATATACAAATAAGGCGGATGGGCTCGTAAGTGGTGCAGCGCATTCAACTGCTGATACCGTGCGGCCGGCCCTGCAAATTATCAAAACGAAAGAGGGCGTAAAAAGAACGTCAGGTGTCTTTATCATGGTTCGCGGAGAGGAAAAGTACGTATTTGCAGATTGTGCAATTAATATCGCACCAGATAGCCAGGGATTAGCTGAAATCGCTATTGAAAGCGCGAAGACTGCAAGCATGTTTGATATCGACCCTCGCGTTGCCATGCTCAGCTTTTCAACGAAGGGATCAGCGAAGTCAGCGGAAACAGAGAAGGTCATTGCAGCAGTGCAGGTAGCAAAAGAAAGAGAGCCTCAGCTAGTCATTGATGGAGAGCTTCAATTTGATGCAGCCTTTGTTCCAGCAGTTGCCGAAAAGAAAGCACCGGCGTCACCGCTTGAAGGAAGAGCAAACGTATTTATTTTCCCTAGTCTCGAAGCGGGCAATATTGGATATAAAATCGCTCAGCGTTTAGGGAATTTTGAAGCAGTTGGCCCAATACTGCAAGGGCTTAACCAGCCAGTGAACGATCTTTCAAGAGGATGCAATGAGGAAGATGTTTATAAGCTGGCTTTAATTACAGCTGCTCAGGCATTAAATCAATAGGAAATATTGGAAGGTTGTCCATTTAGTCGATAAAAATCACATTTGGGCAGCTTTTTTTTATTTAAGAGCCACAGGTTTTATTGATGCAGCTGAATTAATTCAAGCGAACTTCCTATTTTCAACATCAATTGCTATAATAATTCTGGCTAATAAATGTTGAAGGAGAGCTAGAAATGGAAGACTTATTGGATTTATTGAAGCAGGATGACTGGCGGATCATTGATCAGTCTGTTTCAGCTCTTTATATAAGTGCATTACAATCTTTTGGCATGGATGATACACTTTGTGCCTCAGTTGGCGGAGGGTTGGCGCCGGCGACCGCAAGAAGCTGGGTGCATGATAAAACAGTCGTGCTTGGAATTCAAGATACGAAGCTCCCTCATTTGCAGGAAGGCATCCAATATTTGCGAGAGCAGGGCTATGATGTGATTGTTAGAAATTCAGGCGGACTAGCAGTAGTACTGGATGAGGGTGTGCTCAATATTACGCTTGTATTTCCGGAAAATGAAAAAGGGATAGATATTAATCGTGGCTATGATGCGATGTGGATGCTCATAAAAGAAATGTTTGCTGATTTTTCTGCTGAAATAGAAGCGAAGGAAATTGTTCGTTCCTACTGTCCGGGAAGCTACGATCTCAGCATCGGCGATCAGAAGTTTGCCGGTATATCACAAAGGCGGCTTCGCAAAGGGGTAGCGGTGCAAATCTATCTTTGTGTGGATGGCAGCGGAAGTGAGCGGGCCGCTTTAATAAAGGAGTTTTACAGCATTGGCAAGAGGCAGGCAGAGACGAAGTTTACGTATCCAGATGTTGATCCGGATGTAATGGCTTCTCTGTCTGAACTATTGAATACGGAATTGTCGATTCAAGATGTGATGCTTCGATTTTTAAGAGCGCTTAAAAATGTAAGCGGACGCATTTCTGCCGGCCAGCTAACAGCTGAAGAAGTGCCAATGTTTAAAAGCTATTATGAGCGTGTCGTGGAAAGAAACGAGAAGATATTAGGATAATAAAAGCCGCGGACATGACTGTCGCGGCTTTTATTGTTGTTTCACAGTTATTCTGCAACTTTCTCTAAATTACCGTTGCGGTCCATTTTAAACTTTGTTGCAGGACGCTCTTCATCGTCAAGTATTGCCAGTTTACGAGCGCGGTTCATAATATTCATTAACGTCTCGTAATCTTCCTGAATTGTCACGCTATTTTGCTCGAGCTTGCCTATTTTGCTTTCGAGTTCGCTGTTTTTTCGTTTAATATCTGCGTTTTCCCGCTTCAGTCTTTCATTCTCATTTTTTAAAATATCGAGTTTAATACTCGAGTGATTTAAAGATTCCAAGTATGCGATGACTTTATCCATGCTCATTGGCGCATCATCTGCTACGCCAGCATAAGCCATAGCGGGCTGCACCGTTTTTGTTTCAGGTTCAGGCACCTCTGAATACGATGCTTCCAATGTATCCTCAAATAATAAATCGTTCACAGGCTCGATAGCCATTTCCACTTCTTCCATCGTTGGCACTGGCGGAGAATAAAGGAGCTTTTTCTTTCCACCCTGATCTTTCCCAAGCATTCTTTGTCTTTGTTTCCGTTGTTTTTTTGCTAGTTGAAGAGCTTTCTCATATCGGTGGCGGACAACTGCGTTCCAGCGGAAACCGCAAGCCGCTGATGTGCGATTGAGCTTATCTCCAACTTCTTCAAAAGCGTTTAATTGTGTACTTCCTTCTCTTACATGGCGCAGTACGGTTTCTGCTAATAATAAATCATTTTCCTCTGACCATGCATCCTGTCGTAACTTCATATTTCCAACTCCCTAAAAGGTTTTATTATGCTTTAAAATAAGGATTGTCAAGAATGCGAGGTTTTATACATTTGATGATTAAAAGGATAGTAGATTTTTTTGAAATGGAGATTAGCTCTTGTTGGTGTGATTCTGATTAAACAAGCCGAAAACCCGATTTATTAATAGATAGGTATGGTTTTATATGCCAATTATTCAACTGTTTACATATTGCTTTTAAAATCATAAAGCATGTACAATATTTTCGTTTTCATTTAAAATTGTCGAAAAAAATTTAGATCTTTTTCATTCCCACCCTAAAGCCTTTTAGGCATAATACATGCGATAATTTCAAAAAAATGGGATGAAACCTTGCGGCGGGAAAGCTATAATATAGAAAGCATTACTGCCTTGCTGTCTTAGAAAAGTGGCATTAACATTGGCAATTTTTATAATGAATTAAGTATTTAATAAATATCAATGTTTAAAAATAATTACAAATGTTAATATACTTCATATGTTTATACATATTTGGTTAATCGATAAGCCATTGTAGAAGCGGAGGTGCGAGAATGGCATATTCGTCAGAAAAACTGAGCGAAGAGAAAGTATTTAAAGATCCGGTACACCGCTATATTCATGTACAGGACAGGCTTATATGGGATCTAATAGGCACAAGAGAATTTCAGCGGCTTAGAAGAATTAAGCAGCTCGGTACTACGTATTTAACATTCCATGGTGCTGAACACAGCCGATTTAATCATTCTCTGGGTGTTTATGAGATTGTGAGAAGAATATCTGATGATGTGTTTAAGGGGCGTAAGGAATGGAATGATGATGATCGTTTGCTCGCCTTATGTGCAGCGCTTCTTCATGATTTAGGTCATGGGCCTTTTTCGCATTCGTTTGAAAAGGTATTTAACCTCGACCACGAAAATTTTACAAAGGAAATTATTCTTGGTGATACACAAGTAAATAAAGTATTGCAGCGGGCGGGAGAGGATTTTCCGCGTAAAGTGGAGGAAATTATTGCAAAAACCTCAAAGAATAAGCTCGTTGTCAGTTTAATTTCCAGCCAGATTGATGCGGACCGCATGGATTACTTACAGCGTGATGCCTATTTTACCGGTGTTAGCTATGGCCATTTTGATATGGAGAGAATTTTGAGAGTTATGAGGCCGAGAGAGGATCAAGTCGTAATTAAACAAAGCGGCATGCACGCCGTCGAAGACTACATAATGAGCCGCTACCAAATGTATTGGCAAGTATACTTCCACCCGGTTACAAGAAGTGCAGAGGTGATTTTAACAAAAATCCTCCACCGCGCAAAAGATTTATATGAAGCGAACTATAAGTTTAAACATGAACCGATTCATTTTTATTCTTTGTTTAAAGGCGAAATGACGGTAAATGACTATATTAAGCTGGATGAAGCTATCATCCTTTATTATTTTCAAATGTGGCAGGAAGAGGAAGACGATATCCTTCGCGATTTAGCCTGCCGTTTTCTAGACCGCAACCTTTTTAAATATACGGAATTTGATCCTGCAAAGGAATATAAGAAGTTAACGCAGCTTTCAGAGCTTTTTGAGAAAGCGGGCATTGACCCAGAATATTATCTTGTTGTCGATTCCTCCTCAGACCTTCCGTATGATTTCTACCGTCCGGGTGAAGAAGAGGAGCGCCTGCCTATTCATTTACAATTGAAAAATGGTGATATTCGCGAGCTTTCCCGTGAATCATCCATTGTAGATGCCATTTCCGGAAAACGAAGAACAGATCATAAGCTATATTATCCAGCAAATGTTATTTATGATGATCGTAACCATCCGCAAATTAAAAGGCAGATTCGCGAGCTGCTTGAACTAGAATAGAACTGCTGCTAAAACAATGAATATGGAAATAAATAGACTAGGAGATGAATCACTTTGCTGAAAGATCACGCAAAAATCATGCATGCCATTGCAGCCTCCAATGAAATAATCGGCCGAAAAAAGCTGCAGAAAATGATATATATCGCGAAAAAGATTGATTATCCTTTTCATGAAAAGTTTGCCTTTCACTTTTACGGCCCGTATTCCGAAGAGTTAACTTTAAGAATAGAAGAGCTTTGCAATATGGGATTTCTCAACGAAGTAAGAGAGAAGAAGGGGGGCTACTTCCAATACCGGTATACCTTAACTGAATCGGGTGCAGAGTTTTTAAACTTAAATGAAGTATCAATGCCTCATTTAGAAGATTGCCTCGAGCATATGAATAGCCAATCTGCAAGATTCCTTGAGCTCGTATCCACTGTCCTTTACTTTGACAATCTATCAAAAGAAGAAGTAGCTGAAAAAATCTTCACCCTAAAAAGCAAACAGCGCTATACCGAAGAAGAAATCAACCAAGCCTACGAATACATCACCCAACTAAAACACAAAGCCCGAACCCACTAACAGGTCGGGCTTTGTCTTTGTCGAAATTTGTAGGTGACAGGTACCTCTATTTATTTGTCGCTTAGTCGTTTTCCGCCTACTGCGTAGTGGTTTTTGCTCATTTCTTCTATGAAGACAGTGATGTTTTCGTTTGGTGCACCTGTTGTTTCGCTGACAGCGATTGTTACTTTTTCAACGAGTGCTTTTTTTTGTTCTTCTGTGCGTCCTTCGAGCATCTTTACTGTAACGTATGGCATTGTGGAGCCTCCTTTGATTGGATATGTATAGAGCCGTTCTTACGGCAATTGTTTATAGTTTTTCACATTTTTTTAAATTATTCAAGAACGAAAATATCGTCTATGCATGTTTTCACATTGATTGGATAATGCGGTATACTTTATTATGAATAACTCATACATGGTTTTACATATGGATGTAGATAGGGGTAAGAAAAACATGGTATTCACCAAGTCTTTGCGGCGGATGCCTCAGTTTCAATTACTAGTAGAAAATATAAGAAATGAGACCTACATGCGATTATGAAGTTTTAATCTTCCTACTAGCTATAAAAAGGAGATAGAGGCGTGGAACAATTTTTAGCATATCCAATTAGGGATATTCCTTATGTAGCCATCACATTAATGATTGCCTTTACGGTACATGAATTAGCTCATGCGTTTGTCGCTTATAAATTCGGAGACCCGACAGCGAAAAATCAAGGAAGACTAACATTAAATCCGCTGAAGCATTTGGATCCAATTGGAACCATTCTTATCTTTATTGCAGGCTTCGGATGGGCGAGGCCGGTCCCGGTTAATCGCTTTTATTTTAAAAAGCCGAGGCTTTCCGGTGTATGCGTATCAATTGCTGGTCCGCTCAGCAATCTAATTTTGGCTATTATTGCGCTTATCTTTGGGTATGCGATGATAAGTTTAGGACTCGCTGGTCAATTGCCAAGCGCAATACCTCAATTTTTAAGTATATTTTTCTGGATTAATCTCATGCTGTTTGTGTTTAATCTTTTGCCGCTTCCGCCACTCGATGGCTACAGAATCATTGCGGATTTAGTTCCAGTTAATCTGCGCGCAAAGATGACTCAATATGAAGTGTATGGCTCGCTTATTTTCATCATATTAGTGATTACGCCTCTAAGCCAATACACGATCAGCCCAGTATTTAACACAATCCTGCCGTCATTAGGCGGAGGACTTACAGCGTTCTTCGAATGGCTCTTTATAAGATAAACTATGATTTAAGGAGGAAAATTCCATGACAGAAAAAAAGAAAAAGCTAGAATTTAATATCATTAAAAATGATCCAACTGAAGGCCATGGAGGGTTTGGCGTAGGTTCATTAAGCCTTGATAACGTCTCTCCTGTCATTATAGATGTTCAGGAAGGCGAAGCTTCAATTGAAATTGGAGCGATGCATGCAAGAAGTGCGGTTGAAAGAGGAATTAAGTTTCTTAAAACGAAGGAAGAAGTCCCGAATGGAAAGCCTTATTGGCTAATATGGGTAACGATCGACCGGAAAGCAGAGGGTACTTATTATGCGGGGGTTACAGCCTGCGAAATGACGGTTGACCGCTCGATTCGCCGCGGATATAAATCTCTTCCTGAGCATGTGAACAGAATGGATAAATCAATTAAGCGCCATATTATTGTTGACCATATGGATGGAAAATCAAAGAAAATACTTGCTGAATTTCTGCAAAACCATGATGCAGGAATGTGGGAACGCTCATCAGAACAATTAAAAGCAGATTTGCAAGTGTAAAAGGGAATTGCCGCCAAAAATGTGGCGTATTTGTGACAGTTTGTTGAAGTGCTTTTAGAACCTCTTGCGGCGAGCTGATAAAAAAAGTAAACTTATTATCAGTGCTAAGCACTTTATAGGACTAGGACACGAAAAACCTCGGCGCTTTTGCCGAGGTTTTTCATTTTATAGTCAATTGCCTTTTTTGTGATGAAATTATGAAGTCCATGGGAAAATCTTCTTATACCATGGCATTTTAACTTTATGATGATGTTTATGATATTTTTCAGGTGTCATTTCGTGATTCGGCAGATGATCAGTGCAATATTCGGTCGGCTCAGTTCCGGCGACAAAGTAAGTCAAGCGCTTTACCGGACAATTGACCGTTGCAAGTTTGCCACTGCCAGGCTCAACATAGACACCAACAGTGTTTTCTGGCGGTTTAAAGGATTGAACAGGTAAACCTTTGTGCGCTTCCTCCATGAAATCGCTCCATATTTCTTTAGCATAAGACTTTTCATTGACTATTTCTATCTTTTGCCCTTTATCATATCCTGTCCATACGGCAGTAACCAACTGTGGTGAAAAGCCTGCCATCCAGCTGTCTGTTTCTGTAGAACCTGACTTCGCAGCATATTGCCTCGTCAATTTTCCGCTCACTGTTGATCCTGTTACACTCGCATAGCCGTTCAGCTTTGGATCGAAAACGCCTGTCATCATATGGGTCACAACGAAGGCTGAATCAGGGCTCAACACTTGTTCCTTCTCTTTTTTAGCTTCGTAAATGACATCTCCTTTATAGTCTTCCACCTTAGTAATCAAGACTGGAGAGGTTTGTTTTCCGCCATTCGCAAGCATGCTGTATGCATTCGCGAGCTCCGTCACCCTTATGCCTGAAGTACCTAGTGCAAGAGAAGGGACTTTATCCATTTTAGATTGAATGCCAAACCTCTTCACTGCCTCAACTAGTGAATCTTCCCCTATAAAAAGATGGGTTTTGACTGCATAGATATTATCCGATAAAGCAAGAGCCTGCGCCATCGTAATTTCGCCATTTGCATACTTGCTATTATAATTATGCGGTGAGTATTCAGATTTGCCATCATCAAAACGGAAAGTGGTCGGTTCACTTAATATCGTGGTAGATGGTGTGAATCCTTGCTCTATCGCAGCATAGTAAAGCAATGGCTTAATTGTTGATCCTGGTTGCCTAATCGCTTGTAATGCCCGGTTGAATGGACTCTCACTATAATCTTTGCCGCCAATCATCGCCTCGATATAGCCGTTTTTTGGATTCATCGCGACCATCCCAACCTGTATGTCTGAATCCTGTGCAATCCTGTCAGCGACTATTTTTTCTGCTGCCGCCTGCTTATTCATATCCAATGTTGTGTGAATTTTTAAGCCGCCCAATTCAATCGTCCGATCATCAAGCTTTAACTGAGACTTTAACGCAGTTTTGACTGCGTCCTGAAAATACGGTGCGGTCTTTGTCACCGTATGCTGATGTTTTCCAACTATAACAAGCTTTTCATTTAACGCTTTAGACGCATCCTGCTCAGTTATATAGCCGTTATCTTGCATTGCCTGCAAAATAATTTTTTGCCTCGATTTTGCCTTTTCCTCTGATGCTAGCGGAGAGTAGATGCTCGGTCCTTTCGGAATGCCAGCTAACATTGCCGCTTCACTGAGACTCAGTTCATTTGCATCTTTTCCGAAATAATATTGGCTCGCTGCCTGTGCCCCATAAGCGCCATTTCCATAGTATATGGTATTTAAATAGCCTTCTAATATTTGTTCTTTAGAATAGTTCATTTCAAGGCGTATCGTATAGAAAGCCTCATTTAGCTTTCTTTTCCATGTTTTATCATGCTCAAGAAACAAGTTTCTTGCATATTGCTGGCTGATCGTACTGGCGCCCTGCACCTTTGCCATTGCTTTTATATCAGCCATGATGGCGCCAGCAATCCGTTTATAATCAAAGCCATGATGGTCGTAAAATCCTTTATCCTCAATAGCAATGGTAGCATCTGTTAAATGCGGGCTAATATTTGTAATATCCGCCCAATACCTTTTCTCTCCATTATTGCTTTCTCCGATAACCGCCCCATCATTCGCTAAATATAGCGTTGATTGCGGAACCGCCAGCGGAGGAGGCCCTAGTATTTTGGCATAAATGAAAATTCCGATGAATAGGAAGACTGCCAAGGCAAAACCTATTAAGCTAATAATTATAAGAGCCCGCAAATACTTTCCTGCTTTTCTAAATCGCTTGTCTGTCATAATTTCCATATATACCACCCCCGATTTTCTGCTTAGAGAAATTTATTAGAATCTAGAAAAAAGATATAAGTATAGTATTGAAATTAAACGCGTATTTTAAACATTTTTCTATGAATTCCACAGGTAAAAATTTTGCTTGCAATTTTGCTAGAATGCACTATACTGATTCTCATGTTTGTCATTTAACTTTTAGGGAACGATAAAGTTAAACTGAGCACTTAAGAAATACTTTTCTAATATGAAAGGATGAGTTATTAATGAGCATTTGGTTTACTGAGAAACAAACTGAAAACTTCGGTATCACAATGAAGGTGAATCGAACTTTACATACAGAGCAAACGGAATTTCAAAAACTAGATATGGTAGAAACAGAAGAGTGGGGCAATATGCTGCTGTTAGATGACATGGTGATGACATCTGTGAAGGATGAGTTTGTTTATCATGAAATGGTTGCACATATTCCTTTATTTACACACCCAAATCCTGAAAACATCCTTGTTGTTGGCGGAGGAGACGGCGGTGTAATCCGCGAAGTGCTGAAACACCCAAGTGTGAAAAAAGCAACCCTTGTAGATATCGATGGAAAAGTAATCGAGTACTCTAAAAAATTCTTGCCGGAAATTGCCGGAAAATTAGAGGATCCACGTGTTGAAGTGAAGGTTGGCGATGGCTTCATGCATATTGCGGAAAGTGAAAATGAATATGATGTAATCATGGTTGATTCAACTGAACCGGTTGGACCTGCGGTAAATCTTTTCACTAAAGGATTCTATGCGGGGATTTCAAAAGCTTTGAAAGAAGATGGCCTATTCGTAGCGCAATCTGATAACCCTTGGTTTAAAGCGGACTTAATTCGCGACGTACAAAAGGATGTAAAAGAAATCTTCCCGATTACACGCCTTTATGTAGCCAATATTCCTACGTATCCGAGCGGATTATGGGCATTTACTATCGGCTCAAAAAAACACGACCCATTAGCAGTAAGCGAAGACCGTTTCCATGAAATCGAAACAAAATATTACACAAAAGAATTGCATAAAGCAGCATTTGTATTGCCTAAATTTGTTCAAGATTTAGTTAAATAATTATTTAACGGAGGAAAGCCCTATGCGTTTTGATGAAGCATATTCCGGTAATGTCTTTATAAAAAGCCATCCGAATTATGATGAAAGTGAAGCCGTTCTTTACGGCATGCCAATGGATTGGACAGTCAGCTATCGACCAGGCTCCCGCTTCGGCCCGGCACGTATCCGCGAAGTCTCAATCGGCTTAGAAGAGTACAGCGCTTATCTTGACCGTGAGCTAGAAGAAGTAAAATACTTTGATGCTGGAGATATTCCGCTTCCGTTCGGAAATCCGCAAAAAAGCATTGATATGATTGAAAAATATATTGATGGACTGCTAGCTGATGGTAAATTTCCGTTAGGTATGGGCGGCGAGCATTTAGTCAGCTGGCCTGTCATTAAGGCAATGTATAAGAAATATTCGGACCTTGCAATTATCCATATGGATGCACATACCGATCTTCGCGAAGACTATGAAGGCGAACCGTTATCACATAGTACCCCGATTCGAAAAGCGGCTGAACTGATTGGCCCTGGAAATGTCTATTCATTCGGCATCCGTTCTGGAATGAAGGAAGAGTTCGTCTGGGCAAAAGAAGTCGGCATGCATATTTCGAAATTTGAAGTTCACGCGCCATTGAAAGAGATACTGCCAAAATTGGCTGGACGACCGGTCTATGTGACAATCGATATTGATGTTCTAGATCCAGCACACGCACCAGGCACAGGTACAGTTGACGCAGGCGGCATTACTTCTAAAGAACTGCTTGCATCCATTCATGAAATTGCTCATTCTAAAGTAAATGTTGTCGGTGCAGATCTTGTGGAGGTCGCGCCGATTTATGACCCATCCGAGCAAACTGCAAACACAGCAAGCAAGCTCATTCGCGAAATGATATTAGGTTGGGTTAAATAAGATTGAAGACACCAGGAAATTTCTTGGTGTCTTTTTGTTGCGGTTGGTGAAAAAAGTCGAAGAATGACGCAAAAAGTCGGAGAGAGACGCAAAAAAGCACGAAGTTGACATTAGTTAGCGAATAAGCGAATTCCAATAAAATCCCGACTGGTACACGACCTCATTTTGTTTTATACTAATAAGGTTATAGAATTTCTGCTCGGTTTATGAAAAAGCAGACAAAAAGGATGTGCAGCCGTTGTCTATTCGTCCAGTTGAACAAGTACCGGTAAAGATTAAAGTGAAAACGGACATACGCAATGGAAAAGATAAAGAGACTTTTGAATTAACTGCGTTTGGACGATACTATAAAAAAGATAGCGCCCGTTTCCTTCAGTATGAGGAAGCGATGGAAGACGGGTTGGTAAAAACGATTGTAAAAATTTCTGAGCAGGATGGCCTTATTTTACGAAGTGGCTCGGTTAAAATGCGCCTTCCTTTTAGAATGAATAAAAGCTTAAGAGGGAGCTATGAAACGCCCTATGGCGTTTTTGAAATGATGACTTTAACGAAAAGAATGGTTCATTCTTTTGAAGAAGACAAAAGTATGGGATCCATTGACTTATTGTATGAACTAAAAATGCAAGGTTCCCGTGCGGGTACGTACCATTTAGCAATCACGTTCGAGGAGGAAAAATAGTGAATATCGTTGAACAGGTTCAAAATAATTTAAAGCAGGAAATAAAAGATGCTGTTGTCAAAGCTGGTCTTGCAGCAGAAGAGCAAATTCCTGACGTCATTCTGGAAATTCCGAAAGAAAAAGCGCATGGTGACTATTCTACAAATATGGCCATGCAATTAGCGCGTGTAGCAAAGAAAGCACCACGTATGATTGCAGAAGGTTTAATAGCCAATTTCGATCAGTCAAAAGCATCGATTCAAAAAATTGAAATCGCGGGACCAGGCTTTATTAATTTTTACATGGATAATAGCTATTTAACAAAATTGATTCCAGCAGTGTTAGATGCTGGCGATTCATATGGTGAAACTAGCGTTGGTGCCGGCCGCAAGGTGCAAGTTGAGTTTGTTTCAGCCAACCCGACAGGTGATCTTCACCTAGGGCATGCACGCGGTGCAGCAGTAGGGGATTCATTATGTAACATTCTTGCGAAAGCGGGCTATGATGTTTCACGCGAATACTATATTAACGATGCAGGTAACCAGATTAATAATCTGGCATTATCAGTAGAGGCAAGATATTTCCAAGCGCTTGGCCATGAAAAAGAAATGCCGGCAGATGGATATCACGGTGAAGATATTATTAATATTGGTAAAAAACTAGCAGAAGACTATGGCGATAAATTTGTGCAAGCAGATGAAAAAGAACGCTTCGATTTTTTCCGTGAGTACGGTTTAAAGTACGAAATGGAGAAATTGAAAAATGATTTGGAAGATTTCCGTGTGCCATACGATGTTTGGTATTCTGAAACATCTCTTTATCACAATGGCAAAATTGATAAGGCATTAGAGGCATTAAAGGCAAACGGTCATATATACGAAGAGGATGGGGCAACTTGGTTCCGGTCCACAACTTATGGTGATGATAAGGATCGTGTATTAATTAAAAATGATGGTTCTTACACTTATTTAACACCAGATATTGCCTATCATAAGGATAAATTAGAACGCGGTTTTGAAAAAATTATTAATGTGTGGGGAGCAGACCATCACGGCTATATCCCGCGCATGAGCGCTGCCATTCAGGCGCTTGGATATGAAAAGAGTGCACTAGAAGTTGAAATTATCCAGCTTGTTCACCTTTATAAAAACGGCGAAAAAATGAAAATGAGCAAACGTACAGGAAAGGCGGTTACGATGCGTGACCTTGTGGAAGAGGTAGGCCTTGATGCGACTCGCTACTTCTTTGCGATGAGAAGTGCAGATACGCATTTAGATTTTGACCTGGACCTGGCTGTTTCTCAATCAAATGAAAATCCAGTATACTATGCGCAATATGCCCATGCACGTATTTCAAGCATTTTAAGACAAGGTGAGGAGCAAGGGTTTTCAGTTGACCAGCAGGCGGATATTTCATTAATTGGGGCTGAAAAAGAGCTTGATGTCTTGAAGAAAATTGGGGAATTCCCGCAGGCAGTAGCTGAGGCTGCCGAAAAACGCATGCCGCACCGCATCACAAATTATATTTACGATTTAGCATCAGCTTTCCATAGCTTCTATAATGCTGAAAAAGTTCTTGATACAGAAAATCCGGAAAGAACAAAAGCTAGACTTGGATTAATTAAAGCAGTGCAAACTACTTTGAAAAATGCGTTATCATTAATTGGCGTTTCTGCTCCGGAAAAAATGTAAAATATGTGCCGGCATCAAAAATGATGCCGGCTTTCTTGTTGCTGATTTTACCTGAATATCACAGATCCGCCACTTGCTCTCTTCATTCCCCGCATCGCAGCAATATCTTCGACCAGCTTCATCATGGCCTGGTCCTTTGCCTTTGCTTCAATCATGAAGTCTACATCTGTATTCATCTCTTTAAGCATTTGCAGCAAAGGCTTAAGAAATTCTAAATCAACAAAGTCTGCATGAGAGCGGAATGCTTTTTCCGATTTCGGTGAGGAAATATGGATTTTCGGAAGCATGCCAATTGTCTTCCACGTAGCAAAAATTCGGGGAAGAAGCTCTTCAAGAGTTTGCTCTCCTAAATTTGCCCTATGGTGATGATAATCAAAAATCATCGGAATTCCTTCTCGTTCACAAACGGTTAGCGTTTCCTCTGCATTATATGTTTTATCATCGTTTTCAAGTGTCATTCTCGCTTTTATCTCTTCAGGCAGAGATGGTAAGTTCTTGTGAAATCGATCAATGGCTGCAGTTTTATCTCCATAAGCACCGCCAATATGAATATTGATGATTCCTTTATGCTCAAGCCCCATCGCCTCGAGCATTCTATAATGATATTGCATGTCTACAACTGCGTTTACAGTTACTTCTTCACGAGGAGAGGTAAATAGTGTAAATTGATTAGGGTGAAAGCTGACACGCAACTGATATTTTTTAATTAGCTCTCCCAATTCCAGCCATTCGGATTTAAAGGCTTCCTGGAAATCCCACATTACTTCAGGGTGGGTAGCTAGTGGAACGATCGAGCTTGATAGCCGGTAAAGCTCAATTTCATGTGCAATGTTATAATGGACCATTCTAAGTGTATGAGCAATATTTTGCCTGGTAACTTCTTTTAGCTTTTCCATTCTTTCCATTTTAGGCAATTGCTGATAGCGAGTATAAGTCAATGCTTTTGCCGGAGAAGCATCCCAAAGGCTGATTGCATGAGAGACGTAACCAAATCTGATTTTCACCTTGTCAGCACCTGTTTTCTATAAAAATAATGAGAGCGAACGCGCAAGTATTTCTTTCCCTTGTCTGATTAGGTTGAAACCTGAAATATCCTTAAGCGCTACTCGCTCTGATTTGCTCATATCCTTTTTGAAGATTTCTCTCACCTGTGCATGGAAGCTTGCATCCGTAATATAACAGTTAATTTCATAATTTAAATAAAAGCTTCTTTTGTCAAAATTGGCTGTGCCAATTACGGCGATATCATCGGCTATCATTGTTTTAGCATGATAGAAACCGTTTTTATATTCATAAACTTCTGCACCTGCTTTAATTAATTTCCGCAAATAAGGATAAGAGGCTTCTTTAACGAGCAAGTGATCAGTCGTATACGGAATAAGAATAGTGACAGATACACCGCGGTGTATCGCATCTAATAAATCATTCAAAAGGCATGGGCCGGGAATAAAATAAGGTGTCCCTATCTCAATTGAATGCTTAGCGTTTTTAATGAGCTCAGAATATTTTTCCTCTAAAAAAGCAGCATCAGTTGTTATGAATTGATGTTGAATCAATCCCTTTGAAACGGCTGGAAAGTAGGCTTCATTTTGAAGAAGGTTCACTTTTGCAGCATTATTCCAATCAGTTAAAAAAGATTTTTGAAGATCGATGACACCTTCTTCAGTGACTTTTAAATGATAATCGCGCCATGGAGTCAGCTTTGGATCTAAGTTTATATATTCCGGTCCAACATTAAATCCGCCAATATATCCGAATTTTCCGTCGATAACTGAGATTTTCCTATGATTTCTTGCTTGAACGTTGTAAAATAGAAAGGGAAACGTAGGTGAATTGGCAAAGGCAAGCTCTATTCCATGACTTTTTAAATCTTTTTTAAGCTTATTATTCAGAATAATCGGTAAACTACCTGCCCAATCTAGCAGGAGACGGACTTCGACACCTTCACGCGCTTTTTGTTTTAAAATGGTTAAAAAGTCTTGGCCTATTCCTTCGTCTTTAACAATATAAAATAAAATATGGATATGGCTTTTAGCTTGTTTTAATTCAGCAAAATAATCATCAAATAATGAAGGTCCGTCCACAAAAATCGAAAGTGTACTGAAAGAATGGGAGGGGTTCGTTTTACTGACTGATTTTAGATGGCTCTTGCGGCCGAAAACATAATCAATATACAAAAGAAAAATAAATATGAAAGCAACCAGCAAGATGACCGCAACGGTAAATAGAATCATCAACTTGATCATCTCCTATGAATGTGTTTCTAGATAGTATTTCCACAGATTCATTTTCTATTATCGCTCATTACATCAATAGAAAAAAGACCAAAAATAAATAAAAACATGTTGACTGAATGCTCATTCATTATATAATGGAACTAAGTATTAATTTCAGAAAATTTTATTGTATTAAAATTTTCTCCTAAAAATGAATAGTTTTCAATTACTGAATTATTATACTGGAAAGGAGTAGACAACATGAATACTTTATTATGGATTAACCTTATTGCAACGATTCTTGTAATCGCTTACGCGGCCAGCTTATTCGTATACCTAATAAAGACAAGATATGGATATATCAAGCTAGGTAAGAAGACAGAATTTGATAATAATGTGAAGGAACGGCTCAACAAAATTTGGGTTAATGTCTTTGGACAGAAAAAATTATTGAAGGATAAGAAAAGTGGAGCCATTCACGTCATGTTCTTCTATGGATTTATTTTAGTACAATTTGGTGCAATTGATTTTATTATTAAAGGAATTAGCCCGGGGGCGCATTTGCCGCTTGGACCGTTATACCCTGGATTCACTTTCTTCCAGGAAATCGTTACATTAATGATTTTGGTCGCAGTTGTTTGGGCTTTTTATCGCCGATATATTGAAAAGCTCGTTCGTTTAAAAAGAGGTTTCAAATCAGGTCTCGTCCTCATCTTTATTGGGGGATTAATGCTTTCTGTTCTTCTTGGAAACGGAATGAGCATGATCTGGCACGGGCATGATCCAGTCTGGACTGAGCCTGTAGCATCTCTGTTTGCTGTAGCATTTTCATGGATTGGTGAGACTGCATCTATAGTTGTATTCTATGTTGCCTGGTGGATTCACTTACTATTCCTGCTCGCTTTCCTTGTGTATATCCCGCAGTCCAAGCATGCACACTTAATTGCAGGGCCTGTGAATGTTTATTTTAATCGACTAGATAACCCAGGAAAATTAAAGGCAATTGATTTTGAAGATGAATCACAAGAATCATTTGGTGTAGGTAAGATAGAAGATTTTACACAGCTTCAAATGATTGACTTATATGCTTGTGTTGAATGCGGTCGCTGTACAAATATGTGTCCAGCAACTGGAACTGGTAAAATGCTTTCTCCAATGGATTTAATTTTAAAGCTTCGTGATCATTTAACCTATCACGGCGCAGCTGTTACTAGAAAGCAGCCATGGGTACCGACTTTTGCCTTTGCAAATACGAAAGGAAACCAAATTGCAATCGCTGCAGGCGGACAAGGTGCTGAAGAAGCAGCAGCAAGTCTACAATATAACCCAAGCCTAATTGGTGAAGTCATTACTGAAGAAGAGATTTGGGCTTGTACAACATGCCGTAACTGTGAAGACCAATGCCCGGTAATGAATGAGCATGTTGATAAAATCATTGACCTTCGCCGTTACCTAGTTTTAACAGAAGGAAAAATGGATGCTGATGCACAGCGAGCGATGACCAATATTGAGCGTCAAGGTAACCCATGGGGATTAAACCGTAAAGAGCGTGAAGATTGGAGAGAAGCCCGTGAGGACGTTCATGTTCCTACTGTGAAGGAAATGAAAAAATCCGGCGAGGAATATGAATACTTGTTCTGGGTAGGGTCTATGGGATCCTATGATAATCGAAGCCAAAAAATTGCACTTTCATTCGCAAAACTTCTAAATGAAGCTGGCGTGAAATTTGCGATTCTTGGCAATAAAGAGAAGAACTCTGGTGATACACCAAGACGTTTAGGTAATGAGTTCTTATTCCAAGAGCTTGCTACGAAAAACATTGAAGAGTTCGAGAAAAATGAAGTGAGGAAAATCGTTACTATCGATCCGCATGCATATAATATTTTTAAAAATGAGTATCCTGACTTTGGTTTAACTCAAGAGGTATATCACCATACAGAAGTGTTAGCGCAGCTTGTTGAGGATGGAAGGCTTAAGCCGCAATTCGAAGTAAATGAAACCATTACGTTCCACGATTCATGTTATTTAGGACGCTACAATGAAGTGTACGATCCGCCTCGTGAAATCTTAAAGTCCATAACAGGAGTCAGACTGATTGAAATGGAAAGAAATCGCGAAACAGGCATGTGCTGTGGTGCTGGCGGAGGACTCATGTGGATGGAAGAAGAAACAGGAAACCGCGTCAATGTAGCTCGTACAGAGCAGGCGCTGGCTGTTAATCCTTCTGTAATCAGCTCTGGATGTCCTTATTGCTTAACCATGCTGTCAGATGGGACAAAAGCGAAGGAAGTTGAAGAAACAGTCCAAACTTATGATGTAGCTGAAATTCTAGAAAAAGCAGTAATCGGCGAACAAACCTTAGCATCTTAATTAATGGGGAATTGAAGCAGTTATAAAAATTCAAAAAAATAATTTTTTATGAATTTTTAGGATATTGTTTCAATTCCTCTTGTTTTTCGTGTAAAATAAAAGTAAATAAAGCGCTTTCATAACAGAGGATAATATTTCCTTTTTATTTGCTCATAACTTGAGCGAGCGTTCAGTCAGTTTCGTGCATTTATCCTTTTTGTTTTTAGATAATTATAAATTTATAGTTTAAAAGGAGAGGGTTAAATTGGGTAAAACGGTCATTATTGCTGGAGCAAGAACCCCTTTTGGAAAATTTGCTGGTGGATTGAGCAGCTTTACAGCTTCAGATCTCGGAGGCATTGTTGTAAAGGAAGCCCTTAATCGTTCGGAAGTCAATCCTGCTGAAGTGGGAGAAGTGATTTTAGGCTCTGTCCTGCAGGGTGGGCAAGGTCAAATCCCTTCAAGACAGGCAGCTAGAAAAGCAGGACTGCCATGGGAAGTAAAGACAGAAACAATTAATAAAGTCTGTGCATCCGGGATGCGCAGTGTGACGTTAGCAGATCAAATCATACGTACAGGTGATGAAGACATCATCGTTGCGGGCGGAATGGAGTCAATGAGTAATGCTCCATATATTCTGCCTAAAGCGCGATGGGGCCTGAGAATGGGTGACAGTATGGTTCAGGATTTAATGACACACGATGGCTTAAGCTGCAGCTTTACAGGTGTTCATATGGGGACATACGGCAATGAAACAGCGAAAGCTTTTGATATTAGCAGGGAAGAGCAGGATCAGTGGGCATTAAGAAGTCATCAGCTTGCAAACAAAGCGATAGAGTCGGGCAAGTTTGCAGAGGAAATTGTCCCGATAGAGGTGCCTCAGCGAAAAGGTAATCCTGTAGTTGTTGCAGATGATGAATCTCCGCGCAAAGATACTTCACTGGAAAGACTTGCAAAACTTGGCTCTGCATTTGGCGAAGGTGGAAGCATTACAGCTGGAAATGCACCTGGAGTAAATGACGGTGCGGCTGCCCTCGTATTAATGAGCGAGGAAAGAGCAATGAAAGAAGGCAAAACACCTGGTGCGATTATTCTAGGACATACTGCAATAGCAGTAGAAGCGAAGGACTTTCCGCAAACACCAGGCCTAGTTATAAATGAACTATTAAAGAAAACAGGTAAATCACTAGATGAAATCGACTTATTTGAAATCAATGAAGCATTTGCGGCCGTTGCCCTTACAAGCGGAAGAATTGCTCATTTAGATAGCGAAAAAGTAAATGTAAACGGCGGTGCGGTTGCTCTTGGACATCCAATTGGCGCAAGCGGAGCGAGAATTATTTTAACACTTATGCATGAATTGAAACGCCGCGGAGGCGGAGTTGGAATTGCGGCGATTTGTTCTGGCGGTGGTCAGGGAGATGCAATCATGATTGAAGTGCCTAAAAACTAAAGAAAGAGAACGGAGGATTTAATGATGGAAGTAAAAAAAGTGATGGTTATCGGAGCGGGGCAAATGGGTTCAGGAATCGCTCAAGTATGTGCGCAAGCAGGATATAGTGTTTATATGAATGATATCAAACAAGAGTTTGTGGAACGAGGATTAGGTGTAATCAAGAAAAATCTTTCACGCCAAGTAGAAAAAGACAGAATGAGTGCTGAAGAAATGGAAGGAATCCTGGCAAGATTTACACCGTCTACAACCCTTCAAGATGCTAGCGATGTTGATTTAGTCATTGAGGCAGCTGTGGAAAATATGGAAATCAAATCTCAAATCTTTAGTGAGCTGGATGAAATTGCACCTGAACATGCCATTTTGGCAAGTAATACTTCGTCTTTGCCAATAACAGAAATTGCAGCGGCAACGAACCGTCCTGAAAAAGTGATTGGCATGCACTTTATGAATCCAGTACCTGTCATGAAGCTTGTAGAAATTATTCGCGGCCTGGCTACGGCTGATGATGTTTATACAACAATTGAAGAAATGACAAAGAACCTGAGGAAAGTTCCTGTTGAAGTAAATGATTTCCCGGGGTTTGTATCTAATCGCATATTAATGCCTATGATCAATGAAGCGATTTATACATTATATGAAGGGGTTGCATCTGAAGAAGCAATTGATGAAGTGATGAAGCTAGGTATGAATCATCCGATGGGCCCACTTACATTAGCTGATTTTATTGGGCTTGATACTTGCCTGTATATTATGGAAACACTTCATGAGGGCTTTGGTGATGACAAATATCGCCCATGTCCATTACTTAGAAAATATGTAAAAGCTGGCTGGTTAGGCAAAAAGACAGGAAGAGGCTTCTACGTTTACGAATAATAATAGACTTTAACGACATCGGAGGTTTATAACATGAATCTGAGATTTACAGAAGAGCAGGAAATGATGAGAAAAATGGTGCGTGATTTTGCACAAACGGAAATCGCTCCATTTGTAGATAAGATGGAAAAAGGAGAATTCCCTCGTGAAATCTTAAAGAAAATGGGCGAGCTCGGCTTAATGGGCATTCCGATTCCAGAGCAATACGGTGGTTCTGAAATGGATTTCACGTCTTATATCATTGCCATCAATGAAATTTCTAAAGTAAGTGCGACAGTAGGAGTGATTCTATCTGTTCATACTTCTGTCGGAACAAATCCGATTGTCTATTTCGGAACGGAAGAACAGAAGCAAAAATATGTTCCTAAACTGGCTTCAGGTGAATATTTAGGAGCGTTCTGTTTAACGGAACCAAGTGCAGGTTCAGATGCAGGCAGTTTAAAATCGAAAGCAGTGAAGAAAGAAGACCACTATATTATAAATGGTTCCAAAGTTTTTATTACGAACGGCGGAGAAGCGGACGTCTATATCGTTTTTGCTTCGACAAACCCAGAGCTGGGCAGTAAGGGCGTTTCAGCTTTTATTGTTGAAAAAGATACGCCTGGTCTAATTATTGGAAAAGACGAGCATAAAATGGGGCTTCATGGATCAAGAACACTTCAATTAAGCTTTGAAGATATGAAAGTTCCAGCTGAAAATCTGCTTGGCAAAGAAGGGGAAGGCTTTAAGATCGCGATGGCAAATCTCGATGTCGGCCGCATTGGCATTGCTTCTCAGGCGCTAGGCATTGCAGAAGCTGCACTTGAAGCAGCCACTAACTATGCTAAAGAACGTGTTCAATTTGGCAAGCCAATCGCAGCTCAGCAAGGTGTAGGGTTTAAACTGGCGGATATGGCAACAGCGGTTGAAGGAGCAAAGCTGCTTGTTTATCGAGCTGCAAACTTGCGTCAAAATAATTTGAAATGCGGAAAAGAAGCGTCCATGGCAAAGCTTTTTGCATCTAAAACAGCTGTTGAGGTCACAACTGAAGCGATCCAGGTGTTTGGCGGTTATGGCTACACAGAGGACTATCCGGTAGAAAGATATTTCCGTGATGCAAAGATTACAGAAATATACGAAGGAACGAGCGAGATTCAAAGATTAGTAATCAGCAAACAACTATAATAATCAAACCTTAAGGACGATGGAGGATGAATCATGAATTTTCAATTGACCGAAGAACATGAAATGATTAGAAAAATGGTGCGTGATTTTGCTGCAAATGAAGTAGCGCCAACTGCTGCTGAACGTGATGAAGAAGAGCGCTTTGATCGTGAAATTTTCGATAAAATGGCAGAGTTAGGCTTAACGGGAATTCCTTGGCCTGAAGAATATGGCGGTATTGGCAGTGATTATCTTGCTTACTGCATCGCTATTGAAGAATTATCTCGCGTTTGTGCTTCTACTGGGGTTACTTTATCCGCACACACCTCACTTGCCGGATGGCCAATTTACAAATTCGGCAGCGAAGAGCAGAAACATAAATTTTTAAAGCCAATGGCTCAAGGAGAAAAAATTGGCGGTTACGGCTTGACAGAACCTGGCAGTGGCTCAGATGCAGGTGGAATGAAAACAACAGCCAGATTAGAAGGTGACCATTACGTTTTAAATGGTTCTAAAATCTTTATTACAAATGGCGGCGTTGCAGATATTTATGTTGTGTTTGCTCTTACAGATCCAGCAAACAAACATAAGGGAACAACAGCTTTTATCGTTGAATCAAGCTTTGAAGGCTTCTCAGTCGGCAAGAAAGAAAAGAAATTAGGGATTCGTTCATCACCAACAACAGAAATCATTTTTGAAGAATGTAAGGTGCCTGCAGAAAATGTATTAGGAGAAATTGGCGATGGCTTCAAAATTGCGATGATGACCCTTGATGGAGGTCGAAACGGAATCGCAGCCCAAGCGGTTGGAATCGCACAAGGCGCATTGGATGCAGCTGCAGCCTATGCGAAAGAGCGTGTGCAATTCGGCAAGCCAATTGCGGCACAGCAAGGAATCGGCTTTAAATTAGCAGATATGGCTACGAATGTAGAAGCGTCAAGGCTATTAACCTATCAGGCAGCCTGGTTAGAGTCAGAAGGTCTGCCATATGGAAAAGAATCTGCTATGTCTAAGCTCTTTGCTGGTGATACAGCAATGAAAGTAACAACAGATGCTGTTCAAGTTTTCGGTGGATACGGTTATACGAAAGATTATCCAGTTGAGCGCTTTATGCGTGATGCAAAAATCACTCAAATTTATGAAGGTACACAAGAAATTCAACGGTTAGTTATTTCCAGAATGATCACGAAATAAGCTGCAGCCAAAGGTTGTTCATTGGGAAAAGGTGAACAGCCTTTGGGAGTTGTATGAAATAGATTTTTCTCTATTCTCTGTTGTCCATTAGTTCATAGAATATAGGTGGGCATGAAAAAAGGCGGTTAAAAAACGATGAAAAAACGCGAAGTGCAAGCATCTGTTAAAGATGAACGTCTTGTTAAGAAAAGGCGGGACCAAATGATCAAGGGCGCTGTCAATCTTTTTATCGAAAAAGGGTTTCACCGGACAACAACAAGAGAAATTGCAAAGGCATCCGGATTCAGTATTGGCACACTATATGAGTATATTGGCACGAAAGAAGACGTTCTTTACCTCGTCTGTGACAGCATATATGACAAAGTAAGAGAGCATCTACAAAAGGTCCTTGATACGAATAAGGGAACAATAGCAGGCTTGAAGCAGGGGATAACTGACTATTTTAAAGTGGTGGATGGCATGCAGGATGAAGTGCTTGTCATGTACCAGGAGGTGAAATCGCTATCAAAAGATGCTCTGCCCTATGTACTAAAAAAAGAAATTGAAATGGTTGCCATGTTTGAGCATGTCATAGAATTATGTATTAAAAACGGTGAGTTGCATTTACCTGAAGAAAAGGTAAAAATGATTGCACATAATATTTTTGTACAGGGGCAAATGTGGGCTTTTCGACGATGGTCACTCCAGAAGATGTTTACGATTGATGATTATATTCAATTGCAAACGGACTTACTTTTCCAAGCGATACAACCAAAAATAAAGCAAGAGTAAAAAATTTTACTGTATATTATCTGAATATTAATAAGTTTTTGTGAAATATTACACCAATTGTCGCCTAGCTGTTTAAACATCATGTAATAGGACTTCTATGTTAGGCAGTATTGTTTCAGTGGCCATAACCAGTGGAGAATATAGCCACAATTCAGAGGAGGAATAAACAATGAGCACTGTTGAAATATATAAGCCGATAAATCATGTGCGTTTTGTTACAGCTTCAAGCTTATTTGACGGGCATGATGCTTCAATTAATATTATGAGACGGATTATACAGGCAAGCGGCGCAGAGGTCATTCACCTTGGGCATAACCGCTCTGTTGAAGAAGTAGTTAATGCCGCCATCCAAGAAGATGTTCAAGGGATTGCGATGTCTTCCTACCAAGGTGGCCATGTCGAATATTTTAAATATATGTATGATCTTTTGGCAGAGAAAGGGGCATCGCATATCCGCATTTATGGCGGCGGAGGAGGTGTCATCATTCCAAAAGAGATTAAAGAGCTTCATGAATATGGGATTGCCAGGATTTTTTCTCCAGAAGATGGGCGTAAAAACGGCCTGCAAGGGATGATTAATCAAATGCTTGAGGAATGTGATTATCCGACCTTCCAAACAGAAGTGGCTGACCAACTTGAAAAGCTGCCTGAAGGCAATATAAATGCAATTGCCCGTCTTATTACAGTGGCTGAGCATCATGTCAGCATGGAAAAGGAACTTGCGGCAACCCTTGATCCTGTAATGGAAAAAGTAAAATCATTAGAGAAAAAAGTGCCGGTTATCGGTATTACAGGGACAGGTGGAGCAGGTAAAAGCTCATTAACAGATGAATTAATTCGCCGATTTATTCATGATATTCCAGATAAGAAAGTAGCTATCTTGTCTGTTGACCCTACAAAACAAAAAACAGGCGGAGCATTGCTTGGTGACCGTATCCGTATGAATGCGATTTTTCATCCGCGCGTGTATATGCGCAGTTTGGCGACAAGACAATCAAAAAGTGAACTCTCGCTGGCAATTAAAGATGCGATTTCCGTCGTCAAAGCCGCCGGATTTGATTTAATCATTGTTGAGACTAGTGGAATCGGCCAAGGAGACGCAGGGATTACAGAAATTTGTGATGCGTCCATGTATGTAATGACAAGTGAGTTTGGTGCGCCTTCACAACTCGAAAAAATCGATATGATCGACTATGCTGATTTAATCGTAATTAACAAATTTGAACGAAAAGGTTCTGAGGATGCTAAACGCCAAGTTCAAAAACAATACCAGCGCAGCCATATGCTTTTTGAAAAAGAACTGGATGTAATGCCAGTTTATGGTACAATTGCCAGTCAATTTAACGATCCGGGTACAAATGCGGTCTTTGCTAATTTGATTGAAGCGATTAATAAAAATGCCGGCACTGATTGGAAAACAAGCTATGAAAAGAATGCCATTGTAGAAAAGCAAAATGTCATTATCCCGAATGAACAGCGCTATTATTTGCGTGAGGTATCAGAGACTGTCCGTTCCTATCATAAAAAAGCGGAAGACCAGGCGAACTTGGCAAGGAAACTTTTCCAAATAGAAGGAACCATACTTGCATTAGAGGGTGGGAATGCAGAGGAAGCGGTCGTATCAGCACTTCAAGCTTTAAAAGAAAAGGTGCTTGAGCAGCTTACACCAGAGTCTAAGAAAATACTTGACGGCTGGAACGACCTCCAAGAGAAATATCATGGCGAGCAGTTTGTCACGAAGATTCGCGATAAAGAAATTATTACCGTATTAAAAACAAAAAGCTTATCAGGATTGTCAATTCCTAAAGTGGCTTTACCTAAGTATAAGGATTATGGTGAGATTATTCGCTGGGTCTATCGCGAGAATGTACCAGGTTCTTTCCCTTATACTGCTGGTGTTTTCCCGTTCAAACGCGAAGGAGAGGATCCTAAAAGGCAATTTGCCGGTGAAGGAACACCGGAAAGGACAAACCGCCGTTTTCATTATCTATCGAAAGATGATGATGCGAAACGTTTAAGCACAGCGTTTGACTCTGTTACTTTATATGGAGAGGATCCAGACTATCGCCCGGACATTTATGGGAAGGTTGGAGAAAGCGGGGTCAGCATTTGTACGCTTGAAGATATGAAAAAACTTTATGACGGTTTTGATCTTTGCCATCCATCCACATCTGTTTCAATGACAATTAATGGACCTGCACCTATCATTCTGGCCATGTTTATGAACACTGCAATTCAGCAGCAAATTCAGGCGAAGGAAGATGAATTGGGCAGAACTTTAAATCAAACAGAGCTTGAGGAAGTAAAAGCCTATACTTTAAGTACGGTTCGGGGGACAGTGCAAGCGGATATTTTAAAAGAGGATCAAGGGCAAAACACATGTATCTTCTCCACTGAGTTCGCCTTGCGGATGATGGGAGACATTCAACAGTATTTTATTGATTCGAAAGTTCGCAATTATTATTCTGTATCCATTTCCGGCTACCATATTGCCGAAGCAGGAGCGAATCCGATTTCCCAGCTCGCCTTTACTCTTGCAAATGGATTTACTTATGTTGAGTATTATTTAAGTAGAGGCATGAAAATTGATGATTTTGCGCCCAACCTTTCATTCTTCTTTTCAAATGGACTTGACCCAGAGTACACCGTACTTGGCCGTGTGGCACGCCGCATTTGGGCAACAGTTATGAGAGATAAATATGGCGCCAATGAAAGAAGCCAAAAGTTAAAATATCATATTCAAACTTCAGGCCGTTCCTTGCATGCACAGGAAATTGACTTTAATGATATTCGGACGACGCTGCAAGCATTAATGGCATTGCAGGATAACTGTAACTCGCTTCATACAAATGCATATGACGAAGCGATTACAACACCAACTGAAGAATCTGTTCGCCGTGCGATGGCTATTCAAATGATTATTACAAAAGAACATGGATTATCTAAAAATGAAAATCCATTGCAAGGTGCTTTTGTTATTGATGAGCTGACAGACTTAGTAGAAGAGCAAGTCTTGCAGGAGTTTGAACGAATTAATGATCGCGGCGGCGTTTTAGGTGCGATGGAAACGCAATATCAGCGTGGGAAAATACAGGATGAATCAATGTACTACGAAATGAAGAAGCATACTGGCGAACTGCCAATTATAGGAGTGAATACGTATTTAAATCCTAATCCGCCTTCAGAAGAAGAAATGGATAATATGGAACTTGCCAGAGCTTCCAAAGAAGAAAAGGAAACACAAATACACAATCTTCGTGCTTTCCAAGAAGCGCATAAAACGGAAACAGAAGTAGCGCTTAAACGGTTAAAAGAAGCAGCGGTAAGCGGCGGAAATATTTTCGCTGAATTAATGGAAACAGTAAAGGTTGCCAGCCTAGGCCAAATTACAAATGCCTTATATGAAGTCGGCGGCCAGTATCGTCGCAATATGTAAATGAAATGAGGCTTACAGCGTATGCTGTGAGCCTATTGTGTACGGTTTTTTTATTTGTAGTGCATGAACCGGCAGATAGCTCCCACTGATGGAAGTTTCACTTTATCTTACTCATGATATACAATCAAGGGGAATATTTATATAATGGTTATATTATTTGAGATAACTTCATGGATTATGATCTCAGGATGTGGACACGTGTGAGAACGATACTTATTGCATTAGTATTTATAGGCTGCTTGGTGGGCACTCAAATTTTATATAAAAAACAGCTAGGGGCCATTGGCTTCTTTTTGCTGTCTTTTTTTTTCATGTGGCTGGCATATAAAATGTACAGTAAAGCGGTAAAGGAAGAAAAGGATTCCTGTAAAAAGTAGGAAAACTTATTAATATAGCTAGCATAAACACTAAATATTTGTTTATAATGAAGAATATGCATTCTTTTGCCTAGTTAGAGGTAAGGAATGAGAAATCAGTTTTTATTACTGTTAATATTATCGTTACTCCAATTGTTTTTTTCGCTAAATATATAGCGTTACATAGGGAAAGGAAGTGCTGAGCATGAGTTTAAATGGATACTCAAAAGAGCAATTAAAAGAAATGTCATTAATTGAGGTTGCTCATGAGCTTTTGAAGAGCAAAAAAGAACCGATGGCTTTCAAAGATATTATGGATGAAATGACAAATCTGCTAGGTCTTTCAGAAGATGAAGTAAAATCCAAAATCGCTCAATTCTACACAGATTTGAATATAGAAGGACATTTTATCGGATTAGGTGATAACCGCTGGGGACTTCGTGCTTGGTATCCAGTAGAACAGTATGAAGAAGAAGTCGTAACTGTCATTAAGCCTAAAAAGAAAAAGGCGAAGAAAGTTGCGGACGATGATGAGGATTATGATGAGGAAGATATCGATTACGATGATCTTGATGATTTTGATGACGATTTAGATGATGAAGAGGTAGACGACCTGCTTGATGATACGGATGATGACGAGGATTTGGACGAAGAATTTGAAGATGACGATGAATTAATAGATGATCTCGATGACGAGGATTTAGATGAAGAAGATGAGGATGAAGAAGAAAAATTATAGCCTTGACTTTTTTCTTGCAGCCTTGTAGAATCATTTTTGGGCTCCTTTAAAAAGGAACGATCATTTATTTGATACGCTAATAGCGCTCCCTTACTTATTTAAGTAAGTGGAGCGCTTTTTATTTTTTGCTAAGGAAAGCTTAGGTTAGTGTATGTACGATGTTGCAGTATAGGTTAAGCAGAGCCATTCGCCATACAGACATAGAGAGCGCAGAGTTTCTGCTAGGTTTTTTTATAAAAGATCATTTTAATCTTTTTAAACAAAGAGTAAATGCACAAACTACGTATAGTTAAGGGGGAATTATCAATGACAAAATATATTTTTGTTACAGGTGGCGTGGTTTCGTCATTAGGAAAAGGGATTGTTGCAGCTTCATTAGGTCGCTTGCTTAAAAACAGAGGATTAAGCGTAACGATTCAAAAGTTCGATCCATACATTAACGTGGACCCAGGTACAATGAGTCCTTACCAGCATGGTGAAGTTTATGTAACAGGTGATGGAGCAGAAACAGACTTGGATTTAGGACACTATGAGCGTTTTGTTGATATTAATTTAACAAAATACAGCAGTGTAACAACTGGAAAAATTTATTCAACTGTTCTACGCAAAGAGCGCCGCGGCGATTATAATGGCGGTACAGTTCAGGTTATTCCACACATCACGAACGAAATTAAAGATAAAGTATTCCGTGCTGGCCATGAAACAAATGCAGACGTGGTCATCACTGAAATTGGCGGTACTGTTGGCGATATCGAATCATTACCGTTCCTTGAAGCCATTCGCCAAATTAAAAGCGATATCGGCCGTGATAATGTTATGTATATTCACTGTACACTCGTGCCATACATTAAAGCTGCTGGTGAAATGAAAACAAAACCAACACAGCATAGTGTAAAAGAATTAAGAAGCCTTGGCATTCAGCCAAATGTCGTAGTTGTACGTACAGAAATGCCGATATCTCAAGATATGAAGGATAAACTTGCCCTATTCTGTGATATTGATAAAGAAGCGGTTATTGAGTGCCGCGATGCTGACACGCTATATACAATCCCATTAGCACTTCAAGAGCAAGGCTTGGACAAGCTTGTATGCAAAGAAATGAAATTGGACTGTGCAGAAGCAGATATGACAGAATGGAAGCAGCTTGTAGATAAAGTGCTTAACCTTTCTAGAAAAACAAAAATCGGTCTTGTCGGCAAATATGTTGAGCTTCAAGATGCTTATATTTCCGTTGTTGAAGCATTAAAACATGCAGGCTATGCAAATGATTCAGAAATAGAGGTAAAATGGATCAATGCAGAGCATGTAACAAAAGAAAATGTTAGCGAACTTCTTGCTGACGTAGACGGTGTTCTCGTTCCAGGTGGATTCGGAGATAGAGGAGTAGAAGGGAAAATTCTAGCTACTCAGTATGCGCGTGAGAACAAAAAACCATTCTTCGGCATTTGCCTAGGGATGCAGTTAGCTTCTATTGAATTTGCACGAAATGTATTAGGCTTAGATGGCGCGCATTCCGCTGAAATCAATCCAAGTACAAACCATCCGATTATTGACCTGCTGCCTGAGCAAAAGGACATTGAGGACCTTGGCGGAACATTGCGACTTGGCCTGCAAGCTTGTAAACTAGTTGAAGGTTCAATCGCATATGAAGCATACCAAGATGAAGTTGTTTACGAACGCCATCGTCATCGCTATGAGTTTAACAATCACTATCGCCAAGATATGGAAAAAGAAGGATTTGTTTTTTCTGGAACAAGCCCTGATGGTCGCTTAGTGGAAATCATCGAACTGAAAGATCACCCTTGGTTCGTTGCATCTCAATTCCACCCAGAATTCACTTCAAGACCAACTCGTCCACAGCCACTATTCCGTGACTTTGTTGGCGCTTCTTTGAAAAATAACGAATAATAAAAAGTAAAGAGACGACTCGCTATTAATAGTGAAGTCGTCTTTTTTTGCTTGCGAATATGAGTAAAGAAGCTTGCAAATAGAAGCATCGTTCCAATAAAACGAATTTATTCCGCTGAATCAGAGTGATAGAAGAGGTAAGAGCGGAAAAAAGCGAATTTATTCCGCTGAAGAAGAGTGATATAAGAAGCAAGAGCGGAAAAAAACGGGTTTATTCCGCTGAAGAAGAGTGATATAAGAAGCAAGAGCGGAATAAAACAGGTGTTTCCCCTGAAGGAGCTATTAAAACTCCCTGCAGAGGAATCATTCAAAGTTTCAGTACTCATCCAACATTTCATCTATCGTAAACTTAATTCCATAATAAACAAATAATGCGGCCATTGATGATGGATAACCAAAGCGATTGCCTGCATCATCTGGAAGCAGGCCCTTCTTCAACTGCAAATCAATATGCACATCAGAATAATCTACAAGCTGCTCTTCCCCTTCCACTGCTTTGGCGCTTATTGTTGCAAAAGGAATAAACCGGTCTGAGAGATACTTTGCTAAACGCAATGCCTCTTGGTGATTTGATTCCCTTGTGATGATAAGAAACCTATCTGTATCTGTTATTACATTAAACTCTGTACCAGCATGCCAAATTTCCGTTGAGGGAAGAGGCTCTTGACCGACAGTTGCTTCAAGACCTACAGCCATCATCTCTTCTGTGCCAAATATGTAAATTTTTCCATCTCCTACACTAGCCTGAGCAAGTATGCGTGCTATATCCTCTATTGCTTCCTCTTTATTTTCGTTTAGACGCTTAAATAGCCCAAACACCTGAGTTGAAAACATTTTTAACATGAAAAGTTCCTCCTGTTATTATTATGTGCTTTAATTATATTGAAATAAGAAGCAAAGGTAAAATTGCGATAATTTAAGAATCCAAGGCAGGAAATTACATTTTTAAGTCGAATTTAACAAACATAGATAAATAACATATGGGAATTGATATTGACAATAAGGAATGAGAGGTGCACTATGAAAGGGAAAATATTGATTGTAGATGACCAATTTGGGATCAGAATCTTGCTCAATGAGGTGTTGCAAAAAGAAGGATATGAAACATTTCAAGCGGCTAATGGGGTACAGGCACTTGATATCGTTTCAAAACATAATCCAGATCTTGTGCTTCTCGATATGAAAATTCCTGGAATGGACGGAATTGAAATATTAAAAAGAATGAGAGTAGACAACAATGATATTAGGGTAATTATCATGACTGCCTATGGAGAGCTGGATATGATTCAAGAAGCAAAGGAATTGGGCGCATTAACCCATTTTGCAAAGCCCTTTGATATTGATGACATAAGAGCAGCAGTGAAAAAGTATCTACCAGTACCTAAATAGTGACATACAAAAGGTGCTTTTTTTATGCATATAGTACATCTTATTAGAATAAAATGCAGCCTAATCATAGCATTTCCTGTTTCATTTTGGTATGATACAAATGGAATTTCAAAGAATCGTATTCGTTTTTGTCATGTCTAAAAGGGGTACATAAACATATATCGTAAAGGTTAACCTGTTATAGAATGACTAACATGGGTAAAAACGACGATCATCATAAGGAGGAAGTTACATATGCCTTTAGTTTCTATGACTGAAATGCTAAAAAAAGCAAATGCAGAGGGCTATGCTGTAGGTCAATTTAATTTAAATAATTTAGAATTCACTCAAGCGATTCTTCAAGCATCTGAAGAAGAGAAATCACCTGTCATTTTAGGTGTATCCGAAGGTGCCGGCCGTTATATGGGCGGTTTCAAAACCGTTGTTAAGATGGTTGAAGGATTGATGGAGGATTACAATATTACTGTACCGGTTGCGATTCATCTTGATCATGGTTCAAGTTATGATAAATGCAAAGAAGCAATTGATGCCGGATTTACATCTGTTATGATTGATGCTTCACACGATCCATTTGAAACAAATGTAGAAACAACTTCTAAAGTGGTTGAGTATGCACATGCGAAAGGTGTATCCGTAGAAGCGGAACTAGGAACAGTCGGCGGACAAGAGGATGATGTTGTAGCTGATGGCGTGATTTATGCTGATGCAAAAGAGTGCGAAGAACTTGTTAAACGCACTGGAATTGACTGTCTTGCTCCAGCATTAGGCTCAGTTCACGGGCCTTATAAAGGCGAGCCAAATTTAGGATTTGCTGAAATGGAGGAAATCAGAGGCTTAACAGGAGTGCCTCTTGTTCTTCATGGTGGAACTGGTATTCCAACAAAAGATATCCAAAGATCAATTTCTCTTGGAACAGCGAAAATTAATGTAAATACAGAAAACCAAATTGCATCTGCCAAAAAAGTACGTGAAGTATTAGCTGCAGATGAAAAAATGTATGATCCTCGTAAATATTTAGGGCCAGCTCGTGAAGCAATCAAAACAACGGTTATTGGCAAAATTCGCGAATTCGGATCTGCGGGAAAAGCTTAATTTAACAAAAAACGGAAACCGCATAATGATTAAGCGGTTTCCGTATTTTAAATGTTCACCTCAATAAAAGCCGATGTTTGCTTGCCACGCTAATAGTGTTCCTTAACCTGCAATATAATTGCCGCAAGAATATATTTCTTCAATTCTATTCCAAATAATTTACATATTCATAACATTTTTATCTACTTTTACATTCCTAGATATTTTTCGTGTAAACTAAATAAAAAGCTATGAGAAAAAGTATGATAAAATATTTCCTAGGGTATGGAAGCTTTTTTAAACTGGCAAGACATGTTAACATAAAGATGCTTAATTTTTCAACAAAAAGACTACAATGGTAAAGAAGTCGCTGGCCTGTGTTTATATTAAATACGGGATTCTGCGTGTTTGCTAAATGTTTGATGGATAGAATGATAAGGATTTTCAATATTGATAGGACAAGCTTATTTATGCTATATGAAAAAAAGCAGCCAATTGGCTAGCTTTCTACGGCTTAGAAGGGAGTTCAAAATGGAAAAGCTTATGATTGCGGGCGGTCATCCTTTGAAGGGGACGGTGAGAATCAGCGGTGCCAAAAATAGTGCGGTTGCCCTCATACCCGCGACGATCTTAGCAGATTCGCCTGTAACAATTGAAGGTTTGCCGGATATTTCTGATGTACAAATTTTAAAAGGATTGCTTGAAGAAATTGGTGGAACAGTTGATTTTACAGACAATAATATGACAGTCGATCCATCTTCAATGATATCTATGCCTTTACCAAATGGAAAAGTGAAAAAGCTGCGAGCTTCTTATTATTTAATGGGGGCAATGCTTGGCCGCTTTAATAAAGCTGTCATTGGTTTACCGGGGGGATGTCATCTAGGTCCTCGTCCAATCGATCAGCATATAAAGGGTTTTGAAGCACTTGGAGCAAGTGTGACAAACGAACAAGGTGCCATTTATCTTCGTGCAGATGAACTTCACGGTGCTCGTATTTATCTAGATGTCGTCAGTGTCGGTGCGACAATAAATATCATGCTTGCAGCTGTAAGAGCAAAGGGTAGAACAATCATTGAGAACGCAGCTAAAGAACCGGAAATTATTGATGTGGCAACTTTGCTAACAAATATGGGTGCGAGAATTAAAGGTGCAGGTACAGATGTCATTCGCATTGACGGTGTGGAGCATTTACATGGCTGCCAGCATACGATAATTCCTGATAGAATTGAAGCTGGTACATATATGATACTTGCTGCTTCATCAGGGGATGGCGTATTAATTGATAATGTGATTCCTCATCACTTAGAATCTCTAATTGCTAAATTAAGGGAAATGGGTGTGCAAATTGAAGCGGGTGATGACCAAGTATTTGTCGGGCCGGCTGAAAAGATGAAAGCGGTGGATATTAAAACGCTTGTCTATCCTGGATTTCCGACAGATCTTCAACAGCCGTTAACCTCACTGTTAACTGGATCAGAAGGTACGAGTATGGTCACAGATACGATTTACGGTGCACGCTTTAAACATATAGATGAGCTAAGAAGAATGAATGCCAATATTAAGGTTGAAGGTCGTTCAGCGATAATTAATGGACCTATCAAGCTGCAGGGAGCAAAAGTAAAGGCGAGTGATTTAAGAGCAGGTGCAGCGCTAGTGATTGCTGGATTAATGGCAGAGGGAGTAACTGAGGTGACTGGTCTTGAGCACATTGACCGCGGTTACAGTCATTTAGTTGAAAAACTAAATGGCCTTGGAGCAACGATTTGGCGTGAAAAACTCTCTGACCAAGAATTAGAGCAGATGAAAAACGCATAAGTAATATTATATACTGAAATGCAAATCAGCGAAGAGTATGCATCCATTTCAATCAAAGAAGAATTGAAATAGAGCTAAGATTGGGGAGGAACTTGTAATGGAAAGAAGTTTATCAATGGAACTTGTCCGTGTAACAGAAGGTGCGGCCTTAGCTTCTGCACGCTGGATGGGACGCGGAATGAAGGACGATGCAGATGGCGCAGCCACTACTGCGATGAGAGATATTTTCAATACAGTACCAATGCAAGGGACAGTTGTAATTGGCGAAGGCGAAATGGATGAAGCACCAATGCTTTATATTGGTGAAGAACTTGGGACTGGCAATGGACCATTAGTAGATATCGCTGTAGACCCAGTAGAAGGAACAAGCATTGTTGCTTCTGGCGGCTGGAACGCATTGGCTGTTTTAGCAGTAGCAGACCGTGGAAATCTTTTAAATGCGCCTGATATGTATATGGATAAAATCGCAGTTGGACCTGAAGCTGTTGGACAAATCGATATTAACGCGCCGATTATTGACAACTTAAGAGCTGTTGCAAAAGCAAAAAACAAAGATATTGAAGACGTAGTAGCAACTGTCTTAAATCGTGACCGTCATGCGCATATCATTAAGGAGCTACGCGATGCAGGTGCGAGAATCAAATTAATCAATGAAGGCGATGTTGCTGGGGCTATTAACACTGCATTCGACCACACTGGTGTTGATATTTTATTCGGCTCAGGTGGAGCGCCAGAAGGAGTCCTGGCTGCTGTTGCATTAAAGTGTCTTGGTGGAGAGCTTCAAGGGAAGCTTTTGCCGCAAAACGATGGAGAGGTAGAACGCTGCATTAAGATGGGGCTTGATGTAAATAAAGTCCTGCTGATGGAAGACTTAGTGAAGGGCGACGATGCAATTTTTGCAGCAACAGGAGTGACAGATGGTGAACTATTAAAAGGTGTCCAATTCAAAGGCGCTTACGGTTCAACTCATTCTATTGTCATGCGTGCAAAATCAGGTACTGTTCGTTTCATCGAAGGCCGTCACAGCTTTAAGAAAAAGCCCAATTTAGTAATTAAATAATGATGCAGTCAGGGCCGGGTTATCCGGTCCCCCTAACCTGCAACAACTCCTTCCAACAAGATCATTCATCATATAGAAAAAAATACAGTTGTCCAAATGAACGATTAGAGGTAAAATAAAGATTATTTTATATAGGATAGCAATGTCTATGATGACCAGTAACATAAAAAAGAATCTGGCCACAAGCTGCAATCCAGATTTTCCTCCTTATTAATGAAGGGAATTTTTTTACTCTTCAATTATTACTTCAGGAAGCCTCAAAAATATCTTTCCTTTTTCCAACCATATTATAACTGCTTATTAGTATAGTGCTATCGCATATGGGGAAAATGATTGAAAATTCTAAAGAGTGGTGTCGAAATGGGATTAAATATTTCAAGTTTAGAAAATATGAAGTTAAAAGAGCTTTATGAGCTTGCTCGTGAATATAAAGTTTCTTATTATAGCAAGTTATCAAAGAAAGAACTAATTTTTGCCATCTTAAAAGCAAGAGCGGAGCAAGAAGGTTATTTCTTTATGGAAGGTGTATTGGAGATTATCCAGTCTGAGGGCTTTGGATTTTTAAGGCCAATTAATTATTCGCCAAGCTCAGAGGATATTTATATTTCCGCTTCACAAATTCGCCGCTTTGATTTAAGAAATGGTGATAAAGTATCGGGTAAAGTTCGTCCGCCAAAAGAAAATGAACGCTATTTTGGTTTGCTGCAAGTTGAAGCAGTAAATGGAGATGACCCAGAGTCTGCGAAGGAACGTGTCCACTTCCCTGGATTAACCCCTTTATATCCAAATCGCCATATGAATTTGGAAACGACTACAAGACATATTTCTACACGTATAATGGATTTGCTAGCACCTGTCGGCTTTGGACAGCGTGGTCTGATTGTTGCGCCACCAAAAGCGGGGAAAACAATGCTTTTAAAAGAAATCGCTAACAGTATTACAACGAACCATCCAGAAGCAGAGCTGATTGTTCTGTTAATTGATGAACGTCCTGAGGAAGTGACAGATATTGAACGTTCTGTCGCTGGAGATGTTGTAAGCTCTACGTTCGATGAAGTGCCGGAAAACCATATTAAGGTTGCTGAGCTTGTACTTGAGCGTGCTATGCGTTTAGTAGAACATAAGCGTGATGTAGTCATTCTTATGGATAGTATTACAAGATTGGCGAGAGCTTATAACCTTGTCATTCCTCCAAGTGGAAGAACTTTATCAGGCGGTATTGATCCGGCGGCGTTCCATCGCCCGAAACGTTTCTTCGGTGCAGCACGTAATATTGAAGAGGGTGGAAGCTTAACAATTTTAGCTACAGCATTAGTTGATACTGGTTCACGTATGGACGATGTCATCTATGAAGAGTTTAAAGGAACAGGGAATATGGAGCTTCACCTTGATCGATCTCTTGCTGAAAGAAGAATTTTCCCTGCCATCGATATTCGCCGTTCTGGTACACGTAAGGAAGAATTGTTGATTCCTAAGGATCATCTTGATAAACTATGGGCAATCCGTAAATCCATGACAGATTCACCTGACTTTGCCGAGAAGTTCATGCGCAAGCTAAAACAAACAAAGTCCAACGAGGAATTCTTTGCTCATTTAGCTGAAGAAATGAAGGCAAAACGTTCGCACTAATTGTGGGTTTAAATGGAAAATAGGATTCAAAAACGTTTATTGCAAATTCTGCTGGTCCTTGTTATAATAATTCCAGTGTGTTTTTGAAGATTACGGGTAACCGTAACTATATAACTCTGTCTCAGAATGATTCAGGGCGGAAGGAGATGAAAAGAATGAAATCAGGTATTCATCCTAACTATAAAAAAGCAATGGTGAAATGCGCATGCGGCAACGAATTCGAAACAGGTTCTGTACAAGAAGAGATCCGCGTTGAGACTTGCTCTGAGTGCCATCCATTCTATACTGGACGTCAAAAATTCGCTGAAGCTGGCGGACGTGTTGACCGTTTCAACAAAAAATACGGCATCAAACAGCAGTAATTTGAATAAACAACCAAAACAGGCAAGTAAAATTTCTTGCCTGTTTTTTATTGAATGTCGAAAAATGTCGGTGACAGGTACCGACATTTTTCGACATTCATAATAAAGAAGAGTTTTTAGTGACATCCTAATAGTTAGCTTTGAGGTAGGCATTAGGGAGAATCTTTGTCTGTAAGCTAACAGCAGGTGCCACTTAGATTTTTGGGAAGGAGAGAGGCCTTTCATGTATGTAATGAATCACCATGGATGGGTTGAAGTGATTTGCGGGAGCATGTTTTCGGGCAAATCGGAAGAACTAATTCGCCGTGTGCGAAGAGCCCAATTTGCAAAGCAGCAAATCGCTGTATTTAAACCACAAATTGATAAGCGGTATAGTGAAGAATCTGTCGTTTCTCACAATGGCTCCTCTTTTATCGCCCAGCCTGTTGCAAGCGCAAGCGATATTTTAAAATTTATCACTTCTGATATTGAAGTCATTGCTATTGATGAGGTACAATTTTTCGATGATGAAATTATTAATGTGATTCAGAAGCTTGCAAATGATGGTCATCGAGTCATTGCAGCAGGGTTGGATCAAGATTTCCGCGGAGAGCCGTTCGGTCAAATGCCTGCGATCATGGCCATTGCTGAATTAGTTACGAAGCTTCAGGCTGTATGTGCGATTTGTGGCTCCCCTGCCAGCCGAACGCAAAGGCTTATTAACGGCAAGCCAGCATCCTATGATGACCCAGTCATCCTTGTCGGTGCTTCCGAGTCATATGAGCCGCGCTGCCGCCATCATCACGAAGTAATCGGTAAACCGTTAAAACATCAGCAGCCAATTAAAATCATGAAATAACCTGAAATCTGCACGGCGTCGGTCATGCAGATTTTTATTCGTTTTATGGTAAATTCGCCTTATAAATTAATATTCTTTACATAAAAGCACCTGCAAAATTCATGAAAAAATTGTCTGAAACACCTTTGTTGAAATTGGGCAACCTACCAACAGGAGGTGGCAAAAAATGAAGAAATTTGTGATAGGCTTTTTGTTCTTTGTACTCATGTCAGGCTGTTCATCGTCACATGAAGCAAATAATGCAGATAAAGAATATAAATTAGATGATACCAATACAGTAAGACTCAATAGTGGCACAGGTCACCGTTCAGATAATGTGAAGGAATTTTCCATGTATGAGCAAAACCCTAACCTTCTTAATACAAACGGAGATAAAGTCAGTGAACGAAGCGACATCGGTAAGGCACGTGGAGTGATAGAGAAGTTTACCGACTATGAGCCGGGCGCTATTTGGATTGATGGCGAGCAAATGAATGTAACTGTCTACACACAACATAAATTTAACTCCGACGAAGAGCGAAACAAAGCAAAGGGAGCTTTGCAAAAGAAATTAGTGCGTGCGGTGCCAACGTATTATGTTGACGTTAAAATTAGGGAAGATTATACAGAGTGAGTAAGGCGGCCAAGAGTGCCGTCTTTTTTTGTTAAAAGCAAAACGTTCCCCTAAGCTTTTAGGGGAACGATGATTAAGCAGTTCTTTCTATTTTTGGCTGTTTGGCAGGTAGAGTCGATACATAGCTATGAAGTGCCATGCCAATCACTACTAAGCCCATGCCGAATAAAGATAATGGGGAAGGAAAGGCAATAGATAAGAAAATGATTTCCCCGATTACAGCAAATAAAACCTCGAATGATTGGGTTGCCTCAACTGCACCTAATTTTTGCATATTGCCACGAACTAGATCGGTTGCTGCAAAGAATAGTACAGTGGCAAATACGCCGGAAAAAAGAGCGACAAGACCGGATTGATATACTTGACCAGCACTTGGGATGCCGGTTGTTTGCAGTGCGACAATTGCAAGAATCACCCATAATGGCAAGCTGGCAATCGTCATCCCAAGGACTCGCTGATAGGCATCCAGCCGGTTATTCGTTACTTCCATCATTTTTCGGTTGCCTAAAGGATAGGCGAAAGAAGCAATAATAATTGGAATCACGCATAAAAGCATATCTTGAAGAGAGACCTGTGTGGAATGCTCCCACTGCATGATAAAAACGCCAATTAATATGATCAGGCTCATCATTAAGCCGCGATAAGGGATTCTGCCTTTTACTTGAATAGGTCCATTCTTCGTTTGGATCGTTTCGTAAAATAGTGGCGCAAGCAACGATCCGGAGATGATGGTGATTTGCCATGTCGCAGCAATAAGCCAGCCTTGACCATAAGCGGCAGCAAAGCAAATTGGTGCATAAAATAATCCGAAGCCAATAAAGCTCCAAAGCACCCATTTTCCTGGGGCTCTTCTCATTTCTGTGAAAACCTGCCGTAAGTTGCGTCTCAAAGCTACAATAATCAGCAGCATGGGTATCATGAAAAAATATCGGAGAGAGGCGCTCCATAGCCAGCTTCCGCCATCCATCTCCATGGACGAGTTAAATATAAAGGTAAATGCAAAAAAAGAACGCGGCAAGCACGCCTAAGAGAATCGCTTTCAAGCTCTATGCACCTCAACTTTTAATGATGTATAAACCAACTATATTAAATAAATCCAGTTGCTTCAATAATAATCATTGAATTTTCTAATATTGTGGCGGTATGGTTTTGACTGCTGGAAACAGCTATACTATAATTAGAATGTTATAGGTGCCGATAATTCCCCTATTTTGAGGGTGAAAATAAACGTTCGTTTAATAAATAACTTAGAGGTGAATGTCTGTGTTTGATCGTCTTCAATCTGTTGAGGACCGTTATGAAAGATTAAATGAGCTTTTAAGCGATCCTGAAATTGTGAATGACCCTAAAAAACTGCGCGAATATTCCAAGGAGCAGTCGGATATACAAGATACTGTTGATACATATCGCGAATATAAAGATGTGTATGAGCAATTTAAAGATGCAAAAGCGATGCTAGAAGAAAAACTGGATGCTGATATGCGTGAAATGGTAAAGGAAGAGTTAGCTGAGCTGGAAACAAGTGTGGAAGATTTGGAAGGACGCTTGAAGATTTTACTTATCCCGAAGGATCCGAATGATGATAAAAACGTTATTATGGAAATCCGCGGTGCAGCTGGCGGTGACGAAGCAGCACTGTTTGCTGGTGATTTATATCGCATGTACAGCCGCTTCGCTGAAACACAGGGCTGGAAAATCGATGTAATTGAAACTAGTTCAACTGGAGTGGGCGGATATAAAGAAATCATTTTTATGATTAATGGAAATGGCGCCTATTCAAAACTGAAATATGAAAATGGCGCACATCGTGTGCAGCGTGTACCTGAAACAGAATCGGGCGGACGTATCCATACATCCACATCAACTGTTGCAGTTCTGCCGGAGGCTGAAGAAGTGGAAATTGACATTCATGAAAAAGATATTCGTGTCGATACATTTGCATCCAGCGGCCCTGGCGGACAAAGTGTAAATACAACGATGTCAGCTGTTCGCTTAACGCATTTGCCTACCGGAACAGTTGTATCCTGTCAGGATGAAAAGTCGCAAATAAAAAATAAAGAAAAAGCTATGAAGGTTTTACGTGCACGTGTGTACGATAAATTCCAACGAGAAGCACAAGCAGAATATGATCAGCAGCGTAAATCTGCAGTAGGAACAGGTGATCGTTCTGAGCGGATTCGAACATATAATTTCCCGCAAAACCGCGTAACAGATCACCGCATTGGCCTTACTATTCAAAAGCTTGATCAAATCTTGCAAGGAAAGCTCGATGAAGTAATCGATGCATTAATTCTTGAAGAGCAATCTGCAAAGCTGGATAGCGCATCAAATGAGTAAAGCTAAAGTTTACGAAGCCCTCAACTGGGCTTCTTCTTTTTTAAAAGAATATAAGCGGGATGAAAATGCAGGCGAGCTTTTACTGCGTCATTATTTGCAAATGAATCGCTCTACTTTCCTAGCAAATTTGCGTGAAGAACTGCCAGCTCAGGTTGAAGAATGTTTTAGAGCAGCTGTGAAAATGCATGCAGAGGGAAAACCTATTCAATATATTATTGGTTATGAAGAATTTTATGGCCGGACTTTTACCGTCAATGAAGATGTCCTTATTCCCCGTCCTGAGACAGAGGAGCTGGTTGTCGGTATAATTGAACGGTTGAAAAAAAGATTTAATTTCAATGAAAAAGTTAAGCTAGTGGATGTTGGTACAGGCAGCGGGGCAATAGCCGTTACGCTCAAACTAGAATGTCCCGAGCTTGGTGTTACCGCTACAGATATCTATCTTCCAACCTTGAATTTGGCAAAGGAAAATGCTGAAAAGTTGCAGGCTGAAATTCAATTTGTAGAAGGAGATTTGCTCCAACCCTTTATCAAAAAAGAGCAAAAATTTAAGGTTGTCGTTTCCAATCCACCTTATATCCCTGATGCAGACGTAGAATGGATGTCTGAGGTAGTTACAGATCATGAGCCGCATCGCGCATTATTTGCTGGTTATGATGGACTCGATCTGTATCGCCGCTTAATAAAGGAGCTGCCAAATGCTGTTGAGCCGAAAGCTATTATTGGCTTGGAAGTGGGCATGGGCCAAGGTAAAGCGGTGTCGAATCTGCTGCAGGTAGCATTTCCAGATGCCTTTGTAGAAGTGGTGAATGATATAAACGGTAAAGATCGGATGGTTTTTGCTGAGATTGGTTTTTAATTAACCATCGCTCATCGGTATTCAAATTGGGGGCACACTTTGTGGTTCCCCTGGTGTTGAAAGAGGTGTCCGCCCGACACTTGCTCTGCTCAATAGCGAGCGGTCATTTTTATTTTGTAATAAGTTTCTCCAGCCTAGGAACCGCTTTGTGGTTCCTTTTTTTAATAGATAGCCTTGACCTGTACAGCATCTTTTCCCCCATAATAATAGTTTTTCCCTCGTGAAATTCTTTTTTAATTTTAATAGTTTAAGAATTTGTCTTTCTGACCACAATGAGGATAGTGAAGGGATGGTGCAGGAAGATGAATACAAAAGTAATCGTGAACTTATATATTTTAATTTTATCATTAGGCACTTTGTTTAGTTTATATATACCGCAAACAGAGGTTGTAGCTGATGAGCCGCTTGTCATACCAAGCGAAGCTATTCGATTAAGAATTCTTGCAAATAGCGATATGGAAGAAGACCAAGCGATAAAACGGAAAGTGCGTGATGAAGTCAATAAGCATATTACAGAATGGGTATCGGATTTAACTTCAATCGAAGAAGCAAGAACATTGATTAAATCTAAGCTTCCAGAAGTGCAGGAGATTGCCGAAAGAGTGGTAAAAGAAGAGGGCTCAAATCAATCGGTAAAAACAGATTTTAATAAAGTTGATTTTCCGACAAAGCTTTACGGTCAGTTTCTTTATCCAGCAGGCGAATATGAAGCTATTCTTATCACACTTGGTGATGGCGATGGGGCGAACTGGTGGTGTGTATTATTTCCGCCATTATGTTTTCTTGATTTTTCAAATGGTGTGGCAGTAAGTGACGGTTTTGAAGAGGAACCGAAAGAACAAGAAGAGAAATTAGCTGTACAGGATGAAGAAAAGGAAAGCAAACAAGAGAAAGACAATGAAGAAAATCCTGTATATACAGGAGAAGATGAAGAGGAAGTAGAGGTTAAGTTCTTTTTAGTAGAGCTGTGGGAAAAGATTTTTGGTTAAATTTTCGATTCTAGTAATAATTAGTTCTAGCTTTTTAAGACCCTTCATATTCATAGAATATAAAAAATGATAGAGGGTGAACGTAATGACGACTAGTGTTGTAAAATATGCAGAGCAAAGTGATGTAAATAGAGTCACTGAATTTTTGAAGGAAGCCAATTTAAGTACAGATGGTGTAGCTGAAGCAATAGATCATTTTATTTTGATGGAGGATGCACAGGGAGAGTTAAAAGCAGGAATAGGGGTTGAACCGCATGGTGATTGTGGATTATTAAGGTCGCTAGCGATGAAATCCGAAACTGCACAGGAAGATTTATTATATCTTTTACAGCAGATTTTTGCATTGGCAAAAGAAAAGGAGTTATCCTCCCTTTTTTTAGCATCAAATAAACGAAGTACATTGCAATTTTTCTTATTAATTGGCTTTAAGCAGGTAGAGCAGGCGGAATTACCAGCTAATCTTTTAGAATCTGAGCATATTCAGCATATTTTATCTGTGGATAACTCTTTCTTTTTGCAATTTTCTATTTGATTTGTGGATAGATCGACAAAGTTATGCACAGAAATATGCCGTTTATGCACAATTTGTGGATAAAGACTTGAGTTATCCCCCATCTTCTTTTATACTTTCAAAGGTAAATGACAAAAAAGTAAAGAATCTAAGGGTTTTTTTAATCCAAATGAAATAATAATTGAAGGTGGATATATATGGACACAAGAAGGTGGTCGGTGGATAAAATTGTGGATAATTTGCAGAGTTACCCACAAATTATACAAGCCTCAGACCAACTAATCAAAAATGAGACGGTCGCTTTTCCAACAGAAACGGTTTATGGATTAGGCGGGAATGCACAAAGTGATGAAGCGGTAAGTAAAATCTTTGCTGCAAAAGGAAGACCGGCAGATAATCCATTAATTATTCATATTGCTGAACGTTCTCAGCTGGAAGCATTTGTAGAGTCGGTTCCGGAGAAAGCTGAAAAGCTGATTAGCGCTTTTTGGCCGGGACCGTTAACAATGATTTTTAATAAAAAGGTAGGGGCGTTATCGGATCTGGCAACGGCTGGGTTATCAACAGTAGCTATTCGAATGCCTGATCATCCAGTCGCTCTTGCGCTATTAAAGAAAACAGGTTTGCCTATTGCAGCGCCAAGTGCTAATAGCTCCGGAAAGCCGAGCCCGACGACAGCAAATCACGTATGGGAGGATTTGCATGGACGCATTGCAGGGATAGTGGACGGCGGCCCAACAGGGGTAGGTGTAGAATCGACGGTTATCGATTGTACAGAGGATATTCCCACTATATTAAGACCGGGTGGGATAACGAAGGAGCAGCTTATGGAAGCGATAGGAGAAGTAAGGCTAGATCCGGCGCTTCAGGACAGCGAACAAGCGCCTAAATCTCCTGGGATGAAATATAAGCACTATGCCCCGGATGCTCCGCTTTATTTAGTAGATGGGGAAAGAGCTTTCATGCAAAAGCTCGTTTCAGAAAAACGAAAAGAAGGCTTGTCAGTAGGGGTTCTAACGACAGAAGAGAATAAAAATTATTATGATGCAAATGTAGTAATTACATGCGGAAGTCGCGCTGATTTAAGAACAGTTGCATCAGGATTGTACGATGCATTGCGGCAGCTAAATCATGAAAATGTTGATATTATTTATGGAGAGATTTTTTCAACAGAGGGTGTTGGGGCTGCGGTAATGAATCGTTTAATTAAAGCGGCTGGACATAGAATCATTACTAATTGATATTTGGCGCTGACTGGTTGTCAGCGCTTTTTTTGTGGTTTCGAAAACCCCTGGCTATGCCGGGGGTTCTAAAGAGCTTCAAGCGTGGTATTAAAGTTGGTTTCCCGACCACTTTATCTCGCCATAGAAGGAGGTATGCCCCTTGGGGTGGCCAAAAGGGGATAAACTTTATAAGAAAAATGTGAGCCTGCCAAGATTCTAAACGCGCTTGGACGTGCATATGCTGAATTAGCAAGTCCAAGGAGGCAGACGAAATGACAGTAATATTTGGCGAGGTGCTCACGCTCGGGCTAATGGCTTTTGCATTAGGAATGGACGCCTTTTCCGTCGGTTTAGGGATGGGAATGTACAAGCTCAGATATAGGCAAATATTCAAAATCGGCGTGACTATTGGTTTGTTTCATGTAATGATGCCATTGCTGGGCATGATGGCCGGCAGATTTTTAACAGATCAATTTAGTGATATTGCTTCCTATATAGGTGGAGGATTAATGATTATATTAGGTTCACAAATGCTTTGGTCAAGTATGAAGAAGGAAGAGGAAAGTCTGATTACTCCTGTTGGAATGGGATTAATCATATTTGCCTTAAGTGTAAGCTTAGATAGTTTTTCAGTTGGGCTGACACTAGGGATATTCGGTGCAAAAACCGCATTGGTACTCACGCTTTTTGGTGTAACAGCCATGGCCCTAACCTGGACGGGTCTCCTCTTGGGCCGCAAAGTCCAAAGCTGGCTAGGCAAATACAGCATATCCCTAGGAGGCGGCATTCTCCTAGCCTTCGGCATCAAACTCCTGCTCTAGAATGTTTTTTAGGGTACCTGTCACCTACATAATTCGACAAGGTTTCCATTGCTTGTCGAAAGATGTCGGTGACAGGTACCCTGTTTTTTCTATGTGAAATAGGAGTTTTGGATTATAATGAAAGATAAAGGAGGCGAGCTTTATGGCTCATGTTTTGTTTGTATGTACAGGGAATACGTGCAGGAGCCCCATGGCAGAGGCGATTTTGCGGAGCAAGAATCTTCCTGGGGTTGAAGTGAAGTCAGCTGGAATATACGCGGCAAACGGGAGTGATGCCTCTTTACATACGAAGCAGGTGCTGCAGGAGGAAGGAATTCATATCGATCATCGCTCTTCTCAATTATCAGCAGAACTTGTAAATTGGTCATCTCATATTCTTGTTATGACGTCCAGTCATAAGCATGCCATTTTACAACAATTCTCAAATGCTGCGGGGAAGACATTCACGGTGAAGGAATATGCTCAAGGTCAAATTAATCATGACATTCTTGACCCATTTGGTGGCCCTTTGATGGTATATAAACAAACTTTTCTAGAATTAAATCAAGAGATAGAAAAAATCGCAGAAATCATCACGAACGATCCTCAAAGAAATGATGAATAAACAATTTTCAGGGGGCAATCATGGAAAAACGGAATTTCAAATTTAGTTTACGAAAGAAATTAGTACTTCTCATCTCTGTGCTGGCAGTTATTACTTATTCAATCAGTGCGGTATGCATCCAATTTATCTATCCGCTTATTGAAAACATCATTCCAATAAATAAAGTCGCGTTTAATTTAATTATTTTAATGCTTGGAGCACTTTGGTCAGGCATTTTAGCCTTTTTTGCAGCTGGGCTAATAATAAAACCATTGCATGATCTTGAACAAACTGCATTAAAAGCAGCAAATGGCAACCTTCAAGACGGGGTAAAACTATCTAGATCAGACGATGAAATTCGTTCTCTTGGACTTGCATTTAATCAAATGCTTGAAAGTTTAAAAGAGATGGTAGATCGCATAGATGAGAACTTTAAATCCACGAATGAAAAAGTGATTGCCATATCCAAAGAATCCTCTATAGCAGCAGAACAGGCTGAAGCGATTTCTATTACGATATCAGAAATTTCACATGGTGCAGAAAGTTCAGCAGCCGCTACACAATCTACAGCAGAATTAGTGGAAGAGGTTATTCGAATCGCCGAAGAAGTTCAAGTGAAGGCAAAATACTCAGGTGGTGTCTCAACGGAATTAGTCAATGATCTTATCAATTCAAAAAAAGCCATCCACTCATTAATTACAGGAATAGAAACTTTGGCAGCAGGAAATCAGAGGTCATTACAGACAGTCAAAAGATTAGAAGAGAATGCGGCAAAAGTAGAGCAAATTATCCAATTAGTAGGTGATATTGCTGCACAAACAAATCTACTGGCATTAAATGCTTCTATTGAAGCAGCGAGAGCCGGCGAACATGGCAAAGGTTTCGCAGTAGTTGCTGAAGAGGTCCGCAAGCTTGCAGATGAAAGCGCTAAGGCGGTTCAGGGCATCTCCGGACTCATTCAAAACATTCAAGAAGAAGTGAAAAACGTGGTCTCCCAAATTAAAGATCAAGTAGAGTCTGCTAACAATGAAGCGCAAAAAGGAACAGACACAAATGCAGTGATCGAAGAAATGACAAAAACAGTCAACCAGATGGCTGCGTCCGTTTCGACGATCACCGATTTAGCAGACAATCAAATGAGGACAATGCAGGAAACATCTGCACAATCGCAGCAAGTTGCGGCAATTGCTGAAGAAACGTCAGCCGGTGCCCAGCAAGTCTCTGCATCAACAGAAGCGCAAACAGCAGTCATCGAAAATGTTGATAAATTAGTCAAGGAGCTTAAGGACCAGGCTGAACATTTAAAAAATAATATTACAAAGTTTAAAATATAACGAAAAGCAGGTGTTTTCACCTCCTTAAGGCTATCGACATACTCATTTCTAATTATTTGAGTGGTTTTCTGCGGCTTACCCAGCTAGTTGAGCCTCTAAAATGTCTCGACTGTCTCGCTGCTTCCGTAGTAGTCGAGCTGACGCTGGCGCCAAATCCAATTGAAATTCTCTATTTTTACTTTGCCTACACTTTCAAGCAGGTGTTTTCACCTGCCTTTTCTATGCCCTGAGTTCAGATTTCAACTTTATAATTTAACTCATTTGTGTCAAAATATAAGCATAAAGCGAGTCAGTTGAATGGAGGATATGATTTAAATGAAGGTAGCAATCGCTTCAGATCACGGCGGCATAAACATCCGCGAAGAAATAAAGAGCCTTTTAGAGGAGCTTAACATTGAGTACGTTGATTTTGGCTGTGAATGTAAGACGTCTGTAGATTATCCTGATTATGCATTGCCTGTTGCAGAAAAGGTGGCAAATGGGGAGTTCGATAAAGGGATTCTCATTTGTGGGACAGGAATAGGAATGTCCATTGCTGCAAATAAAGTAAAGGGTATCCGCTGCGCGCTTGTTCACGATACGTTCAGTGCAAAAGCGACGCGGGAACATAATGACAGCAATATTTTAGCAATGGGTGAAAGGGTGATTGGACCAGGCCTTGCGCGAGATATTGCGAAAATTTGGTTATCAACTGATTTCGAAGGTGGACGCCATGAGAATCGGGTTGGAAAAATAACGAAATACGAAGCGGAACATATTTAACATAAGGAGAGACCTTAAATGGAACAAGTGAAGCAGTGGGCAGAACAGCTTGACCAAATCATCACTGAATTTAGCAAAGAGGTCCAATTAAATCAGCAAAAAATCTTTTTAATCGGCTGCAGTACGAGTGAAGTTGCGGATCGCCGCATTGGTACAGCGGGTACAGAGCAGGTTGCAGAAATGATTTTTGCACGATTGAAGCAGTTAAATGAACAAACCGGCGTCAAGCTAGCTTTTCAATGCTGTGAACACTTGAACCGAGCGCTTGTAATCGAAAGGTCTGTTGCGAATGCGCATGGGCTGGACGAAGTAAGTGTCGTCCCGATCCGCAAGGCCGGCGGTGCGATGGCAGCTTATGCGTTCAGACAATTGCAAGATCCAGTCGTCGTCGAACATCTAAAAGCAGACGCGGGCATCGATATCGGCGACACCTTCATCGGTATGCATCTTAAGCATGTTGTTGTTCCAATTAGAACCTCTCTCAAATCAATCGGCGCGGCCCACGTCACACTAGCTACAACCAGGCCGAAGCTAATTGGCGGCAACCGGGCAATATATGAATAAGAGGATTACACTAAGTAAGCACCCCTATCAATGGGGTTTTTTGCGTCCATTGCTTTAAATTTATTCCGAAAACATTCCGACTAAAAGCTATGCCCCTAAAACACCGCCCCCAACCAATAAATGAATTCCTCCCTATTAGAAAAAAATCCAAAACCTTTAACAAAATCGCTAGTTATACGTTGTAATAGAATGAACAACATGAAACATGCCGGGAGGGGGCATAGAAGTAGGGTTGATAGGGGAAGTAATGCAGATGATGACTATATGTCGCAGTCTTATTCTTATCGACTGACAGAAGAATATTTAGATGAAAGCAAAAAACGGATGCTTAATAATATGGATCATCTTATTGATAATGAATCCAAAAGCTACTATGAAGATTTTCTTGGCTTAAGCCATTTAATAGAGCGCAGAGATTATACAAAAGAGAACGGTTTCATTCCTTATGGGGCGGTCGTTACCGGACCAGTTAAGGAGCTGCTCAAGCTAAAAGAACAGCCTCAATTGAAGGCTCCGATTCTAGGAGACATGCACTATTGGAATTGGCGCAAAGAATAAAAGACAGAGAAAAAATCATAGCTCGTGCCTGTCACCTTCACAAAAAACATGATAGAATATAATAGAATTTTCACAATTAAGCTATTGAATCTTTTAAATAGTGTGGCAGATATAAGGGAGGATATTGTATGAAGCATTTAGCGCAGCAGGACGAGCAAGTTTTCAATTCGATTCAAGACGAACTAGGACGCCAAAGAACGAAGATTGAGTTAATCGCTTCTGAGAACTTTGTAAGTGAAGCGGTCATGGAAGCACAAGGGTCTGTTCTGACAAATAAATATGCTGAAGGTTACCCTGGCCGTCGTTACTATGGTGGCTGTGAGCATGTAGACGTAGTGGAAGATTTAGCGCGAGACCGTGCGAAGCAAATCTTTGGTGCAGAGCATGCAAATGTACAGCCTCATTCAGGTGCACAAGCAAACATGGCAGTATACTTCACTATTTTAGAGCAAGGCGATACAGTACTTGGTATGAATCTTTCCCATGGAGGCCACTTAACACACGGAAGCCCTGTTAACTTCAGTGGCATTCAATATAATTTCGTAGAATATGGTGTTGATGAAAAATCTCATACAATTAACTACGATGATGTTTTAGAAAAAGCACGTGAACATAAGCCGAAATTAATCGTTGCAGGTGCAAGTGCTTATCCACGAGTGATTGACTTCAAGCGATTCCGTGAAATTGCTGATGAAGTAGGCGCATACTTAATGGTTGATATGGCTCATATTGCCGGTCTAGTTGCGGCTGGACTACATCCAAATCCAGTTCCATATGCAGATTTTGTTACAACAACTACTCATAAAACATTAAGAGGACCTCGCGGCGGAATGATTCTTTGCAAAGAAGAATTTGCGAAGAAAATTGACAAGTCTATTTTCCCTGGAATTCAAGGCGGTCCATTAATGCATGTAATTGCTGCTAAAGCAGTTGCATTTGGTGAAGCATTGCAAGATAGCTTCAAAGACTATGCAAGCAGCATCATTGAAAATGCAAAGCACTTAGCAGAAAGCCTGCAAAAAGAAGGAATTGACCTAGTATCTAGCGGAACAGACAATCACCTTTTACTTGTAGACGTCCGTTCTCTTGGCTTAACAGGCAAGGTTGCCGAAAAGGTATTGGATGAAGTGGGAATTACTGTTAATAAAAATACGATCCCATTTGATCCGGAAAGCCCGTTTGTAACAAGCGGTATTCGTATCGGTACAGCTGCCGTTACATCTCGCGGCTTTGGAAAAGAAGATATGGAAGTAATTGCTTCTATCATCGCTTTTACATTAAAAAATGTAGAAGATGAAGAGAAGCTTGCTGAAGCTAGTCGACGCGTCGAAGCTTTAACAAGTAAATTTATCTTATATCCTGAAAGATAATACTTATTAGAAATCCAGTCTATTTTTATAGGCTGGATTTTTGTGAATTTATGGGATTCAACTTGTTGCCGCTTATTGTTATAGCAACAGTAAGCGGTAAAGTAAAATTTCATTTTTATTAACCATCTATAATCATAGTTGCTCCACCACATTTTTTTCTGTAAAATAGTACGAAGTGTATTTTGAACTTTTTAAAGTAGAAGGAGAGAGATTTTAATGGCAAAAGTATATGTGTTCGATCATCCATTAATCCAGCATAAGCTTACATACATTCGTGAAAAGACGACAGGGACAAAAGAATTCCGTGAACTTGTTGATGAAGTTTCAACTTTAATGGCCTTTGAAATTACTAGAGATATGACCTTAGAAAATATTGAAATTGAAACACCTGTACAAACAACAACGTCTAAAGTATTAGCAGGGAAGAAAATCGGCATCGTTCCAATCCTTCGTGCAGGAATTGGTATGGTTGACGGCATTTTGAAATTAATCCCTGCGGCAAAAGTTGGACATGTCGGCTTATACCGCGATCCGGCTACTTTAAAGCCAGTTGAATACTACGCAAAATTCCCTGGTGATATTGAAGAGAGAGATTTCATCGTTGTAGATCCAATGCTTGCCACAGGCGGTTCAGCAATCGAAGCCATTAATTCTCTTAAAAAACGCGGCGGAAAAAGCATTAAATTCATGTGCTTAATCGCAGCTCCTGAAGGAGTAGAAGCACTGAAAGAAGCGCATCCTGATGTCGATATTTACATCGCAGCCCTAGATGAAAAATTAAATGAAAAAGGTTATATCGTACCTGGTCTTGGTGACGCAGGCGACCGTTTATTTGGAACAAAATAAGAAATTTTAACAATGCTCGTCATCTTGACGGGCTTTTTTTAAAATGTCGGTAATCAATTAGGATGGCCAGCAGCTAAGCAGTCTTCCTATTTCTCTAAAAAGAAGGAGGGTCTACAAATGAATCGTCCAATTAAAGTGATGACGATTTTCGGAACAAGGCCGGAAGCGATTAAAATGGCTCCATTGGTATTAGAATTGGCGAAGTACCCTGAAGATTTCCAATCGATTGTAACCGTGACTGCTCAGCATCGCGAAATGCTCGATCAAGTTTTGGATATTTTTAAAATTAAGCCCGATTATGATTTAAATATTATGAAGGCTCGGCAAACATTAATTGATGTAACTACTAAAGTGCTAAGCGGGCTTGATGAAGTCATGAAGAAGACAAAACCGGATATTGTCCTTGTTCATGGTGATACCTCTACCTCTTTTGTCGCCAGCCTTGCTGCTTTTTATAATCAAATAACGGTTGGACATGTTGAGGCAGGCTTGCGTACTTGGAATAAATACTCGCCATATCCTGAAGAAATGAACCGCCAATTAACGGGGGTCCTTGCTGATTTGCATTTTTCACCAACGACAAAATCAGCCGATAATTTAATGAATGAAAATAAATCGCCTGAACATATCTACATAACTGGGAATACGGCCATTGATGCGTTGAAAACGACAGTAAAAAATGAATATCATCACGAAGTGTTAGATAAAGTTGGATCAGACCGTTTGGTGCTTTTGACTGCACATCGCCGCGAGAATTTAGGCGAACCGATGCGCAATATGTTTAAAGCCATTAAACGTTTAGTGGACGAGCATGAAGATATTCAAGTTGTTTATCCAGTTCATTTGAACCCTGCTGTCCGGGAAGTGGCCGCGGAAATATTAGATGGTGATGAGCGCATTCATTTAATTGAGCCGCTGGGGGTCATTGATTTTCATAATTTTGCTTCCAGAGCCTATTTGATTTTAACTGATTCAGGTGGGGTGCAGGAGGAAGCTCCTTCACTCGGTGTTCCAGTCCTCGTCCTTCGTGATACAACGGAGCGTCCAGAAGGTATTTCCGCAGGAACATTAAAGCTGGCAGGAACGGAAGAAGAAAATATTTATGCAATGGCTAAAACGCTGCTAATTGATGAAAACGCCCATCAATTAATGGCTAAAGCGGCCAATCCATATGGTGATGGCCAAGCATCCATGAGAATAGCAGACGCAATCCGTTATTATTTTAAGAAAAAAAATGAGCGACCGGAAGCATTTCAATGAAAAGACTGACTTTGTCAGTCTTTTTTTTGTTGGGAAAAACTCATGCACGCACAAAAGATCAAATGATGAATACTCCAATAAAAAAAGCAGACCCTATATTAAAAAGGGGTGGCATCATGAGAAAATACATTTCTGTCTTATTTTTATTTTTAATAATTTTACATACACATGCTTATGCAACGGATTTAAAGCTGCCGCCATTGCCGGAGGAATCTCTGCAGGAAGAGGAAATTGCGATAGTGGTATTAAAAAAAGGTGAGAGTGTAAAGAATTCGAAAGATAAGCTGGAAGCCGCAGGAGTCAAAATCCGTCAAACATTTCAATATGCATTGAATGGCTTTTCTATTAGCGGGACAAAAGCGAATATAGAAAAGGTGAAGGCAGTTGCTGACATTTCTGTTGTTTCCACGGTTCAGACGTACACAGTTCAATCTGAGGATAATATTAAATTAATTGGCGGGGAGGCAATTAGAGGTTATTTTGATGAAGGGAATGAGCGGTTGACAGGGAAAGGTGTCACAGTAGGTGTGATTGATACGGGCTTGGACTATCGCCATCCGGATTTGATGCGCAGCTATGGGGGCGGACGTGATTTAGTCGATGGGGACGATGATCCGATGGAAACGAAAAAAATGAGCAGCTTGAACACTTTTCATGGTACACATGTTGCGGGAGTCATCGCCGCTAACGGAAAAGTAAAAGGTGTGGCCCCTGAGGCAACCATTATTGCTTACCGTGCGCTTGGACCAGGAGGAAGTGGAACAACAGAACAGGTTATTGCAGCGATAGAACAAGCAATTAAAGACAAAGTCGACGTACTGAATCTATCATTAGGCAATAATGTGAATGGACCTGATCTGCCAATCAGCCTTGCATTAAATAAAGCCGTAGATCATGGGATTATTGCTGTAACTTCGTCAGGAAACTCTGGTCCTAGTGTATGGACAGTTGGTTCTCCAGGGACAGCAGCAAAGGCAATTTCTGTTGGTGCATCAACGCCGACTATGCAAATTCCTTATTTGAAAATAGGAGATCTTCAAGTGAGATTAAATCCAATGCAAGGGTCAATGGACTGGGACTTGCATCAATCATATGAAATTGTGGACGGAGGATTAGCAAAGAAGGACGAGCTAGCTAATGTAAAAGGAAAGATTGTTTTAGCTGAGCGAGGCGAACTTACATTTACAGAAAAAAGCATGAATGCATTTGAAGCAGGCGCCGCTGCCCTAATCATTTATAACAATACAAAAGGGAATTTTATGGGCAATTTAGAAAAGGAACTGCCCATTCCTATTACAGCCTTGTCTAAAGAAGATGGGAAATTGCTACGTGAACAAATTACTAAAACAAAAGCATTTGCCAGAACATACATAATAGAAGAAAAGGATATTTTAGCAGATTTTAGTTCTCGCGGGCCTGTTACGTCCACTTGGGAAATCAAGCCGGACGTAGTCGCGCCAGGTGTGGCTATTAACAGCACAATTCCTGGTGGTTATCTCCCGTTGCAAGGAACAAGTATGGCTGCGCCCCATGTAGCAGGCGCCGCTGCCCTTCTGAAACAAGCTCACCCGGATTGGGAGCCTGAGAAAATCAAGGCGCTGCTTATGAATACAGCGAAGCCTATTTTTAATGAAGCTGGAGAGCAATACCGAGCATATGAACAAGGCGCTGGTCGCATTCAGCTGAAAGAAGCGATGAATAGTCAGTCTCTTGTGCTTCCTGCATCTTTACAATTTGGAAAGTTTAAGCTTGCTGATCAGCACCATAAACATAGTGCAAAAATAACGGTGGAAAATATGAGTGATAATGAGCAATCATACTCCTTTGTTATTCCGCATAAAGAGAAAGGCATTGAATGGGAGCTTCCATTATCATTTAATTTAAAGTCTCATGAAAAAAGGAAGCTGACTGTAACAATGTCGGCAGACCCTTCAGTATTAAAAGAAAAAATCTATGACGGAAGATTAACATTGCAATCAAGTAATGGAGAGATACAAATTCCTTATCTTTATGTACTGGAAGAACCAGACTATCCTCGGGTCATGGGATTTGGTTTTGGCAAAGGGGATAAAAAGGGCACTTATCGCTATGAAGTGTATTTACCAGGTGGGGCAGACGAATTTGGCATCGCCATTTTTGATTCAGGTTCTCTTAAATTTGAAGGGTTTTTGGACTGGAAAAGGGGAGTAGCGAAAGGTCAAATTCAAGAAGTATTAAAGCCAGAGAATTTACCTGACCAAGGACTCTATATCGCAAAAGTATTTGCTAGAAAATCAGGAAAAGAGGATTGGATTCAAACGTACTTAGTTGTAGGGCCAAACGGAGAAATAGAAGAGAAAGATACTTCGGTTAAGAATGAAAAAGTTATAATTGAAAAATAATTGTAAAAATTAATGCATAATTTTTCATTTATTGCAATAGTAAGACGAAAAAACAAATATGAAAAAAGTGTGAACATCCAAATTTTGACCATTTGCGTTCTCCCGTTTTTCAACTTAAACGCATTGACATTGACAAGTCCCTATTGTATGCTTACAAAGGGTATAATTGATAGGGTTTTCAAAAGATTGTTCATGACAGTTTTTCCGCGTCAGATCAATGAAAAAAGCTAGCTTTAACCTCAGAAAACCTCCTGCCATTCTCTATAAGAGAGGATGCGTTTTTAATGCGTCATAAAGACCGCCGCCCATACAAAGCAATGGTGTTAATGTCCGCGATTCTTTCTCAATTAGTAGGTTCAATCCTTCTCGGTATTTTTGCAGGGAGATGGCTGGATCGGGTGGTAGGTACCGAGCCGCTATTTTTAATAATAGGTTTACTGCTGGGGTTATCCGCAGGAATTTATGCCATGCTACGTCTAGTCCAACAATTCTTTACAGGAGAATAACAACAATGCCGGAAATTAAACACAGCTTTACAAGACAACGTAAATATATGTTCTTTTTGTTGTCGTTCTTTGTTCTTGGCTGGGGCTTTACGTCTTATCAATCTATCTTTCTAGGGCTCATTCTTGGTACAGCGCTTAGTTTCTTCAATCTATGGCTGATTGTTAGAAAAACGATTCAGTTCGGTAAAGCGGTCGAGAATGGGGAAAAGGTGCGCTCACTTGGAACCGTCTCGCGGATGGCGTCAGCAGCCTTTGCTGTAATCATCGCTTTAGAGTATCCAGAGCATTTTCACCTCATCAGTGTTGTGTTGGGATTAATGACATCCTATATAGTCATTATGATAGATTTTTTTCTTCAATCTTTTCATATACGTAGAAAGCGGGAAGAGAGGTGAATATTTATGGATCACGGAGCTCCATTGGTAAAATTTATGGGGTTAACTTTTAACTTGTCTAATATTTTAATGATTACAGTGGTTAGTGCCATCGTATTCGTAATTGCTGTAATTTCAACACGCCGTCTGGCAATGAAACCTACAGGAATGCAGAACTTTTTTGAATGGGTAATGGACTTTGTTAGAAACATCATTAACAGTAACATGGCATGGAAAGATGGAGGAAGATTCCACGTTTTAGGGATTACCCTTCTCTTGTATGTGTTCATTTCAAACATGATTGGTCTACCATTCGCAATCACCTATGATCATACTCTATGGTGGAAATCACCAACAGCTGATCCGGTTGTTACATTAACTTTGGCAGCGATGGTGGTTGGGCTTTCACATTACTATGGTGTAAGAGTGAATGGCTTTAAAGAATATGGGAAAGGCTTCTTTAAACCTATGTGGTTTTTATTCCCACTTAAAATTATTGAGGAATTTGCCAACACATTGACACTGGGTCTTCGTCTTTACGGTAACATTTTTGCCGGGGAGATTCTTCTCACACTATTGGCAGGTTCACTTGCTACAGGGTTTGCGGGCACGCTTGTTGCTGTTCTACCAACGCTTGTATGGCAAGGATTCTCAGTGTTTATCGGTAGTATCCAGGCATTTATTTTCTGTATGTTAACAATGGTTTATATGTCTCACAAAGTGAGCCAAGACCATTAATATATACCTGTTCATTACATGAACAAAACATTTTTGTATAAATAATTTTATTTAATATTCTAAGGAGGAAACAAATAATGGGTCTTATAGCAGCAGCAATTGCAGTCGGTTTAGCAGCACTAGGTGCAGGTATCGGTAACGGTCTTATCGTTTCAAAAACAGTTGAAGGTATGGCGCGTCAACCAGAAGCTCGCGGTATGCTTCAAACAACAATGTTCATCGGGGTAGCGTTAGTTGAGGTTGTTCCAATCATCGGCGTAGTTATCGCGTTCATGGTTATCGGTGGCTAATTAACTGCTCTTAATCTTTTAAAATGGCGAAGATCATTTATAGTGGACCTTCGCCTTTCCTTTAGCTAATAAGAAATAAGAAAAACTAAGGCCTTCGCCGATAGAACTTGGCTACGCCCAAGTTTTTCTAATGTTTATTAATATTTTCCGTATGGATTGAAATAGTTAGTCCTTTAGTGAACGTCTCTTGAAGGGAGTGAATCGAAGGTGTTATTAGATAGTTTTGTATTAGGTGCAGCAAGTGGATTTAACGGTGGGGATATTTTATTCCAACTAGCTATGTTCCTCATTCTACTAACGTTAATTAAAAAATTCGCATGGGGCCCGCTAATGGGAATCATGACACAGCGTGAAGAGCACATCGCTAATGAAATCACAGCTGCAGAAGAAAGCCGCGTAGAAGCGAAGAAATTATTAGAAGAGCAAAAAGCCCTTCTTAAAGAAGCGCGTACAGAAGCGCAAGCAATGATTGAAAGTGCGAAAAAACAAGGCGAAGTTCAACGTGAAGAAATCATCACTACAGCTCGCTCCGAGTCTGACCGCATGAAAGAATCTGCTAAGCTTGAAATCGAGCAGCAGAAAGAACAAGCCGTTGCAGCTATTCGTGAACAAGTTGCTTCATTATCTGTCCTTGTTGCTTCTAAAGTAATTGAGAAGGAATTAAGCGCAGCAGATCAAGAAAAGCTAATTAACGAATACATTCAAGAGGCAGGCGAGAAGCGATGACGGGCTCTTTAGTAGCAAAGCGCTACGCGTTAGCTCTATTCCAGCTTGCGAATGAACAACAGCTTCTTGACCAAATGGAAGATGAGCTTCGTGCAGTGAAAGACGTAGTAAATCATAACTCTGAATTTAAAGCAGTGTTAAAATCTCCGAAGCTTCCAATTGAGAAGAAGAAAGAGATTGTGAAGGAAGCATTTGCATCCGCTAACACATATGTATTAAATACATTATTAATCTTAATCGAACGTCATCGTGAAGATCATATTTCTGATGTGGTCGATCAATTTATCAGTCTGGCTGATGACCAAAAGGGCATCGCTGAGGCAAAAGTTTATTCAGTTCGTCCATTGACAGATGACGAGCGCAATGCAATATCTGCAACATTTGCAGCTAAAGTCGGAAAACAATCACTTCGGATTGAAAATATAGTTGATTCAAACCTTCTTGGCGGCGTTAAGCTACGCATCGGAAATAAAATTTTCGACGGCAGCATGCGCGGAAAGCTAGATAGACTTGAACGACAATTGTTAGGCTAAGATTCGTAGATAGGGGTGAAACTCATGAGCATCAAAGCTGAAGAAATCAGTGCGCTGATAAAAAAGCAAATCGAAAACTATCAGGCGGAAATTCAAGTGAGTGATGTTGGTACTGTTATCTCAGTTGGTGACGGTATCGCACGTGTTCATGGTTTAGATAATGCCATGGCTGGCGAACTTGTTGAATTTTCAAACGGCGTTATGGGTATGGCGCAAAACCTTGAAGAAAGTAACGTCGGTATCGTAATTTTAGGGCCATTCACTGACATTAAAGAAGGTGACGAGGTCCGCCGTACAGGACGCATCATGGAGGTACCGGTAGGTGAAGAACTTATCGGACGCGTGGTGAATCCACTTGGACAGCCTGTAGATGGTATGGGTCCAATTAATACTACTAAAACTCGTCCTATTGAAGGCGCAGCTCCTGGTGTTATGGATCGTAAATCTGTACACGAGCCACTTCAAACAGGTATTAAAGCGATTGATGCATTAGTGCCAATCGGACGCGGACAACGTGAGTTAATCATCGGTGACCGTCAAACTGGTAAAACTTCCGTAGCAGTTGATACAATCTTGAACCAAAAAGATCAAGATATGATTTGTATCTATGTTGCAATCGGACAAAAAGAATCTACTGTACGTAATGCGGTAGAATCACTTCGTAAGCAAGGTGCATTAGATTACACAATCGTTGTAACAGCTTCTGCATCTCAGCCAGCTCCATTACTATACCTAGCTCCATATGCTGGTGTATCAATGGCTGAAGAATTCATGTACAATGGCAAGCACGTTCTTGTTGTATATGATGACTTAACAAAGCAAGCAGCTGCTTACCGTGAACTTTCATTACTATTACGTCGTCCTCCAGGTCGTGAAGCATATCCAGGGGATGTATTCTACTTGCACAGCCGTTTATTAGAGCGTGCTGCTAAATTGAGCGATGCAAAAGGCGCTGGCTCTATTACAGCTCTTCCATTCATCGAAACTCAAGCAGGTGACGTTTCTGCATATATTCCAACAAACGTTATCTCCATCACTGATGGACAAATCTTCTTACAGTCTGACTTATTCTTCTCCGGTGTTCGTCCGGCGATCAACGCGGGTCTTTCTGTATCACGTGTAGGTGGATCTGCACAAATAAAAGCGATGAAAAAAGTTGCAGGTACACTTCGTCTTGACCTTGCGTCATTCCGTGAACTTGAATCTTTCGCACAATTCGGCTCTGATCTAGATGCGGCAACACAAGCTAAATTAAACCGTGGTGCTCGTACTGTAGAGGTTCTTAAACAGGATCTTAATAAGCCGCTTAAAGTTGAAAAACAAGTAGCGATTCTTTATGCGCTTACTCGCGGCTTCTTAGATGATATCCCAGTACAAGATATCCGCCGTTTCGAATCTGAGTACCTTTCTTGGTTAGACCAAAATCATAGAGAATTACTTGACCATATCGTTACAACGAAAGAGCTTCCAGCTGATGAAGATATGGTTGCTGCAATTAACCAATTCAAGAAAACATTTGCTGTTTCTGAATAATCATTGCAGATAGTGACAGGATGGGATTTTACATCCCCTCCTGCATTTTCATGCATGATCTTTTACAGGATCGAACGATGAGGAAAGGCTCGTTGCTTTTTCTAAAGTGATAAGCCGGACACACTTAGTATGAGGGTGGTGAGAACCTGTGGCATCATTACGCGATATTAAAAATCGAATCAATTCCACAAAGAAAACGAGCCAGATTACAAAAGCAATGCAAATGGTATCAGCTGCGAAAATGAGCCGTGCTGAGATGAATGCGAAATCATTCGTTCCCTACATGGAAAAAATTCAAGACGTTACTGCTTCAATTGCGCTAGGAAGTGCTGATGCATCACATCCGATGCTAGTAAGCCGTCCTGTTAAAAAGACTGGTTATGTTGTTATTACATCTGACCGTGGTCTTGCTGGTGCATATAACAGTAGTATTTTGAAGGCTGTATACCAAACAATTCAGAAGCGTCATAAATCAAACGATGAATATGTTATCATTGCGATTGGCCGTATGGCTCTTGATTTCTTTAAAGGCAAAGGCGCGAATGTCATTCTCGATATTGTTGGGGTTGCTGATCAGCCATCTTTTGCCGAAATTAAAGATATTGCGAGCAAAACGGTTGGAATGTTCTCTGATGAAAATTTTGATGAATTATATATTTATTACAGTCACTATATCAGTGCGATTTCTCAGGAAGTGACTTCGAAGAAAATTCTTCCGCTTACAGAAATCACTAACGGTTCTGATAAGCTGACTTCTTATGAGTTTGAACCATCCGCTGAAGAAATTTTGAAAGTGTTGCTGCCGCAATATGCTGAAAGCTTAATCTATGGTGCCTTATTAGATAGTAAAGCAAGTGAGCATGCTGCACGTATGACAGCAATGAAAAATGCAACGGATAACGCAAGTGATTTAATTAATCAACTTGACCTTAGCTACAACCGTGCACGTCAAGCAGCGATTACACAAGAGATTACAGAAATCGTCGGTGGAGCAGCTGCTCTAGAATAGACTTTTCTTATAAAAAGAATGGCGAAATACGCCAATGCATTTTTTACTAGGAGGGAAAAAGATGAACAAAGGACGCGTTCTTCAAGTTATGGGTCCGGTTGTTGACGTAAAGTTCGAAAGCGGTCAGCTTCCTGAAATCTATAACGCATTGACAATTGTAAACGCAGCGCGTAACGAATCTGAAGTTGACATCAACTTAACCCTTGAAGTTGCCCTTCATTTAGGTGATGATACAGTTCGTACCATTGCCATGTCTACAACAGATGGTTTACAGCGTGGTAGTGAAGTAATTGACACAGGTGCAGCGATTTCTGTACCAGTTGGTGATGTCACTCTAGGCCGTGTTTTCAACGTATTAGGAGAAACGATCGACTTAGATCCAGTCCTTCCGGCTGATGTACGTCGTGATTCAATCCACAGAGAAGCACCAACTTTTGAAAAGCTTTCTACAGAAGTAGAAATTCTTGAAACTGGAATTAAAGTAGTAGACCTTCTTGCGCCTTACATCAAAGGTGGTAAAATCGGTCTATTCGGTGGTGCCGGTGTAGGTAAAACCGTATTAATCCAGGAATTAATCAATAACATCGCACAAGAGCACGGCGGTATCTCAGTATTCGCTGGTGTAGGTGAGCGTACTCGTGAAGGAAATGACCTTTACCATGAGATGACTGATTCTGGTGTTATTAAGAAAACGGCAATGGTATTCGGACAAATGAATGAGCCGCCTGGAGCACGTATGCGTGTTGCCCTAACTGGTTTAACAATGTCTGAGTACTTCCGTGATGAGCAAGGACAAGACGTTCTATTCTTCATGGATAACATTTTCCGTTTCACTCAAGCAGGATCAGAGGTTTCTGCCCTTCTAGGCCGTATGCCATCTGCCGTTGGTTACCAGCCGACACTTGCTACTGAAATGGGTAAATTGCAAGAGCGTATCACTTCTACAAACGTAGGATCTGTTACATCTATCCAAGCAATTTACGTACCAGCCGATGACTATACGGATCCGGCTCCTGCAACAACTTTCGCTCACTTAGATGCTACAACAAACCTTGAGCGTAAGCTTTCTGAAATGGGTATTTACCCTGCCGTGGATCCATTAGCATCAACTTCTCGTGCACTTTCACCAGAAATAGTTGGAGAAGAGCATTATGATGTTGCTCGTTCTGTTCAACAAACATTACAGCGTTATAGAGAATTACAAGATATCATTGCCATCCTAGGTATGGATGAGCTTGGTGACGAAGACAAGCTATTAGTAGCACGTGCTCGTCGTATCCAAAACTTCTTATCTCAAAACTTCCACGTGGCTGAACAGTTCACTGGTCAACCAGGTTCTTATGTACCTGTACAAGAAACAGTTAAAGGCTTTAAAGAAATTCTTGACGGTAAATATGACCACCTTCCAGAGGATGCATTCCGTCTAGTTGGCCGTATCGAAGAAGTTATTGAAGCTGCTAAGAAAATGGGCGTAGAGGTTTAATTCTGGACCAGGAGGGTAAAAAATGAAGACGATTAAAGTCAGTGTTGTTACTCCCGATGGCCCGGTGTATGAGTCAGATGTGGAAATGATAAGTACGAAAGCTGAAAGTGGAGAGCTTGGTATTTTAGCAGGCCACGTCCCTATGGTTGCACCGTTACAAATTGGAGCTGTCCGTTTGAAAAAAGCAAATCAAACTGATTTGATTGCTGTCAACGGTGGTTTTCTAGAAGTACGTCCGGACCAAGTAACGATTTTAGCGCAATCTGCTGAACAATCCGGAGATATTGATCTCGATCGCGCTAAGCGTGCAAAAGATCGTGCAGAACAGCGTCTGAACGAGCAAAAACGTGAAAACGTTGACTTCAAACGCGCTGAACTTGCACTTCAACGTGCAATGAATCGAATCAATGTTTCGGAGAGAAATATTTAATAAAGTACCCCCCTTAAGTGCGAGCTTGAGGGGGTTTTTATATTTTAAGCGAACCAAGCTTACTATAGAAGCGTTAACTTCTAAAATGGATATTTAACGATGCGTAAGGAGTAACGGGAGTAGGACCGTCATTATAAACGAGTGAATAAAGTGATGAACAAGGAGAAAAAGAGAAATATCGCCACTTAAACCACAAATAAAGTGACGACCAAGGGAAAAATCGAAAGCCCGTCACTTTAAACAGCAAATATACCCTCTGCCTCATTTGGAGCGATTCTGTCATTTTAATTAACAAAATTAATGAAGAATCATTCGTAATACTAAACGATTATTGCCATTATAAATGCTTAGCCACTAAACCATCTTGCTACAGTCACCAAAGAAAGTCACCCCAAATTCACCATTTTAGAAATATCTTGGACAACAATTCATATAGTTCTAATAAGGCAATATGTTCATTTGCCAAAATAAGGCTGATGTTATCGACAGCATTCGGTAATAATGCTATAATGAATGCGATTACATTTTTAATATTTAGAATAGTTTAAACAACCGTGGGGGGATGATTTTGGATCTTTGGAATGTATATCAAAATAACTATTTGATTGTGCTAGCCTTCCTGAGTTTAGGAATTTTATTGCCAGTTGTTGCTCTGTTTTTAGGTAAGCTGCTGCGCCCTTATAAGCCTAATGAGAATAAGTATACAACTTATGAAAGTGGAATTGATCCATTTCATGATTCCAGAGTTCAGTTTACTGTTCGCTATTATATGTTTGCACTTCTCTTTGTTATTTTCGATGTCGAGACTGTCTTTTTATACCCATGGGCGGTCGCATATGAGAAGCTTGGTATTTTTGCCTTAATTGAAATGCTTATTTTTGTTTTTATGCTTTTAATTGGCCTCATCTACGCTTGGAAAAAGAAGGTGCTAAAATGGACTTGAAATTGGAGAATATTACTCAGGAAGAAATGGCAGAAATCCAACGTAATGTCTTTATGTCGACGTTAGAACAATTAAAAGGATGGGCGAGAAGCAATTCGTTATGGCCGATGACGTTTGGCCTTGCATGCTGTGCGATTGAAATGATGGGTGTTGGGTCTTCGCATTATGATTTGGACCGTTTTGGATCTTTTTTCAGAACGTCGCCACGCCAATCAGATGTCATGATTGTCTCAGGCACGGTGACGAAAAAAATGGCGCCAGTCATAAGAAGACTTTATGATCAAATGCCCGAGCCAAAATGGGTCATCGCAATGGGCTCCTGTGCAACAGCAGGCGGACCCTATGTGAAATCCTATTCGGTTGTAAAGGGTGTAGATCAAGTTGTACCTGTTGACATTTACATACCGGGCTGTCCGCCTAATCCAGCAGCTTTAATATACGGAGTAAACAAGCTAAAGGAGAAAATCCGTTATGAGGCAAAGACTGGAAAGAGGGTGATTTAACCAATGGATCAAAAGGATGTAGAACAATTAAAGAAAGAAGCCGCCGCCAAAGCAAAAGCCGCTGCGCTGGCGAAAAAGAAAGCTAAAGAAGCAGCATCGAAAGAAGAAGACTCAGCCTCCACAGAAGCCGAACCTCTAGATATTGCCAAACAAAAGGCCGCCGCAGCCGCTAAAGCAAAAGCCGCCGCATTAGCGAAAAAGAAAGCTAAAGAAGCAGCATCGAAAGAAGAAAACCCAGCCTCCACAGAAGCCGAACCTCTAGATATTGCCAAACAAAAGGCCGCCGCAGCCGCCAAAGCAAAAGCCGCCGCATTAGCGAAAAAGGAAGCTAAAGAAGCAGCATCGAAAGAAGAAGACCCAGCCTCCACAAAAACTGACCCACTAGATATAGCCAAAGCGAAAGCTGCCGCCGCAGCGAAAGCAAAGGCCGCCGCAGCAGCTAAAGCGAAGCAATCAGGCGCAGGCGACCTTGAGAAGGAAAAGGCAAAAGCAATTGCAGCCGCCAAAGCGAAAGCCGCCGCCGCTGCGAAAGCGAAAATGAAATCAGGAGGCGGTGCGAAAGCAGAAAGTCAAACGGAACCTGAGGATATTAAGCCTTCACCAAACCAGCCAATATTAGAAAAATATATAAAAATTATAGAAAGCCATTTTGGAAGTGAGATGCTGGAAGCGTCTTATATTAATAGGCTAAGCAAGGATGTCCCCACTATAGTAGCCAAGCCGGAAACATACTATAAGCTGGCAGAGTTTTTTAAATATAATGAGCAATTAGGGTTTGACTTCTTATCAGAGCTTCATGGCACAGATTTTCAAACACATATGGAAATTTACACGCATTTATACTCCTATAAAAATAAACAATCAGTAGCATTAAAGGTGAAAATCGATCGTGAAGATCCGGTAATTGATTCAATTGCACCGCTATGGGCGGGGGCGAATTGGCCGGAATGCGAAGCTTATGATCTGCTCGGGATTCGCTTCAAGGGTCATCCTAATTTGCATCGCATCATGCTTGGTGAGGATTGGGTTGGTTATCCGCTCCGCAAAGATTATGAACCTTATGATGTGGAGGTGTAGCCCAATGATTAGAACAGAAGAGATGCTCTTAAATGTTGGACCGCAGCATCCGAGTACACATGGCGTTTTTCGGCTCGTGTTGAAGTTAGATGGAGAAATGATCATAGAAGCTACACCTGTCATTGGCTATCTTCATCGCGGTACAGAAAAGCTGGCTGAAAATCTCCAATTTACACAGATTATCCCTTACACGGACCGCATGGACTATTTAGCAGCAATGACAAATAACTATGTTCTCTGCCATGCAGTTGAAACGATGATGAACATCGAAATACCGGAACGAGCAGAGTATTTAAGAGTAATAACGATGGAGCTTGGCCGCATTGCCAGCCATCTCGTATGGTGGGGGACTTACTTGCTTGACCTAGGTGCTACAAGCCCATTTCTTTATGCCTTTAGAGAACGGGAAATGATTATTAACTTGCTTAACGAAATCTCCGGCGGACGTTTAACTTTCAACTATATGCGCGTGGGGGGAGTAAAATGGGATGCGCCTGAGGGGTGGATTGAAAAAGTAAAAGAGTTCGTTCCTTATATGCGTGAACAGCTGAAGGGTTATGATCAGCTTGTCACCGGCAATGAAATCTTCCTAAATCGCGTAAAAGGCATAGGGGTGTATACAAAGGAAGAGGCATTAAATTATTCATTGAGCGGCGCCAATCTGCGTTGCACCGGTGTGAAATGGGATTTGCGCAAGGATGAGCCTTATTCCATCTATGACCGCTTTGAATTTGATTCTATCACTGCAGAGACAGGGGATGCGTGGGCCAGATACCAGGTTCGCTTGCAAGAAATAGAGGAATCCTTAAAGATACTGGAACAGGCTGCAGATCAGATTCCGGCACAAGGCGATATGATAGGGAAAGTACCTAAGATTATTAAGCCGCCGCAAGGTGAGGCCTTCGTTAGAATCGAATCTCCGCGTGGTGAGATTGGCTGCTTTATAGCCAGTGATGGAAAAAAAGAACCGTATCGCTTGAAGTTTAGAAGGCCTTCTTTCTATAATCTGCAAATTCTGCCAAAGCTGCTTGTCGGTCAAAATATGGCAAACCTGATTGCGATACTAGGTGCGATTGATATTGTACTAGGGGAGGTGGATGGCTGATGATTCAAGGATTATTAACGTCAGAAGCAGGCTGGCTGAACTTTGCCATCTTCTTTGCTCTCGCACTCATCCTATTATTTGCTGTTTTAGGGTTTGTCACTTATGCGATTTTGGCAGAACGTAAAGTGATGGGGTTTATGCAGCTTAGACATGGTCCTAATCAAGTTGGCGGTCGCTGGGGGTTGCTGCAGACCGTCGCCGATGTTCTAAAGCTTTTAATAAAAGAAGACACCATGCCTAAAATCGCCGATAAACCGCTGTTTATTTTAGCACCAATGATTGCGTTTGCGCCGGCCTTCATGGTACTGGCAGTCATTCCATTTACGGACCGCTTTCAATTTGCGGATATCGGCGTTGGGCTGCTCTATTACATTGCGATCTCAGGTTTAACAACCGTCGGCATTGTCACCGCAGGGTGGGCATCGAACAATAAATATGCATTAATGGGCGGCATGAGGGCCGCCGCACAAATGATTTCCTACGAAATACCGCTCGTTATGTCTGTCATCGGCATCATTCTTTTAACAGGCAGTATGAATCTGAATGAAATCGTCGCTGCGCAGGAAAGTGGCTGGTTTATATTATGGCAGCCGATTGCTTTTGTTGTTTTCTTTATCGCCGCTGTTGCCGAGCTTAACAGAGTCCCATTTGATTTAGCTGAGGCGGAATCGGAGCTTGTTGCCGGCTATTTCGTAGAATATACAGGATTTAGATGGGCGTTCTTTATGTTAGCTGAATATGTGTATATGTTCGCAATGTCTGCGCTTATTACAGTTATTTTCCTAGGGGGATGGCTGCCGCTTCCGTTTTTAGGGTTTATTCCAGGGGCAGTCTGGTTTGCCTTAAAGTTTATAGTTGTCATCTTCGTTCTTGTCTGGTTCCGTGTCACTTTTCCAAGGATTCGGGCAGACCAATTGATGGAGTTTGGCTGGAAGGTGCTGTTGCCGGTTGCACTGGCAAACATATTCTTAACAGCACTTCTTAAAGAGCTATTAAACATCTTTTAGCTAATCAGATATGTAAACTTTTCTGAAATGATCGCAAGGAGGCCTAAGGCATTCGCCGAAAGGGCTTGGCGAACACCAGGTTTTCTAAACAAGAAGGGATGGAAAATGATGCTTGGTTTAGCAAAAGGCTTAACATATACCTTGAAAAATTTAACGAAAAAAAAGCTAACATATGATTATCCTAATGAGCCGTTGCCATTACCTGATCGCTTTCGTGGTATACAAAAATTTTATCCTGAAAAATGCATTGTTTGTAACCAATGTGCCAATATTTGCCCTACAGATTGTATAACGCTTACAGGAAAAAAACATCCAGATCCAAAAAAGCGCGGGAAAATCATAGAAACTTATGATATTAATTTTGAAATCTGCATTCTGTGCGATTTATGTACGGAAGTTTGTCCAACAGAAGCGATTATTATGACGAATAACTTTGAGCTGGCTGAATATAGCAGAGATGAGCTATTCAAGGATTTACAGTGGCTGGATGAAAACGATCAGAATTTGCGGAAGGAGAATAAGGCATGAGCGGCGAGTTTCTCATTTTTATGCTATTGGCGCTCATCGCCATCGTCGGCGGTGTGATGATGCTCAATCTGACAAAGGTTGTTCATATGGTTGTTGCATTAGTATTTACTTTCATAAGCGTCGCCGGCGTTTATGTTATGCTGTCAGCCGAGTTTATTGCTGTTGTTCAAATCCTCATCTATTCCGGTGCGATTACCATCATGATGCTCTTTGGAATCATGCTGACGCGACATAATGATAATAGTGAACCAAAAGCAGGACGCATACGTAAAATCTTGATTTTCCTAAGTATTTTAGGCTTCGGGCTTGTCTTTTACTTAGGCATATATAATGTTGAATTTACGCAAGAAGCAACAACACTGCATGAAAATAATACTGAGCAAATAGGACTCGCGATTTATTCCAAATATGTGATTCCGTTTGAGCTTACATCAGTCATTCTACTTGTTGCACTCATCGGTGCAATCATTTTGGCAAAACGGGATGACCTAGAGGAGGCTGATAAAGAATGAGTACGGTACCGATTTCTGCTTATCTTACACTGGCTCTCGTTCTTTTTTGCATCGGATTGTATGGGGCATTAACGAAAAGAAATACAGTCATCGTCCTTATATCAATTGAGTTAATGCTCAATGCAGGCAACATCAATCTTGTTGCATTTAGTAAATTCGGGATGATGCCGTCCATAGACGGGCAAGTATTTGCGCTTTTTGCCATTGCAGTTGCTGCGGCAGAGGTTGCAGTCGGATTAGCGATTCTCATCGCCATCTATCGGAATCGCAAAACTGTAAATGTAGATGAATTTGATGCATTAAAACATTAATCTTTCGCTAAAAGAACATACGCTAATGCCTAGCGTATTCATTAAAGGGGACCCGTAAAAATGATGGAATTCGCATGGATTATACCGCTATTCCCGCTATTATCATTTTTATTGCTTATCGTTTACGGTAAAAAATGGGGAAGTGCAGCTCCTTATATCGGAATGCTTCTCACATTTGCCAGTTTCATAGTTTCCTTGTTGGTGCTCGTCGCTCGTTTTGAGAACCCTACATACAAGGCAGAAGCCACTTGGCTAACGATAGGGGATGCTACGTTAACAGCGGGATTTGAAGTGAATCAATTAAATGCACTGATGCTAGTCATTGTCTCGCTTGTCAGTTTCCTTGTACATATGTATTCGAAAGGCTATATGCAGGGAGATGAACGGATATCAGTTTTTTATAGTTACTTAGGATTATTTACGTTCGCCATGCTTGGACTTGTTCTATCACCCAACTTATTGCAAACATATATTTTCTGGGAGCTTGTAGGTGTAGGTTCGTTTTTATTAATTGGCTTTTATTTTTATAAAGAGGAAGCAAAAGCTGCAGCAAAGAAAGCCTTCATTATGACAAGGATTGGCGATGTGGCTCTCTTTATTGGCATGATTCTCTTATTCTGGCAGGTTGGAAGCTTCGAATATGATGAAATATTTGCTTCAGTGTCCGCTGGTACTATTTCTTCGGAAATGATTACGTTAACGGCGATACTTATTTTCATTGGTGCAGTCGGTAAATCTGGGCAATTTCCTCTTCATAGCTGGTTGCCGGACGCAATGGAAGGACCGACACCTGTATCAGCCCTTATTCACGCAGCAACGATGGTGGCAGCCGGCGTATATTTAGTCGCCACAATGTTCCCGGTATTTGCGGCAAGTGAGGCGGCATTAATGACAGTTGCGATCGTTGGGGCATTTACCGCCATTTTTGCAGCCAGCATCGGCCTTGTGCAAAAGGATATTAAGAGAGTACTTGCTTATTCCACGGTTAGTCAGTTAGGTTTTATGATGCTTGCATTAGGATCGGCTGGCTATGTTGCCGGTGTTTTCCACTTAACTACACACGCATTTTTTAAAGCATTGTTATTCCTTGCTGCTGGCAGCGTAATTCACGCGGTTCATACGCAGGACATTGAGAAAATGGGCGGGTTATGGAAAAAATTAAGGCTGACAGGTCCTTTATTTTTAATCGGAACATTAGCCATAAGCGGTGTTCCATTATTATCAGGTTTTTTTAGCAAGGATGAAATTTTAGTGGCAACATGGGTTCATGGTCATACCATTCTATTCTTGCTCGCAATCATCGCTGCATTCATGACCGCATTCTATATGTTTAGGCTGTTCTTTCTTGTTTTCGGTGGAGAGGCAAGAGGTGATACAAATCATGTGAAGGAATCACCAAATGTAATGACGGTACCGATGTGGGTACTCGCCTTTTTAGCTATCTTCGCAGGATATATCAATACCCCGTGGTTTGGATCCTTTCTCGGCGATTGGCTCACAGACGGAAATGCGGCTCTCGGTCACGGACATATTGAAGGCCCAATTTGGATAATGGGATTGGCTACTGCCGTTTCATTACTTGGAATTGCATTGGCTTGGTTAATATACAGCAGAAAGTCTCTTTCTAGAGACTGGCTTTCTTCAAGAGCGCCATATGCTTATCAGCTCGTAAATAAAAAATATTATATCGATGAGTTTTATCATTTTACTGTAGTAAAAGCTGCATCCATTCTTAGTCGAGTCGCTCGATTGTTTGAAGTCATTATCGTCGAAGGGTTAATTAAGTTAATCACAGCCTTCATAACAGGTTTATCGAAGCTAGGATCAAGAATGCAGGACGGGCAGGTACAGACATACGGAACAGTCGCCTTTTTAGGATTAGCAGTACTAGTCATAGTTCTTGCGTTGACAGGGGGGTACTTATAATGACATTTCCATACTTGCTAACTTTAATCGTGTTCTCCCCATTATTAGGTATTTTAGTATTAGCTTTTACTCCGAAAACAAAGGAGTCGGCAATTAAGCTCATTGGTGTGCTTGCCACAATACCTGCGCTGATATTGACACTTTATCTTTATATTGCATTTCAATTAGGTGCTAAATTAAGTGACTTCGCTGAAAAAGTGAGCTGGATGCAGTTTGCGAATCCAGAAGTGTTTAATTCGGTCTATTCCGTCAATTATGAGCTGAGAGCCGATGGCTTTTCGATTTTGATGCTCGTGTTGACCGCGCTGCTTTCTACACTAGCTGCCATCGCATCCATTCATATAAAAAAGGAATGGAAAGGCTACTTTATTCTTTTCCTGCTACTGCAAATAGGGATGTTTGGCGTATTTGCAGCAGGCAACCTTATCCTATTTTTTATCTTTTTTGAAATTACACTGATTCCAACATTCTTCCTTATTGGAAAATGGGGATATGCTGAAAAGGAAAAAGCTGCGCTCAGCTTTTTAATTTATAACGGCATAGGCTCAGCTATATTGCTTATTGTCATTATGTTTCTGTTTGCCAAGATAGGCACAACAAATATTGAGGCATTAATGTCCATTCTGAGCAACAAGGCTATTTTATCAGAGTCGACGAAAATGACGCTGCTTATCGCTTTAATTATTGCTTTTGGAGTCAAGCTACCAATCTTTCCATTGCATAGCTGGATGGTACGCGTCCATGTGGAAGCACCGCCGTCCATTGTTATGCTGCATGCCGGGATTCTATTGAAAATTGGTGCATACGGTTTAATAAAGTTTGGAATTGGCTTTTTTCCAGAACAATTCCAATCATTAGCTACATGGATTGCCATTCTCGGAGTAATTAATCTGTTATATGGCGCCTTTCTCGCACTAATCCAGACAGATTTTAAAAAGGTGCTGGCCTATTCTTCTATTTCGCATATGGGGATCGTACTCATCGGTCTTGGCGCAATAAATAGTGCGGGGGTGCAAGGAGCCATTTTCCAAGTGGTCTCTCACGGTTTATTAGCAGCATTATTGTTCTGGCTCGTTAGCATTTTCTATCAGAGATATGAAACGACCAAGCTTGCCGAACTAGGCGGTATGGCGAGGGCAATGCCAGTTACTGCTGGATTCTTGCTTGTGGGAGCGCTCGGTTCATTGGGACTTCCAGGGATGTCCGGCTTTATCGCAGAGTTTATGTCATTTTTAGGATTATTCAAGTCGATGCCTATACTGGCAGCCGTCGGATGCCTCGGCATAATATTGACAGCTGTCTACTTACTGAGAGCGGTATTGTCGATTACATTTGGAGAAGGAAAAACAACTAATAAAGTGAAGGATATGGAGACGATTGAAAAAATACCGGCTGTCATTCTTGTCTGTTTGATTGTAGCCATTGGGGTATACCCGGATTTAATAGCCAGCGGATTAACAAATACAATTGAAACTATCGTGATTGGGTTAGGAGGGTGATGAGGGATGGATCTTGAGACATTATTATCGTATCGTTGGAGCGCAATGACACCGGAATTCATCATCCTTGGCGTAGTAGCCGTGCTTTCCTTGCTGGATTTATTTCTGCCGCGATCTTTTAATCGGAAACTACTAGGGTGGCTAAGTTTTGCAAGTATTATTGCCGCATTAATCACAGTATTTACTTTAATCGGAGATACCCCGGTATCGATACTGTATGACACGTTTAGGCTCGATTCCTTTGCGATTGCATTTAAGATATTGCTGCTTATCGGAGCCGCGCTTGCCATGCTTCTGGCTATTTCCTACGAGCCGGAAGAGAAGCTTGAAGAATACCGCGGAGAATTTTACTATTTATTTCTCACCGCACTTCTCGGGGTAATGGTGATGTCTTCAAGCGGTGATTTAATTACCTTATTTGTTGGCTTGGAATTGCTCTCAATCTCTTCGTACATTTTAGTTGGGATGAGGAAGAATTATCTGCCATCCAATGAATCGGCAATGAAATATGTAATTAACGGCGCAATTGCTACTGCAATTACATTGTTTGGTATGAGTTATGTGTATGGGATATCAGGTACAACCAATATAAAAGAAATGGCTGCAGCGCTTGGAGCCATTGATCAGCAGCAACATTTATTTTTGCTTGCACTGGCATTTCTTATGATTGTAGTAGGGCTTGCATTTAAAATATCAGCGGTGCCGTTCCATATGTGGGCACCTGATGTATATGAAGGAGCGCCGTTGCCAGTTACTGCGTTTTTAAGTGTAGTATCTAAAACTGCGGGTTTTATTATTATCATTAGGATATTTATCGGCGTGTTCTTCCAAGTGCCAGATCTTTCAGGCAATAACTCTTTAATATTAAGCCTGCAAAATTATCTCGCCGTTATCGCAGGTGCAACCATGTTAATCGGTAATATTGTCGCGCTGAGGCAGAGCAATATAAAAAGGATGCTTGCATACTCAAGTATTGCACATGCCGGCTATCTGCTAGTTGCAGTCACCGCGTTCTCGCCATTTATGATTGAAACATTATGGTTTTACTTAGGAGCATATCTCTTTATGACGCTAGGTGTGTTTGCCATTATTCAAGTAGCTGCATGGAAGGCTAAAAAGGTACAAATAAATGAATTTGCAGGGCTCTATCGAAGCTCGCCATTTTTAGCTGTCAGCCTGGCTATACTCTTTTTATCACTTGCTGGTATACCTGGTACTTCAGGATTTATAGGAAAGTTAAATATTTTCATGGGTGCTTTAAGTACAGAGCCGACCCATTATATTCTTGCTAGCTTACTAATTGCGACAACTGTCATCTCGTACATTTACTATTTCCGGGTGCTCGCTGCCGTATTCTTTAGGCAGCCTCAGCAAGAAACGAAAATTAGCTTTTCTCCACCTGCAGTTATAGTTATCAGTTTATGTGTAGCGGTAACAGTCATATTAGGGGTATTTCCGAATATTGCATTTGATTTTCTACATGGGAACTTTTTATCATTTAATGATTTTATTCAATAGAAAACGGGTATAGGAGGAGGGATGCGTCCCTTCTTTTTTGCTGCGGAAGAAAGTGAAAACAAGCAAGGGATTTTTTGATAAAAATTAATAATTCCGAAAATAAGTTTTTGTGAAACCTTTTACATGTCAGTTACGTCAAAAGGAGTGAGATATGTACGCTTTCTTTCTCGATGAACGTAGGATAAAATAAGAGTGATGTTAAGACAAGATAAGGAGTGGTCATGTGATCGCAAGTTTTGGTCATGAAGCCCTGATGAGCATCTTATCTCATTTAGTATTTATTGCTCTCTCATGGTGGGCGCTTCAGGCATTAAGAATTGATAAACTGATCAAGCCAAATCATGTGGTGCAGGCAAGGCTGCTATACATTTTGCTATCGATTGTCATCGGTTCAACAGTTAGCAACTTCTTCCTGGATTATCTTCTTTGGTCCCAACAGTTACCTCTTATTTTTCAGAATGTGATTTTGTAGCAAATATAGGTCTTCGTACATGTTTTCTTTTATAGGAATTTTGAGTACAATGCATTGTGTTGCTGTTGAAAATTTGGGAATTCATACATATTTTTTGTGAAGGATTTTTCAAAGTTGGACACGGTAGAGAGATTGTCTAAATGTGACGACAATTCCCAAGTATGAGCATCCCCTCTTTGGTAACAATGGTACTAAGGGAGGGAGAAAAAAATGAAAAAAAATTCATTTTTATTATCCATAATTGGCATTGTCGGAATCACTTTGATTTACTTCGGCAATCAATCGAATGCAGCACAATCAGATCTTACTCTTTTTGAATTGGCGCAAGTATTACATGACGAGAATATTTTGATTCAAGAATGGTCTATCCATGCAAGGGAAAATGTGGAAGATTTAAAAACCCTTCATGAGGTAAAAGCATATACTAATGAGGTAAAACAGACATTTTCTACATGGGAATGGACAGTCCAGGATACTGCTGAACAATATGAGGCTGTAGGTGTTTTACGTGAAAATGGATCAATGACGGAATCAATAAAAATTCTTTCAACCCCCATAAATGATGAAGTACAAACGTATTTAATTTATGAGGCAAACGGTGCTGATTTAGAGGAGAAGGAGCAAGAGAAATTGGGTGAAAAATTAGAAGGCCGTATAGTCGACATTTTTCGTGGAAATCCCAGAATTTTCTCTTGTATCATAGGTGATTTCAGTGGTAAGATGAGTGAGTCTATGCCTTTAAAAATGAAAGAGCTATTAACAGCATTTAATGCGAAAGAGATAGAAGCATTAAAAGAAGAGCATTTTATGTCAACATCTGCCTACACACCGAAGTTTAAAGAGTCTATTCGGACGAATGGCGAGGATATGAATTTGCAAATTGGTTTAAGAAAAGAAGGGTTGGGCGCTAAGACAACTATAGTTATCGGCACACCCATCATTACGATTGAATATTAATATAGAGAAAATGGACGCGGAGGGGAATACACTTTGGAAAAAATCATCGTCCGCGGCGGAAATCGGTTAAGCGGTACAGTCAAAGTTGAAGGTGCAAAAAATGCTGTTTTACCGGTAATCGCTGCAACATTATTAGCAAGTGATGGAAAAAGCGTAATTCGTGATGTCCCAACTCTCTCCGATGTATATACAATTAATGAAGTATTACGTTTTTTAAACGCCGAAGTGGGGTTTGACAATAATACAGTAATCGTTGATGCATCTAGAGAGTTAAAAGTAGAAGCGCCTTTTGAATATGTGCGTAAAATGCGTGCTTCTGTTTTAGTAATGGGTTCACTTTTAGCACGAAATGGAAGAGCGAGAGTTGCATTACCTGGAGGCTGTGCAATCGGCTCACGCCCAATCGATCAACATCTTAAAGGTTTTGAAGCAATGGGCGCAACTGTTAAAGTTGGAAACGGTTTTATCGAAGCGGAAGCACCAGAAGGCCGCTTACATGGAGCAAAAATTTATCTTGATTTTCCTAGCGTAGGTGCTACGGAAAACATTATGATGGCAGCTACCCTTGCAAACGGTACAACAGTTATCGAAAATGTTGCAAAAGAACCGGAAATTGTTGATCTAGCTAATTTCCTTAATAAAATGGGTGCTAAAGTTCGTGGAGCTGGAACAGGTACGATTCGTATCGAAGGTGTAGATGTTCTATTTGGAGCTGAGCATCATATTATTCCTGACCGCATTGAAACAGGTACATTTATGGTAGCAGCTGCGATCACGGGCGGAGATGTGTTGGTTAAAGGTGCTGTAGCTGAACATTCAACATCATTAATTGCAAAAATGGAAGAGATGGGTGTTACTTTCATTGAAGAAGCTGACGGCATTCGCGTCATCGGTCCGAAGCAATTAAAAGCAGTAGATATTAAAACAATGCCTCATCCTGGTTTCCCTACAGATATGCAATCTCAAATGATGGCTTTATTACTTCATGCTAATGGCACAAGTGTCATCACTGAGACAGTATTTGAGAATCGCTTCATGCATGTGGAAGAATTCCGCCGTATGAATGCAGATATTAAAATTGAAGGTCGTTCAGTTATAATGAATGGACCATCAAATCTTCAAGGTGCAGAAGTTGCTGCGACAGATCTTCGTGCAGCCGCTGCGTTAATTTTAACAGGCCTTGTTGCTGACGGAGTTACCCGTGTTACCGAACTAAAGCATCTAGATCGCGGCTATGTCAATTTCCATGAGAAATTAGCTGGTATTGGTGCTGATATCGAACGAGTAACAGAAGTGGAAGAAGAGACAACAACAGAAAAGAAGTATATTTCAGATTTAAATGCATAGTGAATTCAGACCGCAAAAGCAGCACGTCTAAAGTCAGACGACTGATTTTTGCGGTTTTTTTATTTACCGTTGATCGTGAAGATAATGGAGTTGAACTAACAGCCATTAATGGAAGTCTGTTGCGAACGAATGCCATACATAATAGTCTGATCTTTGAAGTCAAAAAGCCGGTGCAAGGGAAAAAAGCATCATAGCACCCGTTGGAGCGAGAATAGTCAGTGAAAGGAAGGAAAGAGCACGTCTCAGCCTCCAATTGAGTGTGAGAAGCCGCTGAAAGGAAGGAAAGAGCACGTCTCTCAGCCCAAGTTATAGAGAACAGTCGATGAAAGGAAGAAGAGAGCACGTCTCAGCGCCCAAGTGATAGAGAATAGCCGCTGAAAGGAAGAAGAGAGTAGATCTCAGCGCCCGAGTGATAGAGAATAGTGGATGAAAGGAAGAAGAGAGCAGATCTCAGCGCCCAAGTGATAGAGAATAGCAGATGAAAGGAAGAAGAGAGCACGTCTCAGCGCCCAAGTGACAGAGAGAACAGTCGATGAAAGGAAGAAGAGAGCACGTCTCTGCGCCCAAGTGACAGAGAACCAGTCGATGAAAGCTAGGAAGAAACTTGCCTCCCCGTCCAACTAAAATGAGAAACTGTGGAAAAAGCAAAAAATATGCTCATCATTTCCTCCTATTTAAATGAAAAGCTCAATGTATAGGCCCCCATTTTTAATATAGAAATTTGTCATAATTGCCTTTTTGTCCCCATAAGATTGAAGGAGACTGATTGATTATGGAGGCTAACACATGACAAAATTCAAACCACTCGTCGTAGTAGCATCACTGTTATTTGCCGTCACACTTTTAATACCTGCAATGCTTGTTCTGCCGTTTTCAGGTGAAAAATCAAGCGGTGAACCAAAAGCCGAAAGTAAAGAGAAGGTAGATGAAAACATTCCGCAGACTTCGATGGAACCGGGCATGGATGTATCTGTCTATCGCATGAATTCAAAGGAAGTAGAGACACATCCTTTTGAGGAGTATTTAGTTGGTGTCGTTGCAGCGGAAATGCCGGCAGAGTTTGAAAAGGAAGCTCTCAAGGCGCAGGCTTTAGCTGCGCGAACCTATATCATACAGCATATGATGCAAGGAAAAGATTCAGATGTACCTAGTGGAGCAATAGTAACAGACTCTACCAACCACCAAGTGTTTAAAAATAATGAAGAATTAAAGAAACAGTGGAAGGGCGATTATGATTGGAAGCTTGCTCGTATTCAGGAGGCTGTCCGTGCTACAAGCGGCCAGATTCTTACTTATGATGGTAATCCAATTACAGCGGCATTTTTTTCAACGAGCAACGGGTACACGGAGAATGCTGAATCAGTATGGCCGAATGCAACACCATATTTGAAAAGCGTAGAAAGTCCGTGGGATATAGACACGCCTAAGTTCACAGATGAAAAAGTGATATCTATCGGCGAGTTTGAAAAGAAGCTGGGCGTAAAGGTGCCTGCTGGAAATGAGATAGGGAAATTTATTGAGAAAACGGCAGGCAATCGTGTAGGGCAGGTGGATATAAATGGAACAGTTATTAAGGGCACCGATATTCGTACGAAGCTCGATCTTAAATCAACTGACTTCACGTGGAAGCGAAACGGCGACCAGATTGTTATAAGGACGAAGGGCTATGGTCATGGCGTAGGTATGAGCCAATATGGCGCAAATGGTATGGCGGCAGAAGGGAAAAATTATACGGAGATTGTCTCCCATTATTATAAAGATGTTGAAATATCGAAATCAGACACAATGCTTGCGAAAATGACAGCAAAGAAATAGGAAGAGAGGGGCTGTAAAAAGCCTCTCTTTTATTTTTAATGGGAAGGAAGAAATTATTTTGCAAAAATGTGTATATTTCTTTTTCTATTGCAAAAAATAAACCAAAAAATTTTTTTTGAAAATGTATATATTTTCTGTAATCTGTTCACACTGATTGCAGAGGTGATGAAAAATGAGAGAGGAAGAAAAAAAGTCTTCTCAAGATTCTAGTTTCAAACGTTTTATGAAAAAGCGCTGGGTATTTCCAGCAATCTACATCGCGAGTGCAGCACTCATACTTAGTGGGGTTCTTTGGTTCCAAAACAGCAATAACAGTGCTACAGATTCTGACCAATTTGATTATAATGCCACGGATGTTCCAGGCAAAAACGATGAGCCTGCACTAGAGGTGAACAGAGCGTTAGAAAATTTTGTTATGCCGGTTGAAAAAACAGATACTGCTGTGATTCAAAAAGGATTTTATGATTTAGAAGCTGATGATGCTGAACAAGAGGCGGCATTAGTATTTTACAACAATACTTATCATCCAAATACAGGTATTGATATTGCAATGCCGGATGGCGAGCCATTTGAAGTTCGTGCTTCATTAAGTGGAACTGTCACTAAAGTTCAAGAAGATTCGCTATTAGGAAATGTAATTGAGATTGAGCATGATGAAGGAATTGTTAGCCGCTATCAATCAGTTACTGATATGAGCGTAGCTGAAGGTGATGTAGTAGAACAAGGACAGGCTCTTGCAACTGCAGGAAAAAGCTTAATCAATGAAGAAGCGGGCGTACACGTTCACTTTGAACTACGTAAAGATGGAATTGCTGTAAATCCAGAATCTTTCTTTAATAAGTCTTTAAGTGAATTGAAGAAATCTGAAACAGTTAAAGATAAAACTGAACAGCTGCCTGCTGATGATGCAACTGAAATCGAAGGCGGTACAGACGAAGAATCTGCCCCTAGCGACGAAGGCAAAACTGATGCAGAAGAAGGCACAGACACTGAAAAAGGTTCAGACACAGAAACAGACTCTGGCTCAGATACTAACCCAGAAACAAACCCAGAAACTGACAAAAAAACAGACACTGAATCAGAAAACTCTTCAGAATCTGCTGACGCATAATAAGAAATATAGGGGTGCCTGTCACCCCCATATTTCGACATTTCTCGGGAAATATCCTGTTGTGGTTTAGCAGGATATTTCCTTTTTGTTGTGTGTTGTTTATGGTGAATGTTGCTGTTTTATGCTGATGAGCGAGTTGTTTTTGTAGGTTATGAACAGTTCTTTCCCTGCTAAGCTTTGAAGCTTTGCTGCTGAGTGAAACGGCGTTTTTAGGGCGAAGAACTCGTTATTGCTTTGGAATTCTAAAATGAGATCATCTGCTGCACCGATTATTTTTGCTTTCTTTAATGAAAGCTCATCCATAACGATTAACCGTTGATTTGCTAGGACAATGTCGTTATCAAGCTGATTCATTCTCTTTAAGTCTTCAACAGATAGATCATAGAGTGAGGCGATTCCCCAAAGGGTTTCACCAGGAGAAACGATATGTAATGCTGCATTGTTTTTTAAATTTTTATAGAACTCAACTGATGGAACTTCAAGACTTTGTCCGGCAAAAATTTTGTCATCAGACAATTGGTTAAGTTCCTTTATTTCATTAACAGAAACAGCATGATTTTTAGCGATGCGATAAAGGGTATCATCCTCCTTCACAATGTATGCAGCCTCTGTCATATTTCCGCCAAATGTAATGAAGCAGCCAGCAATAATTGCGGCTGCAAAAGCTATACCAGCGAGCTTCCGGTGCCTTGCCTTTTGTCTTTTTTTTCTTGCTTCCATCAATCTTTCTTTACGTGGTTTAATCATTTTACCCATATTGACCCCTTCAATTTATTGGAAAATTATAGATGTATAACCATGATTATGTAATGATGTGAATTCTGATTCAGTTTAATTCAGGAGACGAAAAAACAACAATAGGCAAAAAGAGATGTAAAGGTGAAGTGAATTAAAGAATCCTTTTTCCTATAGTATAGGATGAAGGGCGTTATGAACCGCCAATAAAAATCCAATTATCAGGCACAATGATTTATATTGAAGAGAATAAGATAAATTCCATTCTACCTCCATTGAAAAATATGTCGAAAAAGAAGGAAAAAGAACTATAAAAAAGAATGGAAAATAAGCATATTTTCATCCTTTTTTCATAAGACTTAAGGTGCGGTTTATAAAAATATGAATTTTCTAAAAAATAACCAAAATAAACTGTCCCACTTCTGTTTTTTGTGCATATAATCTGACCCAAGCTAATAAACTGTTACAAACCTTACAAAGAGAATGTTTGAGGTGAGGGATCGTTTTATGAAGTAATAGTGAATTATCCTTAGGACATGTTTAAATATAGCAGGTAAGAAAGTTCTTCTTTCTACCGTACGAGTTATTTGTTTTTTGTACGGCACACACTATAAGACAAAGTTAAAAGCGAGTCTCATTTCACACTTCTCAACATCCAATTTAGGGAGGGCGAGTGGTGTGCACGATTACATCAAAGAGAGAACTATCAAGATTGGAAAGTATATCGTGGAGACGAGAAAAACAGTTCGCGTAATCGCGAAGGAGTTTGGCGTATCCAAAAGTACAGTCCATAAAGATTTAACAGAAAGACTTCCTGAGATTAATCCTGACCTGGCAAATGAAGTAAAGGAAATATTAGATTACCATAAATCAATCCGACATTTGCGTGGAGGAGAAGCAACAAAAATGAAATACAAAAAAGAAGAGCTTGAGGAAGAACCCATCAAATAATAAAATGCGAAAAGCGCTTCGGATAGCCTCTCTATCCTTAAGAAAAGAAAGAATTGAATACATTCACTTCATTCAAAACTTAAGCGTTCAGCGGGCTATAAATTGTAACTCGATAATTTATTTTATAGTCAAGCGGGCAGTTTTTAGAAATTCAAAAAAAACTGCCCGTTTGCTATGCAAAATCATACAGAGTTGAAGTGAAAAACGACAAGGTCTAACAACATAAGTCAAATATCCTTAAAATGTCACAATTATTTTGACAAATAGTTACTTATTCCTTCATAGTTGTGCTAAAATATAAAATTAGGATAATGAACTTGATTTGCTATAATGACGTGGAGGCAACTGATACATAAATACATCTTTTCTCATTCGTGAGAAAAGATTTTGCATGTTAAAGAAATCAATGCGGAAGCGTAAAATAGAGACGTCGTTTGCTGGTAATTAACAAGAGAGACCTCTTGTATGCAAAGCTTGAGCGATTCTAATTACTTATGCCTTGAATAAGTAAATTCGCTTAATTAATCATAAGCAGCATATGGTGTTATCGAAAAGTTGCGAGGAGGAACAGAAAGAAAATGTTTGCTAGGGATATTGGGATTGATTTAGGGACTGCCAATGTGCTGATTCACGTAAAGGGACGTGGAATCGTACTAAATGAGCCATCTGTTGTAGCGATTGATAAAAACACTAATAAAGTACTGGCTGTAGGTGAAGAAGCTCGCCGTATGGTTGGACGTACACCTGGGAATATTATAGCCATTCGTCCGTTAAAGGATGGAGTCATTGCTGATTTTGACGTCACTGAGGCAATGTTAAAGCATTTTATAGATAAATTGAATGTAAAGGGCTTTCTATCAAAGCCACGCATTTTAATTTGCTGCCCAACTAACGTAACAAGTGTAGAACAGAAAGCAATTAAAGAAGCGGCTGAGAAAAGCGGCGGAAAGAAAGTTTACTTAGAAGAAGAACCTAAAGTTGCGGCGATCGGGGCTGGGATGGATATTTTTCAGCCAAGCGGAAATATGGTTGTAGATATCGGTGGAGGTACAACAGATGTTGCTGTACTTTCAATGGGTGATATCGTTACTTCATCTTCTATTAAAATGGCTGGAGATAAATTTGATAATGAAATCCTTCAGTATATTAAGAAAGAGTACAAACTCCTTATAGGGGAAAGAACGGCTGAAGATATTAAAACTTCCATCGCAACGGTGTTCCCAGGCTTAAGAAACGAAAGTATGGACATAAGAGGCCGTGATATGGTGTCAGGTCTTCCTAGAACGATTACTGTTCACTCTGAAGAAATCGAGCAAGCGTTAAAAGAGCCTGTAGATGTAATTGTTCATGCCGCAAAAAGCGTCCTTGAAAGAACACCGCCTGAGCTTTCAGCAGATATTATTGACCGCGGCGTAATCTTAACTGGTGGTGGAGCATTGCTTCATGGCATCGACATGCTGCTTGCTGAAGAACTTAAAGTTCCTGTCTTAATCGCAGAAAATCCAATGGATTGCGTTGCGGTTGGAACTGGCATCATGCTTGATAATATTGATAAGCTGCCAAGACGTAAATTAAGCTAACATAACTAGATATGGCTGACCTTATAGAGCATCTCTGTTAGGCCAGCCTTTTTTAGCTATATTTTGATATACGCGTTTGAAAGAGAAAGGGCCTTATGAGGAGGCAGTTTCTCCTGCTATAAAAAAATTGCTTTATTTTCCGATATAGACTATATGGAATATCTAGTGAAAATGAGGGGTGAACATCATGTTCAGAGGATTTTATACAGTTGCATCAGGCATGCTTGCTCAGCAAAGACGAACAGAAATGTTAACAAATAATATGGCTAATGCCAATACACCGGGCTTCAAGGCTGATCAATCTGCAATGAGCAGCTTCTCGGACATGCTGCTTAAGCGGTATGATCAGCAAACGATACCAACAAAAAAAGGGTTAAGTTTGCCAGTAAATCCGACTGTCGGCAGCATTAGCACAGGTGTGTACATGCAGGAAGCGGTTCCGTTATTTGCACAAGGAGATATTCGGGAAACCAGCATGGATACTGATATAGCTTTAGTTAATGGAAATCTACCTGAAAATGCTTCTGTATTTTTTACTGTAACAGGCCCTACAGGAGACGTGAGATATACGAGAAATGGTAATTTCACTCTTGATGGACAGGGGTTTTTGACGACTGCCAGCGGGCTCTATGTTCTTGATGAAGGCGGTCAGCGGATTCAATTATCCAGTGATGACTTTACGGTTACAGAAGAAGGATTATTGACCGGTTCTGGAGGAGAAACAGCAAGAATAGGTGTTGCCTATGCTGAAGATGCAAATCGTCTTGTAAAAGAAGGGGACGGCCTTTATGCAGCTGAGGATGGTGCATTGCCAATTGCTTATGGTAATGGAGATATTCAGTTTAAGCTCCAGCAAGGATATCTTGAGCAATCGAATGTAGATACAAGCAGAACAATGACTGATATGATGACAGCTTATCGCGCATTTGAGGCAAATCAAAAAGTGCTGCAAGCATATGACCGCAGTATGGAGAAAGTCGCAAATGAAGTTGGCAGAATTGGCTAATAAGTTAATGAAGATCCCGAAAAAGGGGGAGATTAAGTGAATAGAACAATGATCACCGCAACGAACACTTTATCACAGTTGCAAAAGCAAATGGATATCGCAAGCCATAATCTTTCGAATGTGAGCACAACCGGTTATAAGCGGAGAGAAACGAGCTTTTCTGAAATGCTTGTCCAGCAATTTAATAATCATCCTAATGAGAGCCCTGAAATTAATCGAATGACCCCCGCAGGCATTAGACAGGGGGTTGGTGCCAAGCTGGGCCAATCGCAAATGGTAGCGGACTTAGGAAGCCTTAACACGACAAACCGCCCGTTGGATTTTGCCTTAACAACCGAAGGACAATACTTTCGTGTGCTTCAGCAAACTGAGAATGGTGCCTCTCTAAGGTTTACGAGAGACGGCGCATTTTATTTGACGCCAACAGGGCAAAATGAGAATATGCTCGTAACAAGTGAGGGACATGCAGTTCTCGATCAGAATAATAATCCTATTATTATTTCTGGTGATGCAAGCAATTATAAATTACTTGATAATGGACGTCTTCAAGTGCAATTGAACAATGGCGGTTCACAAGAAATCGATTTAGGTATATCATTGGTGCGTAAGCCACAGTTTTTAGAACAGGTTGGAGGCAATCTGCTGGGGCTGCCTAATGATTTGGCGGCTTTAAACGTAACAGCAGCTGACATTTATACAGATTTAAATGGCCAGATGAGCAACGGTATAGCATTATCTCAAGGCATGCTGGAACAATCTAATGTTGACATGGGTAAGGAAATGACAGATATCATGAATATACAGCGCTCCTACCAATTCCAGTCTCGATCTATTTCCATGGCTGACCAAATGATGGGTTTAATTAATGGAATCCGTTAAAGGGGAAAAAATTATATGTCACTAAATAACGAACAAGAACAATCAACAAAGGGAACAGAAAAACTAAATAGGGAAAAATCTGCAGCCAAAGAGGCCAAGTCACCGAAAGAGCGCATTCGTGTCCGCCTCATTCCAATTTGGCTTCGTATCATCATTGTCATTGTTTTGCTTGCCATCTGCATTATTGGGGGAGCAGCATTCGGCTACGGTGTAATCGGAGAGGGTAATGCTACAGACATCTTCAAAAAGGAAACTTGGTCGCATATTATTGACCTCGTTAAGAAACAGTAGGAAAAGAAGGAGAACTATGTGACTCCTTCTTTTTTGTATTATGGAAGATCAAACTTTGCGTTTTTTCATATTTTTAGTACAATATAAATGAAAGTAATACCTATTATTAGTAGGAGGTACTAAAATGTTAGACATCACACAAATTAAAGAAATTATCCCTCATCGTTATCCCTTTTTATTAGTTGATAAAATCTTGGAAGTGGAAGAAGGTCAAAAAGCAATTGGCATAAAGAATGTAACCGCCAATGAAGAATTTTTTAATGGGCATTTTCCAGACTACCCAGTTATGCCTGGCGTACTGATTGTTGAGGCATTAGCTCAAGTAGGTGCAGTTGCTATGCTCAAAAAAGAAGAAAACCGCGGCCGCCTTGCATTCTTTACAGGAATAGATAAATGCCGCTTTAAAAGACAAGTAAAACCGGGAGATCAGCTTCGTCTAGAAGTGGAAATGACCCGTGTAAAAGGACCAATCGGCAAGGGTAAAGGCATAGCTACTGTCGATGGAGAACTTGTCTGCGAAACAGAAATCATGTTTGCGCTAAAATAAACCTTTAACCGCCAATCAATTTGGCGGTTTTTATTATAGCCGCATTGCTGAATTTATGTTTAATTTTGCAGAAAAGAGAATCCTCACAAGAACTTTACAGCTCGATAACAATCCCATTACATTGACTATTTCACGTTTATTTTTTTATGCAAGGTGAATGCTAATAGTAATGCTGCAGCATAAAATCGGAAAAAATTTCAAGATGACTTTTTGCAAGTTGTATGGTGATTAGGGAAAGATATCAAGAGACCGATATGGTCGACCTAAGAAAGATTAAACTTGAAGGGAGTTTTCTAACGTGAAATCAAATCTTTTAAAGATACTTGGAGGATCAGCTTTATCCGCAATGTTACTTGTAGGTTGTGGAGCGAATGATCAGGAGCCACCTCCAGAAGATGACGACATGATCGAAGAGCCTGGTGGTGTCGAAGATAATAACCAAAACAACGGCAATAACGGCACGAACGACGGAAACGACGTTTATGATAATGATCAAGATGACATCAACAAAGATGATGATGGAATGAATGAAGATAATAAGAACGAAAATGATCCACTTCTTGAAGATGAAGAGAATAATGACAATATGTAATAACCATCATTAAAGAAAAAGGGCAGGTCAAACCTGTCCTTTTTTTTCTTTAAAAAGCACTGTAGCCAACCTGCTTATTTCTTTGCACTAGCTAATCGATGCGCCCGCTTCATTTGTCCTTTGAATTCATTCAACAATTTGTCTCCTGACAATCCCTTCGAAACTAAATCACCTAACAGCACTTCGGCAAATTCATTTCTTTTGCTTCGTATTTTACCTTCAAACAACACGCTCATTTGATCTACAAACTCATTAATTGAAGATATTTTTGTCATAAAATGGGCAGGGTCATTATCCTTTTTAGAAATGACAACCTGTAGCGGGACCTCTTGCCCTTTTTTCTCTAGCTTTGAAAAAAAAGACAGAAACTTCTTGTCAATAAAGGCCTCGAGAAGCCACCTGCTTTTCTCATCCTCTTTATTGATAATTAAGCCATCTTCAAGAGTGATATCCACAAGCTCATCCTCATCCCATACCTGCATTGACACTAGCTTAAATGTCTTCATGCTACCCCTCCCTTTCTTATTCGCTGTCGATTACCAAAATTATATCACACGAAAATAAGAAAGCGAATTTTCCTGGAAACTTCCAGTTTGTCGAAAAATATATGTCGCATAATGTAAAATTGAATTTTCATAAGAAAAAAACATATGAAAATTCAATTTTTGACAATTTATTGTCCATTTTTTAGTGATAAATGGTGTGGAAAATTCAATTATCCTTTTTTTACAACGAGTGATCATGACATTATGCTATTAAAAGAAAGGAGGAATGACTTTGATTAACCAAGTGATTCTGGTGGGGAGATTAACGCGTAAGCCTGAGTTAAAAAGTACACCGGATGGACGATCTGTGTTGAACGTAATACTGGCTGTTAATCGGCAATTTCGCAATGAGAGCGGGGAAAAGGAGGCTGATTTCGTTCAATGTATATTGTGGAGGAAAACGGCTGAAAATCTTGCACAGTATTGTACAAAAGGGTCTCTTATTGGTATTACAGGCAGGATTCAAACTAGATCCTACGATAATAGCGATAGAAAGCGTGTTTTCGTGACAGAAGTGATAGCGGAGCAGGTTCAGTTTTTGGATAATAAAAGAAAAGAGATGCCTGAACGATCTTTAAAAAAAGAGGAGATGAGACGAGATGGAAGGGAAATCAGTCGAAGTGAAAGCGACAGAGTCCTTGCTGGAAAGTCTAATAAAGATGCTTGGTAGATCTAATCAGCGTGTGGATGAATTATATCATCGCGTTATACAATTGGAAATGTATATCCATGAATCACGAGACTCCAATGAGAGAAATACTGAAGGATTAAGGACATTTTCATAATTTATCATCATTCAGGACAATCCCCGCAAAAGCCTCATTATAGAAAATCAATTAACATCCTCGATCTTTCTCCCCATTATTGCCGATGCAAAAGTGCATTGGCATTTTCTTATTGATTTTATGCGTTAAATCAGCATAGCCTCTAATTTGCGTAAATAAATCAGAAGATTAAAAATAAATAAAAGGACCTATCATAAATTTTGGTAATCAGTACTTTAGTACTCTAAAACTAAAAAAATGGTTGTGTTACCTTTAAATAGAAATAAAAAAATTCTGAATTATAAAAAAGGGGAGTTGGATGGTGAGGAAAAGCCGAATTCTAGTCGTTTTAATCGCTTTTCTGCTCGTGTTCTCAAGTTCTGTTTCAGCCGCAGTGCCGAACAAGGTCGAGAATACAAAAGCAAAAGAGAATCAGACCACTTTACAGAAGCTTGAAAAAAGCGAGGTGGACAAGCAGTATAAAAATACAGATATTGTTCGTGTCATCGTTGAAATGAAGAGTGACCCAACCATTCTGTATGCCCAAAAACAAAAGAAAATGTATAAAGAATTGCCTGAGGCAAAAAAGAAGCAGCTCACAAATGAAAAATTAGCGGAGCAGCAAGCAGTAAAAAACCAAGTGAAGAAAAACAAAGTTAAATTGGTAGAACATGAAAGCTTTACAACGGTTGTGAATGGCTTCAGTGCAGAAATGATGTACGGAGATATAGAAAAAGTAAAAGAAATAAAAAATGTCTCTTCGGTTGAAGTTGTAAATGAATATGAGCGACCTGAAGAAGCGCCAGATATGGTTTACAGTAAAGAATTAGTACAAGCGCAAGAAGCTTGGAGAGACTATGGCTATAAAGGGAATGGCATGGTCGTTGGCGTGATTGACACGGGTATTGACCCAGGTCACCAAGATATGGTTTTATCAGATGAAACAGAAGTGGATTTGACAGAGAGTAAGGTCGACCGCATTAAAAGAGATAGCGACCTGTCGGGTTCATACTATACAGAAAAAGTTCCATATGCCTATAACTATATGGACGAAAATGACATTATCCAGGATGTAGCACCAGGTGCCAACATGCATGGCATGCACGTATCGGGCACTGTTGGAGCTAATGGAAACGAAGATGACGGCGGTATTAAGGGTGTCGCACCTGAAGCGCAAATTTTAGGATTAAAGGTTTTTGGCAATGATCCAAACTTTCGCTCAACATATGGTGATATTTATGTAAAGGCAATTGATGACGCAATCGTTCTTGGTGCAGACGTGCTGAACATGAGCTTAGGTTCTCCAGCGAGTTTTGTATCTCCTGATTCAGCTGAGCATAAAGCGGTTGGCAGAGCAGTTGAAAACGGTATTTTAATGTCAATTTCTGCGGGTAACTCTGCACACTTTGGCAATGGATTCGCTAACCCCACTTCTGAAAACCCTGATGTAGGTGTAGTGGGTGCACCAGGTATTTCTTATGATTCACTTCAAGTGGCTTCAATTGAAAATCATTTTATGGATCTTGATGCAGTCAAAGTAGAGTTTGGCGGGGAATCTAGTGAATCACCATTCTTATCTGCTGGAAGCAAGCATCCAAATGATGTTGAAACAAAAACTTTTGATGTGGCTGATGGCGGTTTAGGATACCCTGAGGAACTCTCAGATGTTTCTGGAAAGTATGCGATGGTTCAACGCGGAGGATTAACGTTTATTGAAAAGGCTGTAAATGCACAAGCTGCTGGAGCGGTTGGAGTAATTATTTACAATAATGCAGATGGCTATGTAAACATGGCATCTGATCCAAGCATTACAATTCCTCAATTATTCATGCTTAAGAATGATGGGGACAAAATTGTATCAGCTATTCGTGGTGGTGAAAAAGTGACTTTTACATTTGAAGGTGAAAAAACAACAGCGCCAAACCCTGAAGGCGGAAAAATGAGTGATTTCACTTCATGGGGTGTGACGCCTAGCCTTGATTTCAAACCGGAAATTACAGCACCAGGTGGACAAATATATTCTACTTTAGAAAATGGACAATACGGAATGATGAGCGGTACATCTATGGCAGCTCCTCACGTTGCCGGTGGTGCAGCCCTTGTTTTACAAAGAGTAGATGCGGACTTTGATTTAATCGGCTATGATCGTGTGTATACTGCGAAAAATATTATGATGAATACAGCTCAGCCTGTTGTCGATCAAGGAACAGTGAATAGTTCACTTGAATGGAACCTGCCATATTCTCCACGTCGTCAAGGCTCTGGAATTATGCAGCTTCATTCAGCTCTTTCAACGCCTGTTGTAGTCACAGAAGTCGAAACGGATGAAGCAAAGGTTGCTTTGAAAGAGGTGGGCAATCAGTTCGAATTCACTTTAAAGGCTCAAAACTTTAGTGACGAAGATGTAACCTATGATGCTGCAGCCAATATTCAAACTGATTTTGCTGCCTATGGAGAATTAGGATGGGCAGTAGACGAGCTTGAAACGCAAGGGTTATTGAATGTAAATGTTACTGTTGATGGTCAGGATTCAGCTGAAATTACTGTTCCAGCTGGAGGTTCAGTCACATTCACAGTAGTCGCAGACGTGAGTAATGCTCAAGTGGTAGATCCTAGCCGCACTGGTGATTGGACGACTCCAGTTGATGTAGATGAAGTATTCCCGAATGGATATTTTGTTGAAGGTTATGTGACATTAACTGATTCAGCAGATACACATCCGCAATTATCTGTTCCGTATGTTGGCTTTAAAGGCAACTGGGATCAAGCGCCTATTTTGGATGGATTGAAGTATGATGATGATTCTTTCTACGGTATGGCTGGAGCAGTTTATGCGGAAAATGACAGCTATAATTATTTAGGATATAATCCGATCAACGGAAAATTTGAAGCGGATAAAATAGCAATTTCTCCAAATGGAGATAAAGTTCAGGAAGCGTTCATTCCAGCTCTTACTTTCTTGCGAAATGCAAAAAAGGTAGAATTCAATATCGTTGATGAAGACGGCAAGCAATTAAGAAAGCTGCGCACCGAAAATGAAGTGCGTAAAGACTATTATGATCGTGGAAACGGTTCGTATTATAAATTGAATCCTAGTTGGAAATGGGACGGGAAAATCAAAAACAAGGTAGCTGCCGATGGTCAATATTATTTTGAAATTAAATCGGTTATTGACTTCCCTGATGCTGAGTGGCAATCAGTTAAGATTCCAGTTAAAATCGATACAATTGCACCGGAAGTGGCGTTTGATGTTGTTGAGGATAATACAGCATTAAGCATTAATGCTGAGGATAATGAAGGCGGTTCTGGCATATCCTATTTAGATATTTTAATAGATGGCGAGACTGTTCTTGATGAGCCTCTTGCTGGAGATGCAAGTGAATACGCATTTGGTGAAGAATTAGAAGTTGGTTCCGTAGTAACTGTTGAGTCTTATGATTTTGCTGGCAACAAAACAGCAGTTGAGGCTGAGGTAACTGAAGTGAACCATGATAAAAAAGCGCCAGAGGTTTATTTGGATAGTCCAGACGCATTAGGTACGGTAAATACAAATGATGTTAAATTCACCGGAAAGGTAGTAGATGAGTCTGATATTGACGAATTTACGATTGCTGGACAAGACGTAGAGTTAACTTACAATGAAGAGAAAGCTGAGTATACATTCGATACAACGCTTCATTTTGAAGATGGTGTTCCTTCATTTGAAGTGAAAGCAGTTGACTCTGCAGGGAATGTTTCTAAATTCAAGCGCACAATCATGGTTGATGCAACAGCTCCAGAAGTTGAAGTAATCGGCGCTCCTGCTAGCGAGTATATCGAGCATGGTGCTGACAATCCGATTGTTGATGTGAGAGTGGCTGATAATTTTGATGAAATTCGCTTCTATTTAGATGGAGACGAGCTGTTCTTCAAGGAGTTCCAAGCTCCATATGAAATGAGAAGCTTCGAGCATGTCATTGAAGAAATTGAATTAGAGCTAAAAGAGGGCCCTAACCAATTTACATTTGAAGCAACAGACCTTGCAGGAAACAAAACAGTAAGAACATTGGACTTGTTCAAACTTGGTGAAGGTGAAACAGCTCCGGAAACTGGCGAAACACCAGACGGAGGGAAATTCAACCCGAACCCAGTCCCTGAAAAACCAGGAAAAATCATTAAGCCTGAGCTTCCGGGTGGCGGTGGCGGCATTAAAGCCCCAGCACCTTCACCTACCAAGCCGATTACCACTGGCAATCCAGGCATCGGTGTTAAAATAAGCTTATAAACCTTATGCTTACACAAAGTAAATTCACGGTAAGGACAAAGGAAGAATGAAAGAGAGAAAAAATTAAATCCCAAAATCAAAAAATCAAAATCAAAATCAAAAAATCAAAATCAAAAAATCAAAATCAAAAAATCAAAAAATCAAAAAATCAAAAAATCAAAAAATCAAAAAATCAAAATCAAAATCAAAAAATTTCAAAAAATCCCCCACCCGCAAAGCGGCTGGGGGATTTTTTGAGTACCTGTCACCTCCATAATTCGACAAAGGTACCTGTCACCCACAAATTTCGACAAGCTCGAAAAAAAGTTTAAAAATATTGATGTGGGTATTAAGAACTGGGAGGAATGTGCAATGTTTCGTCGAATTATAATTTAAGGTTAGGGGTTGCTGCGCTTTGCAGAGGCTAGCGGATTGACCATTTATTTTTAGCAGTTTAAATATAGGCGAAAGGAGGCTGATCATTTGAAAGAAAGAGAAAGATATCTTTATTTTTTTAAGAGGGGGGAAAATCAAATTAATATTAACCATCAGCCGACATTTTATGACGCCCTTCAACTGATTAAACGTCCTGAAATTTCAACATATCACAAACTTCCAATTAAGAAAAATACCCCAATCATTCTTCACTACATCAAGAAACAACCACCACAATATAAGCTTGAATTTGAGAAAAAAATATTATTCGTACACGATGTACATGCGGGAGACTTGTTAAAGTTCTTATCTTGTTTCCTCATTAAGGATGGAGAGCGTGTGACATACATGACAAATAAGAGAAATGCCCCAGGTGTTGTTAGTAAACGGTTACAAAATTAAAAATACCCCTAAGGAAATAACTCCTTTAGGGGCAGTCAGTGCAACACAGTAAGCTTAGGAAAGCAAAATTAAATCACGTAGCTCATCCGTAGAAAGCTCTGTTAACCAGCCTTCGCTCTGGATAATCTGATCATTTAGCGTTTGCTTTTGATCGAGCATGGCGTCAATTTTCTCTTCTAAAGTTCCTGTACAAATCAGTTTATGAACTTGAACAAAACGCTTCTGACCAATGCGGTATGCCCGGTCAGTTGCTTGATTTTCAACTGCTGGATTCCACCATCGATCATAATGGATCACATGATTGGCGGCTGTTAAGTTCAGACCCGTCCCCCCAGCTTTTAATGACAGTAAAAAAACTGGAAATTCTTGCTTTTGAAAGCGTTCAATCATAAGATCCCGTTCACTTTTAGGTACACTACCATTTAAAAATGGCACATCAAATCCATATTTTTCTTCAAGCATTTTCTGGATCATCTTCCCCATCTCAATATATTGGGTGAATATTAAACAGCTTTCGCCCTGGTGATGGACAGCGCTGACAAGTTCATCCAGCTTCTCTAACTTTGTCGAACGCCCAATTGATACATCCCCGGTAAATTCTTTCAAATACAGTGCTGGATGATTGCATAACTGCTTTAATCGGCTTAATAATTGTAAAATTAAACCTTTTCTTTCGAAGCCAGTCAGCTTTTCAATTTGGGCAAAAGTATCTTGAACGAGCTGTTCATATAGAGATGCTTGTTCGGCTGTGAGTGGACAGTATTCTTTTTGTTCCTGTTTATCCGGCAGATTGAGTGCCACATCTTCATCCTTTTTCGTACGGCGCAATAGAAAGGGGCGAATATACGCCTGCAGCTGTTGAACCTTCCCTTTATCATTATCCTTCTCGATTGGAAGAACAAAGCGTTTATGGAACTGGCCAAGGCTGCCCAAATAGCCATGATTCGTAAAATCGAATATGGACCAAAGCTCAGTTAATCTATTTTCCATCGGCGTACCGGTGAGTGCAATATGGTGCTTGCCTTTTAATTTTCTAACTGCACGAGATTGCTTAGTTTGTGCATTTTTAATATTTTGCGCTTCATCGATGCTGACAGAGCTCCATTCAACCTGCTCCAAGCTTTCAATATCCAAATGCGTTAAACCATAAGAGGTTAAAACTATATCTGCATTCATCACCGCTTTATTAAGGTCTTGCCCCTTCAGGCGGTGTGTTCCATAGTGCAGATGGACATTCAGTTTAGGTGCGAACCGTTCTATTTCCTTTTGCCAGTTTCCAAGCACTGATGTTGGGCAAATAATAAGAGCAGGACCGTCCTCACCTTGTTCTCTCACTTTAAGGATATAGGATAATAGCTGGACGGTTTTCCCGAGTCCCATATCATCTGCTAATATGGCACCAAATCCAAATTGCCGCAAGAATAATAGCCAGCTCATCCCAAGCTGCTGATAGGGGCGAAGTTCACCCTTGAAGCTTGTAGGAACCATTTCCTGCGGAATATCTTTAATACTGCGCAGCTGTTTCACCATTTGCTTCCATTGGCGGTTGATTTCAATCTGGATCTTGGCGAAAGCCTTATCGTTTAACAAATCATCGCTGTCTTCTTCCTCATGAAGAAGTTCCTGCTCAATTAAATCGCGCACATGCAGGCCTTCCTTTTCCGCCTGCTTCATGAGATCCTGAATTTGTCGCACAAAATGTGGATCAAGCTTAATCCAACGGCCACGGATATAAACAAGTCGCCGTTTTTCTTCCACCATTGTACGAAATTCTTCTTCAGAAAGGTCAATGCCATTCATGGAAAAGCGCCAATCATAATCAAGCATCGCTTGCAAGCCGACAAATGAAGGACGATTGCTGCTGGAACCTTTTACTTTGGCCTTTACTTTCATGCTAGCCTTTTGCATTGCCTGCCACCAGGATGGTAAAAGTATTTCCACCCCGAGTGCAAGCAATGTTTCACTCGCTTCAGTAAGGAATGTCCACGCTTCATCTTCGGTCAATTGGGTTGTGAGCTTGTTTTTTTCACCTTGCAGCCATGGGAACACTTGTATCCAGCGCTTGAATTCTTTTTCTATGTCATCTTCATAATCATGCCAGTTAAGCGGGTAATTTGAATAGTCTTTAAAGTCAACAAAGATATCAGGATCTTCTTTTCCTCGCAAAAAAATAGAAAGCTCCCAGCTGTCATCTAACTCCGCAGGCTCCTCAAGTTTTAATCCAATGGTAAACGGAATAGGATTCGCGCTGACGCGAATCCATTCCTGCCAGCTTTCCTCATCAAAATAAGCAGTTAAGGCTTTCGGCGACAAATGCTCACTGCGAAGTGCTTTTAATTTTTCACCAAACGCAGCCTTTGCTTGTTTATTGCGATTTAAATAGTGATCAAGCGCATGATGAAAAAGTTGTTCAACAAATGGTTTCACTTCTTCTGAACCGATGGTTTGAGTCCAGAAGGAGTGATGGAATTCATCAATTACATCGGTCGGCAGTGCCCACCGGAACTCGTCATTCTCCCATGATGAAAAGTCAGGCATCCACATTTTTTCATCAATGGATTCTTTAAGTATGGGGGCTGAGGATAAACAAATTTCTGCCGCCTCGTCCCAGTCCCACTCAATGAGACGATTGAATTGCTCAGTCGCAAATAAAGTAATTAATGACCAGCTGTCGAGAATAAACCCGTGGATGCCATCAATATTTTTATCTTCAACCATCGTCCCATAGAAGCTTTCTGCATGTGAATGAAACAGCATCGGTTTCCAATCTAATGGGTTAAGGGGACGCCCCTTTTCATTTAGTGCATAAATGAGAAAGGAGTCGTGATTTATTCTTTTTATTTTTATATGAATATATCTAGTTTTAAGCATGAATGAGCTTACCCCTTTTACACTCTTCCTGGAAGGCTCGAAGACGTTTAGTTTTTTCCAATAGCTCTTCTAAAAATTGTTCCCATTGTTCGCTCTGTTTTAATTTTTTATATAGTGTGCGCAGCTTTTTCATTTTTCGGACAGCATGGCGGTAATGGTCACGGTTTTTCATATCAATATCCTTTTGAATCGCTTGATGATAGAGCGGCAATAAAAGCTGCGGATATTCTTTTTCAATCACCTTCAAACGATTTTCAGGAATGTCTGTTAGACCGATGCCAATAAGAGCCTGAAGGTCGGTCCATTTTTCTAGCTGAGCCTGTTCGAAAAGGAACTCCTCATAGTAATAAAAGCTGTATGGCAATGTTTCCATCAGTGCTTTTTCATATAAGTCGCTCCGGTTCATGTGACTGCAATAAGGTGTAATCACATCCAGTACGATTTTTACAAATTCTACGCATTTATGATGATAATATTCCGTCTCTAAATAATGTCTTGTATTTGATAAAAGTTTTTCGATAAAGCCTTCCAGCCTCGTATATTCTTTTTGGCCATTAAAATAATCTATCCAGTAAAAAAGATACGGTGCGAATTCTCCATCTTCCTTAGGCAACATAGCAAGTGCAGCATCATCGTTATGCAGCAGAATATGAATATGCGCCTTTCCAACAATCATAGGAAGAGTAGATGGATCATCGAATGTATTTAACTTTTCCAGTTCAGCTTCACGCCAGTCTTTATTCTTGAAAAAATTAGTCCAAAGGCGGCGATAAAGCTGGGTCCGTTCATATTCAACCAATGTGCTAGTATTATGAATTAAGTTTGCTGAATGATCTTTTAGCTTAGTGATATAAGAATCGAAAGCAAAGGGGACGGTGACAGCAGACAATCGCTTCATCATGACAACCGCTTCTTCCATCAAGTCCTGAAAAAGGTGAAGATAATAGCGATTGATATCATCCGTATCATGACCGCAATCAGCAGCAAAACGATCCAATAAATCAAAGGAATGGATGGAGCAGATAAGCTGGTAAAGTGATTTCCATTCTTTTTTCATTGGAGAGCTAGCATTGATTCTTCTTAAATATATGTGAAAAAGGTCAGGAACGACATACGGTTTCGGATATTTACTTGATTGCAGCATAATGTTTTCGAAGTTCTCATTAAATAACTGAATCCAGCGGTCATAATCCGGTTCAGCATCCTTTTCATTTTTAATTAAATCCTTTGCCCGCTTTAGCCCGAGCTCTGCCAGCGTTTTTTTCTCCTTAATTGGTAAACGCCATCCTTCTAGCCAAGTTGATACACTGTTTTTCTTTGATAATAGGTGGAAAAAGACGGCCATTTGATGGCGGCAATATTCTTCGGCAGGGCAAGAGCAAGTACTGAATGAGAAGTCATCAAGGTTAAGCTCAACATTCACACGAGTCACATCGAGCACAACGGCTTTAATCGTCGACTGCTCAAACCGGACATTCTTGACAAGTCCCTGACGATATAAAATCAACCCTTTCTGAACAAGCGACTGATCCTCAGGCTGATTTGGATTCAAACTCTCTGCAATCCTCTTCGCCGCGACCTCCAAAGGCTCCAAAAACCTCTCCGGAATCATCAACTCCATCAAACACACACCCTCCTTCACAACATTCCTATTCATCCATGTCGAATTTTGTAGGTGACAGGTACCCTTTTTTTGCATTCCTTAATTATATCATTTTTAGATGCTAGGTTGTAGTGGGGGAGAGGGTTGGATATATAGTGTATTTTTTTGCATCTTAATATTTGCAGGAAGCAGTGTTTATATAGGGCGAATTTAAAGTTAAATTAACGAAAGAAACGCACAAACCAGAATGACAGTGCGTTTCTTTAAGGTTTATATAATTTCATTGGAGTTGGATTCATCTACCTTGATAAAGTGAAAACAGCATCAAAAGAAAATATTATTGCTCTAAATCATTCTTTTTATATAAACTATCCAGGCGGTAAGCTCTTTCTAACCATTGGCAATACGTTCCTTTTTTTGCATGAATCGACTCTCCTGGAAAAGATGAAACAATTGGATTTGAGGTAAAAAAATTGGGTTGTTTAATGTATGGGGAGAAAAAATATTTGTAGCTTGACCAATAATAGTTCTGAGGGGTTGAGGAGATCTTTGCGTCAACTGGATTCATATGAATATAGCGACTAACTTCTAACAACCCATAATCATCGTAAACGGGATTGCTGAAAAAACGTTTTTCGAACAAATGCCCCCTTACTTCATATTTCTCATTAAAATAATCTGTATAGCTTTTATTGATTCTCCTCATTACACTTGATAAAGGGATGGAACGGGTCCGAATAAGCAGATGATAATGATTGCTCATCAAACAATAGCTGCAAATTTCCATTTTACTAAACTGATGGACACGATTTAAAATCTTCAAAAACACGAAATAATCCCTCCTCTCCCTAAACAAATTCTCCTGCCAATTCCCTCGATTCCCCACATGATGAAAATGCTCCGGACTCCAGATTCTTCTCTTTCTAACCATTTTATTACCTCCTAATATTTGTATGATGAATACTCCTTGGTGCCTGTCACCTCCAAGGTTCGACATTCCGTGTCGAAACCTGGAGGTGACAGGCACCAACGCGGTTTTAAGCTTTTATCTATTGGTAACTTTAAACTATTCAAAAATATGATTTATAAGTTACAATATAGGTAGACTAGTAAATTTTGGCTTGGGGGACATATTTTATGGGCTATCGAGTACCTCTTTTTCGTGGGCTGAGAGAACCGCGTTTTATTTCATATCAGTTAAGGAAAGAGGAGAGTTTTGTCGGCTTATGGAGGCCTATCCTGTTGCTGGCAATCGCAAGTATGATAATCGTAGGAATTTCGGCATATTTTGGCATTGGCAGTGAATCTGTTTCAAAAGCTTTAACTGACCTTTCAAGAGGAGAGTATGAAGCGCAAAAAACATTATTTGCTTCTGGACAAATATTATGGGGGCTTGTCTGGTCGCTGTTAGCCATATTCATACCATCCCTATTCTTTTGGACGTTGTTAGATGTTGAATATCGAAAACTATTAATCGTGCAATTGATTATATTTATGATCTTTCTATTAGAAAAACTAATCAGTATTCCTATAAATCTTATTCTCGGAGTAGGAGTGGAATCGAACATATTTTCATTTGGAATTATTGCTCAAGCGTTTACCTCAATCGAGCTCATTATTCATTTTTTTTCCAATATTACATTATTTAAAATCTGGGCTATTATTCTTATATATATATACTATAAAAACCTATCTGAGAAATCACCGCGTTTCCTCATTTTCACACTCATTGGTTTTTACGTATTTGTCGCCATCATTGCGGCACTTTTATCTTATATTAAGTTTGAAAATATTATTTAAAAGAGGGATTCCTTCATGAAGTGGAAGCTAATTACAGCCCTGGCTCTGGCTATAGCCATCTTTCTTACAGTGAACATCGTCCTGATTTTTAAGGGCGAGGAGGATATTAGGCGTGTCAATTATATAACAAAGTGGACCTCGGTCAAGGAGCAGGATCTGCTAGAAACAATGCCGTCAGCGGGTGTCTACATTCCAAAGGAAGAACAGCATCTTTACTACGACCCTAATAATGGCAGTTTTGACGGATTTTTAGTTCAGAAAGGGGAAGCGGTGGAACCGGGAACGGAGCTGTTTCAATACTCGCCAGAGGATATTAACGCTACGAGAGCGTCCTTCCAGGCTGAAATCGACCGATTAAGAAAAGAAATCACGAGCATTGATCAGCATATTTCCGATATGACAAGGATTCAACCAAATACTAATACAAACACAACATCACAAACAAATAGAGCAACAACTAACAATGGCGATTCAGTAGTCGTGGAAGTACATCCTTTTGATGCAGGCCCATACATAAGCCAATCCATTGCGAGAGATATCGAAGATAAAAAGCTGGAAAAAAGCAAGCTGGAAACTGAAATCGAAAAATATGAAGACTTGATTCAATCGACAGATACCACCCTCATGCAATTAACGGAAACAAGCGAGCTATCTGGAACAGTCAAAGATATTAAGCATGAACTGGACAATCCGATCATAACAATTATCTCCAACGATCAGAAAATCGAAGGCAACCTTAACGAGGATGAAGTTCAGCAAGTTCTGCCTGGTATGAAGGTTTTCATTACTTACGATAACAGCAATAAACAAATTAATGGCGTAGTAGATGAAGTATTTACGTATCCAAATAAAAAACCTGCAGTGGGAAAAGAAAACAGTTACCGCTTTACAGTTCAACTCGAAGAACAGATGGAACAAACAAATATTTATGGACAGCATGTCAATTTGAAAATCATAACAAATGAAGTGACTGACGCATTAACGATCCCTGTAAGAGGAGTGAAGAAGGGGGAGGAAAATTATTATAGTTATGTCCTAGGCACAGGAGGCATTGTTGATAGGAGAAAAATCGAACCCGGGCTAAAGCTCAACCAAACACAAGAGGTTAAATCAGGACTTGAATACAGCGAGCTTGTCGCTATGGAACGACCTCTTTTTATAAAAGCAAATCAGCCTTTTATTACGCGGCTAGCTCCAACGCAAAACACGAAAGCAAGCTATCGGAAATTATCAGGCGGTGAAATCGCAAAATCAATTACAAAAGGTTTCCTAGCTAGATAAAAGCAACATCATTATGAGCGCTTGGGATTTTCGATGTTACCGCTTGCGTTCGGCGGGACAGGCGAGACCTCTTCTTCACAGTAAACCAAACTTTATCAATACACTAAAGCAGCGAAATTCTCCGCTGCTTTTTTTAATTCATATACATATCACTTTCATCTTCAATTCTTACACCAAAGCGAAAGAAAGTACCTATCAATAAACAAATAGCCGTTGTTATCCAAGTGATTAAAAACACAGTACTTACCGTATTTAAATCAACACTAAGCAGAGCCTGACTTTCCTTGCGAATAATAGAGTAATGAGGAAAGGAGAGCATTGCAAAGAGAATTAAAACAAAGCTTAGTCTGCCGAGAGTTTTACGGTAAACTTTAGAATAAATTAATAATAGACTTAGTAAAAGCAATAGCAAGGTTAAAATAGTAATAATTAATAATAAGTCCACTTTCTCACCTCATATTAAAATAGTATTTTACTAAAAAGACACCTGAGAAGGTGTCTTAATAAAATCGTTTAAACCCGTCAAAATGCTTTTTCCAGTAAGAGTTATTAAGGTTAGTAATCTCAACTCCATTAGAGGAAGCATGAATAAATTCATTATTCCCCAAGTAAAATCCTAAATGAGAGGGTCCACTCTTATATGTGCCTTCGAAAAATACAATATCTCCAGGCTGAGGGGTGTCCACATAGTATGAGCGGCTATAATAGCCTTCAGTTGAAGTACGTCCAATATTCGTACCCGTTTGATTTAACACATAATAAATGAACCCGCTGCAATCAAACCCGCTAGGAGATGAACCTCCCCACACATATGGTGTTCCAAGGTACTTCTTAGCTTCATTTAAAATAGCAGCTGCATTGCCAGATACATTTTCATTAGGAGTTGAAGGCTTTGTTTCCGCAGGCTTACCGCTGCCGCCTTGATTCCCGTTAAGTACAAGCTTTTGGCCAGCAAGAATAAAATCAGACTTTAGATTATTCCACTTTTTTAGATTGCTGACAGTTGTATTTGTTTTTGCTGCAATTCCGCTCAGAGTGTCACCGGGCTTAATGACATATACTCCACTATTCGAATTTCCTCCGCCCGGAGCAGGAGATGGTGAAGAATTATTGTTATTGTTACTTCCGCTGGCAGTGCCAGAAACGGTAAAGACTTGTCCTGGAAAAATAAGATCGCTAGTCAGCTTGTTTAAATCCTTCAGTGTTTTTACTGACATATTATGTTGTTTGGCAATTTTAGATAAAGTGTCACCCGATACAACTTTATATGTATTCTTAGCTTGAGGCTGATTTGCAGGAGCATTAGGTTTAGAAGTTGTTGAAGAATCACCCGAGATAATCAGCTTCTGATTAATTTGTAGAAAATCCGAACTTAAATTATTCCATTTTTTTAATTGAGCAACTGATGTGTTATATTTCTTTGACAATTCCCACAGTGTATCACCTTTTTTTACGGTATGCGTCGAATCTGCGGACGCCTGAGCGGCAAAAGCAGAGGAAACTATAGCGACTGCAGCTAGCGACACCATTTGTTTTTTCACGTCTCGTAATCTCTCCTTTTTTGCTATATTTTAAGGTAAATTCTATCATAATATCGGCTATAGAATCATATTTTTTACATCCTTTGACAAAAAAACAGCAAAACTTGCAAAAATCGATGACTAAAGACATGTGAATAAAGGACTTACGACAAAATCTGACTTTATAAGTTCTTAATTTTATCGGTAACAATTTGAATAAACGGACTTCCTTGCATTGTAAAAATAAAAAATGCTTTTTCATAAAAAATAATTGCTTTTTGACACTCTTTCTGTAGCTCGTAGTTAAAACCAATTTGGTAGTTAAGGTCACCTAATAAATAAAAATCATCGTTTTGTAGACATTCTTTTATGGGGAAATGACAAGTGTTTATCGACTTCTCATATTGTTCTAAATTGGTCAGGGACTTTGCCAAGTTAAAAGAAATGCGTGAGCGAATTGTTGTATCCTTTAAGTAAAGTAGATTTTTTAATCGTCTGTCAGCTTCTTGATAGATTTCAAGTGCCTCTTTATGTCGTTTTTCCTCTGCAAAGAATATCCCTTTACTAAAATAAATTTCAATCTCTCTTTCGCTAGGTACTTTCTCAAATGTCATTGCGATTGCATCTTCTATCAATTGAACGGCAAGCTCAAAATTGCGATGGAGATGATAACAATAAATGGCCTTATGCTAAATGAGAAGCTGATGGTGATATTTATTAGCTATAAATAATGGATTATTTTCTTCTGCCTTAACAATTTCTTTTATCAATGCATAATTCACTCTTTTCCGTGCTAACTTCAATTGCTCTGATACCTCATGTACATAATCTAGCCTTGGAGATAAACTAATATCAAAAAAGTAGTCAACACTTAAGCCTAATCGCTGGGCAAGCAAGTAGAGTGTCGAGGCGAGGGGAATCACATCGCCGTTTTCAATTTTGCTAATTTGTGCTTGAGTACATATGCCTTCTGCTAATTCAGCCTGTGATAGTCCTAAACTTTTGCGCAGTTCTTTTACTTTTTTCCAATCGCAGAAAAATCCATCTCTATCAATCCTTTCGATATTCCTAGAGTTATAATTAATAAAGAAAAGTAGTCAAATTGATCGAAAAAGGCAGAGAAATTTTAGAATATCGCTGATTATTATGAATACATAATTATCCGACTTGTGTTTTAATACCCTTATAGGTCGTTAATATAACGCATTTCTTTGGATCTCTATCCTATCAAATCAATTCTCTTTTATACCGTTTCCAAAAATTCTATGGAAACGGTACTTTTTTAATTTAATCTATTGATGTTTTCAGAATATTTTAGTATTATATACCTAATGATATGTAGGAGGATAGAAATAAATTGAACCACGAGAACGATTCGTTCCTGTTAGAAGTGCTTACAAAGGCGTATGAAACAGGAACTAGTAATAATGACATTAAACTTCAACAAATGCTTGATAGCATTGCAGCTGATCTTGAAACTCTCCTCTATTCGACAAAATCATAGAATACAGCATGAACAAAAGAAAAAAGCACCTCCTGGCGGGGAGATGCCTTCTATCGTATGTTTAATTATTAATGTTGTGTAGGTAATCCATGTTGAGTAGGAAGTCCATGCTGAGTAGGCAGACCTTCGGCACCATGTTGAGTAGGAAGTCCGTGCTGAGTAGGCAGACCTTCGGCACCATGTTGAGTAGGGAGTCCTGAAGCACCAGCAAAACCACTAAAAGCGAAAACAGATAAAGCCACAACAGAAGCAGAAACTAACTTCTTCATGCATTACACTCCTTTCGAAATTTGAAATATATTACAATTAAATATTAACACTTTTCTAATAATTTATCTAGCTCTAAACTTACTAATTTGGCAAATTTTTCATCATTTTGGAGCAAAAAGACTGATTTTGCTTTATTAATATATTCAATTCCTCTATCAATCTCGTTTATTTTTATATAATTTTCACCAGATTGGTAGTAGAATTCTCCAAATAGATAGAGAAGTTCATTATTTATACAATAATTAAGTCCTAGATTGCTATATTTTAAAGATTCTTTATACATATCCCTTCCAGACAAAGTCTGCGATAATCCGTAAAGTATCCGCAGTTTTACTTTTGGATCTAGAATATGTGGGAGAGAATCCAAATTATCCAGTGCATCCTCAAACATATTGGTTGCTGAAATATAATCTTTTTCTTCAAATTTAATAATTGCCAAGCTTGTGAGGATCTCAATTTCATTTTCAGAAAGATTGCTTCTGTCCGGATTCGTTAAATCAATCGCTCTGTATAGCAGCTGAACTGACTCAGCTAAATCATTGTGCAAGTAATACTTGCAAATGCCTTCATGCCACAGCATAAACTGCTGCGATAAACTTTGCTTGAATAGCGGATTATCCCTCTCTCCTTTGACAATCTCGTAAATCGCTTCATAGTCCCGTTCACGTTTATATTTTTTTATTAATTGAAACACAGCCGTTACATAATTGAAGGTACTCGAGGATGCGTAGTTAATGAAATGACTTACTTCGACATTCAGTCTAGCGGCTATTTCATATAACTGATCTAAGGTGGGATATTTCTTGCCTTTTTCAAACTCTATTAACTCTTCCACTGAACAAATCTCATATGCAAGATCTTCAATCCCGATTTTCTTGTAGTGGCGAAGATCGCTGAGAATTTCCCCAAAGCTTACTGTATCAAGGCTCATATCGATACCTCCTTTACTTCTAATAATATGATAGATTGTATATATTAATCAATAATTATAAATATTCAGATATGGGTATTTTCGATTATTTTTTGTTTATTCGATTATACTGGCTAGAAAGCAGTTTACTTACTTATAGTAGGAGAAGAATGACCTGTGAAACAACGCCTATGGATTCGTTATGCCTTGGCAGAAAGCTTTAGGAACACCTTCTACATATAAGCTAAGTTAGCCTTTCCTATTTAGCCAAAAAAAGGTGTCGAAAATAGACTAAATAATTCTTGTTTAATTTGTTATAATATTATCAGTAAGAAAATGGTGTTAAAAACCTATTGAACCATTATATCTTGCAAATATAAAAGTGATAGGTGGAAAAAGTAAAATGGAACAAAAACCTTATAGAGTATTACTGTATTACATGTATGTACCAATTGAAAATGGTGAGGAATACGCGCAAGAGCATTTAGCTTTTTGTAAAGAGTTAGGGATAAAAGGACGTATTCTTATTGCTGACGAAGGAATCAACGGTACTTGCTCAGGAACAGTAGAACAAACGGATCGTTATATTGAACATATGAAAGCAGATCCACGTTTTGCTGATATGATCATCAAAATCGATGAATCAGATGAACATGCATTTAAAAAAATGAAGGTTCGCTATCGTCCAGAGCTTGTGACGCTTCGATTAGAAAATGATATTAATCCAAATGAAACAACGGGAAAATATTTAAGCGCTAAAGAGTTTTACGAGAGTTTAAATGATGAGGATACTGTTGTATTGGATGCGAGAAATGATTACGAATACGACCTTGGACATTTTAGAGGGGCGATTCGTCCAGATATTACAAACTTCCGTGACCTTCCTAAGTGGGTTCAAGATAATAAAGAAATGTTAGGTGACAAAAAGATTGTTACTTATTGCACAGGCGGCATTCGCTGTGAAAAATTCTCTGGCTGGCTTTTAGAAGAAGGCTTTGAGGATGTGGCCCAGCTTCATGGAGGAATTGTAACTTATGGTAAAGATCCAGAAGTACAAGGCGATCTTTGGGATGGACAGCTATACGTATTTGATGAAAGAATCGCTGTACCAGTCAACCAAAAGGAACATGTTGTTGTTGGTAAAGATTACTACACAGGCGAACCATGTGAGCGCTATGTAAACTGTGCCAATCCTGAGTGCAACAAAAAAATCCTTTGCTCCGAAGAAAACGAACACAAATATTTGCGCAGCTGCTCAGACCACTGTCGTACACATCCGCGTAACCGCTATATTGCGCAGCACGGCTTAACTGAAGAAGAAGTGGAAAAAAGATTAGCTGTACTTTCATAATAAATTTTAGAGTGCTGTCGACAATGTCGGTAGCTTTTTTTGAAGTGAGGAATTGGATGCTGCCGAGGAGTTAGTAAACAAGGTGTTCCACAAAGACGGTCGGACAATCTACCTATTCCGCTATTTTTTCGATTTCATTAGCCAGTAAAAACAAAAGTTTTTCCTAGAGAGCCTTTCATATTCAAAAGAACGATAAATAGACACAAAACCCTATTGCCTCTCTATAGAAATATTTACTACTTCAATGGTAAAATGGTAGCAGGGGGGAGATAGATGAGAAAGATACTTGTATTTAGTGTTTCTATCTTGTTTTTGGTTGTACTAGGTGCATGTAATAAAGATGTGAATCCGGAAGATCGATTATCACAATATATCGAATATTGGAATAAAGAGGATTTTGATAAAATGTATCGCTTGCTCTCAACCGAAGCAAAAGAAGCAATTAGCAAAGAGGATTTTGTTGCGCGTTATGAGAAAGTATATAAAGACTTGGACATTACTGACCTAGAAATTACATATAAAAAAGATGAAGAAAAAGAAATAAATAAAGATGAGAAAACAATTGATTTACCTTTCTCAGCTAAGATGAATAGTGCTGCTGGCGAGATTAAATTTACACATGAGGCTACACTTGTTAAAGAAGAAGCTGAGGACGAGGAAAATTGGTTTATCGATTGGGATACAACTTATATTTTTCCAGAGCTTGGACCGAAAGATAAGATTTCTTATCAGACTGTTCCGGCACAGCGGGGAGAGATTGTTGACCGCACAGGAGATATACTTGCTTTTAACGGCACAATCTATCAAATCGGTGTCGTTCCCCAGCAAATGGGTGATCAGGCAGATAAAACAATAGAAGAATTAGCGAAGCTGCTCAATATGTCTGCTGATCAAGTGAAAAAAACAATTGAAGCAGATTGGGTACAGCCTGAGCATTTTGTACCGATTAAAAGAGTATCACCAGATAATCAATCATTATTAGAGAAGCTGTTTGCACTTCCAGGTGTCCTGAAGCAGGATGTACAAGGAAGAGTCTACCCTGCAGGAGAAGCGGCAGCACATCTTATCGGTAATGTTGCTACAGTTACAGCAGATGATTTGGAGAAAAACAAAGACAAAGGCTATTCGAACAATGATGTCATTGGAAAAAGAGGACTTGAGAGCGTATTTGAAGAGAAACTAAAAGGGACCAATGGAGTGACAATTGGTATAAATAAAGAGGACGGGTCAGAAGTAACCATAGCTGAAAAACCGGTAGAAAATGGCGACAATGTTCAGTTAACAATTGATTTAACCCTCCAGGAGGATCTTTATAAACAACTTGATGGAAAACAGGGTACAGCCGCGGCAATCGATCCGGTGACAGGCGAAACACTGGCACTTGTCAGCAGCCCAAGCTTTGATCCGAATGAAGCGACATTAGGATACACGGGTGCAAAGTTAGAAGAGCTGGAAAATGATAAAAACCAGCCGTTTCTTAATCGGTTCCAGCACACTTATGCACCAGGCTCTGTGATTAAGCCGATTACTGGTGCGGTTGGGCTTAAGGAAGGAACGCTGAACCCAAATGACGCGATGGATATTAAAGGGTTAAAATGGGGCAAGGGTGAATCATGGGGCACTTATAAAGTAACGAGAGTCTCTGATCCAGGCAAGCCAGTCGATTTTGACTTGGCCATGATGATTTCTGATAATATCTACTTTGCCCAAGCAGCACTTAATTTAGGAAATGATAAATTCACTGCAGGACTGAAGGATTTTGGATTTGAAGAGGACATTCCATTCGATTTCCCGATTGAGAACTCGCAAATCGGTGAACTTGGTACAGAAATCCTTCTTGCTGATTCAGGCTATGGACAAGGTCATGTGGAAATGAGTGTCGTTCACTTGGCAACTGCTTATACAGCTTTCATTAACAAGGGATCCATCATCAAGCCGATTTTGCAGCTTAACGATGAAAAGAGCCAAGTATGGAAGGAAAACGTTATTAGTGAAGATATTGCTGCAACCGTAGAAACTGCGATGAAGAAGGTTGTCAATGAACCAGGCGGGACTGCAAGAGGAGCGAGAATCGACGGCTACCCGCTAGCAGGGAAAACCGGCACAGCTGAGCTAAAGCTTAGCGCGGATGAAGAAGGTCAGGAAAATGGCTTGTTTGTTGCCTATAATCCTGAAAATCCTAAACTGCTCATTTCGATGATGATAGAAGGCGTTGAAAAACAAGGTGGCTCCAAAATCGTCATCGACAAAGTAACAGACACCTTCAAAGCAAACAAAGATCGTTTTCAATAATACCCGCTATACACTATAAAGCACTAAACAAGGGACTTGCCGAAGGCAAGTCCCTTGTTCTATTTAAAATAGGTACCTGTCACCTACAAAATCCTCCATAAACCGACAAAATTGAACGTATTTCGACAAGGGTTTGTAAGCAGTTGGAGATCTGGTGTCAATATCTAATTTTGTCGAAAAATATATAGCGAGAAGTGTCTATACTTTTTTGAATGTTCGTTATATGATTCTCTTAGATTTAGAATATAAAAGGAAGATTTTCCAGTAACATACAAAGGGGGAGTAATTATCAATGAAGAAATATTTCCATCTGCTACTTAGTGTGATGTTGGTATTCTCTATCTTCGGATCATCTGTGTATGCGACAACAACAGACACAATTGAAGAAAATACGGATACTGAGGGCACTGAGGCAACAACAGCAACAGAGGCAGCATTCGACATTCAGCTGCAGGAACCAAAGTTTGAAGAGGGAAAAGTAAAGCTTAAATGGCGTATTGTTTCTGATACAGAGCTAACTTTACCGGAAGAGGGACAAGCGTTCACAATCAAGAAAAACGAAGAACTCGTTCTTGTTACGCTTAAACCGCTTGCTACAGAAAAAAATCCCGATCAAACAAAGGTATACACAGTTTATGAATATACTGACGAGAAAGTAATAGAGAATGATGAGTATACATACTCCATCACTCAAGAAAAAACGTCAAGTAACCAAATGACTGTTTCTACTAAGGATGAAACTCAGTCAGAAGAGAGCGAACCGGCGCAGCCGGATGAAACAGAAGCACCAGCTACTGAAGAAGAAACAGCGACCGCTCCTGAAGAAAATCCTGCTAAAGAAGAAGAGAAAACAGAAGAAACAGAGGAGCAGCCAGTTCATGAATTTGGAGCAGTTGCACACCGTGTAACAGACACGTCTGCACAAATATCATGGAATCCGAATGATGAAGAAGATTTTGAAGTTTACGTCAATGATGAACTAAAAGCAACATTACCAGGTTATCAATCTTATTATCACATAGAAGGCCTTGAAGCTGATAAAACGTATAAAATCAGAATTGATGGCTTGAAAGATGGAAAAGTGGCTGTATCTAGCGAGCTTGAAATTAAAACTTCACCTGCTCCGCAAGGAAAGCCAGTTGAATTTAAAGATGAAGCACTTTATTTAGCAGTACAAGAAGAACTAGGACTTAAGCGTGAAATCTATCAAACAGATATTGAAAAATTAAAATCATTATCCATCTCTTGGTTATTTGTTGAATCATTAGAAGGATTGCAGCACGCAGTAAACCTTGAACAATTATTTATTGGCTATAACAGTATTACAGATCTTTCTCCGATCAAAAATCTAAATAAACTAAATACTCTGGATGTTAGTGGTTTAACTATCAAGGATACGAGTGTCATCACAGGTTTAACAAACATTAAGGAACTTTATGTGTCCCATACAAATTTACCAAATCTGGATTTCTTAAAATCTATGCCAAACTTACAAATCGTTTATTTGTACGGTGAACTCTGGATTGCTGAGAGTCCAGCAGCGCAAAAAGTAATAAGTGAGCTTGAAGCGAAAGGCATTACCGTATACAGCGATTATGAATCTGACCTAAATCTTTATGTGGAAAAAGGCTTTGTTAATGAATCAAAAATTCAAGTCGTATGGGATTATTGGCCAGAAGCCAATTTTGATTCCTATCCAGACAGCTTTATCGTATCTATTGATGGAAAAAAGGAAGAGCTCTCAGGTGATACTTGGGATAAAACGTTTACTAATCTGAAGGCAAATACAGAATATGAAATTGTTATTAAAGCATATGAAAGCAATCGCCTCATTGGTAAATTAACTATGAAAATTAAAACAGCAGAAGAACCAACTGGCGAAGCTGTGAAAATCAAGGATAAAAACCTGGCAAGTGCGATTAAGAGAACATTAGGTTTAGATAGAGATATAAGAGAAAGCGACATGGAAAGATTAACACAACTAATGGTAGATGGAGAAAATATTAAAAACCTTTCTGGCTTAGAAAAGGCAGTAAACCTAGAAACGCTTTCTCTATGGGGCACGAAGGTTGTAGATTTAACACCGATTCAAGGACTAACAAAACTTGCTTATCTTGATCTTGATGAAACAGGTGTAATAAATCTTCATCCAATAAAATCACTGACAAACCTCTCGTCACTATATGTTTCATATTTAGGCGTAAAAGACTTTTCACCGATTCTTGGCCTTAAAAACCTTAATGCATTAGGTTTAGCAGGAAATGACCTTAAGAAGCTACCGAACCTATCATCATTAAATAATCTAGTGGAGCTTGATCTTACTGGCAATGAATTAGCAAGTTTGAAAGGGTTAGAAGGAGCAAACAGACTTCAATATTTAACAGTTGATTTCAACCCGCTATCAGACTATAGTGCATTATCTAACTTGCCTATTCTCGGTTTATCAGCCGCTTATACTGCAATGTCTAGCCTTGACTGGGCAGCAACAGATATGCTTTCAAGAATGGAGATTTTAATTCTTACTGGCAACCCGGTAACAGACCTTAGCCCGTTAAAAGGCATGAGACATTTACAAATGTTAGTTGCGGATGAAACAGAATTAACGAATATTAAGACATTGCTTGACCTTCCATATTTATTCTACGTATCTTTAGTCAATATCCAGACGTTAGATATTTCTGAAGGCTCAGACGCGATGAAGGTCATTGAAGAATTGATTGCAAGAGGAGTCATGGTTGATTACGGTGAAGCGACTGAGGAAGTGTTTTTCTATATTTCCGACTGGGAATCATCCTATGATTCTGTAAATGTAACTTGGGCATATGAAGGCGAGGAAAAGATTGAGAGCTATAATCTGTACCTTGACGGAGAGAAAGTTGACAACGTTCCAGCTTCAGCTAACAGCTACTTATACACTGGTTTAGCGCCAAATTCTAGCTATGAAGTTGAGATTGAAGCGGTAAATGCAGATGGTGAAGAAGTTGATTGGGCATACGAGCTTGTTCATACATTAAGTGAAGATTTATATTTCACAGACATTCAAACAACTACAGATACGATTAATGCAGCATGGGTATACGAAGGCGAAGAAGAAGTTTATGAGTATGATTTAATCTTAGATGGCGAGATTTATGATTCGGTTGAACCAGATACATTAGAATATGTATTCGAAGAACTAGAGTCAGATACACTTTATAAAGTAGAGCTTTATGCATGGTCAGAAGAAGATGAGCTGCTTGGCTATACTTTCTCAAAAGCAACTACTGACAGCGAGGACGGCAACCCAGGTGATGGAGACGGGCAAACACCACCACCAGGCAAAACGCCAGGCGGCTCTAAAAAACCATCAGACATTATCGATGATAAAAAGCAAAACTTCGGCTCTAAGCCAAACAAGCAGGGTGAAGACAAAAAGAAACAAACAGGCAAAAAACTGCCAAACACATCAACAAATATGTACAATTACATCGCGATGGGCGTAACCATCTTGTTAGCAGGAATGATTTTACTCCTCGTTTCAAGAAAGAGAAAAGTCCAAGGATAATAGAAAGGGAGGCTCTTCAGAAAATTGGAGCCTCCCTTTTTCATTACTCTGAAATAAAATAGTTAATTAGATAATCGGACCACAGCTCATGACCGAGTTCATTAGGATAATACAGGTTTGTGAGGTAATCAGAGATTGTGTCATCATCTGTATCTGGCCAAGCTTCCCAATGATCTAAAAACACAAGATTATTCTCTTCTGCAAATACCATTAACTCATTCACTTGTTGCTGATACTTTTCAGGCATATAAAAAGGATTGGCAGCCTGAAGAATAACTGTTGCTTCTTCGTTTGCGCTATAAATATCATCTATCCAACCAGACAGTTCATCATAAGAAATAAAACCTAAAGAATTATCCGCCATTAAAAACGGCTCTAACAAGACTAAGTCAGGTTCATTCCCAGTAATATTCTCAACATCGAATTCGGCAGAGTTTCCGGCAAATGAAAGCAAATCTACGGTCGCAGTCTCTCCATAAGCTCGTTTAATAGCATCCTTCGTTAAGGTTGCCCAGCTTCTCTCATTCTCCATGTTAGAAGAAGAACCGGCAATGACAATTTGAAAAGGGATTTCCTCTAGCAGTAGCTTCTCATATCGATACTTTGCAGACTGAGGCCATTTTCCTGCTTTTCCTAAATAATCATCACCGCCACTGCCGCGCTCATCTACAGTCAAATCTTCGTTCCTCTCATTTGTTTTCATTCCACTCGTAAATGTAGTCTTTTCTTCCCAATAACTATGGCTAAAAAATAAAATACCTACAGAAACAACAACTAATAAAAAAACAAGTAAATTCCTCACATTAATACCCCCAATTGACCTAATTAATCTGAAAAATATGTAATTACTACCAATTATAAAAATATACTACTAAATTACTAGAGGTTATTGTTAAATAATAGTATACAAAAGAAAACTTGCCAAAAAAAATATTAAATTTTGGGATAAATAGATATTATTATGCAATTAATTGTCTAAAATTGTGTTATACTATACTTTGTTTTAATAAGTTGCCAGGAGGAAATGATGGAAGAAACTATTAGTCTAAAAGAATTATTTCTAATATTGAAGAAGAGAATAGTCCTAATTATTTCTATTGTATTAGCGGCTGTTATGATTAGCGGAGTGGTTAGTTACTTTATCTTAACGCCAATCTATCAATCTTCTACACAAATTTTAGTAAATCAAGCAAAAGAAGATCAACAATATAGTACGACTGAAGTTCAAACGAATTTGCAATTAATCAATACATATAATGTCATCATCAAGAGTCCAGCAATCTTAGATATCGTAAAGCAAGAGCTTAATTTATCAGAATCAACGAGACAATTAAATGAAAAAATTACCGTTCAAAGTGAACAAAATTCTCAAGTTGTAAACATTTCTGTTCAGGATGAAAGTCCAGAGCAGGCGGCAGCTATTGCAAATAAAACAGCTGAAGTCTTCCAAAAGGAAATTGCAAATATTATGAAAATCAATAATGTAACGATCCTTGCAAAGGCTGAAGTAGGAGAGAATCAATCACCTGTGAAGCCGCAGCCATTATTAAATATCGCTATCGCCCTTGTTGTTGGTTTAATGGCCGGAGTTGGCTTATCTTTCCTTCTGGAATACCTCGATAATACTGTGAAAAATGAAGAAGATATTGAAAAAGTAATCGGATTGCCTCTATTAGGCAAAATTGCGACGATTGACGAAATGGAAGAACAAACAAGCCGGTCAGTTCGGAGAGCAAGTGTAAGGGGTGAGTCAGTTGGCACTGAAAGGTAAGAAGCAATCAGCAATGCAGACAAGAAGGAAATTAATTGCGAAAATTAAACCGAAGTCCCCGGTTGCAGAACAATACCGGACAATAAGGACCAATATAGAATTTTCTTCATTGGACGAAGAGGTTAGAACCATCATGGTGACATCTGCAGGGCCATCAGAAGGGAAATCCACTACATCAGCAAATCTTGCCGTTGTTTTTGCTCAGCAGGGAAAAAAGGTGCTCATCGTTGATGCAGACTTACGTAAACCAACGGCTCACTATACATTTAATCTATTAAATACGCGTGGATTATCAAATATTTTATCTAACCAAACTTCAATTATAGACACTGTACAAGAGACTGATATTGAAAATTTGTCCGTATTAACGAGCGGACCAATCCCGCCAAATCCTTCAGAAATGCTAGGATCGAAAGCGATGGATCGCTTCTTAGATGAAGCTTTAGACCAATATGACTTAGTCATGTTCGATACACCGCCATTGCTTGCAGTGACGGATGCACAAATTCTATCTAATAAATGTGACGGAACAATATTAGTAGCGAAAAGTAAAAAAACAGAGAAGGACCAGCTGCTCAAGGCCAAAGAATTGCTGCAAGCGGCAAAGGGGAAAATACTAGGGGTTATTCTAAATAACGTTAAAATGAAGGAATCTGATCAATACTATTATTACGGTAAATAGGAAATGTGTCATTCGACATGTTTCGCTATTAACTAACAAAGTGAATAGTGATAATATGACAAAATAATCAGTTAATTTACAAAAAAGGAAATAATGGAGGTGTTTGGTAATGGTTGATTTGCACTGTCATATTTTAGCGGATATGGATGATGGCGCACAAACAATGGAAGATAGTATAGAAATGGCAAAAGAAGCTATAAATAATGGAATTCAGTCGATTGTTGCCACTCCTCATTACAACCATAAGTATCAAAACGAAAAACAAAAAATTGTAAATGGTGTAAAAGATTTAAATGATAGATTACTAGCAGAAAACATCCCACTAACTATCTATCCAGGCCAAGAAGTGAGAATCTACGGTGATATCCTTCAGGATTACAATCAAGGTAAGATCCAAACACTTTGTGAAACACAATATCTATTTATTGAATTTCCGGCTGATCACGTCCCTAAATATGCAGAGGGCCTCTTATATAACCTTCTTTTAGAAGGAATCATACCGATTATTGTTCACCCAGAAAGAAATGCACAGCTAATCCAACAACCTGACATATTATATAACTTGGTTGATAAGGGAGCGCTAACCCAAATAACTTCATCCAGTGTATGTGGACATTTTGGCAAAAATATAAAGAAATTTACACAACAAATCATCGAAGCGAACCTCACTCATTTTATCGCCTCAGATGCACATAACATTACTAGTCGATCCTTTCGTTTCAATGAAGCCTTAGATGTAATTGAAAAAGAATACGGAATGGATATGGTTTATTTATTAACTGAAAACGCACAATTAGTCGTGGATGGGCAAAACATTTATAAAGAAATACCAACGAAAATAAAAAGGAAAAAGATCCTAGGTATCTTTTAGGTCTTTGTTATCAAAAATTCAGATAATCTTGTAATCATTGATAATATCGGTATTAACTATTGTCTTTTTATAGGTATAAAGTAATGTTTGAAAATAAGACAAATGTTGTATTTTTATATATATTGGGTAAAACGATCTACTTGAATTGACGCGAATGATCATACATATAAAGATTAAAACAACTAGGAATCATTATTGATAAGAGGGGATATCAAATGACCTATCAAAAAAGAATGACATTTTGGGTGCTGTTAGATTCTTTAATCGTTTTATCAGCCATCTATGTCAGTTATTTTATACTCCATCCGCAGCTGCAGATTTTCACATCAAAGGTATTATTAGTAACTTCTATTACACTGCTCATATCACATCATTTATTTGCGTCAATCTACAAGCTTTACAACAAAGCGTGGGAATATGCCAGTGTAGGGGAGCTAGTTGCGATTGTAAAGGCAGTCACTTGGTCGGTGCTCATGACTGCTATCTTTCAGCAAGTAATTATAGGGGATATTTATTTTAGGGCCTTGATTATGACGTGGATGCTCCATGTGATATTGATTGGTGGATCGCGCTTTTCATGGCGAATTTACAGAGATAGATATATTAAGCCGCAACCAAATCTATCACGTGCACTCATTGTTGGTGCAGGAGCGGCAGGAACGATGTTAGTAAAGCAATTAAAAAATAACCGAGACACGGGCATCTTGCCAGTAGCCTTTATAGATGATAATCCGACGAAATACAAATTGCAGATTTACGGTATCCCAGTAGTTGGGAATTCACAAACAATAAGCAATACAGTTGAAAAGTTACGAATTGATAAAATCATTATTGCCATTCCTTCTTTGAGCAAGGAGGAAATGCAGAAAATATTTGATGAATGCGCAAAAACAAAAGCGAAAACTGTAAAAATGCCTCGAATTGAAGATATTATGCTCGGCAAACTATCGGTCAATCAATTTCGTGATGTACAAGTGGAAGACCTGCTTGGCCGTGAGCCTGTAGAACTTGATATAGAGAGCATATCAAAAACAATTAAAGGCAAAACCATATTAGTTACTGGTGCAGGCGGCTCGATAGGATCAGAAATTTCCCGCCAGATTTGCAAGTTCCAGCCGAGCAAAATTTTATTACTGGGTCATGGAGAGAATTCAATCTATCAAATTGATATGGAATTAAAAAATCAATATAAGGATGAAATAGAAATCATCCCTGTCATTGCAGATATTCAGGATAGGGAAAGAATTTTTGAAACAATGGATAGATATAAGCCGCATGTCATCTATCATGCAGCTGCACATAAACATGTTCCGCTAATGGAGTACAACCCGAAAGAAGCAGTGAAAAATAATATCCTTGGCACAAGAAATGTCGCTGAAGCTGCAGACACATTTTCCGTCGACACCTTTGTGATGATTTCATCAGACAAAGCGGTCAATCCAACAAATGTAATGGGTTCTACGAAACGAATCGCAGAAATGGTTGTACAGCAGCTGGACCAGCATAGTAAAACCAAGTTTGTTGCCGTACGATTTGGAAATGTGCTAGGCAGCAGAGGCAGTGTAATTCCGCTATTTAAAAAACAAATACAAATCGGCGGGCCTGTTACTGTCACACATCCGGATATGACGAGATATTTCATGACTATTCCTGAGGCTTCAAGGCTTGTTCTCCAAGCTGGCTCACTTGCTGAAGGCGGAGAAGTATTCGTATTAGATATGGGAGAACCGGTCAAAATTGTCGACTTGGCAAAAAATCTAATCCAATTATCTGGCTATACAATAGAAGAAATCGGAATACAATATACGGGCATTCGCCCTGGTGAAAAGATGTATGAGGAATTGCTCGGTGACAAAGAGATACACAAACAAGCCGTCTTCCCAAAAATCTTTATTGGCAAAGCCGTCTTAGATCAGGAAAATGAAGTTCAATATTTAATAGAACAATTTAGCCGAATGAATTCGAAAGAAATTAGAGAGTTTGTCTTAAATGTAGCAAATAAAAGGAAGAACAATATTTTATCAATCGTTAAATAAGAGAGGATTTATCATGAAAAAAGTACGTAAAGCGATAATACCAGCGGCTGGGTTAGGAACGAGATTCCTGCCAGCAACAAAGGCAATGCCAAAGGAAATGCTGCCAATCGTAGATAAACCAACGATCCAATACATCGTAGAAGAAGCAGTAGCCTCAGGAATCGAGGACATCATCATCGTGACAGGCAAAGGGAAGCGAGCGATTGAAGATCATTTTGATCACTCCTTTGAACTTGAAGAAAACCTCATTCAAAAGCAAAAATTTGATCTGCTTGAAAAGGTAAGAGAGTCATCCAAAGTGGATATTCACTATATTAGACAAAAAGAACCAAATGGTTTGGGACATGCAGTTTGGTGCGCCCGCAAATTCATTGGCGATGAGCCCTTTGCTGTATTGCTCGGAGACGATATCGTCCAATCCGAAAAACCTTGCCTGCGTCAGCTAATGGACGAGTACGAATCGACCCTCTCATCAATCATCGGGGTACAGACGGTGTCTGAAGAGGAAACCCATCGCTATGGCATTATCGACCCGGCAATGCAAACAGGAAGACGGTACCAAGTCAATCAATTCGTCGAAAAGCCAAAGCAAGGAACCGCACCATCCAACCTGGCGATCATGGGCCGCTATATACTAACACCTGAAATCTTCATGTTCTTAGAAGAGCAGGAATTAGGAGCCGGCGGAGAAATCCAGCTAACCGACGCCATTCAAAAACTAAACCAAATCCAAAGAGTCTTTGCCTATGACTTTCAAGGCCAGCGTCATGACGTCGGCGAAAAACTAGGCTTCATTAAAACAACAATTGAAATGGCACTGCAAGATCCAGAATTAAAAGGTGACTTAATGACATTTTTAGACGCGAAATTAAGCGAGATGCAAGTCAATAAAATATAGAGTTTATATGGACAAATCAATTCTAGATATTCTGTTTAAATTTGGAGTATCTAGAGTATTTTTTGTAAATAAGTTAGATACAAGAACAAAAGGTGATGTCTTCTTACCTATATCAATGAAGGCACTCGGTTATGCTGTGGGCTGAAATGCCTTAGATACTTAGTTGTCGGTAGTGTGATGTGAGGTGGGGTTGGATGCCCTGTTAAATTATAAATATATTCACTTCTATAGTTATGTACTTAATCAGTGGCATTGTTAAAATTTTTAAAAGTTTGGTAGTTAAGTAGTTAATTGAAATTAGTTTTAACTAACTACTTAGAGACTAAAGAAATAAATATTTGTAATTAAATATTCGAATAAATTTGAGGAGAACTAAAATGAATGATATAAAAGTAAGGAATATTCCCTTTTCTCCGCCAGATATTACGCATACTGAAATTGAAGAAGTAATAAAAACAATGAAATCTGGATGGATTACAACAGGGCCAAGAACAAAAGAGTTTGAAAAAAGAATAGCAGAATACGTTGGTACTGACAAAGCAGTTTGTTTAAATTCTGCAACATCATCAATGGAGCTTACTCTTCGAATCCTAGGAATTGGACCTGGCGATGAGGTTATTACTTCAGCATATACTTATACGGCATCTGCCTCTATTATAGAACATGTTGGGGCAAAGATTGTACTAGTTGATACTGCACCTAATTCTTTTGAAATGGACTATACAAAACTGGCTAATGCAATTACAGAAAAAACGAAGATGATTATTCCTGTTGACCTTGCCGGAAAGATGTGTGATTACGATGCTATATATGAAATTGTAGAAAATAAAACCCACTTGTTTAAGCCAAATAATGAACTTCAATGGTTATTTAATAGAGTCATTGTAATGGCCGATGCTGCTCATGCATTTGGAGCAAAAAGAAATGGTTTAAACTGTGGGCAAGTCGCTGATTTTACTTGTTTTTCTTTTCATGCGGTAAAGAATTTGACAACTGCTGAGGGTGGAGCAGTCGTTTGGCGTAGAGACCTCGGTTTAGATGATAATTGGCTTTATAATCAATACATGTTGTATAGTCTCCATGGTCAATCAAAAGATGCACTTTCCAAAACACAAAAAGGATCATGGGAATATGACATTGTTTACCCTGCTTATAAGTGCAATATGACTGATATTATGGCAAGTATAGGTTTAATACAGTTAGATAGATATGAAGGTCTACAGAAAAGACGTAAAGAGATTATTGAGGCATATGATAAAACACTCTTACCACTGGGAATTCAAAGTTTACAACATTATGGAGAAGGATTTACTTCTTCGGGCCATCTTTATTTACTAAGGATTAATGGAATTAGTGAAGAAGAAAGAAATGAAATAATTATTAAAATGGCTGAAATGGGGGTTGCTTGTAATGTCCACTATAAGCCTTTGCCTTTGTTTACGGCTTATAAGGATTTAGGGTTTGATATAAATATGTACCCGAATGCTTATAAACAGTATGTGAATGAAATTACTCTGCCGCTACATCCTTTGTTAAGCGTAGATGATGTACATCATATAATTGATAGCTTAAAAAGAGCTATGTCTGAAGTGATAAAAATATAAATTAAAAGTGAATCAAGTGATTACTTCATGAATTACAATAACCATAATTATTTTTTCTATATCTTCTAGTAATAATAAATCTTTTATTCGTGAGAAATATGTAAAGTGGGGGAAATAATGTATAAAAAACTACTCAAAAGGTTGTTAGATATATTAATTGGTCTAGTAGCATTGCCATTTATTATTCTCTTAATTTTGATTTTATCACCATTTATATATTTAGAGGATCGAGGGCCGGTTTTTTATAATGCTGAAAGAAGAGGACTTAACGGCAAAGTATTTAAAATGTATAAATTTAGATCTATGTATGTTAATGCGCCTGATATAAGAAATGATGATTCTTCTACATATAACGGAGATACAGATTTTAGAGTAACAAAAATTGGGCGTTTCTTAAGAAAAACGTCATTAGATGAAGTTCCACAATTTCTGAATGTGTTAAAAGGAGATATGAGTTTAATAGGTCCTAGGCCCAATTTGACTACTAAATCATTGGAATCCTTCAATAAAATTGAATGGAAAAGAATTTCGGTTAGACCAGGGATAACAGGATATAATCAGGCGTATTTTAGAAATTCTATTCCACAAAAAGAAAAATATATAAATGATTGTTATTATGTTGATCATATATCTTTTTGGTTGGATATTAAAATTATTTTTCAGACAGTGAATACTGTCCTTTTAGCGAAAAATATTAATACAAATTCAATTAAAAAGAAAGGTATCGAAATAGGTAATCATAATGATAGAAAATAAAAAACTACTTATAGTAGGTGGCTCGTATTTACAGCTACCAGCAATTATAAAAGCAAAAGAAATGGGAATGAAGGTTGCGGTTGCTGATTATAATCAAAATGCTATAGGTGTTTCTTATGCGGACAAATATTATAACGTTAGTACAATTGATGAGAATGGTATTTATGAAGCAGCTAAAGATTTTTGTGCAGATGGAGTAATTACCTTAGCAACGGATATGCCTATGCGTGCTGTAGCATATGCTTGTGAAAAACTTGGACTGAATAGTATTTCATATGATACGGCAATAAAATCTACAAACAAAGGGGAGATGATAAAGGCTTTTGAAGCTCATGGAGTTACACACCCTTGGTATTATATTTTGCAAGAGGTCGAACAACTCGATAGCATTGAAAGTAAATTAACTTATCCATGTATAAGTAAACCAATAGATAGTTCAGGTAGCAGAGGCGTTGTACTTATTAAGAGCCCTCAGGAATTAAGGAAATCTATTTCGTATAGCTTGAAACATAGTCCTAAAACAGGAGTAATCATTGAAGAATATATGAATGGTAAAGAAGTGAGCGTAGAAATAGTAGTTGTGAATGAAATAGTACATATATTAGCAGTGACTGATAAATTGACAACGGGTGCGCCGCATTTTGTAGAAACGCGTCATACCCAACCGAGTAGACTTGGTAAAGAGAATATTGAGAATATTAAAGACCTTGCTGTAAAAGCTGTTTTAGCTGTAGGTATTAATAATGGTCCAGCTCATGTCGAAATAATGTTTACCAATGAAGGTCCAAAGCTAATTGAACTAGGAGCACGTATGGGTGGTGATTTTATATCTACTCATTTGGTACCACTCTCGACTGGGGTGGACATGATGAAGGCAGTAATCACCCTAGCTTGTGGTGAAGAAGTAGATTTGAAGACTAAGTTTAAAAAAGGAAGTGCCATACAGTATATCACCGGGGATGTTGGTTTCATTAAAAAGATTGATGGATTAGGCTTAGCTAGTCAAATAGTTGGGGTTAATGAAATTAAGATGTTAAAGAATATAGGTGATCAATCAAGAGGGGTTTTCAATAGCCATGATAGGTTAGGCTATGTAATTGCTCAAGGTTCAACTGTATACACTGCGATGAACACTTGTGAAAAAGCTCTTTCTGCAATCTCAATAGAAATCGAATAAAAATGATTAGAAATAAAAAATCAAAGGAGATAATCTAATGGATAAAAATAAACGTTTATTAGTTTTGGGAGCAGGAAGAGGACAAGTTGGATTAATAAAGACTGCCAAAGATATGGGAGTCGTTACAGTGGTTGGCACAATGCCAAACAATAATCCACCAGGTATAAGCCTTTCAGATGAAGTATGTTATATGGATATTTCTAACCCAGATGACGTACTGTCAAAGGCGAAAGGTTTAAATTTAAATGGTATAGCTACATGTTGTTTGGATACCGGAGTTACTTCCTTAGGGAGATCCTGTGAACAATTGGATTTGATAGGTTTAAAAGAAAATGCAGCAGTGTTATGTCAGGATAAGTTAAAGATGAAAACGGCACTGATGGAGAGCGGGATTAGCACCGCTAAATTTTTTAAAGTATCTTCAGAGGAAGAACTTAGTAAATCTCTAGAAAATATAATGTTGCCCGTTATCATAAAAGCTACTGATTTACAGGGAAGTAAAGGAATATATATTGCACATACTAAACAAGAAGCTTATGAGGGATATAGAAGTGCCATGCTCGATACCAAAAGGGAGTATTGTATAGTCGAAGAGTTTATAGAAGGATGGGAATTTGGCGCACAGTCTTTCGTTTATGATGGGGAAGTATTATTTGTTATGCCGCACGGAGACGATACATTCATGAGCCATACTGCAATTCCAGTAGGACATTTTGTACCTATTAAATGTTCGGAAGATATATTAAGCCAAGCAGAAGAATGTGTTCGTGGCGCAATAAAAGCTCTTGATCTTAATAATTGTGCTGTAAATGTGGATCTAATTGTTAAGGATGGAAAGGTATATATCATTGAACTTACAGGTCGTGTTGGAGCTAATTGTCTTCCTGAATTGGTTTCTATAAATTTTGGTATTAACTATTATCAAATGATTGTAGCTATGGCAATAGGTGATAACCCTAAAGAAATATGGGAGAAGCGTGATAAAGAAACTAGTGCTGGTCTAGCTAAAATGCTCTTTTCTGAAAAGGATACTGGAATACTCAAAAAAATAGAATACACTGGATCCTTTGATGAAGAAGTTCTTGAAGTTACATTCTTTAAAAAACCTGGTGATGAAATAAGAGCATTTAATAATTCAAATGATTGCATTGGACAAGTAATTGTTAGAGGCAATACTTATGAGGAATGTGAAATGAAAATAAAGCAAATAGAAAATGACATCATATTGCAGCTATGGTAAATAAGATAGCTTATTAAATATGTTTTTCTTACTTAAAATTATGATACTTAATTATTAGAAATCAATTATTGTTTTGTGTTAATTAATTCTGACAGACTAAGAGGAAAAATATGAAACTATTAATATTGGGAAGAAGTTATCCAGAAGTTGAAACAGGGATGGTTGGTATCTTTGAATATGAACAGGCTCAGGCTGTTTCGAATCTCTCTGAAAATAAAATTAGTATTTTATATAGCTTTTGTGATAATCGTTCGATTTTTAGACTACGAAGGATAAATAGCATTTTGAAAAATGATAGTAGTATTGTTACGTATGGGAAATATTTCCCTATAGGGGGGGTTCCCAACAGAATTTTTGACAAAATTAAATCTAAATTAAGTGTAAATATTCTTAGAAAGGCAATAATTAAATTAGGAAAACCAGATGTTATCCATATTCATTTCCCGATTATTACTTTAACAGAGGAAATATGGGAGTATTTAGTTTCCTTGGGGAGTAAAATAGTCATTACAGAGCATTATTCAAGGGTACAAAACAAGGAATTAACGGTTCAACAAATAGAGTTACTTAGGAAGATAGCAAAGAGAGCAGATAAATTTCTTTGTGTTAATGAATTTTTGCCGAAGAGTATTGAAGAATTAACAGGAGTACAAAGAGATTTTATTATAGTACCTAATGTTGTAGCTCCTATATTTTCACGTGAAAAAGAAACTAAAAATGATGTATATCGTTTTATTTCTATTGGTCGACTGGTAAAGGATAAGAAATTTGATTTAGTTATTGAAGCGTTTGTAAAAAAATTTAAGGATGTAACTAATGTAGAACTCATAATTGTTGGTGGCGGTGAGGAATATACCAATTTAAAAAAGCAGATTGTCTCACTAAATATGGAACATAAAATTAGACTAACAGGTTTTTTGAAAAGAGAAGAAACTGCTCAGATACTTGCAAGTAGTAATTCCTATGTTACGGCGAGTTCATTCGAAACATTTGGGGTTCCATTAGTAGAGGCGATGTCTTGCGGAAAACCAGTGATTTCTGCCGATACCTCACCTCTAAAACAGTATATCAGTGAAGAAAGAGGCTTTTTATTCAAAGTTGATAATCTTGAAAGTTTAGCAAGTGCAATGGAAAAAATGTATGAACAGCGTTTTATCAACAAATCTTATGAAATTGCTGAATTTGCAAAAATGAACTTTAGTGAGAGGGCAATTGCTGAAAAGTTATTTTCTATATACAGTAGCTGCATAAATAAAGAAGTTAATAAGGAGTAAAGAATTGAAAATACTAATAGTTTCTCCTTTTTTTCCACCAAGTGCAACAGTGGCAATTGTAAGAATATCCAGTTTAGCTAAAGAGTTGCTAAAAAAGGGGCATGAACTAACCATAATAAGAAACGAATATGATGAGCGAATTGATAAGTTGTCAAATAGTGATGTGGAATTAATAAACCTTAAAACCTATACCGTGAAAGTGAATCAATCAGTAAGATACTTCGAAGCAAGCAAACGTTATAAAGAAGTTTTTAGAGAAATAATGGATCAAAAAAATTTCGATTTAGTATTCATTACGGCAGGACCTTATTACACAATCCCTCTATGTAAAGTAGCTAAAGAAGAATACAACACTAAATGTATCATTGATTATCGAGATTTATGGATTTTTGATATGAGGAATAAAATTGATTTCTTTAAACCTATTAACCTTATAAAAAAATTAGTTTACTTACCGATTGAAAGAAGGAATATAAAATGCGCCGATTTAGTAGTTACTGTTACTGAAGAATGGCGTCAAATCTTAAAAAAAGTATATAAGAGGGAAGAATTCGAAGTCATTACAAATGGATATGATGATGAACAATTGAAAAATATAACAAACACAGTAGATTATCCTTACCATGATAGACTTGTAATAGCAGTATTTGGGAAACTTTCCTACTACTCTGTAGAATATGGTATTAAATTCTTTAGTGCTATGGATACATTAAGTAAGAAATATCCAAATCTACTTGTTCTGCACATTGGGCTACCCGAAAAAGAAACAGAAGAAGCAATGAGGATTAGTGGGTTTGATTTGGAAAAATATGTAAATACTGGATTTGTAAACTATACAAATGGAATTGAACTGCTTAAAAATTCAAACGCATGCGTGATTATTGATATTAGAAAAGGTGCAATGGGAACCAAGTTCTACGATTATGTTTTTGTGAATAAGCCGTTAATTTATTTGGGAAAGAAGAATACTCATTTAGATCGATTGGTGCAAAGGTTTGAAAATGGATTCTCCTGTTATACGGAAAAAGATTTAATGGAAGCGGTTAGTAAAGTTGAAGAAGATAGCATTAGTTTATTGACCAACGCAGGGAATGCAGAAAAATACTCAAGAAGCATACAAAATAAAAAATATATAGAGCTAATAGATAATCTTTTTTAATATGTGAATTTATAATTATGGTAAATTATTATCAAGGTGTTTGATTTATCAAAATATTTTAATAGATTTTCTAGAGTTAGTAATAATTAGTTATTTGTAGTCTCTTTTCAGAGGTAGCGGTAATGCTCCTTATATGGATTTTGATGATCTATCCAGAATTTTAATCGATGTGAATAAATTATTTTGCGTTATACAAAAGTTGAAAAACACCCTTAGCTTTCACCTTTTGTGCGCGTACATAAGTGGTATGATGATGGTAACTCATAGAGTGAATTCTGTTAAAATGGTGACTTTTTCTATACAAAGATTTGCGATATGAATAACATTATCACTGTATATATACTGACGCACTTAAGTTTACAATCTATCAAATATATTCACGATTAAAAATGTTAATTTGTATATTAGAAGGCACCGTATAATATACAAATATCTAATGAGAGAGATTGTTATATGAACTGGGGATGTTTTTATGAAAATATATAACTTAAATTTAAATATTAAACAGCTGCTATATATAATTATAGTTTATCCTTTTTATAAGCCTTATTTCTTTTCAGTATTAGGAATAATGCCGTTTGTTAATCAACTTTTATTTGCAATTTCTCTGATAATAATCGGGTTATTTTACATTATAAAATTGCCACGTATAAATTTTAATATTGGTATATGCTTTATTATATTTTATTATTTATTAATATTAGTTTCTTCAATTATAAGTAACTCGCTCAACTCTGAATATTATTCATTATTTGCATTTTCTATCGGTTTTGGGCTACTTGTCAATAATTCTCTTAAAAGTAAAAATGAATTTTTGTATTTTCTGTCTGCTATTTACTTTCTCCTGTACATTTATGTAGTTACAAATTTATTTACAATGTTGGTATATCCAAACGGTATACCTTCAATTACAAATAATATTAATTTCCCACAGTATGTGTTTGGAAATACAAATAGTGTAATAAAGGTTGTTCTCCCAGGATTGTGCTTTGCATTTCTGTATGACTTATTAAAATTCAAGAAGATTAGAATGAAAAGTTGGTTATTACTCTTAATGGTATGGATAACATTCATAAATTCTTGGTCAGTTACGGCTGTTATAGGATGCCTTGTGTTCACATTTTTTGTTGTATATAAGAGATCGGGAAAGAATCTATCATTTTTTAACTATTTTTCTATGCTTGTTATGTCATTAGTTGTTTTTATAATGGTTGTAGTTTTAAAACATGAGAGTAATTTCCTTCAAAATATTGTTGGGTTATTTGGAAAAAGTCTTACCTTCTCCAATCGCGATGTACTTTGGATAAATGCAATAAATAGTATTAAATCTTCTCCCATCTGGGGGTATGGGGTTCAAAGTTCAGAAGTAATATGGCAGTACATAGGGAATGTACATGGATCCCATAATTATTATTTAGATACGGCATTTCGAGGTGGTTTGGTTTCATTAGTATTTTTGATTATAGGTTTATTTTATTTTGGTAGAAATATATCGAAATGTAAAAATAATCTTGTTAAAAGGGTTCTAATAGGGACTTGTTGTGCATATTTCGTAATGTGGATTTCTGAACCTTTTTTATCTACAGAATATCTTATGTTTAGTATCTTTTTTGTATTGATTCCTCGAATAGAAACGATTTCAACCTATTATTATGACGCTTGAATTTTAAATAGTTAAAGTTGATTTTATTCTCATAGAACTTAGAAACTGTAAGATTGTTTACATGTGCATGAGGAAAATAAATAGCATTGTGAATAAGATTAAAATTAACTTTATGGAGGAATTGATTTTGGATATTAAGAAAATGTTGAAAAAAAATCAAATCATTTATCGAATGTATCTCAAATATAGGTTTTATAAAACTATTAGAATTTGTGAAAAGCGTAAAGACATGAGCATAGAAGAAATGAAAAGAATAATTGAAAAAGAATATTTTTTAAGAATTAAAGAAGAAATAGAATGGGAAAATCCGAAAAAATATACAGATAAAATGCAGTGGAGAAAAATATACTATCAAGATAAACGTATGACCGAGTACTCTGATAAAATTCTTGTCAGGGATTATGTTAAAAATATTATTGGTGAGGAATATCTTATTCCACTCTTAGGTGAATGGGAATCATTTGATGAAATTAATTTCAATTTACTCCCAAACTCTTTTGTACTAAAAACTAATCATGGTTCTGGTACTAATATCATCGTTAATAATAAAAATGAATTTGATAAAAAAACCGCCAAGATATTAATTAACGGATGGCTAAAGACTGATTTTGGTTATAGCCATGGCTTTGAATTACACTATTCTGGAATTACTAGAAAGATATATTCTGAGCAATTTATTGAGACAAAGGAACAGAACTTGCAGGATTTTAAATTTCTTTGTTTTGATGGTAAAGCTTATTATTGTTGGGTTGATGTTGATAGACATGGTGATCATAGAAGGAATGTTTATGATCTTGATTGGAATTTACAACCTTGGGGACAATCAAAGAAAAATACTGAAAAAGAAATTGCAAAACCAGCACAGTTCAATAAGATGGTTGTTTTAGCTGAGAAATTAGCAGCTGGATTTTCTCATGTAAGAGTTGATTTATATAATGTTGATGGGAAAATTTATTTTGGTGAAATGACATTTACTAATGGTTGTGGATATGATTTGATTTACCCAAGAGAATACGATAACGTTTTAGGAGGCATTTGGGAGAATTACAGAACTTCATAATATTTTTATGATTGAACAATGTAATATAGATACTATTTAAATATATAGAAAAAAACATACTACTATAAATACTCAAAAACAATGTGAAGATTGGCAATTAGATAAATAGCTAGTTGCCTTTTTTCCATTTATCACCAAAAGTTCTTAATCGTTTTTTTACTAAGGTTGGAAATTATATTTTGAAGTATTCTGTCTATGCTTTGAAAGGGAATAAAGCAAATGAAAAATAAAATTAATAGTATAATTTCAAATCCCTTTGTCCGAAATGTAATGATAATGGCTACTGGGACAGCTGCAGCACAGGTTATCTCGATATTTATGTCTCCTGTTATTACTCGTTTGTATGGACCAGAAGCATATGGAGTAATGGGGACGTTTATGGCCATAGTGGCAATATTGACTCCAATAGCTTCTCTTACATATCCGATTGCTATTGTGTTGCCTAAGAGTGATGTAGAGGCCAAAGGGCTGATAAAAATTTCTTTAACTATATGTATAATTACTGCTGTAATAATATCACTTTTACTTTGGTTATTTAACCAAACAATCGTTGACTTATTTCATCTAAATGAAATTGGAGGTTTTCTTTATTTAATACCAATAACAATTCTTTGTGCAGGAATACTTCAAGTAACAGAGCAATGGCTTATTCGTACGAAGCAATTTAAAATAACTGCTAAAGTAACTTTTATTCAAGCTCTTCTATCACAAGGTAGTATTGTTGGAATAGGTCTTTTTTATCCGATGGCACAAATATTAGTCATTATACAATCATTAAGAGAAGGTCTTAAAGCGGCTTTAATGTTTTTATTTGTCAGGAGAAAAGATGGGGATCATCTATTTGATTTGAAAAGTAAAGGTGCCTTCAAAAAAACACTTCTTAAGAAATATTATGATTTTCCAGTATTCAGAGCTCCAGAAGTATTCTTAAATGGCCTTTCTCAAAGTTTGCCTATTTTAATGTTAACAAGCTTTTTTGGTCCGGTATCTGCTGGGTTTTATTCCATCAGTAAAACTGTACTAAATCTACCAGTGCAATTAATTGGTAAATCAGTAGGGGATGTTTTTTATCCAAGAGTATCCGATGCTGCTAATAATAATGAAAACTTAACAAGGTTGATTAAAAAAGCAACAATATCACTTGCAATTATTGGTATAATTCCTTTTGGAATTGTAATTATATTTGGTCCTTGGCTTTTTAGTATTATATTCGGTTCTGCATGGTTGAATGCTGGAGAATATGCAAGATGGGTTGCACTTTGGTCCTTTTTTGCTTTTATAAACTTACCAAGTGTAAAATCTCTTCCTGTATTATCAGCACAAGCATTTCAATTAAAATATACTATCTTTATGTTAATAACTAGAATAGTTATGTTAAGTATTGGTTATTTTGTTTTTTCTAGTGATAAGGTGGCAATCGCGCTTTTTGGAATATCAGGTGCAATTCTTAATTTAGGCTTAATACTGATAACGCTTAAAATAAGTAAAAAATATGACAAAGCTAATAGTTTCTCTTAAGTAAATGATATTATGTTTGATAAATAAATTTAGATAGAACGTAACTATTAATATCGGCACTGATTAATACAACTACTGTTAAGGAGGCGTCTTAATTGAAAATTACCATAGCTGGAACGGGATATGTTGGATTATCCAATGCAATATTATTAGCCCAACATAATGAGGTAATAGCTCTTGATATACTACAAGAAAAAGTAGATATGATTAACAATAAAAAGTCTCCTATTATTGATAATGATATTGAGGAATATTTAGCAAATAAAGAATTAAACCTAACTGCAACAACTGATAATTATAGAGCATTTCAAGATGCTGAATATGTCATTATATCCACACCAACTAATTATGACCCTGAAAAAAATTATTTTAACACCAGAACGGTTGAAGCAGTCATTGCTAATGTTTTATCAATTAATCCAGATGCGATTATGATAATTAAATCAACAGTTCCGGTAGGTTATACAGAAAAGGTAAAAGAGAAGTTTGAAACAGATAATATTATTTTTTCACCTGAGTTTTTAAGAGAAGGAAATGCACTTCATGATAACTTGCATCCCTCGAGAATTATAGTTGGAGAACAAACAGATAGAGCTAGGGTTTTTGCTGATTTACTCGTTAAAGGAGCAATAAAAGAAGATATTCCATTACTGTTTACAAATTCAACTGAGGCAGAAGCAATAAAACTATTTGCGAACACCTACTTAGCGATGAGAGTCGCTTTTTTTAATGAGCTGGATTCATATTCAGAGATTAGAGGGTTAGACACAGCGCAAATAATCAATGGAGTTGGACTTGATCCACGAATTGGACATCATTACAATAATCCTTCATTTGGTTATGGTGGTTACTGCCTGCCTAAAGATACTAAGCAATTGTTAGCAAATTATTCCGATGTTCCTAATAACATAATGACAGCAATTGTTGATGCTAATAGGACAAGAAAGGATCATATTGCTGAAATGATTATTAAGAGGAGTCCTAAAACAGTAGGTATCTATAGGCTAACAATGAAGATGGATTCAGATAACTTTAGGCAATCTGCTATTCAAGGTGTTATGAAACGCATCAAGGCGAAGGGTATTGAAGTTATAGTGTACGAACCAGCTCTTCATGAAGAAACATTTTTCAATTCAATGGTAATTAATGACTTTGAAGAATTTAAGAAAGTTTCCGATGTAATCGTAGCTAATAGACTATCTGATGATTTAAAAGAAGTAGAGGATAAGGTTTATACTAGAGATTTGTTTAGTAGGGATTAGTTCAAGGGAATAATTGTAAGGATAGTGTTGAGTAGGCTAATTGATTCTATCATTTTCCTATTAAATATTTTTATGAAAATTAGATACTATCTATGGAAAATATACTTAAGGGGCTTCTATGTAAAAACAGACAGCCCCTACAAAATTTAACTACAAAATCGCTGATTGATTTTGAGAAATATTTAATAGGTTGGAAGTGTTGGATAGCACCGCTTTCTTTAATAAGATTACAGTTTTGCCCCGAAAGTAATATTATTCCTCTCAATAGAATAAAACGGCTTCATTTATTTATACTTCAATCCTAATTTACTTACATTATTTTTAATACGTAAGCAATACAACAAATTCACAAAAAAAGCCCAGTTCCTCCAAAAAAACTGGGCTTTCCAATTTCACTCCACAACCACTCTCGGCATTGCCACCCAATGCCCCTCACTTACCTCAACCAACTCAGATTGATCAAGCTGGTATTTGTCTCGGCGCTGTTCTTGTTCTTCTAGTAATATGCGTTTCTTCTGCCGCTCGATTTTTGGATCGGGAATGGGGATGGCAGAGAGCAGTGATTTAGTGTATTCGTGTTGCGGGTTGGTGTAGAGCTCTTCGCTTTCAGCGAGCTCAACAATTTTGCCGCCAAACATTACGGCGACACGGTCGCTGATGTGCTTGACCATTGACAGGTCATGGGCGATGAATAGATAGGTCAGGCCCAGGCGCTGCTGGAGATCGTCAAGGAGCTTGACGATTTGTGCTTGGATGGATACGTCTAATGCGGAGAGCGGTTCATCGCAGACGATGAACTTTGGCTCAACGGCAAGGGCACGGGCGATGCCGATGCGCTGTCTTTGTCCGCCTGAAAACTCATGCGGGTAGCGCATGGCGTGCGCTGCATCTAATCCGACCATTTCAAGCAGTTCCTCGACTCGTTCTCTTCTTTCTGCTTTTGATTTTACGAGCTTATGAATATCTAATGCCTGGCCGATAATATCCAGCACTTTAAAGCGCGGATTGAGAGATGCGTACGGGTCCTGGAAGATCATTTGCATATGGCGCCGCATCATTTTCATTTCCTTAGTATTAAGCTGGTTGACCGGGATTCCTTGATAGAGAATTTCGCCTGCTGTTGGCTCGTTTAGACGGAGAATGGCCCGGCCGGTCGTCGATTTGCCTGATCCTGATTCGCCTACAAGTCCAAGAGTTTCGCCAGGCTTAATGAAGAAGCTAATATCATCGACGGCTTTTAGCACATTGCCTTTACCCATGTCGAAGTGCTGCTTCAGCGAGCGAACCTGTAACAGTGGCTCATTTGGATTGATATTTTCGCTAATGCGTGGTGCAGGCTTTGCTTTTTTCTTTTCATGCAGCTTCGGAAGCGCATTTAACAATTTGATTGTGTATGGATGCTTTGGCTGTTCGAAAATTTCTTCTGTTGTGCCCTTTTCGACAATTTCTCCGTCCTTCATGACGACGACTCGGTCGCACATGCCGGCAACGACACCGAGATCATGGGTGATAAGAATGATCGAAGTACCAAAACGCTCCTGCATATTTTTCATCAAGTTCAGTATTTGTGCTTGAATTGTCACGTCGAGCGCCGTTGTTGGTTCATCAGCGATCAATAGTTTTGGGCGGCATGATAACGCCATGGCAATCATTGCACGTTGGCGCATCCCACCGGAAAACTCGTGCGGATACTGGCTATAGCGTGCTTCTGGATTTGGAATGCCGACGAGTTTAAGCAACTCGATCGCTTCGGCTTTGGCCGTTTGTTTTGATAAATCTTTATTATGCTTTAGCATCGTTTCTGTCATTTGATTGCCGATGCGTATAGTTGGATTTAACGAGGTCATCGGGTCCTGGAAAATCATGCTGATATCTTTCCCCCTGATATTTTCCATTTCCTTATCACTCTTGCCTACCATGTCCATGCCAAGAAATTGTATATCTCCATCTTTCAGCAGTGAAGGAGGGGATGGGAGAAGTCGCATAATAGAACGGGCAGTGACACTTTTTCCGCTGCCTGATTCACCAACTATTCCTAATGTTTCTCCTTTATTTACCTCAAAGCTCACACCGCGAACAGCTTCAAATTCTCTTTCGCGTGAAATAAAGGATACGCGTAAATTGTCTACTTTTAATAACGGTCCCACATTCTCCACCTACCAAACTTTTGATGTTTACTTTCGATTATATTGACAGTAATATTATACTAGAATTAAAATATACTATACAACTAGGAATTATCGGGAACGAGGAGGTGAGCAGATGAATGGAAACGGCAAGAAACTTGAAATCAGAGCATTCATCTAACTTTCCAGCTATTTTTATGAGGTTAAGTAACACTTTTTGGAAAATGAATCAATATCCACTTTTGAAATGGGTCATGTTGATTATAGGATTACCAGTTTATGTGATTAGTTTCTTTATTTATCTCTTCAAGCGGAAGAATGATACGCACAAGCAGCTTCGTCAGGATCTGGCGGCAGAACTGGCACAGGCTGATGTGAAAGGGCAGTTAATCGATAAGCATATTGAGCAGCTTAAGCGGAAGCACTCTTTTTTTGGGCAAAATGTGAGCGAGCAGCAAACGAATCAGGAAGCAGAAAAATTAGCTGAAGCAGAATTTCAGAAGCTACTGGAAGAAAAAGTGGCGGAAATGATGATGCTAAACAGCGAAGAAAGATTATCGTTTGCATCAACAATGCAATCGTTGATAAGACAGCCTTTATTCGTTGCTTTAACCTTAATTCCTGGCGTGCTCTTATATCTATTGATTTTGCTCTATTTCAATCCGTATATTAAATATATTTTTGAACGCCTCATTTCCAGTTTATTTGTTATCATCGGCGTAGCGTTTTTTGTTTTTACTATATTGTATATTTCTCCGTTTGATCCGGCTGCTAATATTCTTGGTGTCACGGCGACGAAGGAACAAATCGCTGCGTTTAATCAAATATATGGATTGGATCAGCCTTATTGGGCGCAGCTATGGCAGGCAATCACGGGCATTTTTACCTTTGATTTAGGGTCGTCTTTTGCAGGGAATGAAGATGTAATTGACAGCATAGCCCGTAAGATTCCAATTACATTAATTTTAACCTTTATTGCTTTATTGCTGGCTGTTGTCGTTGCTATTCCAATTGGTATCATCTCTGCGACAAAGTCGAATTCGTTCCTTGACTATACTTTAATGTTTATTGCATTAATCGGGCTGTCTATTCCAAATTTTTGGCAAGGGTTAATTTTTATTCTTACCTTCTCGATTGAATTAAAGTGGCTGCCAGCGACCTTTACTCCGGGGAATTGGCTTTCTATCATTATGCCGGCTGTCGTATTAGGTACAGGATTAATGGCATCGATTGCCAGAATGACCCGCTCGTCTACACTTGAAGTAATCAATGAGGATTATATTATTACGGCAAGGGCAAAGGGCTTGAGCGAGCGTCATATTTTATGGCGTCATGCTTTTGGAAATGCATTAATTCCCATTATCACAGTCATTGGCTTAATGTTTGGCGGTATGCTCGGAGGAGCTGCGGTCACAGAAAAAGTATTTAACATTAGCGGTATCGGCAGCTATATTGTCGATAAGCAATTTATCCCTGATATACCAAGCATCATGGGCGGGGTTGTATATATTGCGATTACTATTTCTATTGTGAATTTATTAATCGATATTATGTACGCTTTCATTGATCCACGCATCCGCTCGAAGATGAAACAATATTAAAAGTAGGTGCAGCATGTCTACTCCAAAACAAAGCTTTATGAAAAAATACGCCTTAAAGGCGACATCTGAATATGCTCAGGCGAATTTTACCTTAGTAACATCGGCTGCATTAACGTTCATTTTCCTAATTGCCGGGATAGACTTCTCACAAATGGCGGTGAAGCCTGTTCTGTTTTCAGTGTTTATCGCTTATGCCTTTTTTACACTGATACAGGCTTTTATCACCTATAAAGTGAAGCGTGACCTGAACCAAGAAGGGGAAATTCAGCGTTCCACAAGAGCGTGGGGATATGTACAGCTTTTAAGTATCTTGACAGGCAATATTTTTACGGCCTCATTTGCGATTTCCCTCATTAAGAAGAGGAAAACACCGCAATATATCTTTGCGCAATTCATGGTGATGGCTCAAGTTTTTGTAATTGCTGTCTCAGCGTTGAATCTGTTTAAGCCTTATGTAGCTGACACTTTTTTAACAGGAATGTTTGCTTTAATAGCCATCCTTGTGTTTCAGCTCATCGTGTTGTTTTTGATTGTGAAGGAGAAGCAGCAGCCGAACACGCCGAAATGGAAGCTGACTGTCGGAATGATGCTGTTGCTTATTTCCTTTACTGGCAATCTATTTGCACTTGCACTCGGCTTGTTTATGCTGCTTGAAGTATTCAGCAGTAATCAATCGACAATTGATAAGTGGTATAACATTTGGGAGAAAATTGCGGGCAATATGACATCGATGCTCGGCATGTTCTTCATCGTCTTTATTTTTTCCATTTCGGTCTGCAGTTATTGGACCTTCGATTATGACATGGCTATTGAGAACAACTATGCAGCGATACTGCAGTCACCAAGCCTAGCTTATCCGTTAGGCACGGATAACTTTGGCAGGGATCTTTTCTCAAGAATTATTTTCGGTGCGCGCATCTCGCTCATTGTTGGTGTTTTATCAACACTCATTCCGTTTGTGATCGGTGGCATTCTCGGTGCGATTTCAGGTTACTACGGCAAACGAACAGATAATATTTTGATGAGATTGTTAGATATTCTTTACGCGATACCTGGAATTCTGTTGGCAATCGTTATTATCGCCGCTTTCGGTTCTAATACAGTGACATTAATAATAGCTTTAAGTGTCGGATCGATTCCGACCTATGCACGAACGATGCGTGCGAATGTGCTGATGCTTTCGAATATGGAATATGTCATATCCGCAAGAGCGCTTGGCTCTAGCAATCTTTCGATTATTTTTAAACAAATCGTGCCTAACTCGATGGCACCGATGATTGTAAAGGCCACACTCACGATTGGGGGGGCCGTTATAGCGACGAGCAGTTTGAGCTACCTTGGCCTTGGCATTGAACCTCATATACCGGAATGGGGCAATATATTAAAAGTCGGGAGCGCCTATCTAGAGTCTCATTCTTATTTGGCTATCTATCCGGGATTAGCTATCATCGGACTTGTATTATCGTTTAATTTTCTTGGGGATGGGCTGCGTGATGCACTTGATCCTAAGCTAGATTAATAGACATAACTTCCAGGGGGGAAAGAAATGAAGAAAGCAATATTGTCATTCTTGTTAATTTTTACTTTGATATTAACAGGATGCGTAAACACGAAGTCTGATGTGGAAGAGAAATCTTCTGGCTCAGGCGGAAGCGGAGACAGCTCTCAACCTGAGATTGAAATCTTAGGTATGAGCAGCAATGAAGAGGACATGAATATTGTTCGCGATCAGCTCGTGAAAAATGGCTTTAAAGTGAAGCTAAATGTACAGCCTGATTACGGCAGCTATAAAGCACAGCAAGATGCGGGCAACTTTGATGTTGCAATCTCTAGCTGGACGACAGTAACAGGTAACCCAGATTATGCAGTGCGTTCGCTGTTTATTAGCGGCGGCGACTACAGCATTATGGCTGATGAAGATGTCGATGCACTGATTGATGAGGCAAGCACGCAAACACCTGAAGAGTATGCGGCTACGTATAAAGAGCTAGAGCAAGCACTTGTATTTGATAAAGCTTATATTGCTCCTTTATACAGCTCATATAAAACACAAGCATTAAATAAAGATTTATTAAAGCCGGACTCTGTCCGCTTGTCTAAATCACGTTCACTTGCTTGGGAGACAATTGATTTCCAAGATGAAGCAAAAAGATCAACAGATCCGTTAATTCTTTCACAAGCGATATCTACACTCACATCTCTTGATCCGATTAAAGGAAATGACGGTTCCATTAACATGCTTAACAGCAATATGTATGTTCGCTTAGTTAACTTAACAGACGATGATAAAGTGACAGCGGATGGTTCTCTTTCTCATAACTTCAGTATCGCTGAAGGCAACTCTGAATATTATTTCTTACTAAGGGATGATATTAATTTTGCAAAAATTACTGATAAAGAAGCTGTAGATACAGGTGAAATGGTTGGAGCAGAGGATGTTATTTTCTCGCTAGACCGTGCGAAAAATAAAGATTCTGTGCCAGATCACCGCACCTACAGCTTGCATGAGCATATTGAAAAAGCAGAAGTGGTAACTGATCTTTCTGAACTTGAGAAGATCAAGCAATCTGGCAGTGACGAATCTGTAAGAGCGGCGCTTGAAGAAGGCTTAGACAATGAAATTACTGAGCTAGTAGACAATAACGATGCTGTGGACAATGGGGCTGGTAAATACCAAGTGGTGAAAATGACAACAACTGAGCCATTCCCGCAAGTATTAAACTACTTAGCCCACCAATCTGCTGGTATCGTATCTAAAAAGCAAGTAGAAGCAATCAACACATATGATGTAGATAAGTTTGACGTGAACAAAGATATTCCTTACGGGGATCAAAATACAATAACTGAAGGGGCACAATACGACAACACGCTATATGCGAGCGGTCCGTATATCCTTTCTCATAAAAACGATTACGAAGCTGTTTTCTATAAAAACCCTGGCTACATGACAGGTACAGAAAATGAGCCAAAAATTGAAAATATTAACGTTCGTTTCATCGCAGACGTGGATAGCTCATTATCTGCACTGCGCAACGGCGAAACACATATTCTCTACAATGTACCTGAAAATAAATACGACACAGTCGAAAAAGATGATAAATTGCAGCTGCAAAGCATGGAAAGCAACGCGGTTTCTTATCTTCTATTTAATACAGAAGGACGCGAAGTATCTAAAAGTGAAGATCTAAGAAAAGCTGTGCTATACTCCATCAACCAGGATGAAATCATTGATTACTACCAAGGTAACAAAATCAAAGCCGTTTCTACCGTTAGCCCGCTTGTCAACACAGGCAATGAATTAAAAGCTGACGCTGACAAAGCAAAAGAATTCCTCGAAAAATACCAATCAGGTAACTAAACAATGGCTTGAAGCATATCCTCTTTACATGAGGATATGCTTTTTTTGGCTAAAATAATGATTCGATGTTCAGAAGGGTTCTGCAAAGAGCTGGGATTATATTAAGAAGATCTTTTAAATAGTCAGCTCATAAGGTTAAGAATAAGATTTATACTCTTTCAAATAAGGAACTAATCCGCCTTCGTTGAGGATTTTAACCATGACCTCAGGGATTTGCGTTCCTTCATATACCTCATTTGTTGATAGATTTGTAACCTGTCCATTCTGCAAGTCTACTTCTACTTCATCATTCATAGTGATAGAGTGATCTTTTACTTCAATGACCGGCAGGCCGATATTGATTGCGTTGCGAAAGAAGATGCGGGCGAAGGATTGAGCGACAACAGCAGAAATTCCTGCTTTTTTTAAAGCGAGAGGAGCCTGTTCTCTTGATGAGCCGCAACCGAAGTTGCTTCCTCCAACAATGATGTCGCCTTGCTTCACTCTTGAACGGAATTCAGGGTCTAAATCCTCAAGGACATGATCAGCTAAGTCTTGAAGATTAAGAGTCTTAGTATATTTTCCGGGTATAATCCGGTCTGTGTCGATATTATCTCCATATACATGTGTTTTTCCTGTAATAATCATGAAACTGCCTCCTTAAGTGTTGTAGGATCAGTAATTTTTCCATTCAAGGCGGAGGCTGCCACGGTTGCTGGCGATGCTAAATACACATTGGAGTGGCGATTGCCCATTCTTCCTTGGAAGTTGCGATTTGTTGCGGAAATTACATTTTCTCCATTCCCTGGCACTCCTTGATGTGTCCCAACACATGGTCCGCAGCCGGAAGAGATGAAGGAAGCGCCTGCTGCTGTTAAGGTTTCAACGGTGCCATCTCTAAGTGCATCTAAAAATACCTTTTGGGATGCAGGAGCAATGATTAGGCGGACATCTGGGTGAATGCGCCTTCCTTTTAAAATTTCCGCAGCCACGTGCAAGTCGTCCAATCTGCCATTGGTGCAGCTTCCGATAAAAGCCATTTGGATAGGAGTATCAATTGCCTCTGCAATATCCCTTACATTGTCTGGTGAGTGTGGTATGGCAATTTCAGGATTAATTTGGCTGACATTAAAAACGTATTCCTTCTCATATTCTGCATCATCATCACCATATATATGGTTGAAATCGTATGGTAGCTCTAATCCTGTAGTATCAACAAAGCAAGCTTTAGCTCCCATTTCAATGGCCATATTGGATAGAGTCATCCTTTCATCAAGTGAGAGAGAATCGACTGCAGGGCCAGTGAATTCAATTGCTTTATAGGTAGCGCCTTCGATTCCCAACTGCCCGACGATATATAAAATCAGATCTTTGGCAGCTACACCGCTTTGCAGCTTTCCATTTAAAGTGATCTTATATGAAGCAGGTACTTTTAGCCAAGTTTGCCCTGTCAGCATGACACCTGCCAAATCGGTTGATCCAACGCCTGTTGCAAAGGCACCCAATGCACCGTATGTACAAGTATGAGAGTCCGCTCCTAAAAACAATTGCCCCGGCTTCACATGATGATTTTCTACCATCAGCTGATGGCATATGCCTTCACCGATATCGTAAAGCTTTATATTCTGTACTTTCGCAAATTCCCTCATCAACGTATGAAGATTGGCGATTCTCTCGTTAGGTGCTGGTGCAGCATGGTCAATAATAAGGAAGACTTTTTTAGAATCCCACACCTTTTCTCCACCCATATCCTGAAAAGCTTTAATTGTAAGTGGTGCAGTTGTGTCGGTAGCCATTACACCATCCACATTGACAATAGCAATTTCATTTTGGTGAACTTGTTTATTTGCATGAGTTGATACGATTTTTTCAATAATGGTTTGTCCCATAATGAATCATCCTCCTAATTTTTGATAACCCATCATAGCTGATAATTTCTCTGCTGACTGAATAGCTGCTTCTATGAATAATTGTTTATTATTATCTAGCCTTGCAGAAAGTCCTGAGATGGAGAGTCCGCCCATGAGCTCATGCTGGCTATTTAAAATGGGAGTGGATATTGCAAATGCTCCTGTAATCCGTTCATTTCTACTGAAGGCAAATCCCTGGTCCTTGATTTGTATGAGATCTTTTTTTAGTGCCTTTGTTTCATCGTTCGTCATTCCAGATCCTTCAATAACTTCTTCAATTAGTTCCTCAGTGGAATAGGCGAGCAACAGTTTCCCGGAAGCTCCTTTATAAAGCGGGTAGGGGATGCCTAAGTGGATAAACTGGCGTATATCTTCCTTTCCCTCTATTTTTTCAACACATATTCTTGCTGCTCCTTGAACGATATTCAAGCTTATCGTTTCCTTAGACACTTCTGTAAGTCTATTCATAACAGGCAAGGCCATTCTTCTTAAGTCTAGATTTTCACTGACAATCTGGCCGAAATGAATAAATGGGAGGCCAAGCTGGTAAGTATTCTTCCCCTCATTTTTACTAATCAGTTCTTTTTTCATCAATGAAGAGAGCAATCGAAAGACGGTTGTTCGATTTAAGCCTGTACGTTTAACGAAATCATTCAGTGTTAACTCTGGTGTTTGCGCTGTGAAGCAATATAATAGTTCAATCGCTCTTTCAACCGATTGTACCGTGTCATTTGTTTTCAAATTGATTATCTCCTTATTGCATATTGTGAACAGTGTGTTCACTATACGAACATACAGATATCGTAAGGGAAGATAAAAAAGATGTCAATTGATTTATCTGATTTATTTTAATTTAAAATTAATTCTAAAACATTTGATAAAATTCATTGACTTGAAAATTTAAATGATGATAGAATTTATTAAAAATAGAACACGTTTCACAATATGGAACGATTGGAGGTGACTGAATGGAATATCAAAAATTATTAAGCGAGTACGCGATTAATTTTCAACTTCATCACGTATCGGAAGAAGTATTGCAAAGGGCGAAGCTAATCATTCTTGATTCAATTACTGCCGTCATTCACGGAAACCAATCTTCACACATGGTTAAGCTGCAAGAGGATATAGGTCGGAATGGAGCTTATGAGGGCTCTGCGACAATTGGAGGGCGAGATGCTCTTGTTAGCCCGCCGATGGCAGCTTTTATTAATGGCATCTCTATGGTGAGTGAGGAGATGGATGAAGGCAATCCAATTGCAAAAGGCCATCCGAGTTGTCACTTCTTTCCGTCTTTGTTGGCCCATGCTGAAACGAGTCAGTGCAATGGCAGAAGCTTTTTAGAAAGTTTCATTATTGGTTATGAGATCGCAGCACGAGCAGGTGCAGCAATTACTTTGCGTGAAGATATACATCCACATGGAAATTGGGGAGTGATGGGGGCTGTTTTTGCTTTAGGCAAGCTAAAAAACTATCAAGCAAGTGAGTATGAGCGTGGTTTTTATTTAAGCAGCTCATTGCCGAATGTTTCTTTATGGCAGCCCGTGATTGAAGGTCATCGATTAAGGGATGTGTATATCGGCTTGAATAATATGCATACATTCTTAATTGACCATCTTGTAAAGGCTGGTTTTTCAAGCAGTCCTGATGCCGTTGAACAAATCTATGGGAGTGGGATAATTGGGAAGCGCTTTCAAAGCGAGAAACTAACAGAAAATCTTGGTGATGAATACTATTTGCTGAAGACGTATTTTAAATTCTATGACTTTTGCCGTTTTTGCCACTCTCCGATGGATGGAGTGAATAAGATATTAGAAATAGAAACAATTCTACCTGAAGATGTGGAGAGAGTAGATATCTTTACATATTCAATGGCAGCAAAGCTGAATAATCAAAATGTGAAAAATGAGTATGCAGGCAAATTTTCTATACCATATGCTGTAGCAAGTTTATTTTATCCAAAGGGAAAACAGCATGAAGAGAGGCTTATGTTTGCCAAAAAAGTATTTGTTCATGAGAATCCAAATATGACGAGATTACTGCCAAATAAAAGGAATTCACGTGTTGAGCTGAAAATGACAAACGAACGACAATATACGATGGCAGTGAGCGGAGCAAGCGGAGATTCCAATGAGGCTAATCTTGAAGAAAGCGTAATTGCTAAAAATGAAAGCATTTTATGTAAGCATTTCGGCATTGAGCAGGCAAGGATGCTTGTAGATAAAATTTTATCTTTAGAAGAAATAAAAGATACTTCAACAATTACAAAATTAATGAAACCAGCTTTTGAATTATTTTAAAATAAAAAATTTTGTAAATAAATCTGACATTATAGTTGTCATTTGATTTATATAGGATTACTATGAGGATTAAATGAAACACGTTTCACAATATGGAACAATATGGAGGATTCAACAATATGTGGGATGCCGAGTTAGATGTAGTTGTAGCAGGAGCTGGAGGCTGCGGCTTGGTGGCTGCATTAGCAGCAGCAGAAAAAGGCTTAGAGGTGGGTATATTCGAAAAAACGGAATTTGTATTAGGCAATACAGCTGCCAGTGCCGGAATGATTCCTGCAGCAAATACGAGATTTCAAAAAGAGGCAGGAATTTTCGAGACTGCAGAAGAGATGACAGAGGATATTTTAAAGAAAAACCACTATGAGAGTGACTACAATTTAACTTTAGCGGTGTGTAAAGTATCGGGGTATTTAGTGGAATGGATGGTTGATTCACTGCAAATTCAGCTTTCACTAGTTAAGGAATTTAAGTATCCAGGGCAAAGAAATTTTCGAATGCATGCACCGCCCTCGAGATCGGGTTTGGAGCTAATTAAAAAACTTAAACAAGCTGTTACAAGCAAGGACAATATATACTTGCTTGTAAAATCGGAAGTCAGCGAATTAATAACAAATGAGAATAATGAAGTGATTGGAATAGAAGTAAAAACAAGCGATGGTGTGCAGAGGATTAAAGCTAAAAAGGTGATACTAGCGACAAATGGCTTTGGAGCAAATAAAGAGATGGTGCGTAAATATATTCCGGAAATAGCTGATGCCCTCTATTTCGGCTATGAAGCAAATACAGGTGATGCCATCAGGATGGGAGAGAAAGTGGATGCATCTATTGCTTCGCTAACAGGCTATCAAGGGCACTCTGCTGTTGCAGAATCACAAGGCATCTTAGTGACATGGGGAACCATCATGATGGGCGGTTTTATGGTCAATCAAAATGGCGACCGGTTTGGAGACGAATCTCATGGATATTCAGAATTCGCTATCCAGGTATTAAAACAGCCAGGACAATGCGGCTATATTATTATCGATCAGCATATTTACGATCAGCTGATAAGTATTGAAGATTTTAAACAGCTTGTTGAGATGGAAGCTTTTAAAACAAGTACTTCAATCGATGAGCTAGCCAGTTTGTTACAATTGCCAGCAGATCATCTCCATAAAACCTTCAAATCAGTTCATAAAGCAGTTGAAGAAGGAACTGATTCATTTGGAAGAACAGAATGGCCGAGAAAGTTAGCTTCTTCCTATTATGCGATTAAAGTGTCACAGCTCTTTTCCATACGCAAGGTGGATTGCTAATTAATACACATGCTCAGGTGATCAATAAAGAAGGAAAATCCATCCAGAATTTATATGCAGGTGGAGGTGCTGCGGTCGGGATATCAGGTGACCATTCTTATGGTTATATGTCAGGCAACGGCCTCTTAGCCGCATTAGGTTTTGGGAAAATTGCAGGCGATCATGCGGCATTATCAATTTTAAATGAAGGGATGGAAGTGAAATGACAAGACCATGGGAAGATATGTTAACTGAGGTAGATAGACTGGTTATTCAAAAGGGTGGTTATGGAAAAAAGAGAGGGTTAGGGAGCAAGCCAGCGCTTGTCATTATAGACATTCAGCATAACTATGTAGGAGCAAACCTTCCGATTGAGGATCAGCTAGATACTTGGCCAAGCGGCGGAGGTGCAAAGGCATGGGAGGCCATCGCGAAAATTAAGGAAATGAAAAAGTTTGCTGATCAATTAAATATACCGACGATTTATACAAGGAATGTACAAAAGAAAACAATAAATTTTGATTCTTTTGCGGTTAAAGCTGAGCGAGATAACTCTAAGTATATTGACGGAAGGCCAGAAGCGCAAATTGTTTCTGAACTGGAGCCGGAAAGCAAAGATCTCGTCGTTGATAAAAGCTATGCAAGCGCATTTTTTGGCACGCCGCTTATTAGTTATTTAGTAAAAATGGGTGTAGATTCATTAATTATCGTTGGCGGATCAACGAGTGGGTGTGTACGAGCAACAGCGGTTGATGCAGTCACTCATAATTTTAATGTAGCAGTTGTCGAGGATTGTGTATATGATCGCATCGAGCTTTCGCATAAAGCCGGGCTACTTGATCTTTGGATGAAATATTGTGATGTACTGCCGTCAGATGAAATTTACACTTATTTAAAACAATTTCAAGAAGGAGGAGTCAAAGTTGAAGGTTAATCAGCTGATTAAAAACGGTCTTGTCGTTTTCCCTAAAGAAGGAGTAAAAGCTGTTGATATTGGTGTAGTTGATGGAAAAATCGCTGGTGTTTTCAGTCGAGAAAATGAGGTGCAGGCTGATGAAGTGATTGATGCAAATGGCTTGCATGTGTTTCCTGGAGTCATCGATGCCCACCAGCATTTAGGAATCTATAACTCTATTGAAGAAGATTTTCTCGATACGAAACAGCATGCGGTTGGAGGAATCACAACGCTTGTCAATTATGACCGGCAACCGGTCAGCTATTTAGACTTTTTCCCGAAAGTACAAGATATCGGCGAAAAGCATAGTTATATCGATTTTACATATAGCTTGGGCATTTTGACAGAACAGCATATTGATGAGCTTGAAGAGACGGTTAAACGATTTGGACTAACCTCCTTTAAGTTTTTTAGAAATTATGAACGGCAACTAAATGATAAATTTAAAATTTCCAATGGCATTAACTTGTCTTCTTATGATTTGATGCGTCTTTTGGAGAAATTTAAATCTATCTCTCCTAAACTGCTATTAGCGATTCATTGCGAGAATATGGATATTAATCGCAGCTTGATTAAGAACTATAAAGAAGAGGGTGTGGACGAAGGACTGAAAACATGGTCTCTTACAAGTCCTGGTTTTGCAGAAGCGGAATCACTATTAAGCACATTGTATATTAATTCGATTGTTGGCGGAAATGTTTTCATTGTTCATTTGACTTCAGGTGCCAGTATCGACGTGCTTGAAAAGGCACCATGGCTGCTCGAAAAAGGAGTAAAAGTAGAAACCTGCCCCCATTATTTAAACTTAACAGAAGAATCGTCGACCGGATTGAAAGCAAAGGTAGGCCCGCCGATTCATGGGCAATATGATTCGGACCGTTTATGGGATGGCATAAAGAAAGGCATTGTGAATGCGATTGGGACAGACCATGTGCCAGGATCACTTGCTACAAAATTCTCCAAGGGTAATGGAGTATTTGAGGCAGAATACGGATTCCCAAGTGCAGGTGCCTTGTTGCCAATGATGATTACTGAAGGCCATGTAAAGAGAGGCATTCCGCTTGAGAGAATTGCCGATATTACATCCTATCAGGTAGCGGAGTCTTTTAATTTGGAAACGAAAGGCCGAATTGAAGTGGGCGCTGATGCCGATTTTGCCATTGTCGATTTAGATAATGCGAAAAAGGTATCCCCGGAAGTGCTTCATTCGAATTCAGATTATTCTATATTTGATGGGTTTGAGACAGTAGGATGGCCTGTGTACACCATCAGCAGGGGAGAAGTAATTGTAGACAACGGGAAGCCAACGAAGGAAAGTGGTAGAGGTAAGTTTGTCAGAAGGTTCATTTAATGATAAAAGCGGGGGATGGAATTGAAAAAAATCGTTTTTTTTATGCTGGCAACGCTGCTCATATTGACTGGCTGTACCGGAAAGGCACAATCAGGCGAGGAGAATATTGTTAAAATCGGCGCGCTTCATCCATTGAGTGGCGGATTGGCTAATGAAGGACAGGAAATGCGGGATGCAGCCAGACTTGCAGTGAAGGAAGTCAATGAAGCAGGGGGAATCAAGTCTTTAGGCGGTGCGAAGGTAGAATTGATCGAGGCAGATCATGAAGGTGCACCAGAAAAAGGGATGTCAGAAATTCAAAGGCTAGATCGAGAGAAAGTAGTCGGTGTAATTGGCGCTTATTCAAGTGGCGTTACATTGCCTGCAACACAAGAAGCGGAGAGAGCGGGCATACCTTTTGTTGTCGATATTGCCACAGTCGAAGAGGTAACGGAAAGAGGCTTTAAATACACGTTCAGGGTGCAGCCGCCGGCTTCAATGATGGCTGAGAACTTTTTAGAATACTTCGATGTTCTGAATGAAATGAGTGAAACGCCTTTAGAAACGGTTGTTCTTGTCCATGAAGATTCAGTGTTTGGAACTAGTATAGCCAGTTTAATAGAGAAAGGGGCATCTGATCATCAAATTGATGTATTGGATAATATCCCTCATGCTGCGACAGCCGCAGACATATCTTCAACAATAAATAAAATCAATCGGCTTAAGCCAGATGCGGTGATTGCAACGACCTATTTGCGTGACGGAACGCTGCTAGTAAACGGATTAAATCAATCTAACTTCCAGCCTAAGGTAATCATTGGTGTAGCCAATGGAGCCTTTAGTAATACAGCATTTATAAATGATGAAACAGATATTAATCAACATATTATGGATGTCAATTATTCTATCAATCCTCAAAGCGAACTGGCTTTGGAAGTTTCGCAAAAATATGAGGACCAATTTAATAAACATATGGGACCGAATGCAGCATATTCTTACACTGCCACGAAGGTCCTGATTGATGCAGTAGAGAGAGCGGGCTCAACCGACCGTGCAAAAATCCAAGAGGCATTATCAGAAACGAATCTAACAGAGCACATTCTTCCGCAGGATACGATTGTATTTGATGAAAGTGGGCAAAATGCAAATGCTCAAGCCGTCCTGAATCAAATCATCAACGGAGAAACAAAAGTTATTTACCCTGATGAATACAAGAATGCAGACCCTGTATTGCCAACAAAGTAAAGATAAACAGGGAACAAATATCGTTCCCTCAGAGTGCCTTCGAAAGTGATGATAGGAAAATTTAATTGAAATTGGAGAGGTGTCCGATCGACTCCGGTGAGAGAGTAGCGAGACAGTCGAGACACTAAAGGCGCGTAGCGCCGAAGCGAGCGGTTAGCCTCGGAGAATCGCAAACCCTTCATTTTCATTTTTGAGATGAGTTTCTCTACAGGGGAACTGATTTAGTTCACTTTTATAAAAAGACTAAGAATAGGAGGGAAGTTGATGCTCACTTTGATTTTGCAGTCCTTAGTGGACGGTATTCTTATGGGAGGCATATATGGACTGGTAGCAATTGGCCTTACTTTGATCTTTGGCGTAATGAAAATTATTAATTTCGCTCAAGGAGCATTATTAATGCTTGGCATGTATATTTCATACTGGTCTTTTATCTATCTTGGAATCAATCCTTATTTATCTATCCCATTAAGTGCAATTTCTTTATTTTTTATTGGCGCGCTTATTCAGAAGACGATTTTATCAAAGATGCTGAATGCGCCGGAGCATAATCAATTGCTGGTGACGCTCGGAATTATGCTCGTGATCGAAAATTTAGCTTTAATATTATGGAGCCCTGACTTTCGCAGTGTAAAATTAGACGGTTTTATTCAAACGCTAAATATAGGCGGAATAGGAGTGAATGTCCCGAAGCTAATCGCTTTTATTGCAGCTATTGTATTATCTATAGCCCTGTTTTTGTTTCTTAAGAAAACGATGCTCGGGAAGGCGATTCGTGCAACATCAATCAATCGGAACGGTGCATTGCTATCAGGTATTAACACAAACCGCATTAACTATATTGCCTTTGGCTTGGGCGCTTCACTTGCAGCAATCGCTGGGTCGCTTATTACGCCATTTTTCTATACTTCACCTACAGTTGGAGCTACTTTTATTTTAAAGGGATTTGTCGTAGTCGTGCTTGGCGGACTTGGGAATTTTATCGGAGCCATCATCGGTGGTCTCATTATTGGCGTTTCCGAAGCCTTAGGAGGCGCATTTTTACCAGGAAGTTTGAAAGAGCTCATGACGTATATCATATTTGTGATTGTACTTATGGCAAAACCTAATGGCTTGTTTGGAGGGAAAGCGCGATGAAGAAATCTCCTATTCTAATCACCTTAGCATTAGTTGTTTTTGCGATTTTTCCTCTTGTTGTTAAGGACCAGTATTATATGCATATCGCGATTCTAATTTTGTATTATGCGTTGGTGAGCCAGGCGTGGAATATACTGAGCGGATACTCTGGGCAGTTTTCCTTCGGACATGCGGCCTTTTTTGGAACAGGGGCTTATACATCAAGCATTTTGTTTACTAAACTCGGCATGTCACCTTGGATTGGCTTGATAATCGGCGCAGTAATTGCAGCAGTGATTGGCCTTTTTATAGGGTACTTATCCTTTCGCTTTAAGCTAAGAGGTGTGTTTTTTTCTCTCGGGACACTGGCATTTGCCGAAATTTTACGAATAATTATTCAGAATTTTGACGTTTTTAATAAAACACTTGGGGTGCTTATTCCATACAAACCTGATCCACTCATGTTTCAATTTAGCTCGCGGACGACTTATTATTACATCATTTTAATATTTGCTATAGCAGTAACGGCACTAGTCTATTATATCAGCCGTTCCAAATTAGGCTACAACTTGGTTGCTATCCGGGAAAATGAAGATGCTGCTCAATCGCTTGGTGTCAATACGTATAAGAATAAAATGATTGCTATTGCAATCAGTGCAAGCTTAACGGCAATTGGAGGGACATTCTATGCGCAATATATGCTTTTTATTGAGCCTGCGACGACTTTCTCCAATGATGTCTCGATCAATATTTTGCTGCCAGCTATCATTGGTGGAGCAGGAACAGTTCTAGGTCCAATCGTAGGTTCACTTATTATCATTCCGATTGGCGAGCTTACAACCACTTGGTTCGGAAACTTTGTAGGCGTTAATTTAATGGCTTACGGGGTCATTTTAATTCTTGTCATGCTGTACTTGCCGGAAGGAATTGTTGGATGGTTCCAAAACAAATTTGGGAAGAAAAAAAGTGCAAAGAAAAATAAAGATAGCAGCATAAGCGGGGGTGAAGAAGTTGGAACTCTTAAAAATTGAAGGATTGACAAAACGCTTTGCTGGCCTAGTAGCGGTAAACAATGTCAGCTTAACGCTCAACAAAGGGGAAATCGTTGGCTTAGTCGGTCCAAATGGAGCAGGAAAGACAACTTTATTCCATTCAGTATGCGGATTTCACAAACCGGAGGAAGGATCTGTTACGTATAAAGGAAAAGAGCTGATTGGAAATAAACCTGAGCATATATGTAAAGAAGGGATTGCGAGGACATTTCAGATTGTGCAGCCCTTTGGCAATCTGACCGTGTTGGAGAATGTCATTGTAGGCGCATTTAATCGAGTAAAAAGCTATAAAGAAGCGGAAAGATTAGCTTTAGAAAAACTAGATTTAATTGGTATCTCTTCTTTTGCTTATTCCAGAATGAAAGACCTGACCTTTCCGTATCAAAAGAAAGTGGAAGTAGCGAGGGCACTTGCTACAAGTCCTGAGGTTCTTTTTTTAGATGAAGTGATGTCAGGGCTGAATCCGTCGGAGGTAAATGAATTCATTGAGCTTATCAAGCATATAAGAGCCAGCGGAATTTCCATCTTCTTCATTGAACATCTCATGTCAGCGGTAATGGCATTATCTGATCGCTTGGCTGTTATGCATCTTGGGGAAAAAATAGCTGATGGCGATCCGCAAGAAGTAATGAAAATTCCGACTGTAATAGAGGCGTATTTAGGGGAGGAAGTATCATAATGCTAAAAGTATCGAACCTGAATGCAGGATATGGGAATCTACAGGTGTTAAGAAATATCAGCTTTGAAGTGAACTCCGGCGAATTAGTCAGTATACTAGGAACGAACGGTGCAGGTAAAACTACTTTATTAAGGACGCTATCGGGGTTAATTTCTGCTGGAAGCGGACAAATAGAGTTCAGTGGAAAGCAGATACAAAAAATGCGGCCAGAAAATATTGTCAAAGAAGGATTAATCCAGGTGCCTGAAGGCAGATTGTTATTTACTGAAATGACAGTGCGTGAAAACCTGGAATTAGGTGCTTACTCTTCTGGGGCGCGTAAAAATATGAATAAGAACATCGAGTACTGCTTTCAGCTTTTTCCGATTTTAAAGGAAAGGGAAAACCAAATGGCAGGAAGCTTCAGCGGTGGCCAGCAGCAAATGCTTGCGATTGGAAGAGCGTTGATGGCTGAACCTAAGATTCTTTTGTTAGATGAACCTTCCACCGGATTATCGCCGTTATTAACAAAACAAGTATTTGACATCATTAACGAAATTAAGCAAGAGGGAGTCACTGTCCTGTTAGTTGAACAAAATGCACATCAAGCATTATCTATGTCTGACAGGGGATATGTGATTGAGAATGGCGAAATAGTAATGGAAGGTACAGCAGAGTCTTTGATGAAGGACAATAAATTAAGAGAATCCTATTTAGGACTAGCCAATTAAGTACCTTGCACCGAATAGTTTTTTGATAGACTGGAGAGCTCACATAATGAAAATAATTGAAAAAATGGCTAAAATACTATCTTTATATTCTATGGATCGAACAAGCTTATCTATTAGTGAGGTGCAGGAGGAGCTGGGATACCCAAAAAGCACCGTCTTTCGAATTTTAAACGCACTAGAAGAATTTGATTATATTGAAAGAAATAATGATACACATAGATATTCTTTAGGCGTCAATTTCTTTAGGCTTGGCAGCATTGTTCAAAGCCAATTAGATTTTAGGCATGTAGCTATGCCGATTATGAAGAAAATAGTAGAAGAGACGAGCGAAACAGTGGAACTCAATATAATAGACGACCTTAATAGAGTATGCGTTGAGAAGGTTGATAGTCCTCAGGACGTTCGGAACTTTGTAAGAATTGGAGAACGAAAGCCGCTTCATTTAGGTGCCTCAGGAAAGGTATTGATTGCATTCCAAAAGGAAACTGACCTAGAAAAAATATTAGATAATCTAGCTGAGCAAAACAGTAATATACCTATTCAAGCGCTTAGAGAAGAACTTAACCAAATCAACGAACGTGGCTTTTGTGTGACGAAAGGTGAAAGGGTCCCTGGCAGCTTTGCTATTGCTGCACCTGTGTTTGATCAGAACAAGGAGATGGTTGCGAGCCTTACGATTGCCGGTCCCATTCAGAGACTTACACCAGAACATGAGGATGAATTGGTCGCAAAAATAAATGAAGGTGCCAGACAAATCAGCAATAGCCTCGGGTATTTTGAGTAAAAGAAGGAGGAGAAGACCGATTGATCAAGGAAGCTTCAGCAATAAATGATGCAGTCTGGTCAGACTTTAGTGAAGAAACAATTGATTCTGCTAAATGGATATTGCTAGATACATTAGGCGCTTTGATTGCTGGCATGCAGCAGCAGGATACGCTCGAATTAGCTAAGCAATTTTCCGGAACGGGCATCTATCAGCTGCTTGGTACAGCCTACCATGCAGATAAATATAGTGCGGGACTAGTACATGGGGCGGCATGTGTGGCCACAGAGATGGATGAAGGAAACCAATATAGCAAAGGCCATCCAGCAGCGCATGTGATTCCTGTGATTCTTACGATGCTGCAAGGGAGAAAAAATGTTTCCGGACAAGAGCTGCTTAGTATGACTATAAAAGGCTATGAATACTGTTCAAGGTTTGGCAGAGCAACGACTCTATTGCCTGAAGCCCATGCCCATGGAACATGGGGAGTAATGGGCGCTGCAGCAACTGCACTAATAATCGATGGAGCAGATGAAGCTGTATTTCAAGAAGGATTGAATTTAAGCGCCAGCTTCTCATTGCCGACTTTATGGACATCAGCGTTAGAAGGTAAATTGATCAGAAATATATACGCAGGCCATGCGATCGAAATGGGAATGAAAAGTGTGATATTTGCCCGTTCGAATCATTTGGCGCCAGAAAATAATATTTCAACTGTGTTTTCCTCTATTCTCGGTAGCGGCTTTAATTGGACTGATTTAGAAAGGGTTAAGGGTGAGCCATGGGATATTGAGCTCAATTATTTTAAACCTTATGCTTTTTGTCGTTATGTACATGCACCAATTGATGCTTTTAAGTCCATTATCGCCAAACAACAACTTAATCCAGATCAAATCGAAACAGTAAATGTTTATACGTATGCAAGGGCATCCTCCTTATCACATCAGGATTATGAAAATATACTGTCATCGAAGTTCAGCATTCCTTTTGCTATCGCTGTTCAGCTATATCATCAGAAAGCGAATCAAACTGTATTCGTAGAACAGCTACACGAGGATGAAGAAATAAAAGCATTCGCTAAAAAGGTGTTTGTTCAATATGCTGAGGAGCTGGAGAAGGACTATCCTAATCAGATGCCAGCGCAAGTGGAAGTTATAGATGCACACGGAAATAAATATAGTGAACGTGTGGACATTGCAAAGGGCGGTCCGGGTAAGAAACTATCTGAAAGCGAATTGATAGAAAAATTTCAGGCTTTGACATCTGTCGTTTATAGCAGCGCCCAACAGGAAAAAATGATTGATTTTATTCTCAATTTAGAAGCGGAAACGAATGTGAAGAAGCTATTTGATTTATTGCAGTTGCAATAGAAGCGTATTTTTTAGACAGAAGAGAGGTTGAAAACGATGGAAAATACACAGAAATATGGCCCTCTAACTGGTAAGAGAGTGCTAGATTTGTCTACAATGATTGCGGCGCCTTTTGGTGCCACATTGCTTGGGGATTTTGGAGCTGAGGTAATTAAGGTGGAGATTCCTGGTAAGGGGGATACATTAAGAGGAATGGGACCCTTTCGTGAAGATGAGCCATTACGCTGGCCTGCCTTGGCAAGAAATAAAAAATCCCTTACGTTAGATTTGCATAAAGAAGAGGGCAAAGAGATTTTAAGAAAGCTTGTGAAAGTGTCTGATGTAGTAATAGAAAACTTCCGGCCCGGAACATTAGAAAAATGGGGAGTTGGCTACGAAGATTTAAAGAAAGAGAACCCGAACCTTATCATGACAAGAGTTACGGGGTATGGCCAGACAGGACCGAATGCCAGTAAAGCCGGCTTTGGCACCCCTGCGACTGCCTATAGCGGCTTCACTTATTTACATGGATATACAGACCGCCCTCCTATCAGTCCATCTTTTTCCCTAACAGATTATGTGACGGGCATTTATGTTGCTTTTGCGACGGTTACAGCCCTATATCATCGTGATACAGCTAAACAAGGGAAGGGGCAGTTTATAGATATCGGATTATATGAATCTATGTTTAGAATGCTGGAGTTTCTTATAGCGGAATACGATCAAAAGCAAATTGTGAAAGAGCGTACGCCAGGTTTAAGCGGACACTCCAGTCCTGCAGGAACATTTCAAACAAAAGATGGGCACTGGATGTCACTTGTCACCAGCTCCGACCGAACCTTTGAACGTTTAGCAGCTGCAATGGGCAGGGAAGATATGCTCGAAGATGAGAGATATCATAATAATGCAGCCCGGCTTAGCCGTTTTGAAGAAACAAACGGCATTGTAGCAGACTGGGTAAAACAATTTAATAGAGAAGACTTGCAAAAGCTGTTAGACGATTATGGAGTTCCAATTAGTCCGATTTATAGTATTAAAGATATTTTTGAAGATACTCACTACAAAGAAAGGCAAAATATCATAGAAGTGGATCACCCTCGTCTTGGGAAAATAAAAATGCCTGGCATCATACCGAAATTCTCTGAGACACCTGGAGCTGTTCGTAATGTAGGACCAGATTTAGGAGAGAACAATGAGGAAATCCTATCTGGCATTCTTAATTATAAGCATGAGGAAATCGAGGCGCTAAAAGAAAATAATGTGATCTAAGGAGGGAGCAACATGAATTTGAAAGATGAAGTCATTATTTCTGAAGTTTGTCCACGCGATGGCTTTCAAAGTCTGGCAGACATCATCCCTACAGAAGAAAAGGTCGAATGGATTAATGCAATGATTGACTGCGGATTTAAGCAAATTGAGGTCACATCCTTTGTTCATCCAAAAGCGATCCCGCAGCTGCGCGATGCAGGTGAAGTCCTGCAAAAAATTAATCGCAAGCAAGGCGTAAAACTGCGTGCGCTTGTTCCGAATCTACGAGGATTGGAAAGAGCGATTGAAGCAAAAGTAGATAAAGTAAAACTAATGCTTTCAGCAACAGATTCCCACAGCATCAGTAACGCTAATAGCAAAACCTTTGATGCAATGAAAGGCTTTGAGCCTTTAGTGAAGCGTGCAACAGAAGCTTCTATGGCTGTATCAGGCAGCATCTCTGTCATTTTTGGGTGCCCTTATGAAGGCGATGTTCCTTTGGAGAGAATTGAGGAGATCTGTAAAAGATATATAGATATGGGAATTTATCAGCTATCATTAGCTGATACAACTGGGATGGCGAATCCAGTCAAAATCAAGCGTATTATTGGACATATCTCTAATAAATTTCCAGAATTATCTTTCTCCTTACATTTGCATAATACAAGAGGGATGGCCTTTGCCAATGCAGTAGCAGGCTATGAAATGGGTGTGCGAGATTTTGATAGCGCCATTGCCGGCCTAGGCGGTTGCCCTTATGCGCCAAACGCAACTGGCAATATCGCCTCTGAAGACCTTATTCATGGTTTTGAAGAGATGGGTATTTTAACTGGAGTAGATTTGGATAAAGTCATTAAGCTAGGAAAAGAATTAGAAATAAAATATCCGCAATATTCCGATAGCTTCATTTTGAAGGCCGGCAAATGCTCTGACTTGCACCTGGCTCCAAAAACACAAGAAAAGCTGGGATAAGCATAAATCATCCACCTCCATATGCGATATTGTTAGCACTTGGGGGTGATTTTTCTTTGGAGAGTCGTATTACCGGCGGCTTTATTTTTGGATTTTTTATAAAGAATCATACTGAATAGATAGGCAACAAATTGAGTAATTATTGCCTTAGCAAGAGTTAATAGGTATTCCACTAGTACGTCCATTACGGTCACCTCCCTCCTACTCCGACTTGGAGAAAAGGGGTTATGGTTTAAGTTTTATTTCGTAAGACCGGAATCCCCAAGTTATTGAGCAATTCATCCTTGATCTTATCTTCATTACTTGTCTTATAACGCAACTTTAAGCGTTTGCGAAAAGTGATTTGTGATGCCTCATGCGTTCTTCTTTCATTAAAAGCCTTCCTTCCTAAAAATTTTTCTATTCCACTCATAAAAAACTTATATTTCACACTCATTAAATTTTCGCTTAAACTTTTCCATAAAAGGTAGCTTACTTATAGGAGGGGTTCTAGATGGGAGAGTTTGAGAATCGTTATGATGTGGTTGTGGTCGGCGCTGGAAATGCGGCGTTGTGTGCTGCGATTTCCGCGGCGGAGAATCAGGCGCGTGTGCTAGTGCTGGAGAAGGGGCCGAAGCATAAAAGAGGGGGGAACTCCTTTTTTACCGATGGGGCGATTCGGTTTGCGTTTAATGGTTTGGCGGATATTCGCAAAGTGATTCCGAAGATTTCCGATGAAGAGGCGGCGAAGATTGTGATGCCGGCATATACGGAGCAGAATTATTATGATGATTTAATGCGGGTGACGAGCGGAAAGAGCACGCCTGAACTAGCACAGCAGCTTGTGAGCCAGTCGCTGCCAACGATTCAGTGGATGCGCGAGCATGGGATTGAGTTTGAGTTGATTTATGATAATCAGTCTTTCTTGAAGGATGGTGTCTCTCATTTTTGGGGAGGATTGCCTGTTAAGACGAAAGACAAGGGAATCGGTTTGGTTCGTTCATTAAATGAACGAGCCGAACAGCTCGGGATTGATGTATGGTATGATGCGCAGGCGACGAAAATCCATATGGCTGATGAGCAGGTCTCCTCATTGCAAGTGCAGACGCCCGATGGAAGTAATGTAGTACAAACCTCATGCATCGTGCTAGCTTGCGGAAGCTTTGAAGCGAATAAAGCAGTAAGGAAAGAGAAGCTTGGAGAAGAATGGGCGCATGCGATTGTTAGAGGGACTGAATACAATACGGGTGATGGAATCAGTATGGCGCTTGAAGTGGGGGCGCAAAGATATGGTCAATTAGATGGCTGTCATGCGATTGGGACAGATGCAAATGCGCCGAAGGTCGGCGATTTCCAGAAGCCTGGGGACATTTTCAAAAAGCATTCCTATCCACTCGGCTTATTATTAAATAAGGAGGGCAACCGCTTTGTTGATGAAGGGGCTGACTTCCGCAATTATACGTATGCAAAGTACGGGAAGGAAATATTAAAGCAGCCGGGTCATATTGCGTATCAAATCTTCGACAGCCAAGTAAGGTCGATGCTAAGGAAAGAATATGATTTGCATGAAGCAACATTTTATCAAGCGGATACGCTCGAGGCCTTAGTGGAGCAGCTGCCTGTTCAGCAGGAGCGCTTCCTTGAAACGGTTCAGTCTTATAACAAAGCTGTGCAGGATGGAGAATATAATCCGACCATTAAAGACAGCAAATGTACGAGTGGCATTACACCGCCAAAAACGAATTGGGCATTGTCGGTAAGTGAAGGACCGTTTTATGCTTTCCCTGTGACATGCGGGATTACCTTCAGTTTTCAAGGAATTAAGGCTGATCCAACGGGCAAGGTGCTTGCAGAAGGTGAGAAGCCTATCGACGGTCTGTTTGCTGCCGGCGAAATGATCGGCGGAATTTTTTATGACAATTATCCAGGCGGGTCCGGCTTAATGTCCGGTGCTGTATTTGGCAAGCTTGCCGGCCAATCTGCTGCAGCCTATGTAACAGAAAGGCGCATTCCTCAATAAGAGATGAAAGCTATCCTGTTTTATTGGATAGCTTTTTTACGTTTAGATAATCAAATTTCTTTATTTAACCGATAAACATTTTATATTTCACTAGTTCCCTCAATGGATGTAAAATTCTAAATAATAAAAATAAACAATTTATTAATAGTGTAAATGTTGTTTATTATGCAAACGTTTACAGAAGGAGGGGGAAGATGAAGTGTACTTTAATGGCTAGTATATGCATTGCCGGATTCATGCTAGGTGCTTGTTCAAGTGAGGCAGCAAACAGCAGTAGTGGAGAATGGGAGCCGGCGAAGACAGTGGAATTGGTGGCGCCATCTGGAGCAGGCGGCGGCTGGGATACGACCGCAAGAATGGTGGCAAAGGTGATTGATGAAGCGAATTTGGCTAATAAAAGCTTTGGTGTAATCAATAAACCTGGAGGAGGAGGTGCGATTGGCTGGGCAGATAATTATCGCAGGAATGACCCCCATAACATCTTTGTTGCATCTCCCCCGCTAATTTTTATTCATTTGAATGAACAATCGAAGTATGGATTTAAAGATTTTACCCCACTTGCCAATTTAATCGCAGATTACGGTGCCTTTGCAGTTAGAGCGGATGCAAAGTGGGATAATCTTCAAGAGCTTTTTGATGATTTAAAGAAAGATCCAACTGCAGCGACAGTCATTGGAACATCGACACCTGGCAGCATGGCTCATATGCAATTTGTCCAATTTGCGATGGAGGCCGGCGTTGATGTGAAGAATGTAAGGTACATTACAGAGCAAGATGGCGGGGCAATTACATCGTTATTAAATGGGAGTGTAGATGTGTTTTCGACGAGTGTTTCAGTTGCGGTCGATCAGGCTAGAGCCGGCAAAATAAAAATATTAGGCGTTACATCATCAGACAGACTGCAAGGTGATTTCTTATCTGATATTCCAACGGTAAAGGAGCAGGGCTATGATGCGGAGTTTGTCAATTGGCGAGGTGTGCTGGGACCGCCTAATATGACAGACGAACAAATTCACTATTATGAGAAGCTGTTTGAAAAAATGCTAGCTACTGAGCAGTTTGCCGAAATTCAGGAGCAGTTTGGCTGGAACACAATGTATTTGGATAGCTCAGAGTTTACGGAATTTCTTGAAGAGCAGGAGAATGATATGGACCGCCTGTTAAAGGCAACAGGATTCAAAAAAGAATAAACAGAGGGAGGGATTCTATTGTTTCAAACTGTAAACAGAAAAATTGGCTTTGTTTTAATTCTATTCTCCATCTTCTTTTTAGTTTTATGTTATCAACTGCCGACATTTCCGTTTGTTATCCCAGTAGATGCCGATTTGGTGCCTAAGCTGCTTGGGTTCTTATTGATGTTTCTGTCTATCGTTCTGTTCTTTTCGAAAGATGGTGATACAGAAGAACAGAGGAAAAAAAGGAAAATTGAAAAGAAGGAGCTTTATGTTTTGCTAGGTGTTTTATTTCAGCTTCTTGTTTATATACTTTTCTTTGAATTTCTTGGTTTTTTAATGATGACAACGGCTTTTATTATTAGTTGTTCAATTTTTTTAGGGTATAAGAAATGGACTACAGTGATCGTTACAGCGGTTGTGTTTTCTGTTTCCATCTATTTGCTGTTTAACTATGTGCTGGCAGTTAATTTGCCATCGGGCATTCTACCGTTCTAATAAGCAGCTATTAATTATATGACAAGGAGGAATGAGAATGGGTGTGTTTGATGGGCTGCTTACAGGGTTGCAGGTAGCTTTTAGTTTACAAGGTATTCTATTTGTCTTTATAGGTGTCTTATTAGGAACCATCATTGGCATGATTCCAGGGCTGGGACCGATAAGTGCTATTGCAATCATGATTCCGATCACTTATGGGATGGATCCGGCGATTGCATTGCTGATGATGGCAGGAGTTTATTATGGTTCCATGTATGGTGGCTCAACCTCTTCGATTTTGTTAAATGCACCAGGTGTCGCTGGGACCGTAGCGGCATCCTTTGATGGCTATCCAATGGCTCAGCAGGGGAAGGCAGGGAAGGCTTTAGCCATCTCAGCTATTTGTTCCTTTATCGGCGGTACCGTGGGCGTGGTGCTGCTAATGGTATTCTCGCCGCTCCTATCAAAGGTAGCGATCAGCTTTGGACCACCGGAATATTTTGCATTAATGTTATTGGGATTGCTGGCCATTGCCAGCCTTTCCGACGGTTCTGTTGTTAAAGCCTTCATTTCGGCTACGCTCGGCTTTATTGTTGTGATGATTGGCATTGATGCTCAAACAGGCACAAGCCGCTTCACATTTGGCAATATTAATTTGCTAGATGGAATTGATTTTCTTGTTATCGCATTGGGTCTTTTTGCAATAGCAGAAGTCGCTTTTCTTATTTTATTTCGAAAAGCTGGTGGCTTAAAGGATGCAAAGAGTATTGGCACTTTAAAGCTTACGAAGGATGAAGCGAAAGAAATTGCTGGCCCAACGACAAGGCAATCCTTTCTCGGTTTTTTTTTAGGTGTTTTGCCGGGGGCTGGTGCGACCATTTCTTCCTTTATTGCTTATATTACAGAGAAGAAGCTGGCCAAAAAACCTGAAGATTTCGGGAAAGGATCACTGAAAGGGTTGGCAGGTCCTGAAACGGCCAATAATGCAGCAACTACAGGGGCTTTTGTTCCTCTCTTAAGTCTGGGAATTCCGGGGTCTGGCACAACTGCGGTCATGCTTGGCGCTTTCCTAGTACTAGGTATACAACCTGGACCACTGTTAGTCAGCGAACATCCTGATGTGTTCTGGGGGGTGATTGCCAGCATGTATATCGGCAATATCATTCTATTGATTTTGAATTTACCGTTGATTCCATACTTGGCGCGGATTCTTCTAATCCCTCGTCCGCTGTTAATTTCGCTTGTTCTCATGTTTTGCTTCTTAGGTGTTTATGCGGTTAGCTTTAATATAGCTGATTTGTATTTACTATTGTTATTTGGCATTTTAGGTTATCTCATGCGTATATTTGCGTTTCCAGCTGCACCATTCATACTTGCATTTATTTTAGGAGGGATGATGGAGCAATCATTGCGGCAATCATTAACCATCTCAGGGGGAGACTTGGCTATTTTTTATGAAAGCCCAATCGCGTTAACCATCTTTATCGTTTCTGTTCTCTTTTTATTCGTACCAGTTTTAAAAGGAATAATCAAGAAAGGCAGAAATACTACGAACCTATCTGCCTAAGCTTGTTCTCTTTCCCTCAAAAAATCAATAAATGCTTGGGAGACAGTTGAGCGAATATCTTCTTGTTTATAAAGAAGCCATGTCTCCCTTTCAATATTGTCTCCATTTTTCGCTTGAATCGTCTGGGCATGAATATTTTCAAGTTGCGAAAGTCCAAGGCTCGGAACAATCGCATATCCCAGTCCATTCGCTACAAGCTTTTTACACGTTTCAATATTGTCAATTTCCATCGTAATATTCGGTGGAACCTGATATTGCTCTTTCCACCAGTCGTCAATTAATTGCTGAAGCTTTGGTTCTGTTTGATAGGTGATTCTCGGCAATGAAGGGAGCTCTTCTATCAGTATGGGTTCCTTTGAAATGACGGCGACTGCATCTCTTTCCAAAAGAATTTTATCATGGTGCCAATCGTTCTCCCCGCGAATGATGGCCATTCGTATATCCTCTTGTTGCAGTCTTTTATAAATTTCATCGCTCCAGCCTGTAATCACGCTGAATTGAACCCGATCGTATTGCTCGAGAAAGCTTTGCAGTATTGGAGGGAGCTTGATTCTTGCATAGTTGCTGGAAACACCGATTCGAATGATTCCCTTCGTACGGTCGCTCATATTAGCGAGTTCTTCCTGCACATGCTGAAGTCGGTGCAGCATTTCATTCGCATATTGCACCAAAAATTTGCCCTCATCTGTAAACTTAATTCCTTTTTTCTTTCTTTCTAATATTTGTACTTTTACATCCTGCTCAATTTGATTAATGCGATAAGTCAAAGCAGGCTGTGATATGTATAATCTTTCAGCTGCCTTTGTAATATTATTTTCCTCAGCCACAGTTTTTAAAATCAGCCAATCCTTATCATTCACTATGAACGCTCCTTTGCATAGCTGCTTATTTATAAATTTATCACATTTTTCAGAATATAAATGTTTTTACTGGCGGATTTTTTATATAAAAGATTGCCGGTCTTTTCCAAAAGAACTAGCAAATATAGAAGTATAATGAAATTAAAAAAGAGAGAGTAATTAGTGTTTTTTTCTCTCTCTTTTTTATAAATTGGGGAAAGGTTCATGGCATCTCTACTGTTAATCTACCTTTGCATAAAAAAGCTTTGCTCTCGTAAAGTTGAAATCAATCGCTTTTTTTTACCATTTCCGTATCTCGATCTTTAATCGCCTGGATAAATCTTGTTCGCCATTCAATGCTATTTTCCCAAGCGCCTGGCACATTAAGAATTTTTAACATTGACTCATGGCGAAGGTGGATAATCGTTTGCATTAGTTTACTGTATATTTTGTTGCTGCTGCATAGTCCTAAATGTAGGTCAAATTCATCTAGAAGCTGTTGGAAAGCAGCGTTGTTTTTTTCTTTAATTGATAAATTATTTAAGTTTTGCAAAATCTCTTCGAGGTTATTTATTTCATTATCTGATAAATGTTGGGAAGCTTCGAGTAATACTTCAGATTCTATTAATTTACGTGCTGCATAAATATCTTCGAAGTTATCAATTTCTTTGTAATACATCCATACAATCGTCTCGGCTGGAATCGGTGATTCGTGTTCACTTACAAAACTTCCTTCTCCAGGTTTGATTGTAATGAGACCTATGAGTGCAAGCGCTCGTAAGGACTCTCTTACCCTGCCTCTATTTACTCCAAATTCTTCTGCTAAAAGCCGCTCATTTGGCAATTTATCTCCTGGTTTTAACTCATTGGAAGTAATCCATGAAGCTATTTGTTCCATCACTTGTTCCGTAACTGTAATTTTTTTAATAGGATTAATCTTTACCATAAATACCACCTTAATGAAAATTCATGTAAATTTGATGAGGTACTACCAATATACCACTAATATTTTGAAAATTAAATAATATGAGAGATGAACAACAAAATATGTCATCTAAATTAAGATTCTAGTTTATCTTATTAGAATATATAGATAATTAAAAATATATTGAATTATACTTATACACATGGTAATATTTCAATTGTACCTGGTACTACCACGTGATTTAGTTTTTCGTTGGAAATGAAAACGCTTTATTTAGTTAGAAAAATGATGACAAGACGTTAAGGAGAAAGGAGATTTTAAAGTTATTTACTCATTTCATTGGTACTACCACACCACAAGTATTTGATTATCTATATGAATCTATAAAACATGAAATAAAGAAAGGAAAAATCATTTTGAGTGAACAAAAGTATCGAACTTTAATGATGAGACCGATTGATAATGTTGCAGTTGCTTTACAGGATATACCTACCCAAACAGAGGTAATTGTGAACTTTTCCAATGATTTGTCATTAAAAATAACAATAAAAGAGGAAATATTATTTGGGCACAAATTTGCAGTACGTCCAATTAAAAAAGGCGATGAAATATTAAAGTACGGAGAAGTAATTGGTAAAGCAACGATGGCTATTGTAGAAGGTGAGCATGTTCATGTTCACAATCTTGAAGGAATAAGAGGAAGAGGTGACAAGGTTGCAAAATAACGAAGGGAAATTTTTAGGTTATCGGCGTCCTGATGGTAAAGTAGGTGTTCGAAATCATGTATTAATCTTGCCAACGATTACTTGTGCAACTCAAACAGCCCAGCGTATAACAGAGCTTGTCCAGGGGACAGTAACTTTCATTCATCAGCACGGCTGTGCACAGGTGGGTGTTGATTATGAACAAACCTTTCGAACCTATGTAGGGTTGGGAAAAAATCCGAATGTTTATGGTGTAGTAGTCTTAGGCTTAGGGTGTGAGACCCATCAAGCAAGAAGCGTTGCTGCGGAGATTGCTAAGTGTGGAAAGCCAGTTGAGACTATTTCTATTCAGGACCATGGAGGAACATTGTCAACGATTGCTGAAGGTGCAAAGGCCGCAGTAAAATTAGTTCAAGAAGCGTCAACTCAAATGAAAGAATGGTGCGATTTTAGCGAGTTAATCATTGGTACAGAATGCGGTGGCTCTGATGCTTGTTCAGGCTTATCAGCTAACCCTGCGGTCGGCTCAGTGAGCGATATGATCGTTGAGTTAGGTGGGACTTCGATTTTAGCAGAAACAACAGAATTAATTGGAGCTGAACATTTACTTGCAAAAAGAGCAGCAAATGATCAAGTGGCCAAGCGTGTATATGAAGTAATCAATGCTATGGAAAATCGTTCGATTCAAATGGGGGTCGACATTAGAACAGGTAATCCGAGTCCGGGCAATATTGCCGGAGGTTTAAGTTCATTAGAAGAAAAGTCCTTGGGAGCAGCAAATAAATCGGGGAAAAGCATGTTAAATGAATTGATAGATTACGCAGAAGAACCGACAGAAAAAGGCTTAGTGTGGATGGATACGCCAGGCCATGATATAGAGCAGCTAACGGGAATGGTTGCCGGAGGAGCCCAAGTCGTATTGTTTACGACGGGAAGGGGCACCCCAACAGGTTCGCCGATAGCCCCGGTTATTAAGATCTCTACGAATACCTCTATGTTCGAGAAGATGGGCGATAATATGGACTTGAATGCGGGAACAATAATAGAAGGAAAAGAGACGGTTGAAGAGGTCGGTAAAAGAATTTTACATGAGATCGGCTTAGTAAGCTCCGGCAAGCTTACGAAAGCTGAAATCCTTAAACAACATGACTTTGGGATATGGAGAATAGGTCCGACCTTTTAATTCAGAATAATAAGAAAAATAATCAGGCAAGTTTACATTCACTGCTAAATGAATTTGGAGGAAGAGGAGGGTTTGAATGAATCAAATGAAAAAGTTGATGTTAGCTGTTGTTTCAATATTCTTAGTTGCTACCATGGCTGCATGTTCATCAACTGCATCAGGTGAATCTGAAGAAAAATTGGTGATTAATGTTGCGTATGGAAATCAACCAGGTGAGCCTATTGATAAACTTGCGAAAAAATGGAAGGAATTAGTTGATGAAAGAAGCAATGGAGAAATTGAGTTAAGACTTTTCCCTAGCTCCCAATTAGGCTCTGAAAAGGATGTGCTTGAACAGGCAACAATGGGGAGCAATGTGATCACAATGGTTGGTTATGACTTTTTAATGGACTATGTTCCAGATGCAGGAATTATGAATGCGCCATATTTAGTTGAGAATTTTGATGAATTATTATATTTAACTACAACGGACTGGTTTGATGAAATAAAGCGTGATCTAAATGAGAAGGAAATTAGTATCGTATCAACAAACACTGTATATGGTGAAAGGCATCTTTTGAGTAATGAAAAGGTATCCATACCAGAAGATTTAAAAGGCAAGAAGATTAGGGTTCCTAATAATCCAATGTCGATTACGACATTTGAAGCTTTAGGTGCAGCAGCAACTCCTACACCATTAGGCGATTTATATACATCGTTACAACAAGGATTAATTGATGGTGCAGAAAACCCGCTTCCTGTACTGGAAGGAGTAAAGGCGCATGAAGTATCGAAGCATCTCTCTTTAACTGGCCATCAGAAATTTATTGTTGCTTGGATATCTGGGACAAATTTCAGTGATTCACTTCCAGCCGATGTTGTTCAAATGCTGAAGGAAACAGGTGATGAGGCAGGCGAATATGCAAGAGGCGTTTTGGAGGAAGAAGATAAAAGAGTCTTGGCGGAATTCAAAAAACAGGGTGTAGAAGTACATGAAGTTGACATTGAACCATTTAAAGAGAAGGTAAAGGATGTATATGATAAGTTTCCGTCTTGGACGCCGGGCCTCTATGAAAGGATAGTAGAGCTGCTTGAAAATCGACCATCATAAAAATAAAAACTTACTAAGAATATTAATCTGCAATTAAACTAGTTTTCATTTTCTTGATAAAGGAGCAAAGAAGATGGTTATTAAGTGGTTAAAAGGTATTGATGATATCATTGCGACTGTTGCACTCGCAGGTATTATTGTATTTACCAGCCTGAATGTTTTTTTTCGCTTTGTGTTAAATAACCCGATATCTTGGGCGGAAGAAATTACTTTAGCTTTATTTATTTGGATGGTTTTTATAGGGATTAGTTCTGCAATGAAGCGTGACGGCCATGTGGGGGTTGATTACTTTGTGAAAAAGATGCCAAAGCCTTTGCGTATACTTAGTTCAATTGTTCGAGCTGTTGCGATATACTATGCCCTCATTTATGTATTAATTTTTCTCGGGTTGGATTTAACTTCTCATGCTGAAAATAAGTTAACTCCTGTACTTGGTTTAAGCTACCAATTTATTGATATTGCAGTTCCGATAGGCGGGCTGTTGACGGCAATACATTTTACTAGAAAATTAATAAGATCTGACCTATCTCAGTCTGGGAATGGAGGCGGATCTTAAATTGGAAATAGCGGTAATATTATGTGTCCTGATAGTTCTATTTCTATTAAATGTCCCTATTGCCTTTGCCTTAATAATTAGTACGTCTGTCTACTTTTTGTTTGATGAAAGCTTTTCAAGTACTGTCCTTATTCAAAGAATGGTAGGTGGAATTGAATCGGTCCCTCTGCTTGCCATTATTTTCTTTATGACAGCGGGTGTATTGATGAACTATACAGGTATTACTTCGAGGGTGCTTAGATTTGCAGAAGTAATTACTCGTCCATTGCCTGGATCTTTGGCCCAAGTAAATGTAGTGCTCAGTACATTAATGGGAGGGCTTTCGGGATCAAATATTGCAGATGCTGCCATGCAATCTAAAATATTGGTTCCTGAAATGGTTAAAAAAGGATACGACAAATCCTATGCAACCGTTTTAACAGCTGCAACTTCTTTAATTACACCAATCATTCCTCCAGGAATTGCGTTAATTATGTATGGATATGTTGGAAATGTTTCTATTGGGAAACTCTTTCTGGCCGGGGTTTTGCCCGGAATTGTTCTATGTTTAATATTCATGATTTATGTACATTTTCATGCTAAAAAAAATAATCTTGAAACAGAAAACAAGAAAAAATTTACAGCAAAAGAATTCTTCTTCTCTTTGAAGGATGCGCTACTTGCATTGCTCCTACCAATTATTATTATTGGAGGCATTCGTTTTGGTGCTTTTAGTGCTACGGAAGCCGGAGCTATTGCTGTCTTTTATGCATTATTTCTTGGTTTAGTTGTTTACCGTGAGATGAAATTGAAACAACTTATAAGTGCGCTTGTGGAGACAGTACATACGGCTGCGTCTATATTAATTATCATTGCGGCAGGTTCAGCTTTTGCCTGGGTTCTAACTTTAGAGCAAGTTCCCCAGCAAATGACCGTATTTATGGCAGATTATATTTCTTCGCCAATAATGTTCTTTATTATCGTTCTTATTTTCCTATTAATAGTAGGAATGTTTGTAGAAGGGAATGTCTCTATCATTATATTAACCCCTTTATTTATGCCAATGCTCCAGCAATATGGTATAGACCCCGTTCATTTTGGGATTTTCTTTATTGTGTGTATAAGTATAGGGACGCTCACACCGCCGTTAGGGACAATCATGTTTACTACTTGTTCTATAACTGGAACTAAAGTAGAAGACTTTATTAAGCACAGCATCCCTTTCTTAATCGTATTAATTATTGCTGCGATGCTAATTGCCTTTGTTCCTGGAATTTCTTTATGGATTCCTACAATCTTTTCATAAATAGACTAAAATATGAGGTGGTTTAAATTGAGGATTATTCGTTATTTACAAAAACAATCACAAAAATTATCCCTAGGAGCAATAACAGACCAAGGATACATTTATTCATTGCCTTATAACAATTATTTAGAGTTAGTTGAACAAGCAAAGAAGAGAACTATAAAAACTGCTAATCTATTAAGTGAGTTAATTAATGATAGTTTACCTTTGAATGAACAACTGGAGGAGCTGGAATTGGCAGTGCCAATCGAGTCACCGGAAGTATGGGCGGCCGGAGTGACTTATCAAAAAAGTAAGGAAGCCCGTAATTATGAAGCGACAAATGGAAAATTAGACGCAACAACTTTTTATGATAAGGTGTATGACGCAGAAAGGCCAGAAATCTTTCTTAAATCAACAAAGGATCGGACGATGGGGCCAAATGAGGAACTATTCCTAAGAAGTGACTCGAATTGGCAAATTCCAGAGCCTGAATTGGGTTTAGTGCTTAGTAGTGATGGCGAAATTATTGGCTATACAATTGGAAATGATTTAAGCTGCCGTGATATTGAAGGAGAAAATCCGCTTTATTTGCCGCAAGCAAAAGTATGGGCACGCTCTTGCTCCATTGGCCCAGCGATTCTTCCAGCCGATATGGTGTCCGATCCGTACAAATTTAATATTCATTGCAGTATTTTCCGCAACGAAAAACTCCTATTTGAAGGGAATGCGAATACAAGTCAGCTTAAACGCCGATATGAGGAGTTAGTACACTATTTAAAAAGAGATAATATCCTGTTTCCGGGGACAGTGTTATTAACAGGAACGTGTATTGTACCTCCGAATGAATTCACATTAGCAGATGGAGATCGGGTTGAGATTGAAATTTCCGGCATTGGAATATTAAACAATGTTGTAAAAGTGCAGGTCAACCAAGCAGTAAGCTAAAATAAATTAAGTAACTATTCAAAATAATTTATTTCTTAGGAGGAGTTATAGATGGTTACAAGTGCAGATGTAAAAACAATTCTAAATTTTGTCGATGGATCATGGGAAGGGTCCAAAAGTTCAGAGGTGGAAGAAAGTATAAATCCAGCCAATTTCAATGAAATAGTCGCATATGTTCAAAACTCTTCTAAGGAAGACCTTGATAAAGCGGTAGAATCAGCGGCGAGAGCACAAAAACAATGGAAGAAGCTTTCTGGTGCTGAACGAGGAAGCTATTTATTTAAAGTGGCGGATATTCTTGAAATGCGAATGGATGAAATTGCAGAAATGATGACTCGTGAAATGGGGAAAACGCTGCCTGAAGCAAAAGGTGAGACTGCGCGTGGTGTGGCAATATTAAGGTATTATGCCGGTGAAGGAATGCGAAAAGTTGGTGATGTCATTCCATCGTCTGATCCAAGCGCGTTTATGTTTACCACACGTTCACCTCTTGGTGTTATTGGTGTGATTACGCCATGGAACTTTCCAGTTGCCATTCCTATTTGGAAAATAGCACCTGCGCTTATTTATGGCAATACGGTTGTCTTTAAGCCGGCAACCGAAGCTGCAGCAACTGCAGCAAAAATCATTGAGTGCTTTTATGAAGCCAAGATTCCAAATGGAGTAATCAATTTTGTAACAGGTCAAGGCTCAGTCATTGGTCAAGGAATAGCTGACCATCCAAATATACAGGGAATTACCTTTACAGGCTCTGATGTAGTAGGTAAAGCAGTAGGTCAAGCAGCTTTAGCAAGAGGAACAAAATACCAGCTTGAAATGGGTGGTAAAAATCCGGTGATTGTTGCGGAAGACGCCGATTTAGATTTGGCAGTAGAAGCGACAATTAGCGGAGGTTTACGTTCAACTGGACAAAAGTGTACTGCAACTAGCCGTGTCATTGTCCATCGTAATGTTTATGAAGCATTTAAAGATAAGCTTGTATCAAAAGTTAAGCAGATTAAAGTTGGTAATGGATTAGATGCTGGAGTATGGATGGGACCAAGTGTAAGTGAACGGCAGTTAAATACTGTTTTACGCTATATAGAAAAAGGAAAGCAAGAGGGTGCCAAACTGCTTTTCGGAGGTAATCGTCTCTCAGATGAAGGGAGAGAAAATGGTTATTTTATTGAACCGACTATATTTGATGAAGTTGATAATCATATGACCGTTGCTCAAGAGGAAATCTTTGGACCGGTCCTTGCTTTAATCAAGGTAGACTCAATGGAAGCAGCCGTTAATATTGCGAATGATGTTAAATTTGGTTTAAGTGCGTCTATCTTTACTGCCAATATACAAAAAATGCTTAATTTTATCGAAAATATCGAGGCTGGCCTCGTTAGAATAAACGCTGAAAGTGCAGGAGTTGAATTGCAGGCTCCATTTGGAGGAATGAAGCAATCAAGCTCTCATTCGAGGGAACAAGGCCAAGCGGCTATTGAATTTTATACAGCCATTAAAACAGTCTTTGTAAAAGGCTCTTAATCAAATCTCATCTTTTGAGGAGCGGAGGGAAATCAATGCGATTGAAAGATAAAGTTGCCCTTATTACCGGGGCAGGCTCTGGTATTGGAAAAGAGACTGCTTTATTATTTGCTAAAGAGGGTGCGCGGATTATTGTTGTAGATATCAATGAATCTTCAGGTAATCAAACAGTTAAAGAAATTGAACAAATCCAAGGGGATTCCATGTTTATTAATGTGGATGTAACGGATGAAAACAGTGTAAACCAGATGGTGACAGAAATAAAAAATCACTATCAGACCCTCGATATTCTATTTAATAATGCAGGGATAAGCGGTATAGGTAAATTGCATGAATTAGATTTACAGTCATGGAAGAGAGTATTTGAGGTGAATGTTACTGGCGTATTCTTGGTTTCTCGGGCCGTCCTACCTTTCATGATGGGAAATAAAGGCGGATCTATTATCAACATGTCTTCCTGTATAGCTGAAATAGGCTTAGCCAATAGAGCGCCCTATGCTGCAAGTAAAGGAGCCATACTATCATTAACCAAATCAATGCAAGTCGATTACGCGCCCTATCACATTAGAGTAAATGCTCTAATGCCTGGAACAATCTACACTCCATTTGTTGAAGATTATTTGTCAAAGGAATCCGATCCTGAAGCAGCAATAGCTAAAATTAAGGAAAGGCAGCTAAGCGGTGATTTAGGTAAACCGATTGATGTTGCCCATGGTGCCTTGTATTTGGCAAGCGATGAATCAAAATTTATGATGGGGACGCCATTTATGATTGATGGCGGTGTAGTGAATGGGAAAAATAGTTAGTATGTTTTTCATTCCTAGTTTTAAGACTTTATGAAAATGGGGGATCTAATCATGAAATTATTAACATTTGAAGAGGATGGCCAATTAAAAGCAGGAGTAAAAACAGATCATGGTGTTTTACATGTTGAAAAAACAGCAGCTTTATTCAATGCAGAAGTTCCAAAAGAAATAAAAGAAATGATTAAAGATAATGTGAGATTGATTCCTTTGCTAGAATCATTAATTAAAAAAGCAGTTGAAGAGAATAAAGAGGAATTATTTTTGGAAGAAAATGATTTAATCTATGGACCAGCTGTCCCGAGTCCAGAGAAAATTATCTGTGTAGGGCTTAACTATAAAAAACATGCAGAGGAATCCAATATGCCTTTGCCTGATTATCCTATATTATTTAATAAGTATAATAATACGATTGCAGCTACTAATGAAGTCATTACTCTGCCATTCAACTCTAAAGAAAATGATTATGAAGCAGAACTTGCTATAGTCATTGGAAAGCAAGCAAAGAACGTTACAAAAGACGAAGCATTAGACTATGTATTTGGATACTGTAATTCTAATGATTTATCCTCCAGGGATTTGCAATTTCGCACACACCAATGGCTGTTAGGGAAAAGCTGTGACGGCTTTTGCCCAATTGGCCCATATATAGTAACAAGTAATGAAGTTGGAAATCCCAATCAGCTAACTATCAAGGCAACAGTAAATGAAGAAGTTCGTCAAAATTCAAATACATCAGATATGATATTTAAATGTGATGAAATTGTAAGCTATATATCAGAACATATGACGCTAAATCCCGGGGATATTATTTTAACAGGTACGCCTGAAGGAGTAGCATTTGGTTATCCTGAAAATCAAAGAGTTTATCTAAAGGATGGAGATCAAGTAACAATTGAAATTGAAAAGCTTGGCAAATTAACAAATATATTTAAAGAAGATTCACAGAAAATAAATGCAAGTGCACTAGACGGAAATCTTATAAATAATTAACGTTATTGTAATCTAGGAACTCCTATTGTAGAGGCTGTTGAACAAGTCTCTATGTGGGAGTTTTTTTATATAGGTTGCCTGTAATGGACGTGCTACTAAATTGAAAAAAGGAAGTGTAATAATTATATTTATGAGGTTCTGCTAATTCTCACAGAGTAAGTAAAATTACAGATTAATTGAAGCTGATAGGTGGCTAAAGTGAATGTATACGGTGCTTCTTTGTTGTGAATATTCGTTCTATAAATTTATTAGGGGGCAAAGTATGTTAAGTCAGTCTACGTACATAATGTCTCTAGTCCAGAACCTTATAGCGAAGAAGCTTCAGCATTTCCAAAAGAGTTACTAGAAGGTCAAACTGTGTAATTAGAATATGACATTGAAAAGTTAGATCCTTACGATAGAACCTCGCATATGTATATCTACAAGATGACCGTATGCTAAATGAAGAATTATTACGGGAAGGGCTTGCAAAAGTAGTTGTTTTTGAACCCAATAAGAAATATTTAGAACAGTTTAAGACCATTGAAAAAAAAGCAATCGCAGAAAAAATTGGTATGTAGAGTGTAAATCAAGGTAATAAAATATATAAATTTAGATTTCTGCTGCTTCCATTTTCGTCATCTTTAGACCTATGCTCTCATTCCCTATTAATCATATCACCATGATAAACGAATATTCTGACTAAGTTTCCCCCATCCTCCGGGTTTAAAGGGGCAGCAAACAAGGATTATTCTAATGCTGTTGCATTTGCAAAAGACCAAGTCGGAAAACCATACAGCTTAGCAGCAGCCAAAGACCAGAAAATCAAATATTATTGCTCTCTTTTAGTCTGGAAATCCTGGAACAGGCAAGGGTTTGATTTAGATGGAAATGGAGTGCTAGTTGTTACACCAGCTGACTTAGAAAAGGATTCTCAAACGATAGTCTACTAATTTTAAACATATTGCCGCTTTTAAGTGTCTTAAAGCTTAGAAGTGGCATTTTTCATGAGGAGAATATATGAAAAATATTCGGTGCAATAATATTTATTGTTATAATGGCTTTATATTTTTATCAATTAAATGATAAAACAAGGACAGGAAAAGCAATAATGAATTTTATTTACTCTCATCCTTTTGAAGAAAAAAGTTATATTATTTCTACAGAAGACGGTAAAGAATTTGCCAAAAACACTCTAAACGTCGGAGATTTACATGACATAGCAGACTATGAAAATAAGGAAAAAATAGAATTCACACCTACTTATACACCTAAATTATAAATTGAATAACAGTGGAACCCTCAAAAAAGAAGAATTAGCTAATCCGCTTACTTTCAATGGGGCCGGTATCGTTGGGATTTATCATAGAGAGTGTATGTGAAGTTCTCCCCATCAATGTAGAGCGGAAAATAGAAATGGAGGTGTGGCTGGCTTTTTCCGCAAAAGTTCTTGTCGATACAACACTTCATGAGCTGAGCAATAAAGTGTACAACGACATGCATCAAGGTTTAAAAAATGTCGTTCTTACCTTACAGCATTAGAACTTGCAAAAGACAATCTTGATCTATCGTCGTGTCCATTTGGAATTGAGAAACCGGGGACATAAAGTCAATCATAAAAAGGTTCAACGTATCATGAAGAAGTTAGGCCTCAAAGGGGATAAGTTCATAAGAAAATCACGTAAGTATGGTTCTTACAAAGGGACTGTGACTATTGCGAAGAACCGTATTAATCGCCGTTTTCACACAAATGTATGCCATCAAAAGTTAACTACTGATATTACAGAATTCAAGTGTTTAGACGGTGTAAAAAATTCATTCTGACCAAGGCTGGCATTATCAACATAATAAATGGTTAAAAACAATTAAGGAAAATAAAATATTCCAGAGTATGTCACGGAAAGGCAATTGTATAGATAATTCACCAGTGGAGAACTTTTTCGGTTTATTAAAACAAGAAATGTATCACGGCGAGGAACTATGCTCGTTTGAAGATTTAAAGAAGATGATTGAAGCATATATAGAGTATTATAATACCAAGCGTATAAAGCAAAAATTGGCAGGCATGAGTCCCGTTCAATACCGGATTCACACAAGCCAATTAGCTGCTTAATATTAAATTCTAACTTTTAGGGGTCACCTCAATAATTGGCTATCTTTGGGTGGTTAGTTGATTTGAAACTTATTTTATTATACCAACTTTTAAGCCTTATCTATCTCACTTGCTACTCCAAGTTCTCTATCTTTATTCTTACCAGTCAATAAACTCACAATAATTAATGTAAGTACAGAAAGGGGAAGTGCGAACAAAACACTGTTCCAGTCAAACGGTTTATCTAAGATAACTTCCCAAAATATTGTACCTGTTGCACCAACAAACATGGAACCTAGAATCCCAGCTTTTGTAGCTCTTTTCCACAGAATTGTAGCTAATATTGCAGGTGTAAGAGCAGCACCATACATGGTGTACGAATACATTTGAAGTTCCAAGACAGTTGGGAAGTACATTGCTAATGCATAAGCTAACACACCAAGTGCAATAACAGTATATCGGTTATATTTTAGTAATTTTTTATCACTAATATCTTTTTTACTATATCTTTTAAATAGATCGTAAATAATATTTCCAGAAGCGGATAACAAGTATGAAGTAGCAGTCGTAATGATAAATGCTACAGCTGCACATAGGATAATCACGCCTACTGGTATTGGTAATCCGTTAGTAGCTAAATGTAAGACTGCTGTATCGGGTGCGATATTTGGAAATAAGACGATTGCAGCAGTTGCAAAAATAATCGTTAATCCGATAACCGTAATGCTTCCGAAAAAGAATCCTATAGTAGATCTTCTAGCAACAGTTGGACTTTTCGCAGAAGCAAAGCGTTGGTACATATTTTGATCTCCCAATACTAGAAGGAATAATGGCAAGAAATAACCTAAAAGTTGAGGAATGCTAAGTCCACCATTCCATGACTTTTGAACTTCGGGTAGTGACGCTGCTAAACCTGAAAATCCATCAACTGTATTTAAAATAAATGGAAGTCCGAGTAGAAAGCCACCTACGATCAATAGTGCGCTTATCGCATCTGTATAAGCTACGGAAAATAATCCTCCACTAACTGTTAAAAATATTACTAAAACGCCTATAATTATGGCTCCTGTTTCTACAGGTAGCCCTGTTGTTATCTGTAAAACATACGCTCCACCAGTGAATTGGTATGCAGTAATTCCTATAAAGGCAAAAAGAATTATAATGGAAGAAACCAGTCTTGCTACGTTACCAAATCTTTTTTCAATAATTTCAGGTACTGTATAAGCTTCGCCTTGTCTTATTCTTCCTGCTAAGAAGTATAAGACAATTGTTCCGACGATTCCGCCAGACAGGTTGAAAATCGCTGCAAAAGGACCATATTGATAAATGAAACTGGCTCCTCCAACTATTGTACCTGAACCAGTAAAAGTAGCTAAAAGTGTACCAGCCACTACCCAGAGTGGTAGCGACCTTCCAGCAGCCATAAAGTCTTCGTTATCACTAATGGATTTTCTACTAAAATATACCCCTATCAATGCCATAGCTAATAAGTAGACACCAACAGCAACTAAATATCCAGTCATAAGTTTCCACCTTTTCACATGATGATGTTGTTGTTAAAAAATGAGAGAATCCAAATCTCTTGGGTATTCAGTAACTAAGTGGGAACCATATTTTGTCAACACTACTGTATCTGAATGACGGAATCCTCCAACGCCAGGAATATAAATACCTGGTTCAACACAAAATACCATTCCTTCCTGAAGTACAAGGTCATTATCATATCGTAGGGAAGGTTGTTCGTGTAAACCAATCCCGATTCCGTGTCCTGTACGGTGGAGACTATACTGTTCCATTCCTGCTTTTTTAAATACTTTTCTGGCAACCTCATTTACTTCTTTCGCTGTTACGCCAGCCTTTATAAAGTCTAAAGCAGTTAATTGGGCTTCTTGAGCAAGTTTGAAAGCATCCTTTTGTTTTTCGTTTGGATTTCCAATGAAGAATGTTCTTTCACACTCTGCTCGGTATCCATTTAATCCAACTTGTCTACTATGAATCGCGACGTCATTTGTTTCAAAATTTCTCGTGTTTGAAAAGGCATGAGGTAAAATACTTCTTTCCAATCCTGAAGGTGTCATAACGAAGAAATCAAGCATCGAATTCGGATGTTTTTGTGATACTTCCGTAAATAAAGCTTTATTCCCGAATTGGTCAAATTCCATTTCTGTTATTCCAGCCTTTGCATTTTCCAGAGATTTTGCGAGTGCTGAGCTAACTAATCTACCAGATTCGGTAATTAAATCAATTTCATCTTGATCTTTTATGAATCTCATTTCTTCAATTTGCTTTTCAATATTTACCAATTCAAATCCTGCATCTCTTAAAATATTCCCGATTAAAACTGGCATCGATGAAAATTCAACACCAACCTTAGAATTTTTTGGATACTTAGAAATGACAGACTGTAAGTGTTCAATGTGAGAAGCTCCATTTCCGTCCTCCACAAGCGTTTCATGGTATACATAAAGTTTATCTGCATTCGATGTTTCACTTGCATGTGTTTCTTCTAAGGATGGAACGATTAAATTAATATTATTATTATCAACCATTAATACGATCGGTCTAGAATAAATAATAGCTTTAAAACCAGTAAAATAAAATTGGTTTTCAAAATTATTAATGATAGTGAAGTCTACTTCTTGATCTGACATGATGCTTCTTAATTGATTTATTCTTTTTGCTGTATTCATTTATATATTCTCCTTCTATTAATTGATTTATTAATAAGTAAAATCTAATAATCTTCCTTTAATAGATCTATAACTTGTTTAAACACTAGCTCCTTTCAGTTAAAGAGTAAGGGTTGGTAACGCGTTATCATTATTTGGGAAGTAAGCAATGTATAGCGTTATTCCGTAATTGAAACGCTCCTTCAAATTCTTTGGATGATTAAATTTTAGATTTTTTTAAAGTTTATATGATTCTGATAATTAATTCATTAGTTCCCAGAGACAAAAATAAGTCTAGCTTTTGTCTCTGGGAATAATTTCATAATTTGTTTTGCGGGGAATTCATGCATTTACATTTAGGTTTCTAAAATTCTATATAATCTTAGAGCAGATGAGAAGAGTAAAAATGTTTCTGGATCTTCAAAATTTATATCTTTATATAATTCTTTTGTTTTATTTATCCTGTACTTCACTGTGTTTTTATGAATGTATAGATCTTCAGCACTTTTCTTTAAGCTGAAGAAGTTATCTAGATATACAGATAATGTAATTAGTAATTCAGAATTAGATGTAGCATCATGTTCTATTAATGGCTGAAGCAAGTTTAAGGCAGCGCTTTTTAGAATGTCATTTTGATGCAGCGCATAGAGGAATTTATCGTAACCGAGATCTGTCCAGTAATTAATTTTTTTCCCTTTTGTTCCGCCAATTTTCACTCCAAGTTGTGCTTGTTCATATTTTTCTAATATACTCTCTGCTGTGGTATTTTTAGATTTGTCACTTACACCAATAATTATATCTTCAAATAGTTCACTAATTCTATTTAATAAATGCGTAGGTATATCATTATTGACTACACAAATGATCTGGCTGTTGAACACCCAAATAAGGGAGTGAGGATTCCATTTACTAATTTTTTGATGAATGTATTCAAAGGATTTATGTAGATTAGAAGTATCATCAAAATCGATTAAATAAATTAAATTTACGTCTTTCATATAAAGTGATAAATCAAAGAAATCTCTAGTTTTCTTCTTCGATGGTGATTCGAGTATTGATTCGATAATCTTCATATCATTATTTTTTAAATATTTTTCCATTGTATTTCGTTTAATAGAGTCTAATAGCAATGCAGTTTTACCATGATTTATTAAAGATTCATCCGAAACTGAAAAATCATTATTACAGCCAATAAGGAGCACTCCATAAAAATTCATATTATCCATTATTGGTATCACTCGAAATGAAAAGATAGAACGATTTCCCGAACTTGAACGATACTCAAAAATTGATTCTTCTGAAGAAAAGGCTTTTTGCTCCGCAGTTAACTTTTGTGCAATATTTTGTATTTCCTCTTTATCAAAATCATTGTCTGTCCAGAGAGATTTCAGTTGAAGCAGTTTGTCTAAATGGATAATTTGTTGATTCAAATGTTTCCCCAATATTGAAACGATATACTGCGACCCCCTATCTAAAGCAACGGATCGTAGCATTTTTATATTTATCTGTTCCAAATGTACACGTTTATTATTTGTATCTTCTACTAGTAATTGGAAATAGACTTGCATGATTTGCTGATACGAAACTTCCTCAGGTATTAAAAATAATGGCAAATTATTAGCATTTGAAAACAGGATGACTTCTTCAGGTATTTTCTTAATAAATACACTATGAATTCCGACCGAATGAATTTCTTTCGATAATAACCATTGCAAATGTTCAATGATTTTCTGTGAATCAGAAAACGAGGCAAATGTTGTCAATAATACACCATGCTTTTTGATCCTATCGCTTTTCAATGCAAATTCTTGAATATTAATATATTCTATATTTTTGTCACTTCCATTCTGACCGGATATAAGTTTTACATTAATATTTTCTAATCTTTTTAGTAAATATTTAACCGTGATTATTTTTTTCACCCCGTTTATGTTGAAATGTAGATTTTTTATCAACTATATAGTCAGTAAAAGATAAATTAGAGTATAATGCCATAAAAACTAGTCACTCTCAAGTATTATACTATTGATTTTGATATGGGAAGTTAGAGACAAATTCCGAATGCCATTTTTTACTAATTAAACCTTATAACTTAAGTTTCGCACCTTGAAAACCAATAAAAATGTAGCTTGGGGTCCTGCTGCATGCCTATCAAGCTAACAACGGAAAAAAATTAAATGGGATTGATATCGTATCCCTTCCCATAACTGATATCGAAAATGAATGGAATATCGGAATTATTCTTGGTAAGAATTCATATCAATCATTTGCATTAAAACAGTTTGTTAACACTGTGAGAGAAGTGTACCTTGGTAGTTAAAGTTCGTTAAAGGGAGCATGGTTTTGCACAGAAGCCCGTTCCCGTCTCCTCCGCCTCCAGTTAGCGCTTCCGTTTCCTTTTGGATCGAGGCCCCAGGGCCCATGTTCCAAGGGGACATTTTGGGAGGTCAATTAATAATCTAACCAAAATAAAGGATTGACAAAGGTAGTACACCTTTGTCAATCCTTTTAATAGTCCTTGATAAAAAACTAACGGACATAGTTATTAAATTGTAATACCCATTTACTAGAACCACGAGTTAAATCAACTCTGGAAACATTCCCTACATGCGTAGTATCTGCTACTAAATCAACCGGAACCCATGTAGTAGATACGTTATAACTCCAGTGTTTGAAGAAGGATAATTAAATGCACTATTTTGAGTAACGGCAGAACCATTGCTACACCTTCTACCAGTAGCCCCCCAATTTCCATTGGCTGTTTGTTTGTAAATAACACGTTTGAGTCTACACTTTTTATGTTATAGCATTCTGTTAATTCGTCTTTATGTAAATCACCTTCAGACGATGCACTTACAGTAGTAACTAAAGCAGTTGATAAGAATAATGCTGAAACAATAGCTAATAATAATTAGGTTAATTGAGAACATACACAAGAGGCTGGGACAAATGTATTTCAGCCAACGAAAAAACCGAACTATCATGCGGGAAATTCTGATTTAGAGTTTCGTAATAGATCGGTCTATTTATTTACATGCTTTATTTTCAGTGTTAGGAATGGTTCATTTAGTTATGTCCTAGCTCATTTAAACACATAAAGCTTCTGAACAAAATAATTCGAAATGGAATAAATGCCTGTACCAATGAGTATTGCTGCGTTTTTTCCATTAATAGGTAGACTGCTAAAGAATTGGTTGTACTGAGTGGTGAGCAGATGACTGACTGAAAAGGAAAATAAATAACAAACAAGAATGGCTGCAATAAATCGGATGCCACTTTTTTTGGAGCTTGCGTTGCTTTGGAAAGTAAAGCTGCGGTTTAAATAAAAGCTAAGGAATGCACCGGCACTATTTCCAAAAAAAGTGGATATCCGATAAGAAAATCCTGCAGCATTCATGAGTAAGAGCATGATGGAGAGCCCAGCTGCGGTATTCACTAGACCAACCATTAAAAAGCGGATAAATGAATTAGTTCGTTTCTGGAAGATTTCTAAAATGAGCGTTAGCGTGTTCATCATATTTTCCTTCATCATTGATTAAGTGGTGGGGGATTGGCATGCTTAAGGTATCGATATCAATGATATATTTTGGTCTTCATTTAGACTCCTTATATATTTTTCCGATATACTCACCGATTAAGCCAATCGCAATGAGCTGCAAACCGCCAATTAGCCAAATTGATGCGATGAGTGATGTCCAGCCCAATTCAGTTCTTCCGGAAAACTTAAGACTGAGAAAGTAAACGCCAAACATAATACTGATAAAAAACGTTAAAAACCCAATTAATACAACAAGGCGGATGGGTGTGACGGAGAATGAGGTAATGCCTTCAAGAGAGAACGCGAGCATTTTATTTATCGGATACTTTGTTTCACCGGCAAGCCGTTCTTTGCGATCATAATAGACATTGGCAGATTTAAAGCCGATGAGTGGCACAATTCCTCTTAAAAACATATTGATTTCGCTAAAATGCTTTAATTCGTGAACCGCCCTTTTGCTCATAAGTCGAAAATCAGCGTGATTATATATAAGGTCTGTCCCCATTATTTTCATAAGCTTGTAAAATGCCTGGGCAGTGCTGCGTTTAAAAAATGTGTCACTGTCGCGTTTTTTTCTCACTCCGTATACTATCTCATTGCCCTCGTGATATTTCATGATAAATTCCTTCATAACGTGTATATCGTCTTGTAAGTCTGCATCAATGGAGATGAGGCAATCAGACGTTTCTACAGCTGTGAAAAGTCCGGCAAGAAGCGCGTTTTGGTGTCCTGCGTTTCGTGATAGCTTTAATCCCCGTATATGCCGATGATTTAAACTGTATTTATAAATGATTGTCCATGTGTCATCCTTGCTGCCGTCATCAATAAATAAAACTTTGCTTTTTTCCGATACTAATTCTTCGACGATAAGCTGAGTTAAAAATTGATTGAGCTGTTTCATCGTCTCCGGCAGAACCTCCTGTTCGTTAAAACAAGGAACGACGATTGTCAGCACAGGATTTTCCATTTAATTTGCCCCCCTGACTCTTATGTTGCTTTATAAAGGTAGATTTTCCATATAGAGCTTTTTGATTCAAAAACTTTTTCTAAAATCAGCTTATTTTCAGAAGCGTTGTCAATCGGGACGGATGAAAAAATGTACTTGCCGCCCATATCTTTAAAGGCGTCAATATTAAGTTCAAGATCTTGAATTCTTTTTTTAGATTTTTTCTTGAACATATAATGCTTGCCGAGTTCGTCAGTAAATAAATAGCAACGTCCGCCCCATTCGTCAAAATAGATGCGGATTCGTTTGTTTTTTTCTAGTTCCTTCTCAATAATTTTTCTGAATTGCTGTTTATAACTGATAGGATAGAAATTGTTATAGGTATCTAAAGTATAGAAGCCATTATACTGTGCAATGGCCGGATGAAGCCCAATACTTGCTACTCTATAATCTGTTTGGGGAAGTGCTATATAGTTCTTTATTTTAGTAAACTGTTCAACCGCATAAAATTGTTTAACCGTTGGTTTATCATGAAAGATAATTTCCTCATTAAAAAAAGACACAACGAAAACCTGTGCGATTGCCAAGGCAATTGCTGCTTTTCTCCACGCCCGACCTTGGTAAAAAAGAATCTTCAAGGATACTGCGAAGAGCACATAAATGATTAGCGGTCTGAGAAAATGATATCTGGCAAAATTGAAGGTGTCCAAAAAATGAAAGCGTTCTGTCAAAGGCAGCCAACCTTTGTAAAACCAAAATGCATACCAAGCTGATAAAGCAAAATTCAAAATGAATAAAAATATAAATACCTTTTCTCGAACCCATTGTTTATTTTTTATAACAATGAATAAAGCGATAAGCATGACAGGCAGGATGACTAGCGTATGCACCGTCATCACATGTGTATGGCCTAAAGCAAAATTTTTGAATGTAAGCTTGAATGAATGCCAAAAGGTGAGCCGTGCATGAAAGTAGTCGTCCCTGCTATTTGGCACATGGTCAAATAAAAAAGAGTAGACAAGCCGATATTCTGTAATTCCATAAACAAGCGTCATGTAGACGATTGAAAACAGAAAACGCCAATTCCATCCCTTTCCTCTAATTACATCCGTGAGCCAAAAAAATCCCATGGCAGTTAAGAAAAAGAAAAATCCAAGAACAATACTCGAATAGAAGGGGAGAAGCGTTAACACAAGGTAATCTTTCCATGATATCCTTCCATTGCGAATATTTAAGAATGCCCACAAGGCGAGTGGCATGCCGAGCGTGCTTAACATACCCGACGGCCAAAATGGTGTAAAGGAAAATGCCAAGGCGATACATACATTAATTGCAAGCCATTTTTCTTCACGTAAAAAATGATCTTTCAACAGCAAATACATGCCGATAAATGCAAAAATCCTTGTAATCGTTTGACTGAGTGCATAGGCAATCATTGTTGGAAAAAACGCATGCAGCCAAACAATTAAGCTTAGTTCCGTCCCAAAGGCATTCCGCGATAGGTTTCCATTCATAACTTGAGGTATAGTGGCATCAACCGGACCTGTCATTTGGCCGCTTTCAGCCAATACTTTATACCATGCTAGATTCGAATCTAAATTGTCATGTACACGAATATGCGCATTCTCTCCTAAAATAAACAAGGGGGAGACAAAAACAGCCAATAAAATAAAGGCAAAAAAAATAAGTCTTTTTTCTTTTGTTATCTTCACACGCAACATTTACACCTCAATAAATAAATGAAGTTATTTTCAAGTTATTTATAAGGTGCTCTTCTTAAAGGATAATATTCTGTTGTACTGCCCAATTTTCGGGATAGGCTTTTTTATCCATAGGTATAAATTTGCCTAGATTAGTTTAGCTGTATGCTGTTCTATTAGGGGAGAAGAGATGGAGGCTTGCGGGGAGTATGCTCTAAGTTAGAAATCGAAAAAATGGGTGGAAAATCGAAAGAAAAGCCGGATTCAGAAGTTGCTCCGGCTATCCATAAAGGAATATATTTTGACTCCAGCCGTTTTTGGGCGTTCAAGAGGAATTTCCCGCGAGAAGGCATTCTGCATTCCAGCTTATTGATGACTTGTGAACTACGAAAGTTTGCTTTTTGCAGGGTCCTTTTGCTTTAAAGAGACCAGATTCGAAAAATGGCGCTTATTTAAGGTATTTTACATTTTAGCAATCGTTTTAAATCCGTCAGGGTTATATTTATGCCACTTCCATGCATCATTTATTATCTGACGGAGTGACGATTTTTTTGGTAGCCAAAGAAGTTCCTTTTGTGCTTTTTCAGCAGCTGCTACTAAACAAACCGGATCTCCTGCTCTTTTAGGCGCTATTGATATTGGAATATTGGCATGAGTGACTTTTTCAGCTTCTGCAATCACTTCTTTCACTGAATACCCCGAACCATTGCCTAAATTAAAAACATTGCTTTCGCCGCCATTTCGCAAATAGGTTAGGGCTAGCAGATGAGCCTCGGCTAAGTCTTCCACATGAATGTAGTCACGGATGCATGTTCCGTCACTAGTTGGATAATCTTCACCGTAAATATACATCTTTTTTCTTCTGCCTAGTGCGGTTTGCAATACAATGGGGATTAGATGCGTTTCAATTGCATGGTCTTCGCCAATTTCACCACTGCTCTTTGCTCCAGCTGCGTTGAAATAGCGCAGAGAGATGTATTTGCTTTTCGATGATGCTGCCCACCATGTAATCATTCTTTCCATCGCAAGCTTTGTCTCTCCATAAGGGTTTAATGGAGCAAGCGGAGCGGTTTCTGGAATAGGTGCTTTTCCGGCATTCCCATATACAGCCGCAGAAGAAGAAAAAATCAAATATTTAGTATGAGAGCTTTCCATCGTCTTTAATAAGTTCATTGTTCCATATACATTATTTTCATAGTATTGCATTGGATTTTTCACAGATTCATTAACAGTTGATTGAGCAGCAAAATGGAATACTGCCTCAATTCGCTTGTTTGAAAAAACAGCATTTAAATCCTCAAGAGAGCGGATATCTCCTACATAAAGTGTCGCTTCCTCATGAACAGCCTCTCTGTGACCGGTAAGCAAGTTGTCTAAAACGATTACTTCATAGCCTTTATTTATTAGCAGATCCACTGTATGTGATCCAATATAGCCTGCTCCTCCAATAACTAAAACCGTCATATCCATCACTCCTATCCTGACAGTTTTATATGCTAGGAAATCATGAAATATTCAGACAGGATTCGAGTGGGAATTTCGTAAATCAATTAAATGAAGTTTGAATCTCATGCCTCCAAGTTCAAGAACTAGGGGTTTGTTTTTATATCATAGAGAGACATTGTTTTTTTAGAATATGTTTGACTAAATTTTCAGAATAATATATATTTTAATATATAATATTATCGATAATCTTATTTTAAATAATGAAAGGAGTGAAATCCCATTACATCAACGAAGAAAACAACAGCAATTATCATTGCAGAAGAAATTTCAAATAGGATTGGCAAAAGAATATTGAACCCAGGTGAACGTCTTGTCGAATCAGCAATTGCAGAGGAGTTTAACACGAGTCATTCTCCTGTGAGGGAAGCGCTGCTAATGCTGGAAAGGGATCGGCTGGTACAAAGAATTCCTTATCAAGGTGTGGTAGTTCGGCGATTTTCAAAGTCGGATATTCATGAACTGTATGATGTCATTTATCGCTTGGAAGAAATCGCAATGGAAAAAGCGATGGTGAACGTAACTGCAGAAGCTATTGCAAATCTTGAGAATGTTATCCAAGCGCAAGAGCAGGCAGTCGAAGAGAAGAATATTGAAGTTTACTATGATTTAAATGAAAAGTTTCATAGCTTCATATTTTTAATCGCCAGTAACAAAGTTTTGAGTGAAATGTATTCATCGTTAAGGAGGTCTGCTCGTCCGTTTAGAATGATATCCATGGCACAGGGAGATAATTTACAATCTTCTCTAGCTGAACATAAGAAACAGGCAAAAGCCTTAATGGAAAAGGATATGACATCTGGAAAGCGGGCCATCCATGAACAGGAGATTCGTTCAATCGCCTCGTTGGATATTTTATTTCCGGAATGATGATGAGAAAAGGGTCGAGTGACAAAGGAGCTGAATCAATGAAAAAGGTTGGTTTTATTGGTGTCGGTAAAATGGGAAGGTACATGGCAGAAAATTTGTTGGACTCAGGGTATGAATTAACTGTGTACGATTCAAATTCAGAGGCAGCCAAACCGCTCAGCGAAAGGGGAGCGGTGGTTGCTGCCTCTATACAGGAGCTAGGTATGCAGCATGAAGTGGTGATTACGATGGTACCTAATTCTTCGATTGTTGAGTCGGTGGTATTAGGCGATGGTGGTTTGCTTCATTCGATGAAAACAGGCGGGACAATTATCGATATGAGCAGCGCCTATGTGCTTAGTACGAAAGAGCTTGCTCAAAAGGGGAGGGCTTCAGGCATCACCTTGATAGATGCCCCTGTTTCTGGCGGTGTGAAAGGGGCAAAAGAAGGGTCGCTGACAATTATGGTGGGAGCTGATAAGGAAGAGGATTTTTTGAAAGCGATTCCTATATTAAGGGTTATGGGAAAAAAAGTAAATCATGTCGGTTCAACGGGCTCAGGGCATGCGCTGAAAGCGATTAACAATTACCTGTCTGCCACGTCTTTATATGCGACAACCGAGGCGATGATGTTAATAAAAAAACTGGGAATTGATCAAAAGGTAGCACTAGAGATAATTAATAGCAGTTCAGGACAAAGCTTTTCTACACATTACAAGTTCCCTTCGTTTATTTTGCCAAGAAGCTTTAACTCGGGCTTTTCACTGGATTTATTGCTTAAAGACGTAGGGATGGTTACGAATATAGCGAAGGATATGAAGGTCCCTGTGCTTTTAGCTTCCCTTGTTGAACAAATTTATGAAGGCGCCAGCATAAGTGGGAACCTTGAACAAGATCACACCGAGATAATAAAGTTCTTAGAAAGAATTTCAAATGACAGACTTCAAAGTAAGGAGGCTTTCACGTGAGAATGATCTCATAAATTAGGCATTCCTAGAGCACGATATAAAGGGTTCTAAACGAAGAGTTGACAGGTATCGTTGTTCAAATCGCATAAATTGAGTGAAAGCAGAGTCTATTTTTTTTAGTAAAGAAAGAAACCAGTTTTTCCGAGAATCGCGCAAAAAGTGGTATCAAAACGCAAAAGCGTCGCTCATTCCATAAAGAATCCACCCTGCACTTTTCATATAAGTGAGAGGAGAATAATGATGAATAAAGAAAAGTTTGAAAGAGGTTTAGAAATCAGAAAAAGTGTACTAGGTTCAGAGTATGTGAACAAATCCATTCAAAATGCAGATGATTTTAATATGCCCATGCAGGAGCTGGTTACTGAATACTGCTGGGGCGAGGTGTGGGCTAGGCCTGGTTTGCCAAGAAAAACAAGAAGTATAATTAATCTGGCTATGATTACTGCTTTAAATAGACCTCATGAGTTAAAGCTTCATGTAAGAGGTGCAATTAATAATGGATTGACTAAGGAGGAGATTCAGGAAGTATTTTTACAGACGGCCATATATTGCGGTGTCCCTGCTGCAATTGACAGTTTTAGAATGGCTAAAGAGGTTTTTGATGAAATGGAGAATGTATAAAAAGGATAAATTTGATAAGCCAGCTCCTTATAGCTGGCTTATCGGTTGATAATGGAAGTTTTCCAGTTACAAACTAACTCATTGAAACACTGCGCTTTTCAACAACCTTTCCTTCATAAGCAGCATGATAAATAGTATAGATATCTTCTTCATGAAGCGGCATCGGGCTGCGAGCAAGTAAACGAGTTTGCTTGATAGCATCCTTAGTTAATGAAGTAAGTGCATTTTCCCCAATATCAAACCCTTTTAGTGAAGAAGGAATTCCGACATCTTCAACTAATCGCTTTAACTCATCGACACATCGATAAGCTGCTTCCTCTTGAGAAAGGTTAGTCGAACTGAATCCCATTGCATCGTAAATATCCTTCATGCACTTTTCGCAGTCTTGGCGAATATAGCCCATTACATATGGGAGCAAGACGGCATTAGAATCACCATGAGCAATATGGAATTGGCCGCCTAGTGGATATGCTAATGCATGAACACCTGCAACACCTGCATTGAAGAAAGCAAGGCCTGCTAAGTAGCTTCCATAGCTTAAGTCGATGCGTGCCTGTTTATCGTTACCGTTGGAAACGGCTGTGCGAATGGATTGGCTGATTAGGCGAATTGCTTGCAGTGCCAGTGCATCTGTTACTGGGCTGGCATTTTTGGAAACATAGCCTTCAATGGCATGTGTAAGTGCATCAACCCCTGTAGCTGCAGTTACTTTAGGCGGCAGGGACATCGTTAATGCCGGGTCAACAATTGCAACGTCAGCTAGTAAAAAATCATGAGTGACTACGTCTTTTGTTGTTTCGAGCGATAGTACAGAAATATTCGTGACTTCTGATCCTGTTCCGGATGTAGTTGGGATGAGAATTTTTGGCAAGCCTTTTTTAGTAATTTGTCTCGTGCCTGTTAAGTTTAAATAGTCGGCAACGTCGCCTTCATGGGCGGCGATTGTACCTGCCAGCTTCGTAAGGTCGAGCGCACTGCCGCCGCCGACACCAATGACCATATCGAATTGGTGGTCGCGTGTGTAGGCAACGAGCTTTTCTCCAACTACGAGAGGAGGCTCCGGCACGACTTCAGTGTATACATCTGTTGCATATCCTGCTTCCTTCAGCGGTGCTGTCACTTTATCGGTCAAACCAATGTCTTGTAAAAATGGGTCAGTGATGACGAGAATTTTATTGACATTAAAGCGGTTTACTTCCTCTACTAGATGGGAAAGTGAATCCCAGCCTGTATAGCTGATCGGTGCAAATGTGAGTTTTTCAGACATATTGATCACTCCTAGTTATTATTCCAGACAATTAATTTCGTTTCGGTCATTTCTTGGATGGCGTATTTTAATCCTTCTTTACCCGTTCCGCTTTCTTTCACGCCGCCGTATGGCATTTGGTCCACTCGATAGGTTGGGATATCGTTAATCATGACGCCGCCTACTTCAAGCTGTTCCGATGCCTTGAATGCTGTTTTGATATCATTCGTGAAAATTCCTGCCTGCAGGCCATAGGAGGAATCATTGATTGCTGTGATCCCATCATCAATCGAAGAAATCCGGTTCACAATGACGATAGGGGCAAATACTTCCTGGCATGAAACTTTGGCAGCCGCGTCGACATTCGTTAAAATGGTTGGCATGAAAATGCCGTTTTCTATCTTTCCGCCAGTAATCACTTCAGCGCCTTTTTCAACGGCTTCCTCTACCCAATTAAGTGCACGGACCTGTTCAGCCGGATGGATCATCGCAGATAAATCAGTTGCCTCGTCCATTGGACTGCCAACAACTAACTTTATCGTTGCCTCTTTGAAAGCTGAAATAAATTCATCATATAAATCTTCCATTACATAGGCTCTCTGTAGTGAAATGCACACTTGGCCTTGATTTGAGAAGGCTCCCATAACGCATTTTGGGATAATTTCCTCTAAATCTACATTTCTATCAATCAATAAACCAGCGTTAGAGCCCAGTTCGAGTGCGACCTTCTTTAATCCGGCTTTGTTTCTGATGCCGATGCCGACTGCAGGGCTGCCTGTGAAGGTAATCATTTTTACAAGATCGCTGTTTACTAGCGCATCTCCTACCGTTTTCCCGCTGCCGGTGACGACATTGAAAGCGCCCTTCGGCAGTGCTGTTTGATCCAATAATTCTGCTAAAAATAACGCAGAAAGCGGTGTCTGTGAAGCTGGCTTTAAGACGATGGGGTTGCCGGCAGCGATCGCCGGCCCTACTTTATGTGCAACCAGATTTTGCGGGAAGTTAAACGGTGTGATCGCACCGATCACGCCAACTGGCTGTTCAATTGTATAACCGAAGCGATTTGTGCCATTTTTAGCCGCGTCCATCGGGATCATTTCACCAGTATGGCGCTTTGCTTCTTCGGCTGCAAATTTATATGTTTCAATCGTGCGGTCAATCTCACCAAGCGCATATTTCAATGGCTTTGCTGATTCCAATGAGATGATTTCAGCAGCCTTTTGCCTGTTTTCGATAAATAATTGTGTAAGCTGTTCAAGAATGGCTGCACGTTCATAAGCTGTTAACTGCGCCATCGCTTCTTTCGTGCGATACGCCACAGAAATGGCTTGATTCACTTCTTCCTCAGTTGCTTGCGGAATTTGTGCAATGACTTCTTTTGTATACGGGGAGAGGAGGTCAGCGAAGTTCGCTGTATCCTTCCATTCTCCATTGACATATAGTTGTTTCTTCATCAAATCACCTTTTTCTCTTGATTTTCATCGTGAGTGTCTGCGTCTTTTGTGAATGTATCATCTACTTCACCTTTAAAGAAGTCTTTTCCATAAATAAGGAAGCAAAGGATGATACCGACGGCAAATCCCCAGGCAGCGCCTTTTATGGAAAGGACAGCCCCAATAATGCCTGCGATGCCTAAATCACGTTGACTTCTTGCTTCTAAAATACCTACTTTTACACTGACATATCCTTGCACCAGCATTGTTAGCGCCATTGCTACACCTAAAATCGGCTCGACTAAACTAACAATAGGTAATAGGAATAAACCAGTATTGGTGCCCCAACGGAATGAGCCGACACCGCCAAAGAATGAATCCATCGCTTTACGGCCTTTTTTAAACCGTTCAACCATGACTACTTGCATAGCAGACCATAATGGACCAGCCATTGTCACATCGGGACCGATGACGCTCATTGCACTATTGCGCATTCCGAAAATTAAGTGTGCGCGGCTAGGGCTATACTCAACTTTTTCATCAGGACGTGAGGCTGCGCCTTCTTCAACTAACGCTTTCGTTTGCAGTACATCACCGAATAGAACAATATAGGCTGCTAATACAGTAGGCAATCCTGTAAGGAACATCATTAAAGGCGGAAAGCCTAAACCGAAAATTGTGTATTCATTCCATAAAGTAATGAAATCGGGGGATGAAAAGCCCCATTCAATTTTTGGCCAGGCTGCCTCGCCAAAGAGCGGTGCGATAAAAACAGCTAACAGAATGACTGGAAAAACACCTAATTTGGCAATGGTGCCCAAAAAGCGGTTGCGATTTTGAAAAGTGGCAAAATGCTTTGAAAATAATAGATAGAAACCAAGGCCAATTGCAATCGTTATCGTCCAAGGGAAAGCTTCGAATCTTCCGCCAATTTGGAAGACAGAAATAACCGCGGCAAACCCTGCGCCAAGAATAACTCCTGATTTTAATGCAGAAGGAATCAAGCGCACAACCTTTGAAGCTAAACCGGTTGCTCCTAATACTAAAGATAGTATCCCGAGCGTCATTTGAAAGGCAATTAAAGCGTGAACCCGCTCAGGCCCTTCAGGGAATTGCTGGCAATAAAGCATAATCAATGGAATTGCAGGTGTAATCCAGCCCGGTACCGCTGGATCACCAAGTAAATGATGCAATAAATAAAAAAGTCCGTTTAATACAACAATCGCTAATGCGACCTCAAAAGGCATCCCTAACAGCTCGATTAAAATGGGAATGGCAGATAAATCAACGGCACACATTAGTAACCCTTGGACATAATCAGGCCATTCAAAACGATAATGAATAAAAGGTATACGAATTTTAAAGGGTCCAGCTGGTATGTATGGAGATTCTTCTCCATATTGACGATTCTTCCATTTCATGAACAATGCTCCTCCTAATTGTGAGTGTAAACCCTTACAAGTTTAAATTTTGAAAAAATAACCTTTAAATGAATACGTAACCATTTTACGAGTTTTATAACCTCGTGAAGATTTTAATCATTCACGAGGCGAGAGAATGGGGTAAACTTTTTAATGGTTACGTATTCATTTTGTGGTAATAAAAAATTACTGAAATGCCTTTGTTGTATTTCTATTGAATACTTTAACAGATTCAGTGATTTTTACGCAACTATTTTTTTTATTTTCAATCATTTCGATTAATTCACGAATCGCCAAATAGCCTAAATTTTGCTCAGAAATACTGCCGATAGTAGTCAGTTGAATCAAGCTGTGGCTGGTTATATCAACATTATCAATCCCAATTACACTTAAATCATTTGGCACCGATAAATTTGCTTTAGACGCATCATCAATTAAATTCATTGCAATCGAATCTGTTGCTGCACAAAAAGCAGTAGGGGGTTGTCTTAATGTCAACATTTCATTAAATGCTTTAGTGATGTCCTGCTTGGATGTGTCAGTTTGAATCACATAGTCTTCTGATAATGGATGCTTATAGTCCTTCATTGCTTGCAAAAAACCATCATAACGATTGTTGAATGTGCTGACAGTTAACGGGCCGCCTATCCAGGCAATTTCCTTATGGCCAAGTTCAATCATATGCTTGGCAGACATATAACCAGCTTCAAAATTATCAATCTCAACAAAGTGTTTATTCATTTTATGCTTACGGTTGTAAGTAATGAAAGGCAAATCCATTCGTTCAAACTTCTCAAAAATCGGATCATCAATCAAAATACAAGACATAATAATGCCGTCTACTTTATTTTCAACCGCTGATGCATAGGCTTCATTCAGCTTTTGATCATTCACAAACTGAACATTCACCCGATACCCTTTATCATTGGCATATTTCACAATCGCCTGTGTCGTATCAACAAAAAAAGGATTGTGCAATGGTCCTGATAAAAGCGCAATCGTATTCGTTTTATTTTGCACAAGCGACCTCGCATGCCCATTTGGGATATAGTTTAGCTCATCAATGGAAGCCATTACTTTATCTACGGTAGGCTTTTTTACGAGATGTGGTGTATTCAATACACGCGAAACAGTCGTTTGCGAAACGCCGGCATGTTTTGCAACATCTTTAGATGATACCAATGGCTTCTTCCTCCTTGCGTTATGGATTTCGTTCATTGTGGGTATTATTTATTTTACCAGAAATAGCTAAGAGGGAGAAGGGGGGATGTGGTTTGGAAAAACAGCAATAGAATAGGGAGGCTTTAATCTCAGATTATATTAATAGGCAAGAATTCTGAAGGGCGAATTCTTACTTTGAAAAGCTGGTTTGTTGGCCGGACGCGTGCGGCTGCTGATTTATCTGAATTACCCGACACCAGGCGAGAACGGCAAGGCTTTTTTGAAAAAAACCCATCACATTTCCCCTGTTGTAACCAAGTCAGATATAGCACAATTAACTCCTGATAAGATTTATAGTCAGCATTCAGGCTTTACCCTAAAAAAACCCTTATTTCTTAAGGGGAGAACCAAGCTTGATTAGAATTAATCAATTTCTAATCATTATTTTTATCAGAATTTTATTTACATTAAGAATATTATGAATTAATATAATTGTATACAAATATAAAGTTATACTGAAGGGGGTGAAAATTACGCAAATGAGAAAAAGGGTATCTAGGGTTTCAGCAAAGGACATTGTATATACCAAGTTAAAAAAAGGGATTATTTCATGTGAGTTCAAACCAGGTCAAGCAATTATTGAAGATGACTTAGCAAGTGAATTAGAGGTGAGTAGAACGCCCCTTAGAGAAGCTCTACAAAGATTAGAACTAGAGGAATTAGTTATTCGGCAACAAAATGGACGTTTAAAAGTAGCCCCCGTATCTGTGAAAGAAGTAAAGGAATTATTTTTAGTCCGTAGCATGCTAGAAGGAATTGTTGTTTTAGAAGCAATTGAAAATATTACAGAAAAGGAAATACAGCATCTTTCCTATTTAGTAATAATGGTTAAAAACTCAGGTGAAACAAACTTTGAAGATGTTGACCATTTTGGAAGCCAATTTCATACGGCACTCTATCACCTTTGTCATAACAATACAGCTGTAAAAATCTTAATGCAGCTTAATGATCGTATTGCCAGATATAAAAGGTTAGCCTATTTTGTTGATACAAAAAAAACGTCAGAGGAGCATGAAATTATTCTTGATTACATTATTAAAAAGGATAAATTAAATGCAGAAATCGCTATAAAAAACCATGTTTTAGATTCGATGGAGCAAGCTATAAAAGCCGTTGAACAGTATGAAGAATCAATTAATAATGTGTAGGTAAAGGGGGATATTATGTCATTTGCAGTTATCGGAGCAGGTAACACAGGTCAAGCAATCGCATGCTACCTCACACTCCAAGGGAAAAAGGTGAAATTATACAGCGGGTGTCCTAAAAAGGTAGAAGTACTTTCACATAGAGGTCTTGAACTTAAGGGGATGTATTCAGCTAGGTTATCTATAGAAGCATCGATTAATATTGAAGAAGTGATTAAAGATGCTGAATTTATTATAATCACGACTACTTCCTTTGGACACAAACCAATTTTTAAACAACTTAAACCGTTTTTACAAAGTAATCAAACCATCGCTATCTTTCCCGGTTATTGGGGGGCAGTAGAATGTAAAGAGATTTTGGGTCCGATAATTGATGAAAAAAATATTACTATTGCAGAAACGAGTGCAATGCCATTTGTTAGTAAAGCAGATAATGTAGGAACAGTTTATATAAATAAAATTAAGAATAATGTCCAAATTAGTGTTATGCCCACTCCAATGAATCTTTCCATCTCGAAAACGTTTTTAGAAGCATTCCCACAATTAATACCAGCAAATAATATCTTTGAAACTTCCTTAAACAATACGAATGTTGTTATCCATACCCCAATAACTTTATTTAACGCCAGCAGGATAGATGCTTCTGAAGAATTCAAATTTTATGGTCATGGTGTTTCACCATTAACGGTTACCTATATCGAAAAGCTAGATAAAGAAAGGAAAGATATTGCAGATTTGTTCAAAGTTCAAACGAAAGATATTTTAACTATTTTGAATGAGTTCTATGGAACAAATTATTCAAGCTTATATGACGCATTACCAGGGTTATTCCCAGATGCTATGGCTCCGACTACATTAAATCAAAGATATATTACTGAGGATATACCTTATGGCCTTGTCCCTATATCGGAATTAGGGAGGAAAGTCGGGATAAAAACCCCTTATACTGATTCAATTATTGAAACCGCTTCACTACTAATAAATAGAGACTTTAGGACAGAGGGGGTCAATTTTAATGGAATAACCAAGGAGGGCATTGCCTCTCTAGGAGGACTGACACAATATAGTTAATAGTCTTTGAATCTATTTTTTCAAGTAGGAGGAAATGGAATGGCCGAAATTGGAATGAATAACAGAATTAATTTCATGCAAAAAAAGATAACAGCTGTTGATTTAATTACTATTGTTATATTTGCCGTATTGTATCGAGTACTATGGTATTTTTTCAAATTTGCAGGAGTTGTTTTCCCTTTCAACCATACTTTTGTTTATCTCTTCTGTGCGTTTTGCTTAGTTCTTTGTTGGGTGGTGGTACGGAGGCCTTATGCTTCGGTTTATTTTACTGCAGCTTGGTGTGCAATAAACTTTTTTCTTCAAGGCGAACTTCCAATTTATTGGATTCTAGTAGTTACTGCGCCATTGTTACCAGAACTTTACTTACAGAAAAGAAGCAAATCTTTTAGCAATCCTGATGAAGTTTACTCAAGTACAAAAGATTTAATAGTCGCCGCACTGCTTTACAACATTGTTTACGAAGCGTTTGTATGGTGGAGTATTATTTATCCATATCAGATTCCAGTACCTTTTAATTTGATGGCAATTGTATTTGGGATTTCCCTTATTGGAATGATTATTGGTACTGTGATTGCTAAACCACTTGGACTTAAACTAAAAAATCTCTTAGGGTAATATCTATTTATTAATATGGAGGTGTAGATTGACCTATGGCAGCAATAGATTTTGTTTCTAATCTAGATACAGGTACATGGGTTCATAAACTGGACCCTAGAGCCAAACTTTTTTTAATATTAGCATTCGTAATCATTCCCCTATTGTTTATGGATCCTCTCTATTTAACATTGGTTTTACTGTTAGGTCTTCCAGTGTGGTTTTCTGCCAAGATTAAAATTAAGTCAATCGCTCCATTGCTAGGAACAATTGTTATTCTTGCTCTATCCGCGGTTATTTTTTCGACATTTTATAACTATGAACAGGCTGATGCAGTAGTGCTTTTATCCATTGGATCTCTGCAAGCTACCGATATTGGGCTGCTTTCGGGATTAGTGCTTGGATATAGAATTGCTATACCCTGTTTTATGACAATTATCATCATTTCAACAACAGACCCTGCGTTGTTAGCAAAAGGCTTAATGAAAATGAAAGTCCCAATGAGCATAGCTTTTATGTTTTTAGGAACATTACGTTTTTTTCCTTTAGTATTCGAAGAACTCACTAATATTTCCAATGCCCAAACAATTCGGGGGGTAAATAAAAAAGGAATAAAGGGAAGTTGGAGTAGTTTTAAATTAGCTGCTTTTCCACTTTTAGTAAATTCTTTGAGAAGGAGTAGAACGATGGGGTTAGCAGTTGAGAGTAAAGGATTTAGTAAAATGGCGTGGCGTGAATACTATCAGGATATGAAACTTGGAAAAATAGATATTATAGTTATTATTTTAACGATTCTATTCTTTGCTGTTGCACTATATGTAAGATATGTACTGGGACTGGGTGGAAATAATACGATAATTGCATAAAAAAGGAGTAAACTTATGAGTGATAACATTGTCGAGGTAAGAGGGGTTAGTTTTTCATATCCGGGTGTAGAAACAAAAACTTTGAAAAACATTGACTTAGAGATTAAAAAAGGAGAATTTGTCCTCATAACAGGCACTAGCGGCAGTGGAAAGACGACACTTGCAAAATGTCTAAACGGAATAATCCCTCATCTATCTGAGGGCAACCTAGTTGGAGACATAATTATTAATGGGAAGGATACTCAAAGTGTACCAATGCATGAACTTTCCTCTGAAATTGGAATGGTGTTCCAAAATCCTGAAGACCAGATTTTCTCAATACGGGTAGAGGATGAAGTTGCTTTTGGAGTGGAGTGCCAAGGATATACAAAAAAAGAAATTAAGGACCGTGTTGAATACGGGCTAAAAAAGTTAAGGTTAGAAAATATAAAAAAGCAAATTACATTTTCTTTATCCGGCGGACAAAAGCAAAAGGTATCTATTGCAAGTAACTTAGCCATGCTACCCTCCATTTTAATACTAGATGACCCAACTACTGATCTAGATCCAGTTAGCAAACAAGAAGTAATGGATATAATAGCAGAATTAAAAGAAGAACTTGATACAACCTTCCTTATCATAGAACATGACTTAAATGATTTGATTGAGTTTATTGATAGAATGATTATTATGCACGACGGTGAAATTATTTACAATGGAAGTCCAAGTGAAGTCTTATATAACCATTTTAATGAATTAGACAAGCTAGGAATTCGGATCCCAGATCATATAAGGTTATGTAAATATCTTTTTGATAAAGGTTTTAAATATGAGTCTAACCCAATATCAAAAAAAGAAGTTTCAGAATGGGTAAAACAACTATTTACATCAAACAAATTAATGTTACCAATGGCTAAAAATCAATTAAAGAGGAATCCGCAAGAAACTGTTGCTAAATTAAAGGATGTAAACTTTAGTTATCAAAAAGGCAGACAAATTTTACATGATATAAATTTAGATGTTAAACAAGGGGAACTTTTGGCCATTGTTGGCCATAATGGCTGTGGAAAATCCACATTAATGAAAAACCTAATTGGATTGTTAAAGCCCTCTCAAGGTTCTGTTACTATCAATAATAAAAATACAAAAGATTATAAAGTTCAAGACATTATTTTAGATATTGGATACGTTTTTCAAAATCCTGATAATCAACTATTCTGTAATTCTGTTGAAGAGGAAGTACAGTTTGGCTTAAAAAATAGAGGCTATCGCGAAAATATAATTAATGAAAAAGTCGAATTAGCACTCAATACAGTCGGATTACAAGAAAAAAGAAAAGAGCATCCTTTTTCTTTAAGCAGAGGTGAGCGACAAAGATTAGCCGTAGCAACAATGTTAGTTTCAAATCCAAAAATTATTTTATTAGATGAACCTACGACTGGTCAAGATGAGCAAAGTTTAAGAGCACTTTTAACCTTAATGGAAAAATTAATCACTGATCAAGAAGCAACTATTGTGATGATCACTCATGATATGGAAGTAGTAGCACAATATGCTAGTAGAGTCGTTGTAATAGATGCAGGAAGGATTGTACTTGAAGGTAGCCCAAATGAAGTCTTTTTTACTAATTATCAAAAATTACGTTCATTAAAATTAAAGCCACCAATTATTTCACAGTTTTCTGCAGAATTAAACGAATACGGATTTCCACATGTATCAAGTTGGACTATGTTTAGTAGTATTTTTATAAATAAAGAAAATGATAGAATGGTGGCTCCTTAAACAATCATGCAATTAAAAAATTGTTAAGGTACAATAATAAACTAGCCACTGAAACAGAAGAAAAAAACTATTCCTTTTTATTGACAAAGAAATAAAATGAAATGCACCACAATTTTAGATATTATCTAAAATCAGGAGGTGCTTTTCTTTTGTCTAAATATTAAAGTTAATACATTAAGGAAGTCTAGACAATTTATGACGGTAATTTGCATTTCCATAGAAAGCCCGACTGTTCTCAATATATCTCCGTGAAGACCCCAAAAAAAGATTCGTTCACTGAGATAAACTCAAAATATCTCCGTAAAGACAACCAAAGTAAGTCTCTTCACAAAAACCCTCACAATCTCTGCCGAATCTGCAAAAACATAACACCATCTTGTTTTTCTTGTCATATTCACCTTGTCCACTCCATAGCATGTACTGGCAGCCACTAGGTTGACTTTCTGTTAAAAGGAGTGGATAAAGTGTTAAATCGAATAGCTGATCGTTTCTCCAAGATGGTTGAGAAATATCTTCCGGATGCTTTTGTTATTGCTGTCCTTTTGACTTTATTTGTTTTTATTGTTGCTTTTTTTATGAAACCAGCAGAGCCTATATCAACGTTTAAGTCGTTTGGCGATGGCTTCTGGATGTATTTGACCTTTACGATGCAAATGGTTTTGCTTTTAATGACTGGAATGACATTGGCGGCAGTTCCTTTTATCCAGCGATTTCTAACGGCTGTTGCCTCTTTGGCAAAGACGGCTAATCAAGCCTATATTCTTACTTTTCTAGTTTCATCTGCAGCGTATTACATTAACTGGGGGCTAGCGGTTGTAGTAGGAGCAATCATTGCCCGAGAGGTTGGAAAAAGAAATAAAAAAGCGCATTTTCCATTATTAGTTGCAGCCGCTTATGCACCGACAGTGACTTATACTGCAGGATTATCAAGTTCAATTGGCCTGTCTGTAGCAACAAAAGGGCATTTTCTTGAAGAAGCGATAGGAATCATCCCTACATCTGAAACAATTTTCCATCCCGGAACAATCATTATTTTAATTGCTCTCGTTATTACCATGCCGATTTTTATCATATTCATGGCACCAAAAAAGGATATTATTCCGTTTACTCCTAAGGTAAATGAAAAAGCGAAAAGTGACATTGAGGATGCTGCTCAATCTAAATATCCAGCTATTAGGCTAGAAAAATCACCAATTCTTGGTGTGTTAACAGGACTCATTGGATTCATTTATATCATTTCAGAATTTATTAATGGCAGAGATCTTGATTTAAATATCATTAATATTACCTTTTTATCTTTAGGGCTGATTTTTCATCAATCATTATTTCAATATGCCCAAGCCTTTAAGGAGGCGGCTACATCCATCTCGCCAATTATCTTGCAGTTCCCTTTTTATGCTGGGATTATTGCTGTATTAGGCAGCTCAGGATTAGCTGAATCAATCATTAATTGGATGGCATCAATTGCAAATAAAGATACTTTTGATGTTTTCACCTATTGGGCGGCTGGCATCGTCAACCTTCTTGCACCTTCAGGAGGAGGGCAATGGGCGCTGCAAGGTCCTCTTCAAGTTGCAGCCGGCGCAAAGCTTGGCGTCGACCATGCAGTCACTGCAATGGCCGTTGGCTGGGGGGATGGATGGACAAACTTGATTCAGCCATTTTGGGCTTTGCCGATTTTAAGTGTTGTCGGCCTTCATATTCGCCATATTATGGGTTACTGTATTCTATTAAGCATATGGGTGGGTATTCTTACGACCGTTCTTTTATTTTTTGTTTATTAGCCTATATGTCACTATATTAAAAAGAGCTGATTTCTGTTTACGGAAATCAGCTCTTTTTAATGTGCCAACTAGCCTCATATTAATGGAGGAAATTAAAATCAGGGGATTTTTCCGACATGATAGGGAAGTTCCCCGATATGGAAATTACCTCCGTAAATCTACAATAAAGAAAAGGTCATTTATTGTACAAGGGAGGGACGACTTTTGCAGACAAAAACAGTAAATAATCAAAAGCATCAACGCTCCATTAATAACGCTTTTGCTTCGCATTTTGCAAAATCCATGTTTTTGGCAGTCAGTGGACTTGCCATATTAACCTTTATAGGTACGAGGATGTTTACACATGTGGATTTAAATTTATATGGATACATGGTAGGGACAATTATCTTTTTAGGAGGGTTCTTTTATCGGTTTATTTCGTGGGGAGAAAGGCCTCCGACAAAGTTGCTGATAAAAAAAGGCATGAAGCTTCTTTTCCGAAAATCGACACCTAAAACAACGGTTAATCATTTAGCAGTATACGAATTTATTTGGAACAGGGGAATTTATCGGTGGACTCAGCATATTCTGATCGGCTGGGGATGTATACTTGCTTGTCTTGTTACATTTCCACTCGTATTCGGCTGGATGTACTTCACGATGGATGACACTGGCTATTACAACATCATCTTGATGGGAATGGAGATTATGACAGTTCCGGCGGATGGTATTATTGCAAACCTTTCCTATAATGCTTTGAATATTACCGCTTTAATGGTGATTGCAGGGGTTTCAATGGCGTTGTACCGGCGAATTAAAAACATGCAAGCAAGGGCTGAACAGACAATCTTGTATGATTTTCTTCCCTTATACATGCTTTTGTTAATAAGCATCACTGGTTTGGCGCTAACCTTTATGAATGTTTTTTTACATGGAGTCGGGCAGCCGATTATGTCATTGATTCATCAATGGTCCGTCATTATCACTTTGATCTATCTGCCTTTCGGAAAACTTGCACATATCCCTTTCCGTCCATTAAGCATTTTTGCAAGAAATTATAGAGAGCATTATGCTGAACAATCGATGAAAAAATGCAATGTTTGCGGAAACGAATTTGTTTCAGATGAACAATCTAAAGATGTCGTCGCAGTGCTTGGCATAAATCAAATAGAATTTCAGACGAAGGAAGGCCATCACCTTGCAGAGCTTTGTCTCCCTTGTCGCAGAAAATATCGGATTGCACAATTTTCAGGTTTCCCTACACATGATGTGAAGGTTAAGGAGGCGAATCAGAATGCAAAGGGATAAGTTTTATCAGGAAATTGAAAATCGCACTCATCCAAATGAAAAATTAATCAAGACACATTGCAGCTATTGCGGCATGCAATGCGGCATGCATTTGCGCGTCAATACTGCGACAAATAAAATTATCGGGGTTGAACCCCGCTATGACTGGCCGGTTACGGCAGGGAAGATGTGTCCAAAAGGGGTGACTGCTTATCAGCAGACCAATCATAAGGACCGTCTTTTAAAACCGCTAATCCGTGATGATGCTTCTTTAAAAGGAACAAAAAAAGGTTTCCGTGAGGCTAGCTGGGATGAAGCATATGATGTGATTGCTAAAAATTTTAAGCAACAACAAGAAAAGTATGGAAAGGATTCATTGGCCGTTTTTAGCGGAGTATCAATGACGAATGAGAAATGCTATCTGACAGGGAAATTCGCCAGGGTGGCACTGGGAACGAGATACATAGATTATAATGGTCGATTCTGTATGTCAAGTGCTGCTGGAGGGTTTCTTCGCTCCTTTGGTGTGGATCGCGGGTCTACATTGCCCTGGACAGATATACATGAGACGGACTGTCTTTTTATTGCAGGAAGCAACACGGCAGAATGCCATCCAACTTCCATGTTCAGAATTTGGAATGTGCAGGAAAGAGGAGGCTATATTATAGTTGTTGATCCTCGAGAAACACCGATTGCAAGGAGAGCCGATCTTCACTTGGATTTGAAACCCGGTACAGACCTTGCACTTGCAAATGGAATCACGAACCTTCTTATTCAAAATGGATATGCCGATGAGGACTTTATTAAGAAGCATACGAATGGGTTTGAAGAAACAAAAGAACTTGTGAAGGAATTTACGCTTGCATATACAAGCGAGGTAACAGGAGTGAATCAAGAGAAAATCATCCGGGCTGCTGAGATTTATGGAAAATCTCCAAATGCAGTTGTCATGTTTGCCAGGGGGATTGAACAGCAGCATAAAGGGGTCGATAATGTTTCGGCTTATACGAATATGGCTCTTATTACAGGAAAGATTGGCAGACCGAAATCTGGCGTCGCTACTTTTACCGGCCAAGGAAATGGGCAGGGCGGCAGGGAGCATGGCCAGAAATCAGATCTTCTCCCTGGATATAGAAAAATAACAAACCCGAAGCATGTAGAAGAGGTATGTCACGTTTGGGGGATCAAACAAGAGGAGATGCCTGGACCTGGTGTATCCGCGTATGAAATGTTTGAATTAATGGATCAAAAGGTTATTCGCGGCTTATATTTGCTTTGCTCTAATCCGGCTGTATCTGCACCAAATTTGAATTTTGTCAGACAAGCGATGAAAAAGCTGGATTTCATGGTGTGCTCAGACTTCTACCTTTCTGAATCTGCAGAATTTGCAGATGTTGTCTTGCCGGCAGTTACTTGGGCTGAAGACGAAGGGACAGTTACAAATTTGGAAGGACGGATTATTAAAATTAACAAAGCCCAGGAGCCGCTTGGGGATTCAAAGCCAGACTGGCAAATGCAGGTTGAGCTTGCCGAAAGATTAGGCAAGGGAAAATATTTTTCTCATTTGAAAACCGCAAAGGCCGTGGCTGAGGAATTCAGGCTTGCAAGCAAAGGCGGAAACGCAGATTACTTTGGGGCAACTTGGGATAAGATCGACAGGCAGGACGGTGTGTTTTGGCCATGTAAGGATGAAAATGATCAAGGGACCCCTCATATGTTTCTTGATAAAAAGTTTTATCATCCTGATGGCAGAGCAAAAATTTGTGCCTTGCCTTATCGCCCTCCAGCGGAAGAGCCGGATGATGCATACCCGCTCCGCTTAACTACTGGACGTGTCGTCTACCATTATCTTTCAGGGAATCAAACGAGAAGAATTGAGTTTCTTAGAGACATGTGCCCTGAGCCTTTTGTGGAAGTGCATCCGCAAACAGCGAAAATATATAATATCGCTCATGAAGAAGAGGTTCGTCTCTTTACGCGAAGAGGCGAAGGGAAATTTAAAGTGAAAATAACAGAAGCGATTCGGAAGGATACTGTATTTGTTCCGTATCATTTTGGTCACGATGAATCTATCAATCTATTAACGATAGCTGCACTCGACCCCATTTCTCGCATGCCGGAATTTAAGGCATGCGCCGCTCAGATGGAAAAACTCTAACTGAAGAAGGTGCATTTAAATTGAAAAAGAGGCTATATATAGAGCTCGAAAATTGCATTGGATGCCGCTCTTGCCTTGCAGCATGCACCCAATGTGGCGGACATGAGGAGCGGAATAGGAATTATGTTTATGATGTAAATCCGTTAGTCAATAGGCAGACAATGCCGCTTATGTGTCTACATTGTGTGAATCCTGCATGTGCCCGAAGCTGCCCTGCCCAGGCGATACAGGTTCATGAAACCGGTGCTGTTTTATCTGCCCTCGTAGAAAAATGCATCGGCTGTCAAAACTGTACAATTGCTTGTCCGTATGGCATACCGAAATTTGATACGGAACAAAACCTGATGTACAAATGTGATTTATGCATTGATAGGACAAAAGATGGCATACCGCCCATGTGTGCGAGTGTCTGTCCGACTAATACGCTTCAATGGCTTACAGATGAAGAAATTGCAAATCGAAAGAAGCAATTCAATATGGATAATGGCAAATGGATTTCAAGCATGCCGTACCTTGAGGGGGAAACAAATGTAAAAGTAAATCTCCCTGGAATACTACAAGGCATTACAAAGCTGTTTTAGGAGGGATGAAAAATGTCTAATAAAAATAACAAAATTCCCTTTAGTGAAGATAATTATACCCATAATATTAACCGGCTGAATGAGAGGAAACTGGACAGAAGAGGATTTATGAAAACTTTGGCTGGGGCTGCGGGCGTATTCGCAATATCCTCGATTCCATGGGGTGCAGTCGCTGCTAAAGAACTAATGGGATTAGGTGAGAAAGAATATCCGCATAAAAAAATAGCAGATGTCGACGAATTGCCGATTGGCGATGCAGTTGAATTTAAGTTTCCAGGCGCTCATGATGATGCCATACTCATCAGATTATCTGAAAATAAATATGTCGCTTATCAAAATGCATGTACACATTTGCGCTGTCCGGTGTATTGGGTAAAAGACCAAGGAGAAATGATATGTCCTTGCCATCATGGGAAGTTCGATGTGGAGACAGGTTCTCCTACTGCCGGCCCGCCAAGAAGACCGTTGCCAGAAATCGAGATAAAAGTAAAGGACAGCGCAATATATGCTGTGAAGGTGAAGCGATATGAAGCGTAGCTATATAGGTATAGTCATTCTTTGTTTCATCTTGTTCCTTAATATCATTTTTACGCAATCTATGGTTCATCAATTTTTTTATGAGAACTATGTAAATACCCTTATTTTTATGGGGTTGAATCTTTTGCTATTTCCAACGGCGGTCATTGCTTATAAAAAGACAATTGATGTATTGGAGTGATAAGAATGAATAGTGAAACTTATCTTGATTTTTGTTTTATAAGGGAGGCTTCCGGAGACTTTTCATCTGAAATAAACCAAATTCTTTCAACCCTTTTTGACGGGATCCGTCTTCATTGGTATTTAGATGAAAAATCAGACGATGGAATGGATGTAGTGGTTGCCGAAGTGAAAGGAATGAGCAAGTGGCAATCTGAAGAGGAGACAATTGATTTTATCGAAGAGCATGCTACACAATCCTTCTGGGATTACTTGCAAGGCTTTCAATTCATTGTCTATCCTCCAAAGAGAGGATGCGGCAGTTGTGGAAATCAATAAAATGAAAGACTTGCTATGCTTTGTTCTACAAAAAACGAAAATATCCATTCGCGATGAAGCTGGTGATGAACAGGCGCCATTTATTTCAAAAATAATTACGAAAGTGGATCTTTGCCCTGACCGCACTCATATACGCATTTATTTTGACCATATTCATTTTTTAGCTGTTCCTCTTACTTCAAATATAACCACCGGTGATAATTGGTGGACAGCTTTTGATGAGAATTCAGGCTTACAATATGTCCTTAGAAAAGAGGCTGAAAGCTATGATTAAAAGAGTTCAACTTCCGCTGCAAACAATGAATCTAGTCATCGGTTTTATGGTTTGGGTGCTCATATCATCCTTATTGCCATTTATAAGGGAGGACATAGCAATACCAGAAGGGAAGCTGGCACTAGTGACTGCTGTCCCTGTAATATTAGGATCCATTCTTCGGATTCCGCTTGGCTATTATGCAAACCAGTTTGGCGCACGTAAAATTTTTCTGGTGAGTTTTATACTGCTTTTATTTCCAGTTTACTATATTAGTATTGCCGACTCGCTGATTGATCTTATTATAGGTGGGCTGTTCCTTGGAATTGGCGGTGCTGTATTTTCTGTTGGGGTTACTTCATTGCCAAAGTATTACCCTAAAGAGCGGCATGGCTTTGTAAATGGCATTTATGGTGCCGGTAATTTGGGGACTGCCGTTACAACCTTCGCAGCTCCAGTACTGGCTGTGAAATTCGGCTGGTCAGCAACAATCCAAATCTACCTTGTCATTCTTGCTCTTTTTATTGCAGCAAACTTCTTATTAGGAGATAAAAAAGAACCAAAAGTAAAGACACCTCTGCTAGAGCAAATCAAAGGCGTCTATAAAAATGAAAAGCTATGGCTTTTGAGTTTATTTTATTTTATAACCTATGGCTCCTTTGTTGCCTTCACAATTTATCTGCCTAATTTCCTAGTCTCCAATTTTACTTTAGATAAAGTAGATGCGGGAATGAGAACAGCAGGCTTTATTGTTTTAGCAACAGCTATGAGGCCGATTGGAGGCTGGCTCGCAGACAGGTATCATTCATTAATTATTTTAATGTTTGTGTTTGGCGGATTTACGATAGCAGCACTAGTACTATCTTTCGCCCCAACAATTTCCTGGTATACAATTGGCTGTCTGACAATTGCTCTGTGTGCCGGTATAGGCAATGGTGTTATATTTAAGCTAGTGCCGATGTATTTCCAGAAGCAGGCCGGAATTGTGAATGGGATCGTGTCCGCAATGGGTGGCTTGGGGGGCTTCTTCCCGCCAATCATTCTTTCTGTGCTATTCGATATGACAGGCCACTATGCAATCGGTTTTATGGCATTATCAGAGGTCGCATTAGCAAGTTTGATTCTTGTGATATGGATGTATTACCAAGGGAAAATGGGGATCGCCAAAGAGGTGATTGATCATACAGTCGAAGGAATTCTTGTAACAAATAAAAAAGGGCAGATTATTACAGTTAATCCTGCTTTTACTGAAATTACTGGCTATCAGAAAAATGAAGTGATTGGCCAAAATCCTAGCATTCTTAAATCCGGGAAGCAATCACAAGCCTTTTATGAAGATTTATGGCAATCTATAGAAAATAACGGATTCTGGCAAGGTGAGATATGGAATAAACGCAAAGATGGCCAACAGTATCTTCAATGGCTGACGATAAGCACCATCAAGAATGACGCAGGTGAAGTCATCCAATACGCAGGAATGTTCAGCGATATTTCCGGCAGGGAAATAAAAAAGGCTTAGCTTGAAAGGAGGGTGGACATGACAACACAGCCAGAGAATCAAAAAGTCAGCTCCTATATTATACAGTCACAGGAGCAAGAGATTAAACGCATCGCACTTGAACTGCATGAAGGGGTAGGGCAGTCGCTCTATAGTCTGTTTACCGGTTTGCAGTTTATTGAGAAGGCAGTCAAAGAACCGGAGATGAAGAGCTATATGGGCAATATGACGAATATTATGGAAAAAACAATCCAGGAAATCAGGCTGCTGTCCGTAGAATTGCACCCTCCTACTTTAACTACTTTAGGCATTGTGCCTGCAGTGAAGAGCTATTTGAAACTATATACGTCAACCTATGGCATTGAAGTAACTGTTGATCATTGCGGCGATGAGGTTCCGCTAACTGAACGTGAAAATATTGCCTTGTTCAGAGTGTGTCAAGAGGCGCTAGTGAATATTGCAAGATATGCAGATACCTCAAGCGCTAGTGTTATATTTATATGGGATAAAGATTTGTTATCTATCACAATTAAAGACTCAGGCAAGGGCTTTGATGTGGAAGCCGGAATGGAAAAATCTTGCGGTCTTGCTGCGATGAAGGAAAGAATGAAATTAATTGGCGGCAAATGTTCTATTGCTTCTAATACAGGAGAAGGGACAGCTATAGAGGTTTTGCTTCCATTATAATTCAGCGGAGGATTGCGATACTGCAATCCTCTATTGTGTATAATTACTTATAAAATAAACAGTCAAGGAGGGAACTGCATTGATTAAAATTTTGCTTTGTGATGATCATGCTGTTGTTAGAATGGGCTTAAAGATGCTTTTAAACACTGATGAAGAGATGGAAGTGATAGGAGAAGCATCTGAAGGAGATGAAGGCATCAGGCAGGCAATGGAACTTAAGCCCGATGTGGTCGTTATGGATTTAAGCATGCCCCATGGGAAAGACGGTCTGTCAGCCACTTCAGAATTGAAAAAGTTATTGCCTGAGACAGCTATTTTAATTCTGACAATGCATGATGATGATGAATATTTGTTTAGGGCAATCCAGGCTGGAGCATCTGGCAGTATTTTGAAAAGTGCGCCTCATGATGAATTATTATCAGCGATTCGTTCAGTTGCTGGCGGAAATGCCTATCTGCATCCCTCTGCTACCAAAAGGCTGATGGAAGAATACATTGGCAATGTGAACAAAGGGGATGCGGATTTGTTTAATCTTCTTTCTGATCGGGAGAAGGAAGTGCTTGCATTGATTGCCAAAGGCTATTCCAATAAGGAAATTGCCGAAAAGCTGATTATTAGCGTCAAAACGGTTGAAACCCATAAAAGCAACTTAATGGAAAAACTGCAAATGAAAACAAGGCCAGAGCTTGTTGCCTATGCCTTAAAAAAAGGACTGTTAGGCTATGGGATTTAAAAAAGAATGGGAAACGAGCCTTTTCGAGGAACATTGTTTAAACCTTTTTCCAAAGCTTAGCAGTGATTTCATTGGACTAGCCTTGCAAAATGATGATGGGCCAGATGTATCGTGGCGCTATGCAGCAGGAAACCAAAATGAAAAATATAAACGCATTTCTGTCCGTTATGGAAAAGGAATAGCTGGTAAAGTGATTTCTACTGGCAGACCGATGACGATAATGGATTTCCCTCATCATATAACAGGAAGGGCTTTGGAATACCCGATTATGCTTGCTGAAAACCTCCGCTACGCATTTGCGGTCCCCATTCATATAAATGAAATGCCGAAAGGGGTATTCCTAATTGGAAATAGAACTGAGAAACCTGTTGCAGAAATGGACAAAGACATTATACAAAAAGCTGCACATATGTTAGAGCGGGAATTTGGAAGCTCAAATAAAAAAAGCGTTTGAGCAGGAGGTTAATATGGATGAAAATAATGAACGGATGAATGTAGTCGAAAGGCTGGAAAAATCGGTGAATGAACTGTCAGATTTGAAGTTCGCCTTAGATGCATCCTCAATCGTAGCGATCACTGACCGAAAAGGAATCATTCATTATGTAAACAATGAATTTTGCCGAATATCGAAATATTCGCAGGAGGAACTTTTAGGAAACGATCACCGAATTATTAATTCTAGCTACCATTCAAAGGAATTCTTTCGGGAGTTATGGAAAACAATCTCTTCAGGTACAGTGTGGAAGGGAGAAATAAGAAATCGGGCCAAGGACGGATGCATCTATTGGGTGGATACAACGATTGTTCCATTCCTTGATGAAAAGGGCAAACCTTATCAATACCTAGCGATTCGCCACGAAATCACACAGCGAAAAAAGGCGGAAGAAGAACTTAAGAAAATGATGTCAAAAATTATTGATGTCCAGGAAAACGAACGAAAGCATTTATCAAGGGAGCTTCACGATGGAATCGGACAAAATTTATACAGCCATTTAATCACAATTAGCAGACTTCAGTCCGAAATCAACCACCCGCTTTTGGATCAGATGCGGGATGAAACAAGTGAAATTATTGAAGAATTAAGGGACCTTTCCTGGCAGCTTCGTCCGTCAGTTCTCGATGATCTTGGTTTGATACCGGCTATTCGTTCCTACTTAGTCCGCTTTTCAGATCATTTTAACATCAAGGTTCAGTTTGCTTCGGATGTAAGCAGCAGGCTCAGCTCTGATAAAGAGATTGCCATCTATCGAGTTATTCAAGAAGGTTTAACAAACATAAGAAAATACGCAGAAACGGAAGAAGCCTCGGTTACCATCAGTGAAAAAGAAGCAGAAATCAGTGTGGTCATTGTAGATCACGGAAAAGGGTTTGATAGTCAGAAAATCACCCGTGGCGTAGGGTTGTTTAGTATGGAGGAAAGGGCAAGATCAACAAATGGAAAGCTTACAATCCATTCAGTTCTAGGCAAAGGAACGAAAGTGGCTTTATCTATTCCATTATAAACTGACTGAATTTATTAAGCTTAATATTATTGCAGACTCTTCTAGATAATTGGAGATGGATCTAAAGCAACCAACATTGCCATTTTGTTTGAGTAATTAGAATAATTATGTTAAAAAAGCAGGAGGATTACAGCCTTCCTGCTTAGCTTTGATACCTTTTTTCTTATTTTTCATGTTTTATATTTTTTATAGGATAGCATCTGCCAAAGAGAAAAAACGAGAATCATGAATGCAATAAGGTATTTTAATCTACTTAATAATTGGTAATTTTACCGTGGATACAATTTTTAATATTGTGTATACCTAATATGCTATAACTACACTTTATAAGTGTTTAACAATGCTTTAAACAAAATATTAACCCCATCTATAAGATATTTCTCTTCAAACTTCATTTTTGGGTGATGCAAACCGGGTTTTAGGTTACATCCTAATCCTAGCATAGTTGCTTTTAAATCAGGTTTTTTCACTGTGTAAAAATGGAAATCGTCTCCGCCAGGTGTAACTAACGGTATATCGAGTTTTTCTTCACCAAGCGTTTCAATAATGGATTTTCTCATAATATTGATTGCTTCATCATTTGTTACAGCAGCAACTATCCCGTCTATATTTGTTATTTTAATATCTAAATCATATAGATTACGCATAGATTGAAAAATATCATTAACTTTTATCTCTAATTTATCCATAAGTTCATTGTTTTGAGCTCTGAGGTCTAGGGAGAACAAAGCATTTCCAGGAATAATATTAGTGTTTTTACCACCAGCATGCAGTTTAGTCATTTTAACAGAGTGAGGGATTCGAGGATCTAGATGTATTTGACTTATCATATTAACAATTTGTGCAGCAATTTCAATAGAATTATGGTTAAGGTGTGGACGTGCTCCGTGTGCATCATCCCCAATTATTTCTACATTATACATTTTGGTTGCACCGTGAATAATTACTGGAGTTGCTCTGCCTGGTTTTGTTTCTTGAACTGGGCGCAAATGAATTCCATATAGATAATCTACGTTTTCAATTATATTTTTTTCTACCATTTTTAAGGCACCGGAACCCTTTTCTTCTGCCGGTTGAAAGATAAATTTTATTGCTACTCTTTTTGCTAACTCTGGGGTTTCCTTAAGCCTCCAAAGAACGCCTAATACAACAGCCATATGAGCATCATGGCCACAAGAGTGGTTAGGTTGGAAAACGCCATTAACTTCCTGCCATAAGGCATCCATGTCTGCACGAATACCTACGATGGGAAGATTATTATTAAAGTTCCCGTATTCACCAACAATCCCCGTACAATCATCGAATTCTATCACTTTACATCCACTGTTTACTAAGATTTCTTTTATGTATTTCGTAGTCTCAGTTTCTTCCCAGCTAATTTCGGGATGATTATGTAAGTGAACAAAGCTATCCATTACTTTTTGTTCAACTACTTTTAATATATTAGTCTCCGCTTTTTTTATCATATTGATTCTCCTTTATAAAGTATTTAAATGTGGGAGATATTTCTTCAACTCCATCAATTCTTCTAATAATTTCATATAACAGTGAATTAATAATTGATAAGGTGACAGGTCCTTTTCTAAATATAGATGCGTTCTCGAGACTTACTAAAATAATATGATCTGCATATTCCACTATTGGAGAAACCCTTGAGTCAGTAAAAGCAATAATTTTAATACCCTTCATTTTTGCATCCTTTGCCAATCTAATAGTATCCAGAGCATATCTATAAAACGAAAATAGAATGACACTAGATTTTTTTGGTAGGAATTCTAGTACCCGAGCATCGATTTCAGGTCGATATAAGGATGTGTTTCCTAAAATGTAATTGAGATTAAAGAATAACCAATGGGCAAAGCTATATGACTGGTAGTATCCAGATATAATAATTTTTTCGCTGTTTATTATGGTATCAACAACTTCTTGTGCGTTCTCGATATTTATTTTTTTTGCGTTCTTTGTTAAAAGCTTAATATCTTCCTTAATCTCCTCAACGATAAAATTTGAATCATTATCCTGACTAGTCCATATATCTGATGCATCACTACTTAAGGTCATTAGGCTTTTCCTTATATCATCTTGCAGTGAACTGAAACCATCATATCCAATTGAGATGCAAAATCGAATGACCATGGTTTCACTTACACCGATAATATCACCAATTTTTTTTGCTGGATGTATAGCGAATATGGTCGGATCTTGTAATAGATGGTTTGCTACTTTTTTAAGCCCCTTTGTTAATTGAGAGAATTGTTCTTCAGTCTTTTTAATATAACTTGGAATAGTATCATCACCTTTTGAAGTTTTTACATTATTTTTTATTAATTTGAATTATACACTTTACTATGAAAAGGAAACAAGTTATAATTTTCAAAAAATAATAAAAATTTTTAATTTTTAGAATAGGAGGTTGAATAAATGTTTTTCAAGAGAAGGTATTTTTATTTTTGTTTGTTATTAGTTGTTTTACTCTTGGGAGGTTGTAACTCTGACGATGCGAGTTCTTCCTCTGGTGAAGGCAATAAAGAGCCACAGTCTGGAGGGACTTTAAACATTGCATATCCTACCCAGCCACAAACACTTGATCCCCACGAAACAACGGCAGAAGCTACTCGTGATGCAGCTAAAGTGATTTATGAAGCCCTAGTAACTTTAGATGAAAACTATGAAGTAATTCCCCAACTCGCAGAATCATATGAACAAAATGATGATGGTTCGGTTATTACAATTAATTTAAGAAAAGATATTAAATTTCATAATGGTGAAACAATGGATGCTGATGATGTAATCGCATCTATGAATAAGTGGGGAACTAAAATGCCTGAATTAGGCGAGCATGAATGGATTTCTGTTGATGATAATACTGTTGAGCTACATTTATCAGAGCCTTCTTCACTTACAATGTACTTTCTTGCAGATATAAGTCGTATTGCGGCTATTATGCCTAAGGAAATAGCTAAGAGTGCTGGGGCAACCGGGGTAACAGAATATATTGGTACTGGTCCATTTAAATTTGTTGAATGGAAACAAGATGAAGTAATTAAATATGAAAAGTTCGATGAATATCAAACGGTAACTACACCAACAAGTGGATTAGGCGGTAAGAAAGAAGCGTTAGTTGATGCTATTAATTGGAACTTTGTTCCTGATTCGTCAACACGTGTAAATGGACTTATGAGTGGTCAATATGATTTTGCACATATGATTAACTATGATTCTATACCGCAACTAGAAAATTCAAATGGGGTAGTAGTTGATGTTTGGTCTTATGGAATTGAAGCGTTAATTTTTAATAAAAAGGAAGGCCTTTTTTCAGATATAAAAGCCCGTCAAGCAGTCAATTATGCTTTAGATATGGAAGAAATAATGGGTGCAGCATTTGTTAGTTCTGATTATTATGAGTTGGATTCTGCCTTATTCTTACCTAGTCAAGCAACTTGGTATAGCGAAACAGGTAAAGAAAATTACAACCAAAAAAATATCAATAAGGCAAAAGATTTATTGAAGGAAGCAGGTTACAATGGCCAAGAAATAGTAATATTGACAAGCCGTGATTATGAGCATCATTATAATGCTGCAGTTGCAACTCAACAAGAATTACAAAAGCTAGGAATGAATGTAAAGCTGGATGTATACGATTGGCCTACTTTATTAGAACGTAGAGACAATCCTTCTAATTATGATATATTCTTTACCGGATTCTCAACAACAACAACACCTAATCAATATGTTTTTTTGAATTCAGAAACTGAATGGGCAGGATGGACAAATAGCCCAGAGTTGGATCAATTGTTAGAGAAAATAAAGAATGCAGATGAAAATGAAATAGAGAAGTTAAATAACGAATTACATCAAGAGTTGTGGGAGTATTTACCGGTTATTAATTTAGGGAAAAACTCTCGAGTATCGGGATATGCAGAAAAATTGAATGGCTTTACCAACTTTTTAGGCCCGAATTTTTGGAATGTAACTAAAAACTAATAGAATCTATTTAATTTACCCCTATAAAAGTTATAGGGGTAAAGGGAAGGGGGCTCAAATGTGAAGGCATACATCATTAAAAGGGTACTATCGATGATTCCCGTACTATTTTTAGTGGCTATTTTTGTGTTTTTCCTAATTCATTTTATTCCGGGAGATCCAGCCTCAGTAATGTTGGGACCGGATGCTACCCCGGAGGAAATTGATAATCTCCGCAGTGAGCTAGGACTAAACCTTCCTATCTATCAACAATTTTTCCAATGGACAGCAAATATTCTACAAGGTAATTTGGGTACTTCATTATATATGAATATGCCAGTATTAGAAGCTTTTATAAGTCATATTGGTCCTACCTTATCATTAGCTTTATTAGCACAAGGTGTATCTGTTCTTATAGCAATTCCTATTGGAGTTTTAGCTGCTAGGAAAAGAGGCACTAGTGTTGATAGTACTTTTATGTTGATAGCAATGTTAGGTATGTCGATACCAAGCTTTCTACTGGCACTAATATTAATGCTTGTGTTTGGAGTGAAACTTCAAATATTACCTGTAGCTGGTTATGAATCTTTAAGTAGCGGTATACTGAACCATTTAAAGTATTTAATCTTACCTGCCTTATCATTAGGAGCTATTCAAGCTGCGGTAATTACAAGAATGACAAGGACATCAATGATAGATATTCTATCCACAAATTATATTAAAACTGCAAGAGCAAAGGGATTAAGAGAGAGAGTTGTAATCTATAAACATGCATTTAGGAATGCCTTTATTCCGATATTAACCATCCTGGGGGAAACATTTGGTTCCTTAATTACTGGTGCTGTTGTTACTGAGACTGTTTTTAATTTGCCTGGAATTGGCCAGTTAGTAATGAATGCTATTACTAGAAGAGATTATGCAGTCATTCAAGGCACAATATTAATTATTGCATTAACCTATTTAACATTAAATCTATTGATAGATTTATTATATGGAGTTGTTGATCCAAGGGTTAGGCTAAATCGGAAATAGGTGGGATTAGAATGGAACTGAAGACGACAGCAATCGATAATGTTAATATTTCTAAATTAAAGAATAAAACAAAGTTGGAAAGAAGAAGACTGCTAGTTAAGCGGTTTTTATTTAATAAATCAGTATTGATAGGAACAATTATTTTACTATTTTTAACTCTTTTTGCACTCTTTGCACCATTAATTACTCCGCACTCACCTCTAGCAATGGAGAATGCAAATAGATTGCAACCTCCAAGTTCAGAGCACTGGTTTGGTACAGATAATTTTGGTAGAGATTTATTTAGCAGGGTTGCTAATGGAGCACAAGTTTCTCTAACAGTAGGCTTATCCGTAGCAGTTATTACTGCAATCGTAGGCTTGATTATCGGATTATACGCTTCATACTACTCTTTATTAGATCATATCTTAATGAGAGTTTGTGATGCGCTAATGGCATTTCCAGATATTTTGCTTGCTGTAGCAATTATGGCCGTTCTTGGTCCGCAGCCAGTTAATGTTGTTATAGCTGTGACTCTAGCGAAAATACCAGTAGTTGCAAGGGTTGTTCGTTCTTCTTCGTTAGTGGTTAAAGAACAAACGTATATAGAGGCTTTAAAGTCTCAAGGTGCAAGTTCGTGGAGAATCATCTGGAAACATATACTACCAAATATTTTGTCGCCTTTAATTGTTCAGGTAACGTATATCTTTGCTATCGCAATAATTTTAGAAGCATCTTTAAGTTTTCTTGGAGCTGGAATACCTGCACCTAATCCAAGTTGGGGAAATATTTTACTGGATGGAAAAATAGTAATTTTTAATGCGTCTTGGATGACGATTTTCCCAGGAATGTTTATTGTATTTGCTGTATTAGGATTGAACCTCTTTGGTGATGGGCTACGTGATTTATTAGATCCTCACTCAAATAAATCGATAAAGTGATATATCCCAAATGTTTTGAGGTAGATAAAAGGAATAATGAAACTTAATAATTTGTGAGAATATCAAGCAATTGGGGTGAATGGATAATGGGAAATCAATACTTATTAGAAGTGAATGAATTGAAAACGGTCTTTTCTTCTGAAAGTGGCCCCGTAACTGCAGTGGATGGTGTAACATTTAATGTTAAACATGGAGAGGTTTTAGGATTAGTCGGTGAATCTGGATGTGGGAAAAGTGTTACTGCAGAATCCATCATGAGACTATTAAATGAAAAGCATACAAAATATGACGGGGAAATTAATTTTAATGGACGAAATCTCTTGTCACTAACTAATGAGGAAATGTTGGGAATAAGGGGAAATAAAATATCGATGATTTTTCAGGATGCTATGACATCACTTAATCCTGTGTATACTATAGGAGATCAAATTGCTGAAACTATTATGATTCACCAGAAAATGAAGAAAAAAGAAGCGTATAACAAGGCAATAGATATGCTTAAACTTACCGGAATTCCCTCACCTGAAAAGAGAATTCATGAATATCCCCATGAAATATCAGGTGGAATGCGGCAAAGGGTAATGATAGCTATGGCACTTTCTTGTAAACCAAGTTTATTAATAGCTGATGAGCCGACTACTGCATTAGATGTCACTATTCAAGCACAAATATTAGATGTAATTAATGAACTAAAAGAAGAATTAAACATGGGTGTAATAATGATTACACATGATCTGGGGGTCGTAGCAGAGGTATGTACACGTGTAGTTGTTATGTATTTGGGTCAAGTAATAGAAGAAGCAGATGTGGATACGCTTTTTTCAAGTCCTCTGCACCCTTATACAAAAGGATTATTAAAATCAATTCCAAAAATTGATGGAGATAGAAATAAAAAGCTACATACAATTAATGGCGTTGTTCCATCTTTAAATAATATTCCAAATGGATGTAGATTTGCCCCAAGATGTACCTATGCAACAGAAGAATGTCTTAATGAAGCACCCCTTCTTCAAGTGATTAAAGATAATCAAAAGGTAAGATGTTGGAATTATCGACAATTACTAAAAGAGGAGGTTCAGAATAATGCAACCACAATTATCTAAAGGAAAAGAAGAATTACATACAACTCCTCTATTAGAAGTGAATCAATTACAAAAATACTTTCCAATTCAATCACCCTTTGGTAGAACAAAGGGATATGTAAAGGCAGTTGAGAATATAGAATTTAATCTTTATCAGAAAAAGACACTGGGCATAGTAGGTGAATCTGGTTGTGGTAAATCAACTACAGGTAGAACAATGTTACGTCTAACTGAACCTACAAATGGAACAGCAATGTATAAAGGAAAAGACATTTTTAAGCTAAAAGGTAAGGAATTAAAAAGTATAAGAAGAGAAATGCAAATGGTTTTTCAAGATCCACATTCCTCCTTAAATCCAAAGAAAAGGATAGGCGCTATCATTGAAGAACCTATGGAAATACATCGTATTGGTTCTAAATCTGAAAGAATGGATCGCGCAATGGATTTACTAAAGAAAACGGGAATAAGAGAAGATCAATATTTTAGGTTTCCGCATGAATTCTCGGGTGGTCAACGGCAGAGGATTGGAATTGCAAGAGCATTAGCAGTAAATCCATCCATTATTGTTCTTGATGAACCAGTGTCTGCATTAGATGTTTCTATACAGTCTCAAGTTATAAATTTGCTTGAAGAAATACAAGATGAATTCAATTTAGCTTACTTATTTATATCACATGACTTAAGCGTAGTACGTCATATAGCAGATGAAATTGGTGTAATGTACTTAGGAAATATGGTGGAGATAACTACAACGGATGAGTTATTTACTAATACTCTACATCCATATACAAAGGCGTTGTTATCAGCAATTCCTATTCCAGATAGAAGTATAAAAAAAGAGAGAATAATTATTAAGGGAGATATACCTTCGCCTATATCCCCCCCATCTGGATGTGTGTTTCATACTCGTTGTCCATATGCAATTGAGGAATGCCAAAGTGTTAAACCAGAATTAAAGGAAAAAAATACTGGACATCAAGTAGCATGTCATCTTTATCACTAGTAAAAATATTATAAGTGGGAGTTGGTAAAAGTGAAAATTCAAAAAATTAAATTAAGAAGAATGCAATTAGAGTTAAAAGACCCCTTTCAAACCAGTTTCGGTACTCAAACTGAACGGGAGTTTATTCTAGTGGAGGTTTATGGAGATCATCATGTTGGATATGGAGAATGTGTAGTTACATCCAAACCATTATATAATGAAGAAACAGTAAAAACTGCTTGGCATATTATGGAGGATTTTTTAATCCCTATTTTATACGATCATAATGAGATACATCATCCAGACAAAGTTAGAGAACTTTTTAAGCCTATCCGAAGAAATAACATGGCAAAGGCAGCATTGGAAGGCGCAATATGGGACCTATATGCTAAAGAAAAAAACATCACTTTATCAAGAGCCCTCGGAGGAAATAAAGATGTTATTGAGGTTGGAATTAGTATTGGTATTCAAGAAACAACAGATGAACTAATAAGCGTGGTCGGAAAATATGTAAATAAAGGGTATAAGAGAATTAAAATAAAAATTAAACCCGGACAAGATGTATCTACTCTAAGGAAAGTTAGAGAGGTTTTTCCACATATTAGGATGATGGCTGATGCAAATTCTGCATACACACTTGATGATGTAGAAGTATTTAAGGAGTTAGATAAACTAAACTTAATGATGATAGAGCAACCTCTTTCGCATGATGACATTGTTGATCATGCAAAGCTACAATCAGTAATTAACACACCGATATGTTTAGACGAGAGTATTCACTCTTTAGACGATGCAAGAAAAGCTATTGAACTTGGCAGTTGTAAAATCATAAATATAAAGATTGGTAGAGTCGGTGGATTAACCGAATCTAAGAAGATACATGATTATTGTGAAATTCATGGTATACCAGTTTGGTGTGGAGGAATGCTTGAATCAGGTGTAGGGAGAGCACATAATATAGCTATTACAAGTTTATCAAATTTCATATTACCAGGGGATACAGCCAGTTCATCAAGATATTGGTATGAAGATATTATTTCTCCAGAAGTCATAGTAGAAAAAGGATTAATAAAAATACCACATTTACCAGGGATAGGATATTCTCCTCAAGAAAGTCTATTAGATAAATATACACTGGAGAGAAAGGAACTGTTTAGGGATCAATATGTAGTATAGAAATATGCGAAAAAAATTTAACTCTGACATGTTTGAACGGCAGCTCTGATAGAGTTTAATATACCTTCATCCTCAACATCTAACAGTGTCAATTGGCCACTTTCTAATTCTAATCTATATTCACTCTAATGTTCTGTACATAAAACAATATGTACACCTTGTTTGAATAGATGTGAAGCCTTTGATTTTTTAGTACTCTCATTAATATGACAATGAAGCCGGAGGACTTAATACACTGAATTTATACAGTTCAAGCGGCAAGTAATCTATATCTAATACTTGCTCTTCATTTAAATTGGATATGAACGGATTCAGTTGATAAGGCAGTAATGGATTTATGTGAATTTCTTATTAGTGATCATGACGCATTGGTCAATGAGTGTGTTTTTTGAGATTGGTTTGGATATTGTTATTTAAGTTAGACTTTCAATAGTCAAAAAAAAGAAGATATGAAGAGTTTGTCAAAATACTCATATCTTCTTTACCTTTTTGATGATTTACTTAATTAGCGTCATTTTAAGCATTGGCACTTCCCAAAACCCCATTCGTAGCAGCCATGGCTATGATGACACAGCCCCACATATGCTTGTATGCTGTAACCATATCTTTACAGGTGAACGTAATTCTTGTAGGGCTTAGCATGGTTACGCTCGGAATAGTAGATGTCATATGTGCTTGCTGCGGACCTTTAAATTCTATTTCGTAAGTGATAGGTCCGGAAAGCTTTAATGGCTTCATCGTGTTTGCTAATTTGAGAGAAGAGGCTACTTTTTCTTCAATTTCATTTCGGACAACTTCTGGATGAATCAGTTCGGCGGCTAGTCGGTCTTTTGCGTATTTTACAACGACAGATTCGACATCGGGTAAGGTTTCTTTCACTTCTTCTATGTATTGGTCATCACCGCTGATGAATAAAGCTGGGACATTCATGCTTCCTGCTACGAAGGCATTCATTTCTGTTTCTCCAATTATCCGGTTATTGATTTTCATTTCTTTTACACAGATGCCTGCTAATGTATGGCTTATTACAGCATTCGTGGCACTTTCACGTCCGTGATGGCCGATGAAAATAATGCCGTCAAATGTTTCATCGAGCCCCTCTAGCTGGCACATCACCCGGTTATTTCCTGATACTAATCGTGCGCGCTGATCCAATTCTTCGATAATAATATTGGACATGTTTCCGTGACCGTCAGCAACGACGACTTCATTTGCACCACCTTTAAAAGCCCCTCGAATCGCGGCATTCACTTCAGCGGTCATTAATTTGCGAAAACGCTGGTATTCTCCGTTGTTTACAAGCTGCTGGATGGTTGCTACGCCTGAAATTCCTTCAATATCTGCAGAGATAAATATTTTCATAAGTAAGGACTTCCTTTCGATGTAATAGAAACACTTGGATCTAAGTTGATCCAAGTGCATGTAATTTTAACAAATAAGGGATGCCAAATCTCTTGGATAATAAGTAAGCATTTCGATGCCGTTTTCTGTTACTAGCACTGTATCGGAGTGTCTGAACCCGCCTAATCCTTGTACGTAAATGCCAGGCTCGACAGTTACGACCATTCCCGGTTTGATTTCCGTATGGTCTCCTAAATCGAAAAATGGGGCTTCATGTCCTAGCAAACCAATATTATGTCCGGTGTGATGCCGCGTTAGCTCTGTGAGGCCATTTTCTTTAAAATATTTTTGCACCTCTTCCTCAACTGCGGAGTAAGGGATGCCAGGCTTAATAGCAGAGAAGGCAACTTCTTGCGCTTCATACATATGATTAAAATATCTCTCTTGTTCTTTCGTATATTCATCAACAAACATGACTCTCTCAAGTTCACTCGTGTAGCCAAACACACTTGCTGCGGCACCAGTTACGAGCGTATCTCCTTTTGATAATATGATGTTTTGTGTTACGGCGTGGGGGAATGCAGATTCTGGTCCTATTTGTCCTCTGAAAATAGCAAAAGCAGTGCTTCCGTGTGGCTTGTAATCTTGTCCTAAAGTTTCAATCATTGCCATAGTGGCTTCCATTGATGCTTTACTGGTAATTTCGATTTCGCTTAAACCAGCCTTTGTATACTTTTGTAATAGTCGGTGGGCAAGATTCCCCCAGCGGCAGGACTCCTTAATCAATTCAATTTCATTATCAGATTTAACAAATCGCATTTCTTCAATCATTCCTTTTAAAGAAACGAATGCTTTCACATTGATTAGCTGGTCGATGGAAGATCCACGATAGCCCATAGAAGAACCGTATCCAATCGAATCATAGCCAACGGTTTTATTTTCAAATTGGTATTCTAGTAATAACTCTTTTAATGATTCCATTGGGTGAGTCGTTCCAGGATATTCTTTGTATGAATGAACAAAGTCTATTACACTGTATTCCTCCGCGTGTTCACGTTCTAATTCTGGCAAAAATAAGTGGAACTTATGCTGAGGGTCTACAAACAGTCCAATTGGTCTTTCTGTTGGATGGAAGTGAAAGCCTGTTAAATAAAAGATATCTGTCACAGCAAATAAAACAGCAGATTCACATTTGTTTTCGTTTAAACTTTCAATAAATCTTTCTTGCCTTTGTTGAAATTCATTTTTAGGAATGGCTAATAGCATGGGGTATTTCCTCCTCAATTTTGTTATATAAATGGCAGCTAACTGAATGGGAATTTCCATGTTCCGATGTCTTTGGTGCTTGCGTCTTGCATATGTCCAAAGCAGCTGGGCATCTGGGATGAAAGGTACAGCCGGAAGGTGGGTTTGCTGGGCTCGGGACATCGCCTTTTAATATGATTCTTTCCTTTTTCTCTTTTGGATGAGTAATTGGGACTGCGGATAACAACGCCTTTGTGTAAGGATGCTTCGGATTAGTAAATAAATCTTCAGTTTTAGCTATTTCTACGATTTTGCCTAAATACATGACGGCTACTCGATCAGTCATATGCTGGATGACGCTTAAATCATGTGAGATAAATAGATAAGTTAATTCAAATTCTTTTTGTAATTCAAGCATAAGGTTAATGACTTGTGATTGAACTGAAACATCGAGTGCAGAAACAGGCTCATCTGCGATAATAAAATCCGGCTGAAGAATGACTGCCCGGGCAATGCCTATTCTTTGTCTTTGCCCGCCGGAGAATTCATGCGGATAGCGGTCTAAATGATATTCAGATAAGCCCACAATCTCAAGCATCGATTTTACCTTTTTTAGTCGTGTGTCATGATCGAATTTTTTATGGACTCTAAGCGGTTCTGTGAGAATTTCTCTAACCGTTTTCTTCGGGTTTAAAGATGCATAGGGGTCCTGGAAAACCATCTGCATTCGATTTCTTAATGTTCTCATTTTTTTATAAGGGAGAGCAGCAATATCATTTCCATCAAAAATAATCCTTCCACCAGTTGGTTCAGTTAATTTAAGTATCGTTCTTCCAGTAGTTGACTTTCCACACCCTGATTCGCCAACTAGAGCAAAAGTTTCCCCCTTGGTGATCGTAAAGCTGATATCATCAACGGCCTTAACAATTATTTTTTCCTTGAAAAGTCCTTGCGGGATATCATAATATTTTTTTAAGTTGTTAACGGATAGCAGTACCTTTTGTTTCATCATGATTCACCTCCTTATAAGAGGTATCTTGCAGCCAGCACTTACTTAAATGGTTTTGATGTGTAAAAGAAGGTGGCGTTTCCTTTACACAGCGTTCTAGAACATGTGGACATCTGTTGGCAAAAGCACATCCGCCAGTAATTTCTGAAGGTCTCGGGACCTGCCCTTTAATTGAAAACAGCTTGCTTTTCCGGTCATTGTTAGATGGTAATGACTGCATCAGCCCTTTTGTATATGGATGCTTAGGTGAATCAAATAAATCATTTACTTCAGCCTCTTCAACGACTTCACCTGCATACATCACAACTACACGGTTGCACATTTCTGCTACAACGCCTAAATCATGAGTGATGAGCATTAAACTCATATCACTCTCAGCTTTTAGCTTCTTTAGCAAGTCTAATATTTGTGCTTGGATTGTTACATCAAGTGCAGTAGTTGGCTCATCAGCAATCATTAACTGCGGCTTGCAAAGCAGTGCGAGTGAAATCATGACCCTTTGCCTCATACCGCCAGAAAGCTGATGTGGATATTCATCAATCAACTGCTCAGCTCTAGGAAGACCCACCTGTTGCAGCATAGAAATGATCTCTTTTCTTGCTTGAGATTTTGACATGTTTTTATGTCTTCTTAATGGTTCCTTTAATTGCTCTCCAATTGTAAAAACTGGATTTAATGAAGTCATTGGCTCTTGAAAAATCATAGAGATATCATTGCCGCGAAGCTTGCGAAATTGTTTATCAGTCAATTTTGAAAGGTCCTGATTGTTAAATAAAATGTTTCCAGAAGCAATTTCGCTCGTTTTATCAGGGAGAAGCCCCATAATGGCAAGTGATGTAACGCTTTTTCCGCATCCTGACTCCCCGACAATGCCAAGTGTTTCACCCTTGTTAATGTGAAAGCTGACCCCTCTGATCGGTTGAACCTTTTCTTTTCCATTTTTAAATTGCACGCGGAGGTCATTTATTTCTAGTATTTTTTCTGACATGGACTATTCCCCCTTCAATTCTGGATCAAGTGTATCTCGAAGCCAGTCGCCAAAAAGGTTTACACCTAGTGCGGCAATAATAATTGCAATCCCAGGGAATGTAATGAGCCACCATGAACTAAAGATATAATCTTTTCCTTCATTCAGCATATTTCCCCAAGCTGGCTCAGGGGGCTGAACGCCAAAGCCAAGAAAACTAACAGACGCTTCAGCAATAATAAATGTACCGATTTGAAGTGATGCCAGAATAATTAGCGGCGTAAATAGATTAGGAAGGATATGTCTAAATAAGATTTCAAAACGCGATACGCCAGTTGCTACACAAGCTGTAATAAATTCTTTTTCACGAAGGGCAAGCACTTCGCTCCTTATCATCCGGGCAAAGATTACCCAGCCGCCAATCGCCAAAGAGATAATAATATTTCTTAGGCCAGCCCCGATGATAGCATTAATGACAAGAACTAATAAAATGAATGGGAAGCTTAATTGCACGTCAACAATTCTCATTAAAACAACATCAACCCATCCTCTAAAATAACCGGATATGATGCCGACAACCGTACCGAAAATGCCAGCTATGACAACCGTTAAAACGCCGATAATGACTGATACTCTCGCACCAACAATAATTCTGGAAAGAATATCTCTTCCTAATTGATCAGTTCCAAGCAGATGGCCGTCTGTCATTGGTGGAAGAAGCTTCTTGCTAAAGTCTGCATAAAGTGGATCGTATGGTGTAATCCAAGGACCAAATATACTAATAAATAATAGGCCTAGAATAATGATGAATCCCAGAGTGCCAGTCCAGCTTCTAAAAAGATTGGCAAAGAAGCGATAGATGCTAGATTCTTTTTTGCTTTTTATCTTTGCAGCAGGTTCGTTGTGAAATGCTTTTTCTAAATTTGCTGACACAGAAAATCACCTACTTCACTCTAATTTGCGGGTTTACATATGCATATAAGATATCCGCAATGAAATTAATGATGGCATAGATTAAGGCAATGATAAAAACGGCTGCTAATACAATTGGAAAGTCTCTATTCATCAGTGACTGCATAAGCAATCTGCCGATGCCGGGCCAGGCAAAAACAACTTCCGTAATGACTGCTCCGCCAAGCAAAGTGCCGAGATCAAGTGCAATTAATGTAATGATTGGAATTAATGAGTTTTTTAATGCGAATCTAGCAACCAATGGAAAAGTAGGAACACCTGACGCTTTTGCCGTTCTGATATAGTCCTTGCGCAGAATATCCAGCATCGATGAACGAGTGAAGCGGGTGAATCTTGCGATACTATAGGTTGCGAGAGTAATAGTTGGCAGTATTAAATGAACCAATGTTCCGCCCCCGCCAGTAGGCAAGAGCTTTAATTGTGCTGCAAAAAAGAAAATCAGGATTAAACCTAGCCAAAAGTTTGGTACTGCTTGCCCTAAGACTGTTAGCCCGACTCCGATGCGATCAAAGAAGGAATTTCTTTTATATGCAGATAAGACGCCTAATGGAATAGCGATAACAAGTGATAAAATTAATGCTGCAATCGCCAGCTGAAAGGTTGCAGGCAGCCGATCGATTACAAGCTGAAGTGCATCTTCTTGGCTTCTAAGTGATTCCCCAAAGTCACCTTGCACAGCGTTCACCATAAAGTCTGCATATTGATCTTGAAGGGGGCGGTTAAATCCTAAAAGCTCTCTATATTCTTCAATTTGTTCTCTAGGTGCATCTGGCGGCAAGAATAATGCTGTAGGGTCACCAGATAAACGAATGAGAAAGAAAACGGCTGTTAATGCTAAAAAGACGACTAAGATTACTTGTAAAAGTCTTTTTATAATAAAATCAAGCATGCCTAGCTCCCCTTTAGGTCCAGTAATTTAGATGAAAAGGGAGAGAAAATCCCCTCCCTTTTTCGGCTATTATTCCCAGGACATTTCGTATGCCTGGATTTTTTCATCAACACGCGGAGTGAACTTCAAATCTTTGCGAACAGCATATAAATCAGACTGCTGCCAAAGTGGAACCCAGGCCGCTTTTTCTACTAATTTATGCTGAAGGTCACTAAAGCCGTCAAATCTTTCTTGTTCATCGAATAATTGGTTTACTCTATAGATTTCCTTTTCTAATTCTTCATCATAAAAACCGCTGTACGGTGCGACTTTGGTAAATAGATTTTCAACTGTTGACTGTGCATCAAAGGCTGGTCCCCAACCTAAAATGAACATGTCTTTCATCTCTCGATTGCGGATTTTTTCAAGATGATTGCCCCATTCATTTGTCTGGACGTTTACTGTAATGCCTATTCTTTGCAGTTGTGAAGCAATGGCTTGAGCGATTTGAGTATCCATCGGATAACGGCCATTTGGTGTATCTAATGTGAGTGTTAACGATTCCGGTTCATGACCAGCTTCTTTTAAAAGTGCTTTCGCTTTTTCTACATCGTAGCCATATTCGGCAGTTTCAGTGTAATCATTATTGATTTGAGAAAGCGGACCAGTCATTTTTGTGCCATGGCCATTTAGTACACCATTTAATAGCTCGTCAACATCAACAGCATAATTGATTGCTTGCCGTACTTTTTCGTCTTGAAGTGGACCTTCATAGAAGTTATTAAGTGCTAAATAGTTAATACGAGCAGAAGCAACTTCGGCCACTTTAGAATGGTCATCATTTGTAATGCTATCAACAGAATCAACGGGAATGTTTTTAAATAAATCCACTTCTCCGCTAAGGAATGCAGATAATCTTGCGCTAAATTCAGGAATGTATCGGAATTCTAATGATTTAATTGCAGGCTTGCCTTTCCAGTACTCATCAAAGGCTTCTAACTTTAAGTAGTTGTCTCTAGACCACTCGACAAATTTATATGCACCTGTTCCAACAGGCTTTTTAGCTGCTTCGTCAAGCCCAACTTCCTCTACATAGCCTGGCTCAATGACTAATAAATCTTCAGCAATTCTTTGAATTAAACTAGGGAAGGGTTTAGAAGTAATGATTTCTATCTCAGTTGGAGAAATCACCTTCACCTCTTTAACGTCTACCCAGCGTGATCTGTAAAATGATTGATTCGCTTCATCTAAAATAAAGTCAATGCTATATTTGGCAGCTTCGGCATTGAAGTCAGCTCCGTTATGGAACTTGATACCTTCCTTTAATTGAATCTTCCATGTATGTTCATCGACATTTTCCCAGCTTTCAGCCAGAACGGGGACGAAATCTCCAGTTTTTCCGTCGCGGTCAATTAGAGGGTCATATATATTTCTAATTTGCGCGTCAGTCACATAGTTCACATCGATATTTGCCATCAGTGTGGCTGCATCTGCTTCATATGCAACGACTAAACTGTCTTTTTTAGGTGAAGTTGGATCATTCCCATCTACACTAGACTCGCTGGAGTCCCCTGCTGTTCCAGATGTACAAGCAGAGAGGAGGAGCACTAAACTAAACGCTAACAGCATAAACATGTTCTTTTTCATCTTTCAAAACCCCCTATTAAATATATTTATATAAGTGAAACTTCCACCAGCGGGGACTTAAATCCTCACTGGTGGTTAGTTAGACCACTCGGCGTTTACGGCCGGTTATCGGCAATTATCCTTTATGATTCCCTTGGTAGACTTGAAGAGGATGTCTTACTGCTCGTTAATGCGGGATAAAATTTTTTGAATACTCTCCATGGAATCAATTAAAATATCAATTTGCTCCTCCGGAATGCCTTCAATCATTGTTTCAACATTTCCGCTTGCTCTATTAGCGAGTGAGTTTAGTGTGGAAATCCCTAATTCAGTTAAATGAAGATGCTGAACTCTTCTATCTTCCTTAGAGATTTCTTTTGTAATTAAACCTTCTTTTTCAAAATGCTTAATTATTCTACTCATATAACTTTTATCGATACTAAAATAATTTGACAGAAAGGCCGCTGTACAATTCTCCCGGCTATTAATCTCAAATAAGATTAATGCCTCTGTTGCGGAATAAGGACTTTTATCGGTATATAAATTAAACAAGCCCATTACTCTTGTGTAAAACCTATTGAATTTTTTAATTTCTTGGATATTTTTATCTGACATATCTGAAAATTACCTCTTTTTATAAAATTAAATAAATTTTATGATTAATAGTTGATTTTGTCAACTATATTTTAAGTAATTATTTTTGTTAATAAATGTAATAGTTATCGTGGAATAAAAAAGAGGAAGGAAACCAAAATTCCGTGAGAAGCTGCAAAAAGTTGGATCAAATTGCTATTTTATTAAGCCAGCATGATTATTTAAATTATTGGAGGGTATTTAAAAATTATTGCATCAATTGTCTTTTACAGAAAGGAAATTGAAAGGTTATGAAAAAGATCATTATTCCATTCGTGATTATTATCATTATTGCTGTTTCTGTCTTTTATTGGGTAAATGGAAGTGCGAAAAGCACTGAAGTACCTGCAGATAAGCATGCGGAAAAGCAAATCATAGAAACGATCACACCTAAAAAAGGAAATGAAATCTCGCTGAAGGAATATCTGCGCTATAAAGTATTAACTAGCGATGAGGCGAATGTGGCATTAATAGGCAGCAGTGTAGCTCGAGGGAAAGGAGCAAGCCTGCCTATGTTTTCATGGTTTAATCAATTAGAGAGGCAAATTAAGGAAGAGAATATGTCCATAGCAAATGAGTTACACTTTTCAAACTTTGCTAAAAGTGGTTATACCTTAAATATGTTGGTAGAGGATGGCCAAGTAGATGAATTGGTTAGCGAGCGTCCGGATTTAGTAATAATAGAGACGTCTGTTGTAAATAGTTATGCAAAGAATGTTAGTATGGATGATACGATTGCTGCCATCAATACGGTCGTTTCGAAAATAAATAAGGAATCACCAGATTCGATGGTCATATTTATCTCCCCTAATCCATGTTCTGTAATGCAACAAGGTGAAGTTGAGAATGCTTTAGGTCTAACTTATGAAGATTATCGGGAGGAAACTAAATCATATATTGAATCTAAAGATTGGGAGTTTGTGGATGTTTACAAAGGAATGGAAGAGAAAATACAAGGTCGCGGCCTCGAACTAAACGAGACCTTGTATGATGGCGTTCATCCGAATGATTTGGGCTATCGACTATGGTTTGAAGTTATGAATGAATATTTTAATAAAAAACAAGATCTATCGTCTAATAAACAATAGAATCCATCTGAAAAACCTTGTATGAACGCATACAAGGTTTTTTTACTCTAGCTTATCCTTAATCAATCTAAGATAATATAAACAAACAAAAAAGAACGGAGCGATTCATTTGATAAGCAATCAACTAACGTTAATGGAAGCCTACATGATTGAAACTTTAAGAAATAATGGCCTGTCCAATCAAGAAATTCTAACTAAAGCAAAAGCTGGCGAAACGGAATCCTGGTCAAAAATAAATGAACACTTCGATTTTCAACAGCTTGCTGTACTTGCTAATGAAGACGAGCAGAGGTTTCAATCGATTCTTCAAAAGGGCTATCAAATTAAATTTCTTACATACCCTGGTCTGCAAAGAATTTTGAGCATGAAATTTAAATTAGAGAAAGAGCGCGACTATACATTAACTGGCAATGGATTATCGGGGCTGAAGCTGAATAATGCACAATTGCATGAGGTTGAAAAAATATTGTCGCCTAACTGGAAGGTGCAGAAGGATAGTGATGGGACAAAGATTGAGATTGTATAGAAATCTTGCTCTAAAGAAAAAGGCAATCAAACGTTTGATTGCTTTTTCTTTTTTGCGTAAAACAATCATTTGAAAAAAATATTGTTTAGTACCTTGCAATGAACAGTAGTAGATGTTATATTATGGATATCTAAGGTTTATTGATTAGTACTATACATTATATAGTAGTGGGCGGGAGGCGTTCAAACATGAACGTACAGTTTAAAAAAGGTGTGCTGGAGCTTTGTGTTCTTGTGCTTTTGGATAAACAGGACCGATATGGATATGAATTGGTTCAAAAGATTTCTGACCAGATTCAAATCTCAGAAGGGTCTGTTTATCCGCTGTTAAGAAGGCTTACGAAAGAAGAGTATTTCACAACGTATTTACAGGAGTCCACGGAAGGGCCGCCAAGGAAGTATTACCAATTGACGGCTAAAGGCAAAAGCTATTTGCAGGAGCTGCTGGAGGAGTGGAACCAGTTTTCTGCAGGTGTAAATAATTTAATTAAAGAAGGTGTTCATCGTGAGTAAGGAGGCATTTCTATCTGCGCTTGAAGCTGAATTAAAAGGGCTGAGCAAGGCAGAGAAAACCGAGCTTTTGCAGGATTATCGAGACCATTTTTTGTTTGGCAATGAAGAGGGAAAAACAGATGAAGAAATCATTGCTTCGTTAGGCTCTCCCCAAGTCATTGCAAAGGAAATCAACGCGAATTATCATATTGGAATCGTGGAGGACAAAGCGAATGCAGGTAATGTTTTTCGGGCAACTTGGGCGGTTATAGGTCTTGGATTTTTTAACTTGGTCATTGTTCTTGCTCCATTTATTGCTTTAGTAGCGCTAGTTTTTTCCGGATGGATTACTAGTATTGCCTTTATAGGTTCACCTTTATTATTTGCAATCGATGCTGCCGTATTTTCTGGTTTTCGTGCTTTTGAGTTTTTTGCATCCTTATTACTATGCGGCATCGGGCTCTTTATTTTCGCTTTTATGAAATGGGTAACGAAGGTGGTTTTGCAAGGTTTTATTCGCTATTTATCATTTAATGTTTCCTTAGTGAAGGGAGGTTTAAAAAATGAATAAACGTTTTGTTATCATTGCTTCTTTGTTGATTGTCGTGGGATTAGCAGGGGTTCTGTTTACGTTTAATAAAAAAATGAGTGCAGATACCGTAAGCAAAAATGCAGAAGTGACGGATGAGTTTAATAATATCAATGTCATTTCTGATAATGCTCAAATAAAAGTGCTGCCAACAAAAGAAAAGACAGCTAAAATTAATGTTGATGGCGTTGTAGAAAACGAAGAGATGTTTTCTTTTACATCCGATGTAAGGAATGACACGCTTGAAATAGAATTGAAAGAAGATAGATTTAAGCTGTTTACTTTTGATTTTTTAACGAGAGAGATAAACTTAACTATTTCTATGCCAGAAAGGCAATATGAACAAATAAATATTGACAATAACAATGGGAAAATAGAAATTCAAGATATGGAGATAAAGGGAATCAATGTCGAGACGGATAACGGATACATCCACTTAAATGAAACGAAGGGAGATCTGATTACGGCCAAAACAAGCAACGGCAAACTGCTTTTGGAGAATGTACAGGGTGAGCTGAAAGCGCAAACCGCCAACGGTGCAATCGATGTCAAGGTACCGACAATCGTTTTCCCAAACGATTTAAAAACTTTAAATGGGAAAATACGTATTGAGACAAGAAATCAGGTCAAAAATGCAACCTTTATAGCCAATACAGATAATGGGTCAATAAATATTTTCGGTAAAAACGAGGGCAATCAGGTAATTGGAGATGGAGAAACGATGATTCGCCTGAAAACAAGCAACGGAAGCATTGAAGTAGGCAATTGAAAAAAGGATGACCGTGTAAATGGTCATCCTTTTTTTTGTGATTGTTATTCCTGGCTTCCTACCATTTCTTTAGATTTAACCCCTTGTTCCTCTAAATATTTAACTGTAGCTGTTCCTAAAACATTTGCAGCGACCAATAATCCTTTCTCATCAATATCAAATTTTGGGTGATGATGAGGATAAGTTTTTTCGCGATCAGCGATTTCTGCACCGGTCATAAAGAAGGTGCCTGGTACTTTTTCGAGATAATATGCAAAATCCTCGCCACCCATTTGCGGTGGCAGTTCAACTGTATTTTTCACTCCGGGAACTTGCGGAGAGAGACTAGCAATGAATTCTGTTTCAGCCGGATGATTGACTGTTGCCGGATAGCCTCTCACATATTCATAAGTGAATTCTGCATCCGCAGCAAGGCATGTTCCTTCGACAATTCTTCTAATTTCACGATCCATTTTGTTTCTGATTTCTTCCTTGAATGTTCTAACTGTACCAGATAATTGGACTGAATCAGCAATGACATTAAAGGCATTTTTGGCATCAAATTCACCGATTGAGCAAACGGCTGTTTCAAGCGGATCAACTCTTCGGCTGACAATTTGCTGGAGGTTAACGATTAGCTGGGAGGCGATGACAATGCTGTCATTGCTCAAATGAGGCTGTGCGCCATGTCCGCCTGTTCCTTGGACTTTAATATGAAATCTGTCGGCAGCAGCAAGCAATGGACCGGAGCGGTAGCCGATTTCGCCAACAGGGCTTGTTGCCCAAATATGCGTGCCGAAAATAACATCGACGCCATCAAGGCAGCCGTCCTCAACCATTGCGATGGCGCCGCCTGGCATATATTCCTCCGCATGCTGATGAATAAAGACAATCGTTCCTGCGATTTCATCTTGCAGCTGGTTTAAAGCTTTTGCTAGTACGAGCAGTGTAGCTGTATGGGCATCATGGCCACAAGCGTGCATAACGCCAGGATTTTTAGATTTGTAAGGGACATCATTTTGCTCTTGGATTGGAAGGGCGTCAAAGTCAGCTCTTAAAGCTACCGTTTTCCCTGGCTTGCCGCCACGGAGAGTAGCGACTACACCTCTGCCGCCGACACCTGTCCGCACCTCATGTCCAAGTTTTTCGTGATATTCTGCTATAAATTTAGGTGTTGTCACTTCTTGGAAGGATAGCTCCGGGTATTGGTGCAAATGTCTGCGGATTTCTACCATTTCAGGGTAATTGTCTTTTAGTAAAGAATAAAGTTTTTCTAGCATCATGTATCTCTCCTCAGTTTATAAAGAATTTATTAAAGTGGAATCTTTGATGTTTGCTTAATATAAGCTTGCAATGCTTCTTTTAACGTCTCTATTTCTTCCAATGTATTGTATGGCGTCAGACCAACTCTAATCCAGCCGCCATATGGCCTGACGCTAAGAATATCAGCTAGATTGGCAGCGTAGAAATCTCCATCTGCTACACAAAGGTTATAATATTGTGCGAGCCATTTTGTCACTTCTCTTGAGTCGTGATTCTTTATAGTGAAGGAAAATGTAGAAGTTTTTTGTCCTGATGTCGGCCGATATAGGCGGAAATCGGGCTGGGACAGCAGGAAAGACTCAAGGTCGGCAGAAAGCAGCTTTTCATATTCATCGATCCGCTCCATCCCGGAAAGGATTTGCTCTCTGCTGTTTTTGCCTTGTCCGAGCTCTCGAATAAATTGAATGGCTCCTAAAATTCCAGCAATGCCTTCATGATTTTGTGTTCCGGTTTCCAGCTTGTAAGGGATTGAACCGGGTGCAGGCTGAAGCTTATGAAACGTAAGCTTTTCAAATAAAGCTGCTTTTATTGCGGCAATGCCGACATGAGGTCCAAAGAATTTATAGGCAGAGCAAAGAAGAATATCACAGCCTAGTTGATGCATATCCATTTTTAAGTGTGGCACAGCATGGACGGCATCAATCACAACGAGTGCTCCATGTTCTTTCGCCTTTTCAATCACAGCTTTCACATCTGTTACAGTACCGGTTACATTAGAGGACATGCCAACAGCAACAAGCCTGGTTTTTGAAGTTATCAGTTCATCTAAGCTTGCTAAATCTAATGTAAGAGTTTCCTGATTTAAGCGAATAAATTTAATGACCGCTCCTTGTTGCTTTGCAATTGAAAGCCAAGGATCTACATTCGCATGATGATCGAGCTCTGTAACGACAATTTCATCACCTTCATTTATGTAGTTCACAAGGGCTCTGGAAATAGAAAAAGCCATGGTTGTCATATTGGCTCCAAAAGCAACTTCATTATCGTTGCACCCTAATAAATCAGCCGCTGCTTGTCGCGCTTCTGCCAGTAAATTATCAGTATCAATACTTGACTGAAATGTTCCATGAAGGTTGGCTACTCCATTTCTAAGATAGTGATACATGTTTTCAATCGCATAATCGGCCATTTGGGTTCCGCCTGGTGCGTCAAAATAAATGATTGGCTTTCCGTCATCTTTTCTATTAAGAGCAGGGAAGTGATGTCTCACTTCTTCTATAGGAAAATGGTGATTCAAATGATCAGCTCCTTAGCAATGGATTTGTTGCATCAAGCTTATATGTAGACTCATTCTATGCTCAATTACTATATTCCTGTTTTATACACTAAACTTTTTAAAAACTCAGTTAAATAAAAAGGGTCATTGTATGGAGTGAATCCCATTCAATGACCCTTTTCTTATTGTTAGTTTGCTACTATAAGTATTTCTTATTGCAATCTTTCCTCGATTTCTTTGCAAACTTCATCTGCAGACAAACCGCTTGCTTCAATAACTGGAGAGGAAGTCTGAGCATCCTGCATCCCCATTACGTTTGAGTCCAATCCTGTCACAACGACCGCTGAATAGTTCTCATTTTGACCAGCTTCACTGTTAAGTTCAACAACATCATAACCTTTTTCTCTAAGTGCATCTGAAACATTAGAAAGAGACTTTTCAACTGCGATTCTTTTTGTCATTATTCACACCTCCTCTAAATGGATAATATTCCAAATTTAAGGGGATTTTATTCCTTGTAGTTACACAAAATATATGAAGGAGGTGTCAAAATGAGCAAACGGAAAAAAGATGCTTCGAAGGCTGGACTAAGTTCTCCTGAAATAAAAGGGCAAGGGACGACTAACACCGAAACAGGTTCTATTAGTATGTCATCAGCTAATCATAAAACGAAAAAGTAAGGAAAAAGCTTGTTAAGAAAGGAGAAGAGTCTTTTCTTAGCAGGCTTGTAAATTATTATTACTGATGAATCAAATGAGATTAAGAAATAATGTCTGAATAGAGTGCTTTTATTTTTGTTCATTTATGCATGGCATATTTCAGAGGAGTATATGAAATAACGCCATTTTGATAGAAACAACAAAATGGCGTTATTTATTTAATATTTACATAGCGGTTAATCCGCCATCGACGATGAATTCTGACCCTGTTGAATAGCTTGATTCATCTGATGCAAGATATAGAACAATGTTTGTTACTTCTTCAGGTTGAGCTGTTCGTTTTAAAGGAATTTGTTTAGAGAACTCTTCCACTGCTGCTTTAGTATCTTCTTGTACAACCATAGGAGTAGCAATAACACCTGGATGAACGGAATTTACACGAATGCCATAGTTTGAACATTCCATTGCAGCTGCTTTAGTCATTCCGCGGACAGCAAATTTTGTATCTGTATAACCGACTGCACCGGCAACAATTCCATTCATAGAAGAAATATTAATGATGGACCCACCACCTGCTTTTTGCATAGATGGAATAATCGATTTCATCCCTAAGAAAACAGAGACCTGATTGATTTCTACAATGCGGCGATATTCTTCCACTGTTGTTTGCAGGATGGATTTAGCCATCGTGATTCCAGCGTTATTCACTAATATATCCACATGTCCAAATTTCTTTTCTGCAGTAGCGACAACAGCTGCCCAATCTTCTTCATTCGTAACATTTTGTTTAACGAATATTGCATTTTCTCCTAGATCATTGGCTACTGCAAGTCCCTTATCTTCATTTAAATCAGTTATAACAACTTTAGCCCCTTCTTCAACGAAGCGGCGAGCATGGGCTTCACCCATTCCTTGTGCGGCACCTGTAATGACTGCGACTTTCCCTTCTAATCGAGACATATATATATATTCCCTCCTATTTATAATTGTTAAAACAAATAATTTCACATCTAAATATTTATACTACAAGTGTAAATTAACAGAATTCTATTTAAATGTCAATGACTGCGCACAATTATTAAAGTATCGAGCTGTTAATTTTATTAGGGACATAGGAAACCAATCTGTATATAAGCTCGTTTGAAAACGAGAACAGCCAATGGCTATCATAATAGTTAAAGTTTCATGATATACTTTTGAGAAAAATGAAAAAAGGTGGCATGAAGACTAAGTGGTAAATGAGGATAAGCGTATTTTAAGAACACGTAATAATCTAAAAAAGGCGATGTTAGAGCTGATTAATAACAAAGATTTTCAGGATATTTCCATTACAGAAATTACTAAAGTTGCACATTGTAATCGAGTAACCTTTTATTCTCATTATGAGAATAGTACGCTATTATTAGCAGATATTTTTCAGGACTATTTAAATGAACTTGCGAAGTACTATAGAGATAGCTTTAAAGGAAAAAAAACATTTTCTATATCTGATTCGACAAGAAACGTTCCTATTTTTGAATTTGTTTCCAGAAATAAGTTCGTGTTTTCATTAATGCTAATGGGTGAAGTTATTCCAGGTTCGCAAAATAAATTTTGCGATACTATTTTAAACATCAGCAGAAACGATTTAATGATAGAGAATAATGATATTTGGTTTGATGTAGAAGCGATAAATTCGTATCAAACATATGCCTTATTAGGTTTTTTCATCTACTGGATTAAAGAAGGCTTTAAGAGTACGCCCGAAGAAATGGCCAAAAGACTCGCCTTCTTATATAGTACCCAATTAGGCGAGGCGATCGTGAGAATAAATTAATTATGAATTTCTTTACTGGAACCGAAATTGGACGTAGGTAAGAAGAAAATGGTGATAGATTGTATAACTGGAACAGAAATTAGGTGTATGTAAGTAAAAAATGGTCACAGATTGAGTAACTGGAACCAAAATCGGGTGTGTGTAGGCGAAAAATGGTCATAGATTGAGTAAGGTTATATTCAATCAGATGTATCGCTTCTACAAGTAAGTTAAAATACTGATTTTTGCGGTGTCTGTTTTACTTTGTTGGCATAGAAATTTTTAGAGATGAAAAGGTAAGTATTTAAAGAAAAAACTTATAATTTTTATAAAGTTAGTAATTTTCCGCTGAGCGGGAGGTTACTTAATTAATGGAACCACCCCAACTGGCGAGTCTTTTTACGGGTGGTTTTCTTTTTGGTTTTTTCACTACCTTAGCAAGAGTTGTTAACAGGTCCAAAAATATGTCCATTGCGTTCACCTCCCTCCTGCTTCAACATGGAGAAAAGGGAAAGCAACCTTCCACCTAAACGATTTAGTTACTGCTATTGGTATAGCATCGATCTCCCTAAACATATCTATATATAAAACTAAATTACCTATGTTGCTGTAACATGACTCCTCTTTATTGTGATAATCATCCATTTTTTCAGCAGTGCTCTTATTCCAGGAATTTAAATACTTCATATGTTTATTTTTAGTTTTTATAAAATAATTTACCATTTGTAGAGTCTACGCTCCTATATACATCATGAAAAGAGGGTTCTCCTTATTTAAATAGAATTTATTTTTTAAAGGAGGCCATTGCAATGTTGATAGAAGGATTAATTGGTAATGAAGAGTTAGGTCTCGGGCACGAGGAGTTTCTTCAAGTGAAGTATTGGATGACGCCCAGTCCGTATTGCATTCGTCACGGGCAAACTTTGCAGGAGGCGGGGGAGATGATGAACCACTTAAATGTGGACAGTCTTCCAATTATCGATGAACAGGATAGATTAGTAGGGATGATTACTTTAAGAAAACTATTCTCCTATTTTATAAATGGGAATGACCGGCAGCTGCCAATCAGTCGCATTCCGAAAAGGAATTTTGCATATATGAGAGCGAAGGATTCGATATTTAGTGCGGCTTCACTGCCATGTATGGAGCTTCCGGTTGTAGATGAGGAAGAAAAGGTGATCGGAATACTCACATCAAGGGATATTATTGACGGTTATACGAAGCTTATTCTTAAACTAAAACAAACCGAAAACTCTGCTGAGGTGCTGAGAATTATATTAGAAAGAGCCTATGAAGGCATCGCGGTTGTCGATAAATATGGAGTATTGATGGAATTTAATGAGGCTTATAGCCGGTTTACCGGTGTACGCCGCGAGGATGCAATTGGACGCCATGTAACAGAAGTCATCGATAATACGAATCTTCATCAGACGGTTCAAACTGCAACACCAGAGCGCGGTGTGATACAAAGAATTCAAGGGCAGGATATGGTCGTTCACCGCATACCGATTTGGAATAAAAATGAAGTGGTTGGTGCCATCGGGATGCTAATTTTTGAAGGGGTATCAGAGGTATATAAAATCTATGAATCGCTGCAGGCGACTTATGTGCAGGAAGAAAAGAAACACCAGCCGCTATCGGTTGAGCTAAAAGAGGATAGTAGAATGACGCTGGATCGAATAATCGGAAATAGTCCTGAAATTTCTGAAGTGAAACGGCTTGCGAGGAGGTCAGCCCGGACATTGGCGACGGTGTTGATTACCGGGGAAAGCGGTACAGGCAAGGAAATGTTCGCAAAGAGCATTCATCATTTAAGCCCGTTCTCCAATGGGCCGTTTATGAGTGTGAACTGTGGAGCTATTCCTGAGGCGCTGTTTGAATCGGAATTATTCGGATATGAGGAAGGCGCCTTTACTGGTGCAAGAAAGGGCGGAAAGCCAGGGAAGTTTGAGCTTGCACATAACGGTACGATTTTTTTAGATGAAATTGGCGAAATGCCATTAATGATGCAGACAAAGCTGCTGCGTGTCCTGCAGGAGAAAGAGGCTGAAAGGGTGGGGGGATGTGAGAAATATCGCATGAATGCAAGAATTATTGCCGCAACGAACCGAAATTTAAAGGAGAGCATTAAAGAAGGCACTTTTCGCGAGGATTTATACTATCGTCTCAATATTATTGAGCTTCAAATACCTGCATTGCGGGAACGCAGACAGGATATTCCGGATTTGCTGTCCTTTTATTTGGAAAAAGTAAGCACTAAATATCATTTGCCGAAAAAATCCTTTACCTCAGATGCCATTTCTTTTCTTTGCCAACACGACTGGCATGGGAACATTCGGGAGCTTGTTAATTCTGTTGAACGGCTTGTTACGCTTGTTGACAGTCGTACCATCGAGGTTCATCACTTGAAGCAATTTATTGGTGAAGAAACCCAGAACCAACAAGTGACTTTTCATTCTCACTCGTTGATAGAGGAGGCGAAGGATATTGGGAGAAAGAGGGAAAAGGAGATTATTATTGATGTTTTGAAAGAAGCGGCTGGAAATAAAAAAAAGGCTGCTGAAATCCTCGGTATTCATCGAACAACACTTTACCAAAAACTAAAAAGACATCATATAAATTATTGACAAAATGTGTAGTGGGTCCACTACATAGACGCTACATCTGTAGGATGAACACAACACATGCCATCACATGAAAGCTGAAAAAACAGCGCTTTTAATTTGGCACACTTCTTGCAATTTTCTTATAGTCAGAAAAAAGGAGGGAACTAAGTGATGGATGCAGCGATATTTAGAACACCACAAACCATCATATATGGACGGGATTCATTTGGAAAATTAGGTGAACAAGCTAAATTAAAGGGAACAAAGGCGCTTATTATTAGTGATAAAGTGATGGATGGACTGGGCTATACGAAACAGTGCAATGAAATGTTGATAGCTGCAAACTTAGCTAGCGAACTTTATCTCGGTGTCGACTCTGAGCCGACTGACCAATATGTACAAGAAGCACTAGAAATGTTTCAAAAGAGACAATGTGATCTTGTCATTTCTATCGGTGGAGGAAGTTGTATTGATACTGCGAAAGCGGTAGCTGTTTTGGCTGCAAATGGAGGCTATATTGGCGATTTTATGGGCGGCAAAAAACTAGCCGAACAAGAGCCGGTTCCGCACATTGTCATCCCGACCACAGCAGGAACAGGTTCAGAGGCAACAGATGTCACAGTGATCACGAATACTTCAAACGATGTGAAAATGATGATTAAGCAGCCCGCATTTATGCCTTCTGTGGCAATAGTGGACCCTGTATTAACGATATCTTCGCCTAAGCATGTAACGGCAGCGACTGGTATCGATGCACTAAGTCATGCAGTCGAAGCCTATCTCTCAAGAAAGTCGCATCCAATGACTGATATGATTGCACTTTCGGCTATGGAGCTTATCGTGCAAAATATTGAAGCAGCTTATGAGGATGGAGAGAATCTGACAGCAAGAGAGGCGATGTCTTTAGGTTCGCTGCAAGCTGGAATGGCGTTTTCTAATGCATCTGTTTGCTTAGTTCACGGGATGTCCAGACCAATTGGCGCACTCTTCCATGTGCCCCATGGATATTCAAATGCAATGCTTTTACCTGCTGTACTGGAATTTAGCAAGGCTGCATGTATAGACCGTCTTGCTGATCTCGGCCGTATTTTTTCACCTGAGAAAACAAATCTTTCTAATGAAGCAGCAGCAGAACTGGCAGTCAAAGCGGTGAAAAGGCTCTGTTTAAACATGAATATTCCGAATCTAAAAGGCTGGGGAATAGAAGAAAGCGCCTTCAATCAAGCTGTAAGTAAAATGACTGAAGATGCATTAGCAAGCGGCAGCCCGGCAAATAACCCGAGAGTCCCTAACAGAGAAGAACTGGAAACTCTCTATCATACTTGCTTTCATTATCAATTTGCTGAAAAGGAAGAAGTGCAGTAGATCTGGAAAGGAGAAATGATTGATGGTGGGTATGATTGCCGGGCTGCTTCTTCTAATGTATTTAAAATATCATTTTTGCGGTAATTTTAAGTTCGGTGGTTGTGGCTATAACCGGAGGGCTTAACCTGGAAATGGCATTGGCAGATCATTATATGACAGGGTTTACCGGATATTTTGCTTTATGGTTTTTAATCTTTTTGTTCGGAGTAATTTTTGGGAAAATTATGCATTAACCGGTGCAGCAGATAGTATTGCTCATTGGATTAGCGGTCGCTAGGTGCAAAAAGAGCAGCGTTTGCTGTTGTTGCCGCAGCTGCGATTAGGATGTATGGCGAGTCAGCCTTTTTGTTGTTGGATTTGCTGTCTATCCGATTGCGGTATCATTATTTAGAGCAGCAAATTTACCGCACAGGTTTATTCCAGCCGCTTTGGTTTTTGGATCGATCTCTGCCTCATAATGGCTACGTCGTCACAACAATTAGATCTATCTGCGGAGAAACACATCGCCTCGCCTATTGGTCGATTTTTTGGCTAAGTGTAGTTGTACCAACTATCGTTATGCTTCTAGCAGTTGTATTATATTCAATTTTTTAATAGAGAGAGGAGAAATTTAAATGACTACAATAACGACTACTACTTTAAAAAATTTTATTAATGGCAAATGGGTTAATGCCAAAACGGAACAATATCAGCCTGTACCAAACCCAGCAACAGGAGAAGAGCTGGCAAAAGTGCCGATTTCTACACTGGAAGATGTAAATGCTGCTGTGCAATCGGCAAGTGAAGCATTTGCAGCTTGGAGTCAGACGCCTGTTCCAAAACGAGCGCGCATTTTATTTAAATATCAGCAATTATTAGTCGATGCTTGGGATGAGCTGGCGAAGCTGATCACGCAGGAGAATGGTAAAAGCTATAAAGAGGCATATGGTGAGGTGCAGAGAGGGATTGAATGTGTCGAATTTGCAGCAGGTGCGCCATCTTTAATGATGGGAAAACAGCTTCCTGATATTGCAACGAATATTGAATCTGGGGTCTATCGCTATCCAGTGGGTGTAATTGGTGGAATTACGCCCTTCAATTTTCCGATGATGGTTCCTTGCTGGATGTTCCCGCTGGCAATAGCTTGCGGCAATACCTTTGTTCTTAAACCGTCGGAAAGAACTCCGCTATTAGCCAATCGACTAGCTGAGCTTTTTAAAGAAGCAGGTTTGCCAGATGGCGTATTGAACATAGTCCATGGGGCGCATGACGTCGTAAATGGCTTGCTTGAGCATAAAGATGTTCCAGCCATTTCGTTTGTTGGGTCTCAGCCAGTTGCTGAGTATGTATATAAAACAGGAACGGCAAACGGAAAGCGTGTCCAGGCTTTGGCAGGTGCGAAAAATCACTCCATTGTTATGCCAGGTGCGGATTTGGATGGTGCAGTTAAAGAAATTATTGGTGCTGCATATGGTTCAGCAGGTGAAAGGTGCATGGCTTGTGCCGTTGTTGTCGCTGTCGGTGATGTCGTCGAACCATTGCTGGAAAAGTTAAGTGAAGCTGCAAATCATATTTCGATTGGCAATGGAATGGATGAGAATGTATTTTTAGGACCAGTCATCCGCCAGGAGCACAAAGAAAGAACAGCCGGCTATATTGAAAGCGGAGAGCAGGAGGGGGCTGTCCTTGTCCGTGATGGGCGAAAAGATGAAGCTTATTATGAGAATGGCTATTTTATTGGACCAACAATCTTTGATAAAGTAACCCCTGAAATGAAGATCTGGAAAGAAGAAATCTTCGCTCCAGTGCTATCAATTGTCCGCGTAAATACATTACAGGAAGCAATTGACTTAACAAACAAATCCGATTTCGGCAACGGTGCCTGCCTCTTCACTAAAAATGGAAGCGATGTTCGCCAATTCAGAGAGAGAATCCAAGTTGGCATGCTTGGCGTCAATATCGGCGTCCCGGCACCTATGGCCTTTTTCCCCTTCTCAGGCTGGAAAAACTCCTTTTACGGAGATCTCCATGCCAATGGAACAGATGGTGTCGAGTTTTATACAAGAAGAAAAATGCTGACTCAGCGTTGGGAGTTTTAACTAAAAATATGAGCCCCGGATATGTCCGGGGTTTTGTAGTGTAGTCGAAAGCATCCGAAGATTATTTTAAAGGGAAAATCCGATTATTTAACGAATCAATTATGTAGAAAACAAAAATAGGAGGAATTTAAATGGCGAACGATAGTTTATATCAAAAATCTTATATTAGTAGAATAGGAGAGTTAGGCAAGTCTGCTCCGGATGCTGTAAAAGCCTTTTTTGCTTTTGATCAATCTGCTCTGGCAGATGGAGTGATTCCGCAAAAGACGAAGGAATTGATTGCAATCGCCTGTGCACATGTAACCGGCTGTCCTTATTGCATTGAGATTCATGTAGGCAACGGCAAGAAACTTGGGGTAACAAAAGAAGAGATGGTCGAGGCAACCATGGTTGCAACGGCATTAAAGGCGGGCTCAGCATTTAGCCACGGGTTCAATGCATTAAATGCTTTTGAAGGTGCAGAAGAAGATGAACTTTATAAAAGATCGAATGGAAAGAAGATGAATGAATTGAAAAATACTGCTCCCGAAGCGGTAAATGCATTCTTTGGCTTTGATGAACAAGCGATGAAAGCTGGCTTGCTAAGCAAAAAGGAAAAGGAGCTTATCGCAGTTGCGGTAGCCCACATTACCGGCTGTGCCTACTGCATCGACATTCATACAAAACGTTCAAAATCTGAAGGAGTTTCCAAAGAGGAACTGGTAGAAAGCATTATGGTAGCGACCGCGCTAAAAGCAGGTTCTGCGCTTGCACATGGCGTTAATGCTTTAAATGCATTTGATGAATAAGAGAAAAACCTCTTGAGGCAGGCGCTCAGGAGGTTTCATTTCTCTATAAAACTTTTCAATATAACTAAATTCTCCTCAAAAAATCCCTTATGCTTTTCCAGTCCCCGATTGTAAGACCATCCAATAGAATTGAAGGCATCATAAAACGCATAAAAAGGCAGAATTCTGTCTAAATCAATGAAAGGCCTGATTGTTTCATAACCTTCAATGTATGCTTCTTTCGTGTTTGGATATTTTTTGAAAATGTCGCGGTTAATTTTAGTAAAATCCATTTCAGTAGCTGCCGAGCGGGAGCTTTCGAAATCAATGATCCCAACAACATAATCATTATTGACAAGGATATTTCCGGGCCGAAAATCCATATGTATGATAGCTGGTGGCTCTGGTGCCGGCAGAGCTTTAATATGTTCTTCAAAATGGCGGATAGATTTTTCATATAAATCGGCAGAGAGTACTTCTTTTACGGAAGGTGCAAAATCAAAGAACTTGTCTCGGACAAAGGCATGCCAGTCATGCGGTTTTAATGCTTCAAAACCATCTTCAGTGAAATTCCCATAGCTCTCCATTGAGACAGAATGAATTTTTGCATGGTGTATGCCGATGTCATATGCCAGTTCAACGCTTATTTTTTTATTACATGGAACGCCTTTTAGATCCTCTAATAAAAAGGCGCCGGTCATTTCCTCATTACCTTCCCAAAACCCTAATATTTCCGGGACTCTGACAATCTTCTTCAATTGGTTTAATACCGCATATTCTCGATAAAGCTTTACTTTTGAATAAGGAATTTTTATATAAAGCGATTCCTTATTAATCAGCGTTAGTTTATACACCTCTGATCCATATGATTCTGGGACACACTCTATAGATTGGACATTCAGTTTGAAGTAATTAATCGCTTCCTTCATTTTCTTCATTATTTCACCTTCTTAAACTAGAAAATTATAACAATTTTATCATAAGGTTTTTAAAATATTAAATTTTAAAATAAATATATTGTGACAGGAAAATATATCTAATATAATAGGTTCATATAAATTGAAAAATTTTCTATTTTTATTAAAAATCCAAAACCACTAGAGGAGTTTATCGATGAAAAAGGTGTCATGGGTTCTATTATTTAGTATGTTGTTTGTTATTATATCCCCATTTGCAAATACAACAAATGCCTCATCAAATTCATTAAATTTGACTGATGATTATATTGTTGATTATGCCGATTACGCGGATATTTACATTGATGGGTGGGATGATAAAGCCTTTAAAACTTCAGAAAATGAAACAATTAAAAAAGGAATAGGCTTGATGGAAGGCGCCTACCCAGATGCGTATGTTACTTATGATATTAGCAACTTAAAGTATACAACTTTTGAAACAAAAATTTCGATAGATGGGAATTTTAAAACAGGCAGCTTAGGAAATACTGAATTTGTTGTTTATGCAGATAATAAGCAATTATTTACAAAGACGTTCACTAATACAACAAAGTCACAAAAGTTAGAACTGGCTATTCCAAAAGGGACAAAAGAAATCACCATCATGGCAGTTTGGGAACGCGGTGCCAAAGGATCGCACCGTGCTATTTTTGGAAACCCAACATTAACAAATAAATTAACTGCTGCAAGTGCTTTTAATAGCATTAGTTTAAACGAAGATTTATTAATGGGTGATGAATCATATTTTTGGGATCTATATGTTTCAAGCTGGGATGACAAACCTTTTAAACTAAGTAATGGTACTTTGGCAGGGAATGGATTTGGCTTTGATCCGCAAGCATATGGTGACAATGTCAATTGGGCGGAGTTTGATATTTCAGATTATAAATATACGACGCTTGAAACGACTATTTCCATTGATAAGAATTGGAGTACAGGTGATAGAGGTAAAACTCAATTTATCATTTACGCAGATGACGAAAAGATATATAGCTCCACATTTGTTAATGATACAGCCTTAAAAAAAGTAAAGGCAGCTATTCCTGCCGGTACGAAAACAGTTAAATTAATGGCAGCTTCTGATGGAGGAAAGACAGGCAAGCATGCAGTAATTTTTGCAGATCCTATTTTAACTAATAGTCTTCCACAGAGCCCCTCAAGCACAAAAGTCAGTCTACATACGATTGGGTACACTGATGGATCATATGCCAAATATGCTGATGAAGCGATTGAATACCATTGGATGGATGATGCCTTTCAATTGGCGGACGGAAGTTTAGAAGGCTATGGCTATGGCATGGAATCGCTTGATGGAGAAGAACAATGGCTGCAATTCTATATTAAAGATTATCAGCATACTACATTCGAGGCAAATGTTTCATTAGAAAATAAATGGCGATTAAGTGATAAAGGATCAGTTGATGTTTACGTCATTGGAGATGAAAAAGTTTTATATAAAAAAACACTGACTAATCATGCGCCATCAGAAAAAATATCTGTAAATATTCCTGCGGGTACTTCCAGCTTATACTTGCAGACAGATTACTCAAGCGGAAATAAGGGAACGCAATCTGTTATTTTTGGAAACCCTTATCTAGTCATTAAAGATACAATCAAGCCATATGCACCAGTCGTTAATACATTAGGAGACCAAGCGACGGCGATTAAGGGCAATGCAGAGCTGGGCTCAAAAGTAACTGTAAAAAAAGATAATAAAGTACTTGCTGAAGCACCAGTGGATGGAAAAGGAGCATTCTCAATTCCAATTGCAAAGCAAAAAGCTGGGATAGAGCTAACGGTGACAGCAGCAGATAAAGCAGGAAACATCAGTTCAAATGTAAAGGTAACTGTAAAAGACCAAACCCCGCCAGCGAAGCCAACTGTAAATACGATAACGAGTGAAGCGACTAAAGTAACCGGTAAGGCAGAGGGGAGCTCAACAGTCACAATCAAAGCTGGCAGTACGAAATTAGGTGAGGCCAAAGCCGATAAAGATGGTAAGTACAGCGTTGCGATTAAAAAGCAAAAGCCTGGTGTGGAAATTTCAGTTACTGCAAAGGATGCAGCTGGGAATATAAGTGCAGCAGCAAAAGTAAAAGTAACAGATAAAACGCCGCCAGCAGCACCATCAGTTAATGAGGTAACGAGTGAATCCACTAAAGTTACAGGAAAAACAGAAAAAAATGCTGTGATTACTGTGAAAGCAGGCAGCACAAAATTGGGCGAAGCCAAAGCCGATAAAGACGGCAAGTATAGTGTCTCAATCAAAAAGCAAAAGCCAGGTGTTGAGTTATCCGTCACCTCTAAAGATGCCGCTGGCAACGTCAGTAAGACAACAAAAGTAAAGGTTAAAGACAAAACGCCGCCAGCGGCACCAAAAGTAGATAAAGTAACCAAAAACTCAACAAAAGTAACTGGGAAAACAGAAGCAAATAGCACAGTTACAGTAAAAGCAGGCAGCACAAAGCTAGGAGAAGCGAAAGCAAATAAAGAAGGCAAATTCTCTGTATCTATTAAAAAACAAAAACAAGGCAAAAAACTGAGTGTAACTGCTAAAGATGCCGCAGGTAACGTGAGCAAAGCAACATCGGTAACAGTAAAATAGAAAATGTGGAGGATGCAGTGATTATGCATCCTCTTTATTTGATTACTGTATAATTAGTTAATACATATTCTTAATAAAGGAAGTAACAACATATGAAAAAATTTATTCTCTGGCTACCGGTTATCCTTTGGATGCTCCTAATATTTTATCTTTCACATCAGCCCGGAGCAGCCTCTAGTGAATTAAGTTCTGGTGTAACAGATGCCATTATAAAATTTGCTTCAAGCTTCATCCCGAGTGCAGACTTCAACCTTGATTTCCTGGAACATTTTGTACGAAAAAATGCTCATTTCTTTGCTTACTTTATCCTTGGTGTGTTTGTCCTGAACGCTTTAAGTAGGGGGAAACGTATGACAGTTTTTAAAGCAGGGATGGCACTTATTATCTGTATTCTATATGCGATTTCTGATGAATTGCATCAATACTTTATCCCGGGGCGATCTGCAGAAGTGAGAGATGTGCTGATAGACAGCTCAGGTGCGCTGACAGGGATATTGATATTTTCGTTAATTAAAAGTAGATCCAAAATGAAGAGAATGCGAAATTATTGTAAAAAGTGACGCGGAAAAATAAAATCCGGCGCAAAAATCGGATGAGAGGCGCAAAAACTCAAAATCAGACGCAAAAGCCGAAAGAGGCGCAAAAAAATAAAATCAGACGCAAAAATCGGATGAGAGGCGCAAAAACTCAAAATCAGACGCAAAAATCGAATGAGAGGCGCAAAAACTCAAAATCAGACGCAAAAATCGGATATGCAACGCAAAAAAACCAAATCCGATGCAAAAACAAAAAAATGAACTCAAAACTAAAAAGACTGCTAAATATTTGCCTTACGCGGTTTATTTAGCAGTCTAACTTATAAATTTTATCCAATTAATTCGGGCATCACTCTGCCTTTACTCACCTGCTCATAAGCAAATGCCATTCCAAGCAATTCACCTTCGCTCCACATTTTACCGAAGAATGCCAGCGCAAAAGGGGAACCACTATCATAGTAACCGGCAGGAACTGTCACTAATGGCAATCCGCTAATATTAATCTCGGAAATCGTGGATGTGGCGATATTTTCTGCTTTTAGTTCAGGTAATGCTTCAAGAAAAGTTGGATAGACGAAGCCATCAAGTTCGTTTTCGGCCATTACATGTGTAATGATGCGCAATAATTCGTTTTTGACTGAATTAAATTCAGTTAGATCTGGCAGCCTTTCTGCATTTTGCCGAGCGGTCTCTAAGTTAATATTGTTTAAGACAGGTCGAAGTGGACCATCTTCTTTCCAGGGGATTTTGCCAGCCTTATCAAATACTTTTTCAACAGTCAATTCGCGATTTAGATTCTTTAAATAGCTTTGCAAGTCATAGAAAAAGGATTCCATGCCGAGAAATGTAGCAGTTGTTTTCATAAAATCGGCAAGTCCCGTCCCTGCAAATGGATCTTCAATGACTTGGGCACCTTGAGATTTTATTCGCTCAACAGCGGTTTTATACAGCTTATTTGTTTCCGGCGACAATTGTGTCTTCCTCCAGCCTGATCCGTAAAGGCCGAGCCGTTTTCCTTCTAAGCTATTTTCTTTTAAAAAAGAAGTGTAGCCTGCTGCTGGTACCGTACTGGAAACCGTTTTGGGGTCGTCGGATGAATAGCCAGCCATGACATCGAGCATGATCGCTGTATCTTTTATTGTACGTGCGTGTGGTCCGAGCACATCTCTCGTACTTCCGGCTAGCGGAGTGACCCCAGTTGTGGGAATCAGTCCAAATGATGGTTTAATGCCAACCAAACTTTGGGCTGCGGCTGGTACTTGAATGGATCCGGCTGTTTCTTCTGCTACGCCGAGGACAGCGAAATTTCCGGATACAGCGGTTGCTGTTCCGCTGCTGCTTCCACCTGGTGTGAGGTTGCGGTCTACTGCATTATAAGTAGGTCCTTTCCAGCTGGAGTTTGCGTTATAAGCGCAGCTAAAAGCAGGGATGTTCGTTTTTCCTAAAATAATTGCTCCCGCTTCTTTTAATCTTGTAACTACAGTTGCATCTTTTGCGGGAATGAGTTCGATTCCACCAGCATCCTTCGCCAGTGGTGCCCAGCCAAAAGTCGAAGGGAAACCAGCGACATCAACAGCTTCTTTAATGACGATAGGTATTCCTGCGAGAACGCCCAATTTTTCTCCTGCTGCCATTTTGCGATCAATTTCCCTTGCCTTGTTTAATGCATTATTGTTAATAAAGGTAAATGCATTATATGAAGAATGATATTTTTCTATCCGTTTAAGGTAGGATTGAACAACCTCTTCTGCTGTATATTCTTTTTCAGCGTAGCCATCCAGTAATTTCTCGACAGTGATTTCCGCAAATAGAAACTCTTCTTTGCTAGAATTGATAACTGTATTTGATTCCACTGCACTTCTCCTTCCTTGTTCCGTTTTGTTATAGTTCATTCTATTATAAATATTGTAATAATTCATATTTTCTGTGAGATAATTTAACAAAAATCAAGATGACAATAGGAAGTATTTCTTATAAAATAGTAAAAAGGAGGTGAATCATATGTCAGAAGAAAGACTAGCCAGAATGGAAGAAATGATTGCTAGTTTAATTAAGATGACCGGAAATATGAATCAGAAGCTGAACATTTCGATTTCTCAGTTAAGCGATAAGTTCGATGAAAAGCTTGATAAGACTACCGTCCAAATAAGCAAAAATTTTGATGATAAGCTTGAAGATTTAAGTAATAAGTTTGATGGAAAGCTTGAGGATTTAAGCAATAAGTTTGATGGAAAGCTTGAGGATTTAAGCAATAAGTTTGATGGAAAGCTTGAAGATTTAAGTAATAAGTTTGATGGAAAGCTTGAGGATTTAAGCAGTAAGTTTGATAAAAAGCTAGAAGATTTAAGCGACAAGTTCGATGATAAGTTAACGGTTTTAGGCTGTAAATTTGACGAAAAACTTGATAGCGGACTGAAAGGTTTAGAAAACAAATTTGATGGTAAGCTCGCTGCCGTTGAAGGCGACCTTAAAGATAATCATCAAAAAATAATGGACAAGCTAAATTTTATGCAGATTGACCAGGATATTATTTGGGATAAGGTTGGACAAAGTGAAAAAGAAATTGCCAGAATTAAAGCGCAGCTCCAGAAGCAATAACTTCAAATGATAGACCTCAAATCATCCTCACTTAATGAATGATTTCCCACAATAGTTCTCCCCTTCTAATTGAAGGGGAATTTTTATTTTTTGGGTATTTTAGCGGGTGTTATTTAATTTAATTGAGTTCGTTATGCAAATGAGCGAGAGTAACTTAGCGGCTAAGTTCATCAGTCCTTTAGCTTACTATGGTTAAGATCGTTTTTCCTAAAAATATAGAAGAGGTAGCGCTTATGATCTATATAAAAAAGTAAAATAAACTAGACGATATGTATCATTTTTTAATTTCAAAACCGTGAAAAGCTGTTTAAACGTTGATATATCAATGTTTTTGCACATGATTTGAAGATTTCACTATTAGAAATTAATGGAATCGATAGAAAAATAAAGGAAAACAGAGATTTAAGGTTTTTATTCTGAATTTTTGGTATATTTTGAAGTTTTTCAACGAAAATACATTGAACTATACTTCCTTTAGTGTTTTGTATCAAGAACATATAAGTTTTTAAGAAAGAACAATCCTATTGATGAAAGGGGGGAGGCCGCTTTTCTAGGATAAAAGAATTATGAGATAGAATGGGCATTATTTATTTTTTATCCTGAAAATGGTGCACACCGATGAGAGTCTCCCCTATGAATGCCAAATATAAGTATGAAGGGAACGAGTGATGTTGAAGAAGGCATTAATCATCACAGTCGCCTTTTGTTTTTTGACAGGATTTACGGCAATATTGGCTAATGCTTACACAGGCGGAACACTACTCGCCTGGGCGAGTGAGCATTTACGGATAAGCAATGATAAAATCACTCAAGATTTAAGAGGAGAGTTTATTGCCTTATCAAATAAGCTTTCACAGCAAAGCAGCCAGTCTCTTAAGGAGAGAAAAGAAGAAATGGATGCATTTCTTCATACCTCTACTAATGATACGAAAAGTTCAATTGAAAACTATCATGATGATTACCTAAATAGATTACAAATAGTAAAGCAAGAATTGTCGAACCAGGACCTTTCCGATTACGAAAAAAAGAAAAAGGAAGAAATAAACGCAAAGATGGACGCTGAAGCGGCGCGTTATTTAGCAGAAATACTAGGCCAATAATCTATAAAAAAGGGGTAGAGAAGATGAAGTTGAAAAAGAAAATGGTAGCAGGTGTAGTAGCAGTGGGGATTATTTCAGGCGCAGGGTTTTCTTTAGCTAATACAGATGCAGGCGGGGCACTTAGAAGCTGGTATGATAATTTATTCAATCAGACTAGTGAGGAAGTTTTAGCAGAGTCTAATGCAAATTTTGAACGAATTCTAGCACAGTTAAGAGCAGAAAATGAAGTGTTAAAAGAGTTGGCAACATCACAAATCAATGGAACGCGTGACAGTGCCATCGCAAATTCCACATTAGCTATAAACAGCGCTAAGGAAAGCCATATTCAATCATTAGATGCAGAAAAAGCTGCGATTGAGCTGGGAATGGAATATCAATTTTACAATCTATTCCTTAGTGGCTCATTAGAAATCTTAGCTAAAGGTAACGAAATGCAGGGTACAGCAGTTGCGGACTTTGGCAATCATACTGGTGCAAAGGGACAGGAAGCTGTAACTGAGGTGACTAATCAGCTAAATACTGTTAAAGAAAACGCAGTATCTGAATTAGAAAGTGCCATTATCCGTGCAAAAGAAGAGCTGACAGCTGATGTGGATGATTATACTGAAATCGTATCTCGCAATTTGAATAATCAAGCGGTTTGGAAAGGTGAAGAAATTCGTGAGGAACTTGATAGAATTTTAGCTGGTATGGTTGCTGAGCAGCAAGCAATCATTACTGCAAAAGCGGCTGAGCTTGAAGCTGATGCAAAACAGAGCTTGGATGATGTAGTTGCAGGAATCGGCAACGAGTAAAGGGGGTTTAATTTGCCTGGGGCCTATATTTATTAGGTCTCAGGATTTTAATCAAAAGAAAGGGGATTGACAATGGAGCGAAATCATAGGTCGAAAGGAAAGAAGCAAATTAAGCTAGTAGCAGGGATGCTTTTTGTTGTACTAATGGTCGGAAGCAGCTTCAGTATTGTATTTGCCAATGAAGATATGGAGTCTATGCTAACAAGCTGGTTTGCACACAAAAAGGCCGATTCGATTGCCTCCATTGAGAATGCCGTTGCAGCTGAACAAGAAAAGCAAACAGCCAGGCTGAAAGAAGAAATGCGAGTGAAAATTGCGGAAGCTGACAAACAGATACAAGCAACGACACAATCAGAAATTGAAAAAAGAGTAAATGAGCTTCAAAGTTATACAGATGAGCTTATTCAGAGCTTTGACCCTGAACGAGAAGACGTTGATGAAACAATTGCAGAGCTAAACGCGATTATGCAATCGGCAAAAGAGCAAATGGAAGCAGTCGGTCAGTCCGAACAAACGAAGTAAGGGTGAAGGCAGATGGCAGCAGCCAGTGAAAAGATAGAAGAAACCAGAATAAAATCAAACGACACTTCCTCATGGAAAAGCTGGATAGGTTTTATCATCTCCATGCTTATTCTCTTTTGCATTTTCCATTATGCCATCAGTTTTACGATTGTAAGTGGAAGCTCAATGAACCCAACCATTAAGGACAATCAAATCCTCCTTTTCAATCAAATCTATTATCACTTGGAGAATGATGATATCATCGTTTTCCATGACCCTCATGGCTATGACGTCATTAAAAGAATTATCGCATCACCAAACGAAACCGTTGAAATCAAAGATGGCATTGTCCTCATTAATGATACTCCACTGGAGGAAGAATATATTACAGGAGTTTCTAATGATATGGAAAAAATTACAGTAGTGGACGATCATTATTTTGTCATGGGCGACAATAGAACTCCTGGCGAAAGCCTGGATAGCCGAAGCTCAGAAGTAGGTCTTGTTTCATCTGCACAGGTAAGAGGCGAGATTGTGTTTTCGGTGTTTCCGTTAGCGGTTAAACTTAGGCGATAAACAATAGAACAACTTGAAGCAAGGGTGCCAATAGGACTAACTTTGCTTCTTTTTATTTTGTATTTATCATTCATTTGAAGGAATTTCTAGCCTTTATCTAAAATGAAATTGACTGAAATCGAACATTTAACTAAAATGAATACAAAATTATTTAAATTTTCTGTATTTTATTGCAAGCGTTTTCTTTCATAGGGGGAGTGATAGATGGACATTGTTGGCAATCGGACGTTAACAGATTTATTGGATGAAAAGGTGAAAATGTATGGAGAGAAAACCTTCCTTATCTTTGAGGATAAAGAGGCGAAACGGTATGAGCTCACTTATAAAAAATTTCAAGAACAAACGAACCGGCTGGGGCGTGCGCTACTAACGAATGGAATAACAAAAGGACAGCATGTGACTTTGCATTTACCCAATAGTATCGATTTTATGATTGCCTGGTTTGCATTGGCACGCATCGGTGCAGTGATGGTGCCTACGAATATATTATCAACTAGTGATGAGATGAAATATATATTGGAGCATTCAGAATCGGTTCTTCTTATCACAGAATTGGAGTATTTGGAGAAGTTTCAAGCAGTGAAACAACATCTACCACACTTAAATGATATTTGGCTGGCACGATATGAGGGTAGTGAGCATAAAGAGCGCAGCCTGTCCTTTTTAATGGCACATGAAAACACATCTTTTCCCGCTAGCTTAATTGAAGCAGATGATATTGCCGCAATGCTTTATACATCGGGAACGACATCTAAGCCAAAGGGTGTTCAAGTTACTCATGCCAATTATTTATTCGCTGGTGAGGTAATGTCAAAATCGATTCGATTATCACCGGAAGACAGGCAAATAATCGTTTTGCCCCTTTTTCATGGGAATGCGCAATATTATTCTACAATGTCTGCCTTGACGGCCGGGGCTAGCATTGCGATGACAGAGAAATTTAGTGCCTCCCGCTATTTTAAGCAGGCTAAACGATTAGGAGCGACAGTCGGTTCTTTGTTTGCGGCGCCAATGAGGATGATTTTGGCTCAGGCTTATGATAGAGAGGACCGTAACAATGAGATGAGAGTCATATGGTTTGCACAAAGTTTAACAGATGATCAGTTATCAACATTTGAACAAAGATTTAATGTCCCCTTATTGCAATTATACGGAATGACAGAAACGATTGGTGTCCCATTAATGAATCCAATTGATGGGATCCGCAGGAACCGCAGTATGGGAAAACCGACAATTGGATATGAAGTGAAGATAATAGATAAGAATGGGCATGAAGCTCCGTTAGGAGAAGCAGGTCAAATTATTGTTAAAGGTGTGCCTGGCAGAACAGTAATGAAGGGTTATTTTAAAAATAATGAAGCGACAGCGGAAACTTTAAAAAACGGGTGGCTTTATACAGGTGATAACGCAAGGGTGGATGAAGCAGGCTATTTTTATTTCGTTGACCGCATCAAGGATATGATTAAGAGGTCTGGAGAAAATGTTGCCGCAAGTGAAGTCGAATCCGTCCTTAACCGTCATCCTTCTGTCTATGAGTCAGCTGTGATAGGTGTTTCAGATGACATTCGTGATGAAGCGATTATTGCGTTTATTATTTGTCATCAAGAGGCAGCTGTAACTGAAAAGGAGCTGATCAGTTATTGTAAGGAAAGAATGGCCAACTTTAAAGTACCTAATAGAATCCTATTCTTAAAAGAGTTTCCGAGGACCTCTGTCGGAAAGATACAAAAGCATCTGCTAAAACAGAGCTATGAAAAAAATCATTTAGCATACTAGAATTAGTGGGGAGAGGCGCGATATGAAGAAGAAAAAAGGCCGTGTGCTGTTTGCCAGTTTATCAGGGTCAGTGATTGAATGGTATGATTTTTATTTATACGGTACCGCAACCGGGCTTGTCTTCTCTACATTATTTTTTCCAAATGAAAATCCTGCAATTGGCTTGCTACTAGCCTTTGCTACTTTTGGTGTAGGGTATGCGGCAAGGCCAATCGGAAGCATCATCTTTGGCCATTACGGAGATAGGATTGGAAGAAAAGCTGCATTAATGCTGACCCTGGTTGGGATGGGGGGGAGCTCGTTTTTAATTGGGCTTCTTCCTACGTATGAGGCGGTTGGTCTCATTGCCCCTATTTTACTTGTGTTGTTAAGACTCATTCAAGGAATCGCATTAGGCGGGGAATGGGGCGGAGCTGTTCTTTTGGCGACTGAATATGCGCCAAAAGGATTGCGTGGATTATATGGATCAGTTCCGCAATTAGGCGTTCCCCTCGGGTTGGTCGCGGGTTCATTTAGTTTGACGATCATCAGCTTTTTAACGACTGAAGCGCAGTTTATGGCTTGGGGCTGGAGAATTCCTTTCCTCTTTAGTGCAGTACTCATTGTTCTTGCCCTCTGGATTAGAAGCGGTATTGATGAAACACCTGCTTTCCAAGAACAGAAGGAAAGTGGAGAAATCGTTAATGTACCGATTGTGGAAACATTCCGCAATAACGGCAGGAATGTCTTTCATGTGATTGGTCTTAAGCTTGGCGATGGTTTCTTTAATGTTTTTCTGATGTCCTTCATATTAGTATATGCAACGAGTTATTTGGGCTATGGAAATGAAAGGGCATTGACAGCATTAACAATTGGATGTGCAACAATGATCATTACTATACCGCTAATAGGTTATCTGTCTGATTTTATTGGGAGAAAAGTTATTTATATGACTGGTCTTGCACTTATGTTTATTTTAGCTATTCCTTACTTCACACTCGTTGGTAATGGAGAAACTTGGCTATTTGTTATGCAGGCGGTCATGCTGGGTGTTTTGTGGGGCGCGATTTTTTCCACACAAGGAACGCTATTTTCAGAACTATTTCCAGCAAATGTTCGATACACAGGGCTTTCTGTTGGCTACCAATTGGCTGCTGCCATTGTTGGGTTTGGTCCGATGCTTTGGACAACTATGGCTGAATCTTATGGGCCTTCCCCGCTCGTGTTTGGCGGATTTATGATGGTCTTTCTAACTCTTTCATTTGTATTATCTATATTTGTTCCCGATACAAGGAAGATCTCAACCTATGAGTCAAAAATGGATCAAACAGCTGGGATGTAGATAGGAATTTAGAAGGGGGGATATCAGCTAATTGATATCCCTTTGTTATTTTGAACATTACTCTTGTACAAAATCTAGATTAATCTGATAGTCTTTTAATTTTTTGTAAAGGCTTACACGTGAAATGCCAAGTTTTTTTGCCGCAGCGCTTTTGTTTCCATGAGTTGTTTTGAGCACTTCTGTTATCCTGTCTTTCTCTAATTTCGCTTTATCGTACGCTAGCCCTTCTGGTATAACTGTCCTTGCTTCTACTGGAAATACATCAGCTAAATGGATTGCTTCAATCGCCTTTTTATCATTAAAGATAATTAATCTTTCAACTACATTTCTTAATTCTCTTATGTTTCCTGGCCATTCATAACTGATAAATAAATTAAGTGCCGTTTTGTTAAGTGATGGCGAAAGTTTTTTATACTTTACGGCAAATTCGTCAATGAAAGTACTAATGAGAACTGGAATATCTTCTTTTCGCTCTCTGAGAGGAGGGATATTTAATGTAACAACATTTAAGCGGTAATATAAATCCTCCCTAAATTGTCCATCTTGTACCATCTTCTTTAAATCTGCATTTGTCGCTGCAATAATCCGTATATCTACGTTTTTCGCTGAACTGCCCCCAATTCGATACACTTCTCTTTCTTGAAGAACCCTTAATAATTTTGCCTGCATATCGAGCGGCAGGATGCCAATTTCGTCTAAAAATAATGTTCCTTGGTGAGCTAATTCAATTTTTCCCGGCTTGCCTTCTTTATGAGCTCCTGTAAATGAGCCTTTCTCATAACCGAAAAACTCGCTTTCAAATAAAGCTTCAGGAATGGCGCCACAATTAACAGGAATAAATGGCTTATTATTGCGGGTGCTACCGTCATGAATGCCTTGGGAGAATAGCTCTTTTCCGACGCCGCTTTCTCCTTGAATGAGTACAGTTGCTTCCGTGGAGGCTACTTTTAAAGCCAGTTCTTTTGCTTTTTGAATGGCGGAACTACTCCCTTTGATTTCAGCAAAAGGCCCCGTATATTCCGTGACATGACTGTTCTGTTTAAGCTTTTGCAGCTGAGCAGATGTTAAAGTAAGTTTTTCGTTCAGTTTAACAATATTCGTAATATCCTGGTCAATTGAAATAGCTCCAATAATCGCATCGTCATCATCCAGAATAGGAGAAGAGCTGATTAGTACATGTTTATCTGGTCTTGGCTGATGATATACATTGAAAACAGGCGCCTTTGTTTCAAGGATCTCTAATAGTTTTAAATCCTCTTCTTTAAAAAAATGACTTATATGCTGATCTTTAATATCTGAATAAGGAATTCCATAAATTTTTTCGGCTGTTGAATTCCAGAACTGAACTTTTCCTGTGGAGTCGATGATTGAAATGCCATCTGAACTCGTTTCTATTAATGTTTTTAAATAGAGCAGTGCATTTTTTCCTGTCGGTAAATTCATGATTGGCCTCCAATAAAAAAGTTGTATATACAGAATTTACACTATTGTAAACCTTTTGAACAGTTGGTAGATTACTAAAGTTTAATAACTCGCTTATATCCCTGCTTTTCAAAGGTTGGCACAAAGCTTGCATTTATAAAGGCAAGGAAGAAGGAAGTGGAGGGAATACAATGATTGCTCGTAATCAATTTATATCAACAATTGATTCTCATACGATGGGAGAAGCCGCAAGAATCGTCGTTGACGGTCTTCCAGAAATCAAAGGCAGAACGATGATGGAAAAGAAGCAATATTTGCAAGCGAATATGGATTCAATTAGAAAGCTTCTTATTCATGAACCAAGAGGCCATCTGAATATGTTTGGCGCCATTTTTACTGAACCGTGCAATCGTGAATGTGATTTAGGTTTACTATTTATGGATAGCGGCGGTTATTTAAATATGTGTGGACACGGAACCATTGCTTCAGTGACAATAGCTATTAATCAAGGAATCATTGATAAGAAAGAAAAAGTGTTGTTAGATACTCCATCTGGCATTGTTGAATGTCATGTGACTTTCGAGGAAGGTAAAGTGAAGGATGTTTCATTTATAAATGTCCCGGCTTTCATTTATAAAAGAGAGGCATCTCTTCAATTAGAGAAATGGGGCACTGTCAAGGTCGATATTGCTTTTGGTGGCAGTTTCTTCGCAATTGTTCATGCAGAGCAGTTTGATCTTCAGCTATCAATTGAAGAAAAGGATAAATTAACTGAATTAGGGATGAAAATTCGTGAAGCAGCTAACAGCCAATTACAAATACAGCACCCATCCATCTCAGAAATTAAGACGGTTGATTTAGTCGAGTTTAGTTTAAAGAAGGACAAGTATCATTATAAGAATGTTGTTGTATTTGGGAACGGCCAAATTGATCGTTCACCATGCGGTACGGGCACATGTGCAAAATTGTCTACATTGAATTTGGATAGAGGTGAATCAATTATACAAGAAAGTATTATTGGTTCGCAGTTTACAGGGACAGTTGCAGAATTTACTACAGTTGGTGAATACGAGGCTATTGTGCCTAAGATTACGGGATCAGCATGGATAACAGGCATTCATAAATTTTTGTTAGATGAAACAGACCCATACAAAGAAGGATTTTTATTAGCATAGGAGGATATAAACAGATGAATATGACAAAAGATTTTTTTATTGCATTATCACAAAATAAATTACTTAACAAAGGCGCGAAACGCTGGGGACTGAAGCTCGGCGCCCAATCCGTTGTAGCAGGAACAAATATTGATGAAATGATTAATAGTGTAAAAGATTTAAATCAATTAGGCATCTCTGCAACAATCGATAATTTAGGAGAATTTGTGTTTGAAGAAAAAGAAGCCATTGAAGCAAAGGAGCAAATTCTCGAAGTGATTGAGGCAATTCATAAGGAGCAGGTTGATGCACATATTTCATTAAAGCCTACTCAGCTTGGCTTAGATATAAGCTATCAATTTTGCTTAGAAAATCTTCGTGAAATTGTTCATGCCGCATATCAATATGATATATTTATTAACTTTGATATGGAAGATTACGGTCATCTCCATCCATCATTTGATTTGATAGATGAACTTTCAAAAGAATACGATAATATCGGAACGGTTATTCAAGCATACTTTTTTGAGTCGGATGAAAATATTAAAAAATATAAGGATTTCCGTCTTAGAATTGTAAAGGGAGCATATAAAGAACCCGATCATTTAGCGATGCAGGGTAAATCTGATATTGATAAAAATTATTTGAAGCTAATAGAATATCATTTGCTTCATGGCAAATTCACATCTATAGCGACACATGATCATCATGTAATCAATCATGTAAAAAAGTTTGTAAAGCAAAATAATATTCCATCAAATAAATTTGAGTTTCAAATGCTATACGGTTTTAGAAAAGAAATGCAGTTAGAACTGGCGAAGGAAGGATTTAATTTTTGTACATATGTTCCTTTTGGACATGATTGGTATGGTTATTTTATGCGTAGATTGGCAGAGCGTCCGCAAAATTTACAGCTGGTGAGCAAGCAGGTGTTCAATAAAAAAACAAATACACTTATTGGTATTGGAGCGGGTGCATTTATTTTAGGAAGGCTAACTAAAAAACGAGTGGATTAACAAAATAGAAGGGGAGAAAAAAGATGAGTAAGACACTGCCTTTTTCACAGGTATTTGCAATTGGTTTGATGTTGTTTGCCATGTTTTTAGGTGCTGGAAATGTCATTTTTGCACCAATGGTCGGTCAGGAAGCTGGTACAAATGTATGGATTGCTATGGGTGGCTTTTTAATAACCGGTGTTGGGCTTGTGCTATTAGCAATTATCGCTTTGACCCGTGGGGGAGGGACAGTAGAAAAGCTTGCAGGAAGAGTTCATCCGACTTTTGCAGTCGTCTTTTCTATTCTCCTATTCTTAACATTAGGTCCAATCTATGTGATTCCCAGAACAACTTCAGTTGTTTTTGAGATTGGCATAAACCCGCTTATTACAAATGGTTCAAATATACAGTGGTTCCTATTGGTGTTTTCTATTTCCTTTATTGCATTAACCGTTTGGCTCTCATGGAATACAACAAAATTTATTGATCATTTAGGGAAAATCATTACGCCTATATTCGGAATATTATTAATTGTTTTGGTGGTAAAGTCAATCTTTACACCTATGGGTGCAATTCGCGAGCCTCAAGATAATTATTTATCAGATGTGTTCATGAAAGGGTTTACACAAGGATACTATACAATGGATGTTCTAGCCGCATTTGTATTTGGGGGCATCTTTATAAAATCGATCAGCACTTTGGGTGTCACTTCTGAAAAAGAAGTGTCCAAGTTGTTTATCAAAGCTGGAGTCATTACAATTATTGGACTTGTCGCTTTGCAGCTATCTATGGCTTGGATTGGGGCATCCAGTGTAGATGCCATTGGCTATCAGGAGAATGGCGGTGCGGTGCTTGCCCAAAGTGCAAAGGCTTTATTTGGTGACATTGGGATATACTTAATAGGTTTTATCATCTTTTTGACAGGAATCACGACGAATGTCGCTTGTCTAGCTGCAGTATCGGAATATTTTGAACGAATTGTTCCATCTGTATCTTATAAAAAATGGTTATTAATTTTTTCAGCTTTTAGTATTGTTTTTACTAACTTTGGATTAAATGCGGTTTTAAATATGGCCTCGCCCGTATTATTATTGTTATATCCATTAGCAATCGCATTAATTGTATTAATATTTACAAACAACCTTTTCAAAGGCCGTCAGTCTGTATATATTGGAACAATGATAGGCGTCGGCATTGTAGCTATACTCGATGCGCTTAAGGATGCAGGCATCGGTCAGGAAGCATTGAACAATTTATTTGGCTTTATTCCTTTGTTTGAAAATGGAGCCGGCTGGATTACAACTGGCATCATTGGATTCGCCATCAGTTTATTCATCGCTAAAACGAGAAATGAACCTGTCTCCATTATTAATATGGCAGGGCAAGAAGTGAAAAAAGTATCATAAATGATTAGAATAAAAAATAGCCTTAAACAGTGTGCCGTAGATATTGAAAATAAGATAATTTAGTTGGATTTGGAGAGGTGTTCGCTCGACTCCTGCGGGAGAAGCGTGATGTGACCCCAAAAAGTTTGACACAACCGTAGAATGAGTCCGGAATTGTACCGGGCTCATTCCTTTTATTTTATATACTTCCTTATTTGTGTAATTGGAACAAAATTAGCAATAGACAAACAGAAAATCGTCATAGTTTGTGTGCGAATCGCATGATTCACGTCACTCTCAAAATAATGAAACTCTATTAAGCCACGTAACTGGAAACGAAATTGTGAGTAAGTCCACAAAAAATGGTCCTTTCGTATAATCCTCCCCATTTCATTACCTATTTTCTGTCTATATCCACAAATGCGGCGACCTCATGATAAGAAAACTCCGGATAAATAGAGCTGAACCGCTAATATTTTCTCTTCTAGAGTAAATTTCTCCATAGAGAAACTGCACCTCCAATTGATAGACGTGTCCAACAATTGGGGTGCAGTTCACGGGTAAAGACGAAGCGGCTCGATTCGCGGAAAGCCTCGGAGAATCCCAAGCCCTTCCTTAGCTGAGTTTCTCTACAGCCTGAGCTTAAAAAAAGCACTTTTTTGCATTAAATCCCGTTCTCCTCACGAATCTTCTTCAAAAGCAATTTGCACCCTTCAGTCAACAAATCATAGGTTTCCTGAAAATCCCCTGTATAATACGGGTCAGGCACATCCTTTTGGTTGTCTGTTAAATCAAGAAGGCGTAAGATTTTCGGATGTTCAGGCTGTCCGAGAATTTGATAGATGTTGCTGATATTGCTTTCGTCCATTCCTACGATATAATCAAAAGCTTCAAAATCCTCTTTTTGCAATTGCCGGCCTTTTAAGCTGTCGGCAGAGATCCCGTTTTCCTTTAATATGGCAAGTGTTCCTTTGTGCGGTGGTGCACCGATATGCCAAGAGCTGGTGGCGGCTGAATCGACAGTCATTTGACCGCTTAAGCTCTCAGCTTGAACGAGATGTCTGAACAATGCTTCTGCCATCGGTGAACGGCAAATGTTTCCAAGGCAAACGAATAAAACATTAATCATTTAACAGTCTCCTTTTTCTATTTTTTACATATTTAGTATATCAATCAAATAGGTCATCATTACATCTAATCATTCTTTTAAAAAGAAGGTTTCCGTTGAGACGAGCATTAATTCAACAATTTGCTTGGCCATATATTCAGGGGATGTAGGAAAATCCTCCTCAATCCAGCGGATAATGAAACCGGCAATTCCGTTGGCACGATAAATATAAAGCCATTTAGGTTCTAGCTCACTATCTTCTGGCAACTCATATTCATATTCGGCTAGAAACAAGTCTTCAATCGCTTTAGACATTTGGTGGCGAAAATCCACTCGGATATGATCGCTTAATAGCAGTTTATATAAACTGCTATTATCTTTAAAGTATTTAAATAATGTAATATCTGCAGTCGGTAATTTCCTTATATTAACCTTTTTAATGGATTTATAAGGATATTTAATCTGGATAATCATTTCATTGAGCGTTTCGGTAATTATTTCCTTCAGCAGATCTTCAGTTGAATGAAAGTTGGCATAGAAGGTGCCACGGTTATAGTTCGTTTCACGGGCAATTTGTGAAATTGTGATCTGTTCAAAAGGCTTGTCCTGTAATAGTTCAATAAACTTTTGCTTCATCGCTGACCTTGAACGCTGAACCCTCTTATCTAGGTAATCTTGCTCCATATTATCACCCCATTTTTATTATGTTGAATCCTGAGATAATTTGCAATTTTACTGTACAAAATAAATAAAGATGACTATTACTGAACAGATTGATGAAGTTTGTTTATTGAAAGCAGTTACGAATTTTCTTTATATTTAGAGTTGAAAAAGGATAGGGAGGAATCATCATGACATTTCCAGTATTAGATGGAAAGATAGCAATTATTACAGGTGCTGCAATGGGTATGGGGGAAGCAACTGCAAAGCTATTTGCTGAAGCAAAGGCGAAAGTGGTTGTAGCAGATTTTAATGAAGAAAAAGGGAAAGCTGTCACAGAAGAAATTAATGCTGCTGGCGGTGAAGCGGCGTTTGTTAAAGTAGATATTTCAAAATCAGCTGATGTACAAAAAATGGTCAAATTCGCAGTTGATACTTATGGTCAATTGGACGTTGCGGTTAATAATGCGGCGCTAACACCGGATGATAAACCTGCAGCAGAATTTGATGAAGACTATTGGAATCGCTTAATATCTGTTGACTTGACTGGAACTGCACTTTGCATGAAATATGAATTGCAGCAGATGGAAAAGCAAGGAAAAGGCGGATCGATAATTAATATTTCATCAGTAAGCGGCTATCGCCCGCAGCCGAATAATATTGCCTATGTTGCAGCAAAACATGGCGTTGTCGGCATGACCAAAGTAGCGGCTATGGAGTACGGTCCTAAAAATATTCGTGTGAATTCCGTAGCTCCAGGTGCAATTGATACCCCGATGCTTCGTGGTGCTTTAGATCAATTTGGATTCACAGAGGAAGAGTATGCACCGCAATTAAGCTTGCTTAACCGTTTTGGCCAGCCAAGGGAAATTGCACAAGCGAGCCTTTGGCTAGCATCAGATGCATCTTCGTATGTAACTGGAACGACCATTCATGCAGATGCTGGTTACACGTCTCGATAAACTAAGAATATTTATCCTTTTAAATAGAAAATAATCCTAATTAAGCAGTCTCTATAAAGAGGCTGCTTTTTAATATGACTGAAATGATATTAAATATTCTTGTTTACCCTATTACCTCATTTTCAATTCCAATACATTTTTTACACTCATACCGGGAAGGGAGCAATCCTCCAATTCCACAAATCATTCAATACATAGAAAATCTATGTGAAACCGATTAATCATATTGAAAATAATGTTTAAACATGGACCTAAAGTCACCAAAAATCTCTTCCGCTCATTTATTTCCGCTGTTACTTATTAGTAAAGAAAGTTCATTCGCATGTTATATCGGTGAAATATAAATATATTAGTATATTAATCGTGCCTTTTTGACAGTGGATAAATATTGGAAAAATAGGAGGAGAGCAAATGTGGCTCATTGTGGGGGCCTGCCTCATATTATTAGCGGCGGGTATGTTTGAAAAGCGAAAGCATAGAAAAAGACTGGATTCGTTGAAGATACGTGTAAATATTAATGGCATTCGCGGGAAGTCAACAGTGACGAGGCTGATAACGGGCATCTTATTCGAAGCTGGGTACAAGACCGTCGGAAAAACAACAGGGACGGATGCGAGGATGATTTATTGGAATACGCCCGATGAAAAGCCGATTGTAAGAAAGCCTCAAGGTCCTAATATTGGCGAACAGAAGGATGTTATTACTGAGACGGTTGATCTTGGGGCTGAAGCGCTCGTAAGTGAATGTATGGCGGTCAATCCTGATTATCAGATCACGTTTCAAGAGGAGCTGCTGCAAGCGAATATTGGCGTGATTGTCAACGTCCTAGAAGATCATATGGATGTGATGGGGCCGACATTGAATGAGGTAGCAGAAGCCTTTACAGCCACGATTCCTCATAATGGACATTTAATTATTACAAATGATCAGTTCCGCCCTTATTATGAAAAAATTGCAGCGGAAAGAAATACGAAAGTGATTGTGGCTGACAATAGCCAAATATCAGAGGCTTACTTAAAACAATTTGATTATATGGTTTTTCCTGATAACGCTTCACTTGCACTTGGTGTGGCAGAAGCGATTGGCATCGATGATAAGACAGCTCGACAAGGGATGTTGAATGCACCGCCAGATCCAGGTGCAATGAGGATTTCACCGATTGGCAGTTCAGCAAATCCATCTTACTTTGTGAATGGATTTGCTGCTAATGATGCTTCATCGACATTGAATATTTGGAAGCGAGTGCAGGAGGTGGGCTATCCAACTGAGCAGCCAGTGGTGATTATGAATTGCCGAGCTGACCGCGTCGATCGTACAGAGCAGTTTGCTCGTGACGTTCTGCCGTATATTCCAATGGAGACGCTTGTGCTTATCGGTGAATCAACCGAGCCGATTATGCGGGCAAGTGAAGTCATTCCTGCAAATAACATCAAAAATTTTGAGGGTTGGACAACGAAGGAAATCATTAAAGAATTAAAAGCTGAAATGGATGGTTCGACGATTTATGGTGTCGGCAATATCCACGGCGCGGCAGAGCCTTTAATCGAAGAATTAAAAACGATGAAAATCAGGCAATTAGTAAGCTAATCAGGGGGAGCGTTTGTGAATGTTTGGTGATGATTTATATATTTCATTAATTTTGGGCGTGTTATTAAGTTTATTATTTGCAGAGAAATTCGGCATTATGCCGGCCGGTCTTGTTGTACCGGGCTATCTCGCACTTGTATTTAACCAGCCTATTTTTATTTTACTTATTTTGCTTGTGAGTTTACTTACCTATGTCATTGTTAAATATGGCATTTCCAAATTAGTTATATTATATGGAAGACGAAAGTTTGCTGCGATGCTGATTACCGGCATTTGTTTGAAGCTGGTGTTGGATTATTTCTATCCTGTCTTGCCATTTGAAATCAATGAGTTTAGAGGGCTAGGCGTTATTGTGCCAGGGCTTATAGCTAATACCATTCAAAAGCAAGGCGTTACTTTGACACTAGGAAGCACGCTTCTATTAAGCGGAGCAACCTTTGGAATCATGTATGTGTACTACCTGTTTTAAGGAGGAGGATCAATAATGGATCAAAATAGAGAGGATCGTCCGTTAACATTTCATGAAAAACTCCTCAAATTTTTAAAAAACCAAAAGAAGAAAATACATATCCACCTATTGATTCTATTTCCGATTCTACTTGTTGCCTTTATTCTTTTATATACGATGGATACGAGAAAGGTAGCGGAGGCGGAACCTGCAACAGATGCGGTACTGACAGGTTCAATCGTTGGAGATATCATGACAGGGCGATATGTGGAATACATAACTGACAGGCATGGCTATGAATATTTATTCAGATATGCGCAGCCGCTTTTTGATACATCGGATTATGTTACAGGGAATTTCGAAAATCCGGCAACTGACAGGAATGTTGAGCAGAAAGAAGGAAAATCGATTGCATTGAAAACGGATAGTCATTCTGTAGCAGGATTAGCCAATGCTGGCTTCAATACGGTGGCCGTTGCGAATAATCATATGATGGATTACGGCGAACCGGCGCTTCATGATACGTTGGCGTTAATGGATGAAAAACAAATTGATGCAGTTGGTGCAGGTAAAAATATGAAAGATGCCCATGATCGCATCTCCTATCAAGAAATAAATGGAATGACCATCGCAACCTTAAGTTTTTCAGATTTAACAGACAGAGATGTCCGAGCAGATGAACAAAGCGGCGGCATTCTTGACTTTACACCAGAAACTTTTATTCCTTTAACAGCAGAGGCAGCAAAAAAAGCTGACCTCGTACTCGTCCATGCACATTGGGGAAATGAGTATAACAGCCGTGCGAGCGATCGCCAAAAAGAATTGGCGCGTGCCTTATCAGATGCGGGTGCTGATATAATCATCGGCCACCATCCGCATGTATTGGAATCAATCGAAGTTTATAATGATACCGTCATTTTTTACAGTCTCGGCAATTTTATATTTGACCAAGGCTGGACGCGAACTAGAGAAACAGCACTTGTTCAGTTCCATGTACTGGATTCAGGCGATACAAGATTTGAAGTGACACCAATGAAAATTCGTGAAGCAACCCCAGCCCCGATAAATAATTGGGACAAGCTAGCAGAATGGTCCATCATTCGCCAGTTGACGAGAGACTTAAATGCGGATTGGGAATATGAAAATGAGAAACTAACTTTTACGATAAATCAGAATGTTAATTTTGAAGAAGGGGATATGAAACGATGAAAAACTTTATTAAAAGTGCAGCACCGTATTTGTTTGTAGTAGCAATTTTTTTCATCATCCTTGGTGCGGGCCAGACAGAAACGCTAAGCGAGGATGAAAAGAAAAAAATTGATACCCAGCTTTTAAAAGTAGATATTGAAAAGGTTCAAGAATAAGAAAGCTGATTGATTGATAACTTGTTCACTCATCATTGATGTGGGTTCCAGTAAAAAATCGCAAAAGAAAAACGATAGTATCGCAGATAGAACTTGGCTAATACTGAGTTTTTCCAGCGTAAAGGAGTGCCAATGAAAAAAAGGAATTTAATACTTATTTTAATATCATTGGTTGTTGTCTTGGGTGTTTGTATAAATTGGTTTTTAAAAGAAGAAGGGAATCAAAGCGTGCAAAAAAAACCTGCGAAGGAAAATGGAGAATACGGTGTAAGTGCAAGCCATCCGCTTGCTGTTGAAGTTGGCATGAAAGTGTTGAAGGATGGGGGTAATGCAGTTGATGCTGCTATAGCTGTTTCCTATGCGCTTGCTGTCGTTGAGCCCTATGCATCAGGGGTAGGGGGAGGTGGTGAAATGCTCGTTTATAAGGATGGCAAAGCACCTTTTATCCAGCAATATAGAGAGATGGCGCCGCTTTCCTCGAACAGCCGCAAAACCGATTCAGGTGTGCCAGGATTCGTTAAAGGCATGGCGGATATTCATGAGGAGGAAGGCAAATTATCGTTTGAATCGATTATGAACCAGGTGATTCCATTAGCAGAAGAGGGCTTTAAAGTAGATGATCAATTGGAATACCGTTTTAAAACGGCATTGAAAAGCAGAATTGATGAAGATAAAGCGAAGCCTTTTTTCATTGATGGCCGCCCGATTGAGGAAGGCGATACTTTAGTTCAAAAAGAGCTAGCAGATACATTGAGGGCGATTCGAGATGAAGGCGAGGCGGCGTTTTATCATGGTGAGCTAACCGATTCGCTTGCCGATCAGCACGACGGTTTCAAGCGCAGCGATTTTGGTAAGTATACATCACAGAGAATGGAGGCAGTAAAGGGTGAATTCATGGGGTATGATGTCTGGTCTGCAGCGCCCCCGTTCTCTGGATTGACTGTCGTTCAAACATTGCAAATGGCGGAAAAGGTACTTGAAGAAACTGAATTTGAAAATGAGCCAGCCTTTGTTCAAGCAGTAGGAGAAATCAGCAAAATCGCTTACGAGGAAAGGCTATATAATATCGGCGATTTGGACTATTCCTATCTTGATATGGATGAGGTCACGAGCACGGAATATACCGATGAATTGCTAGAGGGAAGGGAAAAAATATTCAAAAGTAATCAGTTAAATGATACTGAAGCAGAACGAAAAGATTTAGCTCATACAACTCACTTTGTAGTTGTTGATCAGGATGGAATGATGGTGTCGGCCACGAATACATTAGGAAACTTTTTTGGGACGGGTGAATATGTAGAAGAGGGATTTTTCTTAAACAATGCCTTAACAAACTACAGCCAAAATGAAAAAAGTCCAAATACATTCGAGCCTGGAAAACGTCCGCGCAGTTTTATAGCCCCTACTATACTAATCAATAATAAAGAAGTCATTGGTATAGGATCTCCCGGCGGCAGAAGAATACCTTCAGCGATTGCACAGTCTATTCTGTATCACACCGTATTTGGCGACTCCCTTCAGGATGCGATAGAACGTCCTCGTTTTTATATGGAAAACGACGAGATACAAATGGAACCAGGATTTGATAGGAAAACTTATTCTGAACTGCAGGATCGCGGCTATGAAGTTATTATTAATAACAACACGTCCTTCTTTGGAAGTGTACATGCACTATCCTATAATAAAGAAACATTATCTATTGATGGCGGAGCTGATTCACGAAGAAACGGCAAGTGGGAGGCCCAATCAAATTAAAGTAAAAGCGTTCAATCAAATGTTTGATTGAACGCTTTTTTTATTGTTTTTGTTAAGAATTATTATGTAAATAGCTAGTTTATAAATTTTTTGTTAATAAATATTCAAACATTCAAACAATATTAACTATATTTAAACGTTATGTAAATAATAGTAAATAGTGCATTCATTTTACGTTTGTCATGCTAAAATACGAACCAAGGTAGGATAAATTAGCATATTGATACAATTTCGTGCTTGTACATCAGCATTTACTCAAAATGGAGGGATGCAATGGCTAACTTCTTGTTTATAAGAGGAAATAGAAATAAAAAACTTTTCCATGATATTGGGGCACAGTTGGAAAAAAGGGGCCATCGCTCATACCTAATTAAGCTGGAACTCGGTGAGCTATTCATGAAAAGCTCAATCACTTCTATTTTTGCCCCATTTAAAATAACGAAAGAGGAATATCCAATTACTGATGAAGAGCTAATGAGTCTGCCAATATATAACGTAACGTTTACAAAAAATGTGTTGAATAAAAATGTGAATAAGAGTGAATTAAGGACATATAAGCGCTATATGTCTGCAATCGATAAATTAATAGATGCATACAAAATAGATACGATTTGCTTGTTTAATGGCTATCATTGGATTGATCAGATTTCAAAGCGATTGGCTGAAGAAAAAGGATTGAAAGTCTTCTATTTCGAAGATGGACTATTCCGACCATACACGATAACCTGTGATCCGAAAGGGATTAATGCCCGTTCCTCGGTATCAACAGATAGCCGTTTTTATGATCAAGTATCAGTCAATAAAAAAAGATTGCGCAAATATTTGTTCAAGCCTGAAGAGAAAGCGCTGTTGCAGGCAAAGCGGGAAAGTCTAGTGAAAGTCGCTCTCATGAAGCTTGCCTCATTTATAGGCGCACTTTTACACATTCACCCTAAATATTATGCTCATATTACCTTTTGGCAGGCAGTAAAATATTTTATCTTTAAGAAGCTATATCGTTATAAAAAAGAAGATGAGATAAAAATAAATGAGGAATATATCTTTGTACCGTTCCAAGTATCAAGAGATACGCAAATTTTTTACCATTCACCTCGTATAAAAACGATGGAGGAGCTTCTCGATAAAGTCGTTGAAGCTGTAAAAAGATATAACGAAGAGAATAAACGGAATATTAAAATTATTGTTAAAGAGCATCCAGAGGATATGTCGAGAAATAGTTATAAGCAGTTAAAACAAAAATATAAGGATGAAGTGACTTTTATTAAAAAATACCGGATGGATAAGCTGTTAAAGCACTGTTTAGCTGTTATTACGATTAATTCAACTGTTGGGCTAGAGGCGCTTGCTCATCATAAAAAAGTAATTACGCTAGGGGATGCACTTTACAATATCGATGGAATCGTAGAGAGGTGCCATGATCCCAATCGATTATTTAATAGTTTACAAAAAGTATTAGCTTCCCCGTTATTAACTGATAAAGTCGCACGCTTTCTCTATTACTTAAGGTTCGAATATCAAATTGAAGGTATTTTAAATAGCCCGAATGAACATACGGCGAGAAATATAGCAGATAGATTGTCTCAATATATAAAATTAAGAGGTGATTTAGGTGAAAGCGATTGGCGTGATACCAGCTCGATACGGTTCAACCCGGTTTCCAGGAAAGCCGCTGGCTTTGATAAATGGAAAGCCGATGATTGAGCATGTGTACAGGAGAGTGATGCAGAGTGAAGAACTTGAACAAGTTGTGATTGCTACAGATGATGAGCGTATTAAAAAAGCAGCAGAGAAATTTGGGGCAATGGCTGTGATGACGAGATCTGATCATATGAGCGGTTCTGACCGCATCTCGGAAGTGTCCAAAATAGTGGAAGGTGATTTTTTTGTCAATATCCAAGGGGACGAGCCATTAATTAGTCCGCTGCTCATTGATGAACTGGTGAGAGAGGCGAGGATGACAAATAATGACATTGCGATTACTGCAATGACTGAAATTGTAAATAAGGAAGAAGTAGATGATCCAAATATAGTAAAAGTCGTGACAGATCAGCTTGGCTATGCTTTATTTTTTTCACGCAAAGGGATTCCATACAACCGCACTGAAAAGGATGCCGCTTATTATAAGCATATTGGCTTATATGGATTTCCAAGAGCGGTTTTACATGGATTTGTCGATCTGCCACCGTCCCAATATGAAAAAATAGAAATGCTTGAGCAGCTGAGGCTGTTGGAAAATGGCTATCGCATAAAGATGATTAAGACAGATTACGATGCAGTTGGAGTAGACACCCCTGAGGATATTGAAAAAGTCGAAAGCATAATTGGAGGAAAACAATATGTCTAATAGCGTGATTCTAAATGAAAAAATCGTATTTGGTGAAAATCGCCCCTTCGTATTAATAGCAGGCCCTTGTATGCTGGAGGATGAAACAATTGTCATGGAAACAGCTGCAAGGCTAAAAGAGGTGACGACGAAGCTGAATATCCCCTTCGTTTTTAAGGGGTCTTTCGATAAAGCGAATCGTTCGTCTATTCATTCTCAAAGGGGACCTGGATTGGTGAGCGGCATCAATCTTTTAGCCAAGGTTAAGGAATCCTTTCATGTCCCAGTATTATCAGATATTCATGAATCATCACAGGCGCCGATTGCCGGCCAAGTATTAGATATTATTCAAATTCCTGCATTCCTTTGCAGACAGACTGACCTTCTCGTTGCAGCAGCAAAAACGGGAAAGGTAATCAATGTAAAGAAGGGGCAGTTTCTTGCGCCGAATGATATGAGCAATGTTGTCACAAAAATACGGGAGGCAGGAAATGAGCGAATTTTGCTGACCGAGCGCGGATCCACTTTTGGCTATAACAATTTAGTTGTAGATATGCGGTCTTTGGCAATCATGAAGGAGTTTGCTCCTGTCGTTTTCGATGCCACCCATAGTGTGCAAATTCCAGGAGGGAACGGGACAAGTACAGGAGGAAACAGGGAATTTGTTCCTTACTTGTCAAGAGCAGCAGCGGGGGTTGGAGTGGACTCAATCTTTATGGAGGTGCATCCAAATCCGGATGAAGCCTTATCAGATGGTCCAAATATGGTGAAGTTAAGCGAATTAGAAGAAGTGTTGAAGCCAGTGGTTGAGATTGATCGTTTAGTTAAACAAGCATCATCCATAGGGGGAGATCATATTGTTGAACACGAAAACTTACTCACAGGATTACACAAATAATGTAATTGCCGTTCTAGAAAAAGAAGCCCAGGCCATTTTAGATCTTAAAGGTGCAATCGGCCATGCCGTGAATGATGCCATTCAAATGATATTAGAATGCCACGGCAGAGTAGTCATTACAGGGATAGGAAAATCCGGTATTATCGGCAGGAAAATCAATGCCACAATGGCAAGTACAGGTACACCATCTTTTTTTCTTCATCCTTCTGAAGGTTTGCATGGAGATTTAGGGATGGTAACGGCAAATGATGTGATTATCGCGATTTCAAATAGCGGGGAATCTGAAGAAGTGTTAAATCTAATCCCTTCGATAAAAAAAATTGGCGCAAAAATGATTGCGATCGTTAAAAATCCACTATCTACGTTAGCGATAAAATCGGATATTGTTCTTTGCATCGGCAATGCTGAGGAGGCTTGTCCATTAGGCCTGGCACCCACCACAAGTACGACCGTCACTTTGGCACTTGGAGATGCTGTTGCTATCGCGCTTTTGCAGGCGAGGAATTTTCAACCAGAGGATTTTGCTGTCTTTCATCCTGCTGGGTCACTTGGCAGAAGATTATTATTAAAGGCCGCCGATGTAACGCAAACAACGAGGAAAAACCCTATTGTCCTCCATTCCGACTCTGTAAAGGAAGCTTTATTCCTCATGACCACCCAGGGGATGGGAGCAATAAGCGTTGTAGATGAAAGGCAGCGGCTAGTTGGCGTATTAACAGATGGAGACATTAGAAGAGCTTTCGCTATGTCTGTAGATATGCTGAGCTATGCCGTTGATGAATTATGCAACAAACAGCCTGTATGTATCCAGGCGGAGGAATTAGCTGCTGAAGCGATGGGTCTAATGGAAAAACATAAAATTAATGTGCTACCCGTAATTAATAGTGAAAATCAGCCAATTGGCATGCTTCATATTCATGATTTAATGAACTTAGGACTTTAGGTGAATGATATGAAAAATATAAAGCTTATTGCCTTGGATGTAGATGGTGTTTTGACAGATGGAAAACTATATATTGGCAGTAATGGAGTGGAATATAAAACATTTCATACCCATGACGGCATGGGAATCAGCCTTGCTCAATATGTCGGTATCGAAATCGCTCTTATTACCGGCCGCAAATCACCGGCTGTTGAAAAAAGAGCGGCTGAGCTGAAGATTAAGCATGTTTATCAGGGTGTAAACAATAAGACAGAAGTGCTTTATCAGATCGTATCAGCCTTGAATATTGATTTAAATCAAGTCTGCTATATAGGTGATGATATTAATGATCTTCCGCTATTAAATATAGTAGGCTATCCGGCCTGTCCTCACAATGCGGTACCGCAAGTGAAGGAGCAGGCGCATATCGTCTCTGCTCATAAAGGCGGCGAAGGTGCAGTCAGGGACATCATTGATCAAATACTATCCGCTGCCTATGATCACCAGTCTTTGTTTGAAGATTACTTAAATATGAAAATAACAATAAATCAATAGGTGAGTAGATATGAAGGATTGCTCCATTTGCGTGAAACATAGCAATCGTAAAATGCGAATAATTTTTGAAAATGAAAACTGGATTTTATCTTACGGGCCTATAAATTCACAAATTGCAGGCTATCTATACCTGGAGCCTAAACGGCATGTTGAGTACTGGACTGAATTAAATGATGTTGAACTAACTGCCATGGGGCCAATTATCAAACAAGTGGAAGCGATGCTTAAGGATCGCTTAAATATCGACCGTTTATACGTTGTGACGATTAGTGAAGCAGTTAGGCATTTGCACCTCCACCTTATCCCCCGTGAAGAAGGTGGAAATGTGAAGGGTCTGCCTTTAATTGAAAGGGCATTGAACCCACAAGAGAGAACAACAGATAGTAATACAGAAGCTGTTAATCAATTGATACAACAATTGACGCTATATATGACAAAAGCATGATGCACAATCTATTCTTCTAGTAAGCAATTGATTTAATGGAAAGTGGTGTATTTGATGGCGATGGGAATAAAAAAACGTGCGAAAAGAGTGATAAGAAGCATAGTGGGGGGAAAGGAAAAGAACCATCAAAAGCCATATATTGAAATGGGAGAAAATTGGGAAAGTGACGACTTGCCAATTGCTTTCATGTTTGGTTTTAACCCGTGGAAGCGGGAGCATATGAGTCATTTTTTTAAAGAGTATCGAACGGCCTATGTATTTGGTCAAGTAGATATGCAGCGGTTACAAACGTTTTTCAAAAAGTATCAAAACAAGGTCTTTATCATTTGGGGCTTTAAGGAGCCAGATGGTTTGGTGCAATATGCCGCGAAGAAAAAGATTAATATATACCGTGTGGAAGATGGCTTTGTAAGATCGGTTGGACTCGGGGCAGCACATACCTTGCCTATTTCGATTGCTGTTGACTCGAGAACGCTATACTTTAATGCCCGCGAAGCATCCGATTTAGAAGTTTTGCTGGAAACCTACGATGTCAGTGAGGAATTGCTCGCTCAAGCTGATCGCTGCATCGATTTATTAGTAAATATGGGTGTAAGTAAATATAACCATACAACAAGAATGAATATTAACGATTTATATGGACAAAAAACGAAGAAGAGAATATTAGTGATTGGCCAGGTGGAGGATGATGCGTCCATACAATATGGGTGCTCACAACGCATGACCAATAATGAGCTTGTCTGGAAGGCGTATAATGAAAATCCAGAGTGTGAAATTATTTATAAGCCGCACCCTGACGTACTGGGTGGATACCGAAAAGCCTATTCAAATCCACAGGATGTTGCCCAGATATCCAAGGTAGTTGTTGAGCCGCTAAGTATAGTTGACGCATTGCAAACAATTGATCACGTATATACAATGACCTCATTAGTCGGATTTGAAGCTTTAATAAGGGGTATTGAAGTGACCTGCTATGGTGCGCCATTTTATGCTGGTTGGGGCTTAACACAAGATAGACAGGCTTGTCCGCGTAGAACGAGAAAACGTACGATTAAGGAATTATTTGCTATTTCATATCTCGTCTATCCAAGATATATCAATCCTGAAACCGGGACAAGAATCAATCTTGAGGAAGCGATTGAATTATTAATTCACATGATGGCCAAGAATACCTTATCACAAGCGCTTGAAAGCAGAAATGAAAATGATAATGATCAAGCTGAAGAATGGATTCATAAAGCAATGGAGCAATTGGGAGATAACAAAGATTGGCTCTATAAAGAATGTGAGCTTGAATTAATTAAATTACTAAATGAGACACGCCGCTACGAAGAGGCACTGGAATTGTCTAATGCTACGCTTAAAAATGAAAGCAATCTTGAGTATTTAATTGAAAAAGGGAGAGCATTAACAGGGTTGCGCGAATATGAAGAGGCTGTTCAGGTTTTCTTAATGAGTTTGAAGGAAGAGAAGAGATATAGCAATTTAACAGCAATGATCAGCCTTCTTTGGAAAATAGAAGGACCTTCAAGCAGACTGCTCAAGTATGTGGACCAAATGCAAACAAATGAAGCAATCACTATGACTAAAGAAGATTTGATAATGCTAGCGGCCATATACAATCAGGCAGGCTATACAAAAAAAGCGCAAGCCATGCTGCGTGAGGCGAAAGTAAAGCCGCGGGAAATTCCCTATTTATCATTGGCGGTAAACTACGATTATTACAGGATGAACGCCTCCACAGTTAGTGAGAAATTTGTTTATGATCATATGATTAAAACGGAAAAAAGGTTTGAGGAATTAATCAAATCTGCTCGCGGAAAGTTCAGTGTTGTTATTGCGGCTGACTTATTCGACAAAGAAATGGCAGAACAGGAAAAGCTTATTGTCGGATTTACTAGGTCACAGGTTGATATAAACACAAACAAGAAGACGAATGTGCTGTTTGGCCCGCTGCATCCACAGCTGCATGAGCAGACTAATATTAGAGACCTAGACCTTTTAGTCATGAATGTACCGAATGTAGAACATTGCTACAGCCAAGGCGTTGATTATATACGTTCACTGATTGAACGGGGCACAAGCATTCAATCTTATCCGCACCCTTATTATCATGAGCTCATAAAAATTTTAGGACGTCAGCCTTCTGATGAAATGCTGCTCATCTATTGGATTTATAAAATTCAAGGACCTGTTCAGAGTGAAAACATTATAGGAATAGATTCTATACAGGATGAAAGAGAATATGGCTTAATCAATTCATTCACCTTTGAGAAAGTGCTTCATTAAGCATGATAAAAAAGCATTTGAAAAAACTATATAAACATATAACAGCGTCACTCTTTCTTATTAGAAATCAATATAAAGTTCATCATAAGAAGACGGATAAACCAATTGCATACGCATTTAAATTTTCTAAATGGAAACAGCCTTATGTTGCTCATTTCTTTGATGAATATCAGATGATTTTTGTTCCAAATCAATATTCATTGAAGCGGCTGAATCGATTGCTGCGCAATCAATCCAATTATATTTTCCTTGTATGGGGATGCAGCGAAGAAATGGCGATTGGAGAATATGCAGCACAATATAAAGTCCCGCTGCATCGGGTAGAGGACGGCTTTCTTCGGTCTGTAGGTTTGGGTGCTATGCATACGCCGCCTTACTCTCTTTGCTTAGATAAAACGGGCATATACTTTGATTCCACACGCCCAAGCGACTTGGAAAATCTATTAAATCATTATGATTTTCAAAATAATCAGGAGCTATTAATACGTGCAGGTAAGATCATGAGAAAAATAATCGACACAGGCTTAAGTAAATATAATCACCTGCCAAACAAAGCAGCCTCTCATATATATGGGGAGAAAAATCAGAAAAGAATACTGGTCATTGGCCAAGTCGAAAATGATGCTTCAATAAAACGCGGCAGTAATCAGCAATGGACAAATAATGATCTTGTCAGGTTGGCACGGAAAGAAAACCGGGACGCGCAAATTATTTATAAACCCCATCCGGATGTTTTAACAGGAAGAAGGCCAAAGCAATCCAATCCAAAAGAGGTTGCGCACTTAGCGGAAATCATTGAACAGCCATTAAGCCTCCACGATGCGCTACAAACCATTGACCATGTATATACAATCACTTCGCTATCAGGTTTCGAAGCGCTAATCAGGAGTATCCCTGTCACAACAGTAGGCGCACCATTCTACTCTAACTGGGGCTTAACAGATGATCGCCAAAAGATTACAAGAAGAAAAAGAAAACTGACTATCGAAGCACTGTTTGCAGCAGCTTACATTTTGTATCCTCGCTACATGGACCCGGAAACATATGAAAAACTCACTGTTGAAGAAGCAATGGAAAGAATAGAATCCCATCTAATCAAAAAATAGAGACGTTCACTCACGTAATGAATGAACGTCTCTTTCTGCTTAACCGTCTATTATATTCAATTTGCCCCTCAGCCTTCTTCGCGCTCCCTCCCGCCATTGTTTGACTGCAGAAACGGAAACATTCTCTAAGGCGGAAATTTCTCTAATAGAAAAACCGTATAAACAAGTATACAGCATCCACTTTTTCTGTTTGTCAGTTAAGAATGATTGCCAGTAGGCGAGAGCACCGACTTCATCATAAGAAATACAAGCAACTTCTTCAATCTGTTTCCAGAATTCCTCCTTCAGACAAACATTCCTTTGTTCATACTTACTCATTCTCGTAAGCTCATTTAACAGCGTTCCCCGAACATATGCATACGCATAGCTAATAAAAGGCTTGCCTCTGTCCCCGTCAAATTTGCACCAAGCCTCCCAAAGCGCAATTAAGCCAATTTGAAAAAACTCCTCTTCCTGTTGATAAATGTGAAGCGTGCGCATAATCTTATAAATCATTCGTTCATACTGTTTTGCCAACTGCTCAAAACCTTCCATCCTTTGCTCCCTTTCGGAAAGCGCGCCATCCATTGTATTCCCGGGTGAGATTACTTTAATATGGGGGATGGGGTGCGGGCAAATGGGGGAAGTTGAAGGGGATTAATAGATGGGTCCGTGTTTCGGTTGTATATTGTCGATATAAGTATGGAAAGCACATAAAAATGATTAATAATACAAATAAAATAAAAAAGATGATTTCTGTTTAAGGACCAGAAATCATCTTTTTTGTGACGTTATAGTCGGTTATATAAAGAATAGCATCAGCTACTTAAGTTCTAAATGAGATTTTAATAGATTTTGAATCCGTACTTGTTCTGCTTCATCTACTACTAAATACCAAACATTATTAATCGTTTGACCGCTTCCGGAAATAGTCATTTGTTCAATATTTCCTGCTGCATCTCGATAGTTCTTTTGGATGTCTACCATCTCTTTATAACTTAAATTTGTACGGACGTTTTGTCCAAGCGCTACAAAAATATCATCGAAGTTGGTTAATGAATTAAAGCTCACGCCTTTTTTAATAATTCCTTGTATCACTTGTCTCTGTCTATCTTGGCGTCCAAAATCCCCATTAGGATCTTCTTTTCTCATTCTTATATATGCAAGTGCTGCATCACCGTCAAGTGAGTTTTGCCCTTTTACGAACTGATGCTTGTTTTGTGAAAATTCCAACGAGCTATTGACAGTAATGCCGCCAACGGCATCTACAATATCTTTAAAACCTTCCATATTCACTTTTATATAATAATCAAGGGGAATATCTAAAAAGTTTTCTACCGTTGCCATAGACATCTCTTCATTGCCGAAGGCATAAGCATGATTTATTTTATCTTGAACACCGCGGCCTATAATTTCGGTTCTAGTATCCCTTGGAATACTTACCATTTTAATAGATTTCTCATTCGGATTTACTGTAAGGACAATCATCGTATCCGAACGGCCTTTATCCCCTTCTCGTTCATCCACGCCCAACATAAGAACAGAGAAAGGCTCTTTGTTTTTCAAGGCTATTTGTTCCTGACGCTTTTCTGACTTTTCTCTATTAATAGGCTGATGCATTGTTTCAACGGCATTTGTTAAAGATTTGTAAACAGTAAATGCGTATATACCTGCACCTAAAAATAATAGAAGTACAACTATACCGGTTATTTTCAACCATTTCCCCTTTTTCTTTCTATTATGACGACTCATCAATGGTATCCTCCAAGTGTTTACAAAATAATCCTATCTGAAATTAGAATACCAAAGATTTAGGAAAAAGAATATAAGTTTTTTAGGAAAAGTTACCTATAAAACATTAATTATTTGTAAATTAATTCTTTTTCCTATATTAAAGATGCTAGAGTATTTGTTCAACTAGCTGCATAAAGCTTTCAGCTATATTGTTAAGCTTTTCTTTACTTTCATTTAATGATGTTCCATTGACTCCAAAGTAAAATTTAATTTTCGGTTCAGTACCTGAAGGACGTAAGCAAATCCATGACCCATCTTCGAAGAAATATTTAAGTACATTCGACTTAGGGAGATTGATAGGTATTTCCTGTCCGCCATTTTCTGCTCTTATGCTTGTTAAGTAATCCTCAACAGCTGTTATCTTCATATCTCCAACAGATTTAGGAGGTAGGAAGAGTAGTATTTAACCGAAAATAAAGAATATTTAAACAAAAAATATTTTAAAATATTAATTATATATATAATCTAAATTCTATCATTTCAATTAAAAGAAGTTTTTAAGAATAAAAATCAAATAAACTTTCTTGTAGTATAATAGATTTTTGAAAGACAAGGTGAAGAAAAAAGAAAGTTTTGGAGGTAATTTATTTTAATAATCGTTTTTGATATTTGAGGAAGATGCATTTTTATTTAGTTTTTTATTATAAATTCTTATAATAATGACGATAAAAAGTAGGGGGGCGTTTATGCTATTTTTATTTTTGAAAAATTTGTAAAATTGATATTTAGAGATATTTGAATTTTAATTAGTACCCTGTTTGAACCTCTGGATATAAAATGTGTATTTTGACCTACTACTAAATATTTATCAAGTGATTGTTATTAGCAGGATTATTAATTTAAAATTAAAGCACAAAATACTTACTTAAGATGTTCATTTGGAGGTCGAAAAATGAAAAAAGTTTCATTATTATTATGTTTAACATTATTGTTCAGTACAATAACACCCATTTTTTCTTTTGCGGAAAGTATGGACGGTGAAATAGTAGAGGAATCACTTAATACTGATGAGGAATCTATCAATCCCGTAAACTCAAAAGAATTACATGAAGAAAACTCAAGTTCACAAACTGATATAAAAGAAACGGGAGAAAATAATCCCGAAGATAAGGATAGTTCGGGAACTGATGGAAATATTAACACGATAGATGATGAGGTTGTTCCTAATGAGGAACCTATGAGATCTACTTCTAAAACAACTTCATCAGAACCTACTATACAAAATAAAACTGAAAGAATATTAACTAACTCTAAAGAAGTTATTCAAGAAAAATCAATAAATAGATTAGGTCAAATTACTGATGTAAATGTAAAAATCTATACTAATCTAGCAGACAACATACATATCACATCAGGAAAAGACTATACAAATACAGTCTTTTATATTAAAAAACAGGCAAATTATGATGGGGCAATCTACTATTTAATAAGCACTTTACCAAGTGGTACTGAGGGTACAATAGGATGGGTCAAGTCAACAGATATGATAAGCCATCCACATGAGGAAATTGATAATCAAACGAAGACTTTCTTTATTAAAGGAACAGGAAGTGCTTATAGTAAAGCATGGGGTGGAGCTAAGGAATTGATTTATCCTAATTTAGCTTCATACACTGGGGAAAAAATTACTGTAAATAAAACTGATAAGGTCGGGAATAACACTTGGTATCAAGGTGAATTGTCTGGAAAAACAATTTGGATTCATTCCAATTTTGTAGTACCACTTCAAGAAAGTGACGCAAGTCGGCTTGGTCAAATTATAAATAATAACACGAAAATATATACAAATTTAGCAGAAAATGTATATACATTTTCTGGTGATAAATATACAAACTCTGTTTACTATATTAAAAAACAGGTAAGTTACAATAATTCAATCTATTATTTGATAAGTACATCACCTAGCAGTACAGAAGGGGTAATAGGATGGGTTAAATCGACGGATTTGGTGAGCCATCCGCATGAACAGGTCGACACTCAAAGTAAAACCTTTGTTATTAAAGGAACGGGAAGTGCTTATAGCAAACCTTGGGGTGGATCAAGAGAATTGGTTTATTCAAATTTGTCCTCCTTTTCGGGTGAGAAAATCACTGTAACTAAAACGGATAAAATTGGAAATAACATTTGGTATCAAGGGGTATTGTCTGGAAAAACAGTTTGGATTCACTCAAACTTCTTGGAATCGCTACAAGAAAGTAATACTAGCCGACTGGGGCAAATTACAAATAAAAACACGAAAATATATACTAATTTAGTTGGAAATACTTACAAAACTGCTGGAGAGACTTATATAAATACAGTCTACTATATTAAAAAACAAGCAAATTACAATGGTTCACTCTATTATTTGGTTAGCACATCGCCTAGTAACACGACAGGTGTCATAGGCTGGGTAAAATCAACCGAAATGGTAAGCCATCCGCATGAAGAAGTCAGTAATCAAACGAAGACTTCCTTTATTAAAGGAACGGGGAGTGCTTATAGCAAACCTTGGGGGGGCTCCAAAGATGCCGTCTTTACAAGTTTATCCTCTCATAAAGGGAAGGAATTTACTGTAAGGAAGACAGAGAAGGTAGGAAGCAATTTATGGTATCAAGGAGTGCTAGAAGGAAAAACAGTTTGGGTGCATTCAAGCTATGTTAGTGATACAAATGAAAGTGTAATAAGCAGGCTTGGGCAGATATCGAATAAAGATGTGAGAATCTTCACTGACATTGTCAATAACAAGTATTTCACTGCAGGAGATAAATATATAAATGCAGTATATTATATGAAGAAACAGGCAGAATATAATGGGCAAACGTATTATTTGATAAGCACACAGCCAAGTAGTGAGAACGGAGTAATAGGCTGGGTAAGATCTGCAGACTTAGTTAGTCATCCACATGTAGGATTGGACAGCCTGTCTAAAAAGTTTTATATAAAAGGAACAGGAAGTGCCTACAGTAAAACATGGGGTGGATCTAAGGATCTTGTTTATTCAAGCTTGGCTACGTATAAAGGAAACGAGTTTAATGTAAACAAGACTGAAAAAGTAGGAAATAACCTTTGGTATAGAGGAGTTTTAGCTGGGAAAACGGTTTGGGTTCATTCAAGCTATGTAACAGATAAATATGAAACGGAAGTTAGTAGACTGGCACAAATTACAAACAATAATACTAGAATCTATACTAACCTAGTCGAAAGTGAATATATAACGGCTGGGGAAACCTATTCGAAAACAGTCTACTATATTAAAAAACAGGCAAATTTTAACGGTTCGCTCTATTATATGATAAGCACGTCTCCGAGTAGTACAACAGGTGCAATAGGCTGGGTAAAATCGACAGATATGGTGAGTCATCCGCACGAGGAAGTCAACACTCAAACAAAAACTGTCTTTATTAAAGGAACAGGAAGTGCGTATAGCAAAGTATGGGGCGGTACTAAAGATATCACCTTCACAAGTTTATCCTCACATATTGGGAAAGAATTTACTGTAAGGAAGACAGAGAAGGTAGGAAGCAATTTATGGTATCAAGGGGTGCTGGAAGGAAAAACAGTTTGGGTTCATTCAAGCTATGTCAGCGATACAAAAGAGAGTGTAATAAGCAGACTTGGGCAGATTTCGAATAAAAATGTAAGAATCTTCACTGACATTGTCAATAACAAGTATTTCACTGCAGGAGATAAATATATAAATGCTGTGTATTATATGAAGAAACAGGCAGAATATAATGGGCAAACGTATTATTTAATAAGCACACAGCCAAGTAGTGAGACCGGAGTGATAGGCTGGGTAAGATCTGCAGACTTAGTTAGTCATCCACATGTAGGATTGGACAGCCTATCTAAAAAGTTTTATGTAAAAGGAACAGGAAGTGCCTACAGCAAAACATGGGGTGGATCTAAGGATCTTGTTTATTCAAGCTTGGCTGCGTATAAAGGAAATGAGTTTAATGTAAACAAGACTGAAAAAGTTGGAACCAACCTTTGGTATAGAGGTGTGCTAGCAGGGAAAACGGTTTGGATTCATGAAGCTTATCTCAATGAACGTCCCTTAAAGGAAGTAATTTCTACTTATTCAAATTATGATTTAAGTTTAAACAGAATGTCAGAAATTCAAATGGCAGTGTCGCCAATGACTGACAAAAGCTATAAATTATGGATTAGAGAGGATGCATTTAAAAAAGGAAGCATCTCTAATGGTAAAGGTACCATAGAAGGGAATGGTTGGAACTTACGAAGAGGACCTGGTACTTCTTATCTTTCAGGTGGAACAGTAAATAATGGAGTCGTATTGACACTATACTCAAGCTTCAAGGCAAATGATGGTTTTACATGGTATCATGTTAGAAATACGACGGGATGGGTGACACCAGATGTAGCGGACTTGAATTATTACCTCAATGCATCTAATTTTACTGGAAACCTTAAGAACTCCCTTCAATTTTTAAAACTTTCAAGCAGTGCTAATGTAGATATAGCTGAAGTAAATACAAAAGTATTAAAAGATAAAGGCGTTCTATCAGGTAAAGCTAAATCTTTTGTTGATGCAGGAAAGCAGTATGGAGTAAATGAGATCTATTTAATTTCACATGCGTTGCTTGAAACTGGAAACGGCAAATCTGTATTGGCTACTGGAGTCGAGGTTGGTGTTGATAATAATGGAAAAACTACCTTGGTCACAGCATCTAATAGAAGTAGCTTGAAAAATATAAAAATGACGTATAATATGTATGGAATTGGAGCCAGAGATGCATGTCCTTTAGAATGTGGTGCTGCATATGCATATGATTCGGGTTGGTTTACCCCTGAGTCGGCTATTATAGGTGGTGCTGCATTTATTGGAAATGGATATGTAAATAATGGGCAAGATACGCTGTACAAAATGAGATGGAACCCAGATTTTGCAGCAAAATATAATTATGCGTCTCATCAATATGCTACAGATATCGGCTGGGCATTTAAACAAACTTCAAAAATGTATGAAATATACGAGATGCTAGAAACTTATACGATTATTCTTGATATACCGAGATACAAATAAACATACAATTATAAGCTGTCTTACCAGTTCTTTCTTCTTAGAACTTGTTAAGCCAGCTTATTTTTGAGCCCAAAATAAACGTCAAATAAACTTTCATAAAAGAAGCTGATAGTAAAGTTTACCCAAAAATAGTACAAGATATTAACATATAAAAAAGATGTAATCTGTGATAATATATTATTCGTTGATGGATAAAAGAAGTAGTCATTATTTAAGCGCTGAAAATTCAAACAAAAAAATAACAGGATTAAAATAGCTAATTACACAAATTATAAAAATATTATATGGTCGTTGGTTTTAATTGATGTACTTGAGGAGGATTTACAATGAATAAAGTTAGAAAAGCAATAATTCCCGCAGCTGGATTGGGAACTAGATTTTTACCTGCTACAAAAGCTATGCCTAAGGAGATGCTACCTATCGTAGATAAGCCTACGATTCAATATATAATTGAAGAAGCAGTTGCTTCTGGTATAGAAGATATCATTATTGTTACTGGAAAAGGTAAAAGGGCGATTGAAGATCACTTCGATAATGCACCAGAATTAGAAAGATCGTTGGAAGAGAAAGAGAAATTTGACATCCTAGATAAAGTTCGCCACTCATCTAACCTTGCCAATATACACTATATTCGTCAAAAGGAGCCAAAAGGTTTAGGACATGCAGTTTGGTGTGCAAGGAATTTTATTGGTAATGAGCCATTTGCAGTTTTGCTTGGAGATGACATAGTTCAAAGCGATATGCCTTGTGTGCAACAGTTGATTAATCAATATGAAGAAACAAAGTCAGCGATTATTGGTGTTCAGCAAGTACCAGAAAATGAAACGCATAGATATGGTATTATTGATCCTCTTGAAAAAGATGGGCGCTTATATAAAGTGAATAATTTTGTAGAAAAACCAGTTCAAGGCACTGCACCATCAAACCTAGCGATTATGGGTAGGTATGTATTAACTGCAGATATTTTTGACCTTTTAGAGAAAACTGAAACAGGAGCTGGCGGTGAAATTCAATTAACTGATGCAATACAGAAGTTAAATGAAAATCAAAGCGTGTTTGCTTATGATTTTGAAGGTAGAAGATATGATGTAGGTGAAAAACTGGGATTTGTTAAAACTACATTAGAATTTGCTCTTCAACATGAGGAGTTAAGAAAAGATGTAATGAAAATAATGGAAGATTTACTTTCTAATGCCAGTACAGAGGTGAAGTAATTTTGAATAATCCAGTTCTAAGTATAATAGTTCCAATATATAATGTTGAGAAATATTTAGAAGAATGTATTGATTCTTTAGTAAATCAAACTTTAAATAACGTAGAAATTATACTAGTAAATGATGGTTCTACTGATTCAAGCGGTGTAATAGCTGATCGATATGCTAATAATTATGAGAACGTCTCAGTTTATCATAAAGTTAATGGCGGATTAGGACAAGCCCGTAACTATGGAACAAAATATGCATCAGGTGATTATATTGCCTTTGTTGATTCTGATGACTACTTAACCCATGATGCATATTCCAAGCTGTACAATACGATTGTTGAATCGGATTCTGACATTGCTATAGGGAATGTTGTGCGTTTCAATTCCACAAAAATATATCCTTCAGTATTGCATCAGAAGGTTTTTAGTGAAGATAAGCTCAATGCACATATTAGTAAAAACCCTGAGTTGATGTATGACACGACTGCATGGAACAAGATTTTTAAACGGAAGTTCTGGGAAAACCATAATTTGAATTTCCCAGAGGGAATGCTTTATGAAGATTTGCCTGTAACTATCCCTGCTCATTTCCTAGCGAAGTCGGTTGATGTAATTACTGACGTTATTTATTACTGGAGGGCTAGAGATGAGGGGGATCAGTCAATAACTCAACAAAGGACTGATTTAAGGAATTTAGTAGATCGTTTAAAAGCAGTTAAAATGGTCGATCAATACTTTCAAAATAATGTCCATGATTCTCAGTTAAAAATAGCGAAGGATTATAAAGCGTTAGATACTGATTTATTAGTATATTTAAACCAATTGGATAATGCGGACGAAACTTATATTAAAACCTATTTAGATGAGGTTTCTTTGTATTTAAGTACAGTTGAAACAGAAGCCTTTAATAAATTGAAAGCGATTGATAGGTTAAAATATCATTTTGTAGAACAAAAAGATAAAGAAAAAGTATTGGATATTATTAAATTTCAGAAACAAGAGTTGAGATATTCCAAAATAGAAAGAAAAGGTAATGATTATTTTGGTAATTATCCATACAGCAATGAGGTCCCTAGTGATTTATTAAAATTGAATAATGAATTAGTAGTTAAGAAAAAAATCGAATCAATGAAATGGACAGGTAGCACACTGAATGTAAAAGGGTATGCCTATGTTAAAGATATCGATATTAAAAATCAAAAGAATATGAAAGTTAATGCTGTATTAGTTAATGAGGATTCAGGAGAGAAATACATTCTATCCGGGTTGAAGCAGTGTAAGAGGAAGGATATAACCTATAGATTTGGTATTGATATTTCTGATAAATTACCATTAAAGAGGTTATACAATTATGATTGGTCTGGTTGGGAGATCGATATTGATTTTACCGATCCAAAAATATTAAAGATGACCAATGGGAAAATGAAAATTCTTTTATCTATAGATGCTAATGGAATTAAAAGAGAGTTTCCTATAGGAGCACCAGTAAAAGGGCGGGTGTCAAAGCCAAAATACAGAATCCTAGAGGATAATATTATCTTCTTAAAATATAATGCTTCTTGGGATTTAATTGTTCAAAAAGATGAGTTATTAACGAAAGTGAACCACGTAAAGTTAATATCAGAAGGATTGCATGTTTTAGGCAAGACAAAGCTACCAATTAGAGAGGGTAAACTTTGCCTAATAAACTATAAGGCATCTGAAGAAGTAATGGTTGAAATGGACCCTATTGAGCCTGAAAATAAAGATGACTCGAACTTCATTGCCAAAATCCCTATGGAAAGTTTAAATGAAATCGATCTTAGGGGTGATTGGTTTGGACATGTACTCTACAACAGTGAATATACTCCTTTGACAACAGATATTGAATTATTTGGCGAAAGATGGACTTTTGGCCAAAATGAGTTAAAGGTATCACATAGTCCTGCAGGAAATTTGTTACTTAAAGTAGGAGATTTTTCTGTCAATGTTAACAAAGTTAGCTATGAAGAAAAGAAAATAAAAATTGAATTATTGGTTGCTAAAGGTTATTTGAACGGTGATTCTGTATGTAAGTTATTATTAGAGAATAACAAGTTAAATAAAGTGATTTCATACGATACTAAGATAATTGAAAAAGAAAACGAAAAGGTAATTTTGGAATGTGTCATTGACCCGTTAGATGATAAAGAAGTCGGTATTGAAGAAGGTACGTGGGAAGTCTATCTATTAAATAATCATGCGGATAGAAAAGATAGGGTCTATTATGATCTAGAAAATATCGATAAACAGTCCAAAACTTACGGTAAAAACAAATTTACTTCATATAGAGGGAAACATAATAATAAGGCATTTCTTAAAGTTAAAAAAGAGTGGGATTGGATTGAAAGAGGACCAAGAAGACAAGAGGTAATAAAAAAATTATTATATCCTTTAATGAGATTACTTCCTCAAAAAAAGAAGACGGTTGTTTTTGAAAGCTATTGGGGAAAATCATTTGATTGTAATCCAAGAGCATTATATGAATATATTGATGAAAATCATAAAGATTTCGAAACGGTATGGTTCTTGAAAAATACTGGAACGAAAATAAATGGTTCAGGTAAAAAGGTTAGGATTAATTCTTTTAAGTATTATTATTATCTAGCTACTGCTAAATATTTTGTTAACAACGTAAACTTCCCTGATTTTTACAAAAAAAGAAACAATTCAAAAGAACTTCAAACTATGCATGGTACTCCTTTAAAAACATTAGGGCTAGATGTACCTGGAGATGTTGATACTGAACCAAAAAAATCAAAGTTTTTAAATCGTTGTTCAAGATGGGATTACTTAACAGTACCTAGCAATTATGTTGCGGATGTTGCAAAAAGTGCCTTTGAATTTGATAGAGATATCTTAAGAGTTGGATATCCAAGAAATGATAAACTCTTCCATAATAATAATGACGTTTATAAAGAAAAAATAAAAAGAGAATTAAATATTCCATTGGGCAAAAAGATTATATTGTATGCGCCAACTTGGAGGATAAAAAATAAATTTAATATTGAAATGGATATTGATAAACTACAAAGGGAATTGAGTGATGAATACATTATTTTATTCAAATTCCATCATTTTGTTTCAAACTCAATTAATTTACCAAATAATGATTTTGTTCATAATGTATCAAGATATGATGATATTCGTGACCTGTATTTAATTTCTGATATCTTAATTACGGATTACTCTTCCGTAATGTTTGACTATGCAATTTTGAATAAACCTCAAATACTATTCACCTATGACCTGGAAAATTACAGAGATAAGCTAAGAGGAATGTATTTGGATATAACAGAATATGCACCGGGACCTTTGACTAGAAATACAGATGAGCTTTTGGACGCGATCAAAAAAGTTCATAACTATCATAAAGACTATGATGCGCAAATTCAGCTATTCAGAAATAAATTTTGTGAATATGATGATGGTCATGCATCAGAAAAAACTGCGAGAGATTTTTTGGGTATAAATAACAAATAAAGTTGGATAAGGTGAGTATAGTAGATAGCAGGAAAATCTGATTTTTCCTGCTGTTTTTCTTTAGTATTTTCCATACAGCAATAAATGCTTTGAATGAGGGTAAATTTTACAATTGATCAGGTGTTTTTTTTTGACTTAATTACACTTTTTATGAAATAATCATCTTGCTAAATCAAACTAGTAGCATGGTCCTGTAAATTTAAGTTGGCTTCGTATTGAATGATAATAATTTTAATGAAAAATTAAGGAGTTAACAAAATGAGAACAATTTACAATCTCCTAAATAGCATTGATGTAAAACGTGGCGGATTGACAAGAGTAATGTTTGAAAGGTCTTCGTTCTTAGCTGAAAAAGGTTTTGATTCAAAATTATTAACGATTGATTATTCTACAAGGTATCAAGAAATAGAGAAAGAACTGCATGATACTGGTAGATTATCAAAAAAAGTAAATATTATAAACATATTCGACTATTATAAACAAAAGAATACAGCAGGCAATATTACTTTAGATCAAATAAATCAATATACAATATCTAATAAATTACATGAAGCAGCATATTTAATTGAAGATAGGTTTTATATCAGCAGAGAAGCAAGATATTTTAATGAAAAAGGCATGTATGTAAAATATAAGAAATGGACAAAAGAAGGAACCTTAAGTTTTATTGACTTTTTTGATGAAACAAGAGCTAAAGTGAAAAGAGAGATTTATCATCAAAAAGGCTATGTACAAAAAGTGACTTATTTTGATAGAGCAAAAGGCGTGCCTAAACAAGAACTCTATTATACAGAAGATGGTTTCTGTTATATTAACATTCAAATTAATGTAGAAACAAACAAACCTTACTTAATTTTCTTATTTGACCGAGAAAAACAAAATGTTATTTCTTTTGGTACTTCAAATCCAAATTTGCTTTTCCATGCACATTGGCTAAATGAATTATGTGGAAAACATGAGCAAAAACCTTTTCTTGTGAATGATGGGATTTTCTTAACACATACGGTTATGAAGGTAGATAAAGAAAAGGCATTTAGAATATGTACTATTCATACAAATCATTTTGATACACCTTTCAAATACGGTTCTCCGTTAAGAAAGAGCCATATCCATCTTTTGGAAAATTTTCACCAACTAGACGCTCTTGTTTTGTTAACAGAAAATCAGAGAAGTATGGTAGTGAAGCAATTTGGTGATGCAAATAATACGTATGTAATTTCGAATTCAACTGAAACAGATGATGTAAAGAAATTTAAAGGTAATAAGGATTTTAACACCGTCTCAATGGTTGGCAGGTATCATAAGGATAAATTAATGCATGAAGCAATTCAGGCATTCAATCGCATACATTTGAAATACCCTAATGTGAAATTTCAGTTATATGGAACTGGCCCTGAGGAAGAGAATCTAATTAATCTAGTTAAAAAACTTAATCTAGATAATAAAGTTATTATAAACTCATATACAACTGACCTGGCAAAGGTATATGGAGAGTCTTTATTTACTGTATTAACGTCAAAGTATGAGGGATTTGGTTTGGTCATACTTGAATCAATGTTTCAGTCTACGCCAGTTATAAGTTATGATGCACCATTTGGACCAAAGGATATAATCGATGATGGAGAAAATGGTCTGCTGGTACATTCTAATTCTGAAAAAGAGCTAGCAGAAAAAAATGGAGCAGTTGTTAGCAAATCCAGATAAAGCAGTAAAAATGGGAATAAACGCTCATGAGAAAGTCATGGAAAAATACACCAAAGAAAGAACACAGTCAAAATGGGTTGAGCTATTTGACGAATTGGAAATGAATGAAAGTAACAGGCAATAGTATATAAACAAGACAACTATTAGAAAATAAAACATAAATGAAGAAAAGGATGGATTACATGATATTGGTTGTTGGTGGTGCAGGGTATATAGGAAGCCACTTAGTAAAAGAACTAGTAAAGACAAAGGAAGTAGTGGTGCTTGACAACCTTTCTACAGGGTTTGAAACCTTAATAGATAAAAAAGCCATTTTTATTCGTGGAGATTTAGGCGATCCAAATATTCTTAATAAAATTTTCTCACAGTATAAGATTGATGCTGTTATGCACTTTGCTGCGAATAGCCTAGTAGGTGAATCAGTACAAGATCCATATAAATATTATCAAAATAATGTATCAGCTACTTTGACTCTTTTAAATACGATGTTAAAACATGATGTTCAGAACTTTATTTTCTCTTCAACAGCAGCAACGTATGGCATTCCTGACGTAGATATTATTACTGAAGAGACAAATACTCATCCAATTAATCCTTATGGACGTTCAAAGTTAATGATTGAACATATATTAGAGGATTTTTCAAATGCTTATTCATTAAATTATATTGTATTAAGGTATTTTAATGCTGCAGGTGCTCATAGCTCTGCCCAAATAGGAGAAAGTCACAACCCTGAAACTCATTTAATTCCAATCATTCTTCAACATTTATTGGGGGAAAGGGATGCAATTTCTGTATTCGGAACTGATTATAATACACCTGATGGAACGTGCATTAGAGATTATATACATGTTACAGACTTAGCTTCAGCACATATTTTGGCGCTACAAGCTCTCTTAACAGGAAAAATAAATACTTCTGTATTTAATCTTGGCAATGGTACAGGCTATTCTGTAAAAGAAGTAATTGAAACATGTGAAGAAATTACTGGAGTAAATGCCAATATTATTCATACTGATCGAAGAGCTGGCGATCCAGCACGTCTCGTTGCATCTTCTAATAAAATCTATCAAGAATTGGGCTGGAAGGCAGAACTGGATTTACAAAGTATTATTGCGAGTGCCTGGGAATGGCATAAAAAACAATTAAAAAAATAAAGAGGATTTGACCAGATTGTTTTTGCAAGGCAATGGCTAAGGGCATATTTCGCCCTTGGCTATTTAAATGTCAAAGAATAGTCATAATAATCGTTAAGTTGGGGTTTTTATATTTTACTGTATTATGTTTAAATTAAACAAGATAAGGGAAAGTCATGAGGAGTCTAAAATCGTGTTAATTCTTTTGCTACCGTAGTAATTTTTTTAGAAATTTACATAAAAATAAAATTTTGATAAACATCTTCTTAACCATTGTTTCTATTGGATTTCCATTACTTGGGCTATTAAAGTAATGGAAATCCAATAGAAACAATAGTATAATCATTATTGTTGATTGATAGTAATATTTTATTATCTAATAATTGTTATATTGAAAAGAAT